>NZ_JAYKYV010000001.1:0-687250 GCF_035818535.1 Flagellimonas halotolerans | reverse complement strand
GGGTTACGGTAAAAACACCGTCCGTGACAGCTCCGCCCCCATTTTCAGAACCAGCCGATGTCCCCGCTATGCTAACGGTAGCAGTATCATCATCGTTTATTGTAATGCTGGCGGTAAGGTTCGCAGGCGCAGGGTCCAACGTAGCAGACCCACTGGTGACACTCGTCAAGGTCACCTCCACGGTCTCATCGCCCTCGACCACAAAGTCCTCGAGAACGGGCACCGTTATGTCGGCACTGGTAAGACCAGCCGTTATCGTAACTGTGCCGCTCAATGCAGTATAATCAGCCCCGGAGGTGGCCGTGCCGCCAACCGTATAGGAGACCTCCGTATCGCTCGCCGATGGCGAAGTCTGGGTTACGGTAAAAACACCGTCCGTGACAGCTCCGCCCCCATTTTCAGAACCAGCCGATGTCCCCGCTATGCTAACGGTCTGCCCATACCCCACACCAATACCAAGCAGTAAAAAAAGAACAAACAATAGTCCACCACGAACTATGGCAGTCCTGGGTTTATTTGGGGCATTATTATATAAGGTTGACATCACCAGTTCAATCAGTTTCAGTTTGTCCAAAAGCTATATATAGGTCGGTGATTTGGGGCTACCAATATTACAAAAAAAGGCAAGGAATATCCTTGCCAATTAGTTTAAACCTCAATTTATTCGGATAAAGTGTTTTCCTTACCTATGAAACTGTCGCCGAACTGGTTTCGGCCTCGCGGTGGATTTTTTTAACCAAGCCTTGCAACACCTTGCCAGGCCCTACTTCCACAAAGGATGCAGCTCCATCTTTTACCATTTGTTGCACGCTTTGCGTCCACTTTACGGGAGCCGTTAATTGTAGTATTAAATTCTTCTTGATTTCCTCAGCATCGGACACGGCCGTGGTCGTCACATTTTGATAAATAGGGCAAGTAGGTGTTTTGAATTCCGTAGATTCAATCGCTGCCGCCAATTCTTCCCTAGCCGGTTCCATTAAAGGGGAATGAAATGCTCCTCCAACCGGCAACAACAAGGCTCTTCTTGCCCCGGCCTCCTTCATTTTTTCACAGGCTATGTTTACTGCATCCACCTCTCCAGAGATCACCAATTGCCCTGGACAATTATAGTTGGCGGGAACCACAATACCTTCCACTTCGGTACAGATTTTTTCCACCACCTCATCTTCCAAGCCCAAAACAGCGGCCATGGTACTGGGTTGAACTTCACAAGCCTTTTGCATGGCAAGGGCACGTTGTGAAACCAATTTTAGGCCATCTTCAAAATTTAAGGTTCCATTGGCTACCAAAGCGGAGAATTCCCCCAAAGAATGCCCGGCCACCATATCTGGTTTAAAAGCATCTCCCAACACCTTGCTCAAAATCACGGAGTGCAAAAAGATGGCGGGCTGGGTCACCTTGGTCTGTTTTAGATCTTCGGCAGTGCCCTCGAACATGATATCGGTTATGGAAAACCCTAGAATTTCGTTGGCTTTTTCAAAAAGTTCCTGTGCTTCGGAATGGTTTTCGTAGAGGTCCAAGCCCATACCTACAAATTGTGCTCCCTGTCCCGGAAAAATATATGCATTCATAGTTGTCGAATTTTTGAGTGGGACAAAAATAGGGATAATTTGTTTGCTTACCCTTCTTTAAACCAGCTGGAATACTTTACATAGTTGTTGGCGATTCTATCTATCTCTCCCTTGGAAAGCTCCGGACTGATGTCCTTTATCCTTTTAGCAGGCATACCCGCATAAATACTCCCGGCCTCTACATGTGTACCTTTGGTAACCACTGCTCCTGCAGCAATAATGGAATTGCTTTCCACCACGCAATCATCCATAATAATGCTCCCCATACCCACAAGCACATTGTCCTTAATGGTACAACCGTGCACTATGGCATTATGTCCAATGGAAACGTTATTTCCGATAGAGGTCGGGGATTTTTCATAGGTACAATGGATCACGGCGCCGTCCTGCACATTGACCTTGTTTCCCATTTTTATATAATGGACATCGCCCCTGATCACGGCATTGAACCAAACGCTGCACTGGTCGCCCATACATACCTCACCAACAATGGTGGCATTTTCAGCTATAAAACAATCTTTTCCTATTTCTGGGGATTTGCCCCTTACGGATTTAAGTATCATTCTTTTAAATTTTAAGAAGTAGAAACATCTCGACAGCTCAATATGCAAATTATTGAAAATGCGACAATAAATCGGCTTTTTTGGAAGCTGAAACGGAAAGTTCCTTGCCATTGGAAAGCACAACGCTTCCTCCTTTCCCCTTTTTGTACTTGACCACTTCCGCAACATTTACCAAATAGGATTTATGGATGCGGGCAAAGGAATAGGATTTCAATGCCTCTTCAAAATATTTTAGTGTTTTGCTCACCACTATTTTTTTCTTTTCCAGATAGATTTCGGTGTAGTTATCATCTGCTTTACAAAAATAGATATCCGATACATCCAACACTTGAAAGCCGTCTAGTTGGGGCAGGGTTATTTTTCCCTCTGCACGAACGGGCCATGCCTGCAGCACTTGTCCCTCCAAGGCATTTTCTTTCTCCTTGATGGCCCTAACGTAGTCCACTGCCTTGATCAATTCATCAATATTGATGGGTTTCATTAAATAATAGGCTGCATGGTGGTTCAGTGCATCCATGGCATATTGATTGTAGGCCGTAACAAAAATGGTCTCGAATGTACGGTCGGGAATTTGGTCCAGCAGGTCAAAAGCATTGCCAAAAGGCATTTCCACATCCAAAAATACCAAATCCGGGTTATGCTTTTTGATTTGGGCCAACCCCTCATCAATGGTTGCCCCCTCGCCCATCAAATCAATGTTTTTGCAGTATTTGGTCAAATAGTTCCGAAGTATTTCGCGGCTATTGGCTTCATCTTCAACTAGGATCGCTTTAAGGTCCATCACTATTTTTTGAGTTTTAAGGATACCCGTGTACCCGTTCGGTCGTTATTTAAATCAGAAATGGATACATCTACCCGGTTTTTGTACATATCGTTCAAAATTTGGATTCGCTTTTGGATATTGCCCATCCCTTTTGATTTCTGTTTCTTTTGATTGGTGGTCTTCAGGGCCGCCGATTTTTTCCTTCCAATACCGTTGTCCTCAATACAGATTTCGAGCAAATCATTGGTGACCTGCCTTACCTTTATTTTTAAGAATCCTTTTTCTTCTTTGTAGCGCAAACCATGCCATATAGCATTTTCAATATAAGGTTGAAGCAGCATGGGCGGAATCTGAAAGGCAGCTATGTCGATTTTGTCGTCTACCTCAATTTCATAATCAAACTTATCCGAAAATCGCGAATGTTCCAGTTTTACATAAAGTTTCAGCAACTCCAATTCTTTGGCCAACGGAATAAAGTCCTCTTCGGAATTTTCGAGTACGTTGCGCATCAATACGGAGAACTCGCTCAAAAAGCGGTTGGCACTTCGCTCGTCGCTCTTAGCAATGTAATTGTTCACGGAATTGAGCGCATTGAAGATAAAATGGGGATTCATTTGGGTTCGGAGCGATTTCAACGCCAAAAGGTTATTGGTCAATTTTTGCTGTTTGTTGCTCCGGTAATACAGAAATGCAGTGAGCGCCATAAGGGCTATCCCGAATATCAAGGAGTAAATGATCCATTTTTGGCGCTTGCTGGTCTCTTCGTACAACTGTTGCTCCGTAACGGCCAAACTGTACTTGCTTTGGCTGAGCTCCCGTTCCTGTTCCAAACTGGAAATGCGGTTTTGCGTGTTTGCTATCTCCCGATTAAAGCGGGCGGCCTGTGAAATTTCCTGCTCTTTTCGCACATACAAACTGTCCACCACAGCCACATAATCTTGGTAAGACTCCAATGCCTTGGTATAATTGCCCTTGTAGCGATACACTTCGGACAATTTCCGCGTAGCGTCCTTTTGCACGATCAAATCATCGTCCTTATCGGCCTCAACAATGCTTTTTTGCAGGTAAGGTATGGCCTCATCCAATTTATCCTGGGCGATATATGCATTGGCTATTTTATAATTGATGCGCTGTGAGGTAATGGTGTCCCCTGCAGAGACTCCCTCCTCATTTGAAGGAACATTGGATCGGGGCAACTGTTCCAGTTCGTCCAGGTTTTTTTTGCGCAACTGGATCTCGTCATCATACCGGTTTTTTCGATTGTAAAAATCCGCTACTTTCTCGCTTTCCTGAATCAACCGTTCGGGTGCCACTTGCTTGGATAGGTTCAAGGAATTTTGATAATAGCCTTCGGCCTCGACCACCCTGTTTTCACTGGCAAAGGCATCGGCAATTTTGGAACTTAAATCTATTTCCTTCGGAGAGATTTGGTTTTTTTCGGCAATGACAAGTCCTTGCCGGTAATAGTTTTGTGCATCTTTAAGGTTGGACAACTCCATGTTGGCATCTCCCAGCGCTTCAAAAAGTTCCACCCGCTGATAGGGCACCATGTTTTTTTCCCCGACCAAGGGTTCCAAAATGGAAATTGCGCTTTCGTGGTCACCGTTCAGCACATACGCCTGCCCCAATAGTAATTTTGTTTTGTTGGATTTCAGGGCGGTCAAGGCATCCTTAAAATTTGTAATGGCCAGATCGTACTGCTTGTGATACATGTAAATTTCTCCAAGAGTTCGAAGGGATGATGAAAACTCCCGCTTGTTTCCTATGCTCCCCAATGGCTCCATGGAACGGGCAATAAAATCGATACTTTTTTCAAGGTTCTTTTTCTTGTAGAAATTGGCCGAATCCAAAAAGCGTTGGTGATCCATCAGATCATTTCTTGAACTGGATACTTCACGCTTTTGCGTTTGGGAGGAGGTTGAACGGCCATAGCCCTCCACCAATACATCCACGTCTTCATTTGATTTAATGCGGTAACGGACCGTTTCCAATTCCGGCCCTTCAATGATCAACATATCCCCAATGGATGCCTTGATGGCAAACTCGCCCAAAGCATTGGTTCTGGTGTAAGCCCCCTTATCCGTGGAAACTTGGACCCCAGAAATGGGTACATAGTTCTCCTTGCCCTTTACGGAACCTTTGATTTCCATTTGCCCTTGCACATTTCCAACTTGCGCCAAACTGCTCAAGGAAGTCATCAACACCAATAATACTATGTATGCTTTGCGAATCATAACTTAGGTAAACATACTGCTTCCCAAGCATTTTAAAAAATAGGTTCTAGCTGGATTAGGTTGAAAAGCATCACAATTATCCTTGGTTACGAAGTGATCCGGTCCGGTCGCTCATTTTAAGTGCCGTGTTAATCATTCTGGATTTTTATTGATGAAAGATGCAAATACATTTACCTCAACTTTAAAAATTATTGCACCATGAAACATATAAATCATTTATTGGGCACGGCACTTTTGCTATTTATGACGGGTACAAGCTACGGTTGCAACCTTAAGGCCCAAAACAACGAAAAAACTACATTGGTCACTCAATATGCCGAGACAAATCCAAAGGAACAATATGTCAAAATCGCCTTGTTATTGGACACCAGCAATAGTATGGACGGACTTATCAACCAAGCCAAGGCTCAATTATGGGATATTGTAAACGAATTTACCCATGCCAAATGTGGCACCGGTGTTCGGCCATCCCTTCAAATTGCGCTTTATGAGTATGGGAATGACAAGCTTTCGTCCCGGGAAGGGTACATAAGACAGGTTTTGGGATTTAGCAATGACCTGGACGAGATTTCAGAAAAATTGTTCTCTTTAACCACCAACGGTGGCGAAGAATATTGCGGACAAGTAATCCATACCTCATTAAAACAATTGGATTGGGGCAATAACGCCGATGACCTTAAAATGATCTTTATTGCGGGCAACGAACCTTTTACGCAAGGGAAGTTGGATTATAGGGATGCAGCCGCCAATGCCAAGGAAAAAGACATTATTGTGAACACCATTTTTTGCGGCAACTACGACCAAGGCATTGCTATCATGTGGAAAAAAGGAGCCACACTTACCGGTGGCGAGTATATGGCAATCGACCACAATAGGCAGGTAGTCCATATAGATACGCCTTACGATGACATTATCATTCAGCTGAATTCCAAATTGAACGACACTTACATCTCCTATGGTTCCATTGGGAGGCAGAAAAAAGAGCTTCAATCCAGGCAAGATGGCAATGCAGCGGCCTTGGAAGAAGTGGTAGTGGTAAAACGTGCCGTGAGCAAAAGTTCAAGGTTGTACAAAAATTCACAATGGGACTTGGTGGATGCCGTAGCGGATGATGAAGCGGTCATATCCAAATTGAAAGACCAAGATTTGCCAAAAGAACTTCAGGGAAAAACCGAAAGTGAGGTCAAGGCTTATATAGAGCAAAAGAAAACGGAACGGGAAGAAATTCAAAAGAGGATACAGGAACTCAATACCAAACGTGAGGCCTTTATTGCCGAACATCAAAAAGAAGAAGCAGGAGAACTTGAAAATGCCATGCTTTCGGCCATTAAGGCCCAGGCTTCAAAGAAAAACTATACTTGGGATAAAAATTAGAATTGCCAATCAAAGGCACGTTGTCACATCGAGCGCAGTCGGGATGTCTTTAAAAGTTCTCGACTGCGCTCGAACCGACATTCATTCCCTTATCTCAACAACTAATTATTAGCCGCAGGGCAATAACAGTCGTAACGGTTGCCGTCATCACTCTGTCCAAAGTCGTACCCTAAGGTAATTTGGTGGAACCCTCCGTTATCAAAACGGATATCCCCGGATTGGTAGGAATAATTGTATGAGAACATGAATCTATTCACATTAACCCCGATAATCGGCGTAAACAATTGCAAGCGTTGTTCCCCGAAATTTCCGTTGGATTGAAATTGTGCCCCATCAAAACTACGTCGGTACGACAAACCGGCCCATACTGTACCAAAACTAACATCTCGATACACTTTAGCATTCAAATCTACAGTTTTCTCTTTGGTAAAATCCGTCATCTGGAACAAAATGGATGGTTCAATCCGTGTATTTTTTCCAAAAACATATCCAACGGAGAACAGGTAACGTCTCAAGTTGTCAAATTCAGCTGCCGTGTATAGGTCACGTCCACTGCCCAAAATATTTAAAATAGCAGCATGTGCATAAAACTCGAACAAATTGTAGGAAACACCCAAATCCACATTAAAATAGCTCGCCGTGTTCTTTACCCCGGTAACAACAGGGTCTGGAATCACGGACCTAAATTCCGTTTCATCCAAACTACTGAGTATAATGCCTGCACTCAAACCTAAAGAAAGCTGGTTGAGCGTTCTAAAATCGCCGCCCAATTGCAAATGGTGTGCGTAAGTCGCTTTGAAGCCCGTTTGGGAGTGGTACCCATTGGAGTCATTAAACAGTATGCCTCCTACCCCACTGCGCTCACCAACCCTGGAATTTATGTTCAGTGTCTGCAAGCTTGGTGCTTCATCAACATTAAACCACTGTTTCCTGGCTGTAAGGCGAACCTTGGTCCCCTCGGCGATACCTGCCATGGATGGATAGACCAAGTAATAATTGTCCGCCAAGTAATCAAAATACACGGGAATTCCTTCCTGTGCTTTGGCCACGGACCCAAAAAACAGGGTTAGGATAATTGAGGTTAAAATACGTCTCATGTGACGGTTGGGGCTAGAATGGTTGCTCAATACAATAAAACACTAAGATAACGGCAAGCAACACACATTATTATAATATTTTGCTGCGCATCCTAACTATTGGTACTTTTGCATCAAAGATTCAAGATGAAAGAATACAACATTACGGTTGTTCCTACCAACAACCCCAAGATAATCAAGTTGGAAGCCAACCATTTTTTGGTTAAGGGCAACTATGAATATAAAAACATAGACGAGGCCAAAAACTCCCCCTTGGCACAACAACTCTTCTATCTTCCATTTATCAAAACCGTGTACATTTCCAGTAATTTTGTGGCATTGGAGAGGTTTGATATTGTGGAGTGGAACGATGTTAAGGACGAAGTGGCCCAGCAATTGGTAGAGTACCTTAATGCTGGAGAACCTGTGGTAAACGAAGAAGATGTTAAAAAGAAGCAGCCCATTACCGTTTATGCGGAGGTGACCCCCAATCCTGCGGTGATGAAGTTTGTCTCCAACAAGCGTATTGTTCCCAGCACTTACGAATTCAAGAATATTGATGAAGCGAAAGATTCGCCTTTGGCCATAGAATTGTTCCATTTTCCCTTTGTAAAAGAGGTTTTTATGGACGAGAACTATGTTTCCGTCACCAAATATGAGGTTGCGGATTGGGAGGAAATCAATATGCAATTGCGTGAATTCATCCGGGATTACTTAGCAGATGGAAAAGATGTGGTTACGGCAGAAGCGATCCAAAAAAGCAAAGAGACCGTTGGGCAAAAAACCACGCAAACCCAATATGATGATACTTCCCAACAAATTATAGACATTTTGGAAGAATATGTAAAACCGGCCGTTGCCAGCGATGGCGGAAACATTCTTTTCCAATCTTATGAAGAGCAAAGTGGAACGGTTAGCGTAATCCTTCAAGGTGCCTGTAGTGGTTGTCCATCTTCTACATTTACCCTGAAAAATGGCATCGAGACCATGCTCAAGAACATGATGGGCGAAAAAATCAAGGAAGTAGTGGCTTTAAACGGCTAATTAACTTCATTTTACTGCCGGATTTCCATCAAAATTTGTTAAATTCAAGGGAATCTAAAAAATACATTGACCATGGCAGTTTTAAAAGTTATCGAAGTATTGGCGAATTCCAGCAAAAGCTGGGAAGATGCAACCAACAAAGCGTTGGACCAAGCATCAAAATCCGTCAAGAATATTCGTTCCATCTATATCAACGAGCAAAGTGCCACGGTAAAAGATGGAAAAATTGACGACTACAGGGTAAACGTAAAGATTACCTTTGAAGTTCAGTAGAAAATTTGAAGAAAAGAAAATGCGTCCCGCAACGGACGCATTTTTTTATGCTTAAAATGTTCAGTTAATGAAAAAAGTGCTTTTCTTCATAATAATTACAATCGCAACCCTAAGTTGCAAACAAAAACCTAAGGAAGTGACCCACGAACATACCAATGCACTCATCCATGAGACTAGTCCCTATCTTCTGCAACATGCCCACAATCCCGTAAATTGGGAAGCATGGCACCCCAATGTGTTGGAACGGGCAAAAAAAGAGGATAAGCTATTGCTTATCAGTATTGGCTATGCCGCTTGTCATTGGTGCCATGTGATGGAAAAGGAATGTTTTGAAGACGCGGAAGTGGCCGAGGTGATGAACGAAAACTTCATCAACATTAAAATTGACCGTGAGGAGCGTCCCGATGTGGACCAGATCTACATGGACGCCATCCAAATGATATCTGGACAAGGTGGGTGGCCCCTAAACATAGTTGCCCTACCCGATGGAAGGCCTTTTTGGGGTGCTACGTACGTACCCAAGGACAATTGGATAAAATCGTTGGAGCAGCTCGCAGAACTCTATAAAAAAGATAAACCACGGGTAACCCAATACGCCACGGATTTGGCCAATGGGCTCCAAGCCATCAATTTGGTGGAAAACGATAAGGACAGTGACCTGTATTCTTTGGACCAACTGAATGTGGCAATCCAAAATTGGACCCAATATTTTGATACATTTTTAGGTGGCCACAAGCGCGCCCCCAAATTTATGATGCCCAACAACTGGGACTTTTTATTGCACTATGCCACCGCCATGGACAAACCTGAAATTATGGGGTTTGTTGACACCACGTTAACCCGAATGGCCTACGGTGGTGTATACGACCATGTAGGAGGAGGGTTTTCCAGGTACGCCGTGGACACTAAATGGCATGTGCCTCATTTTGAAAAAATGCTGTATGACAATGGTCAGTTGACAAGCCTTTATGCCAAGGCCTATGCCGTAACCAAAAACGAATTGTACAAAAGCGTAGTGGAGGAAACCATCCACTTTGTTCAAGAAGAACTTTTGGATCGCAGTGGCGGTTTTTATTCCTCTTTGGATGCCGACAGTCTTGATGAAAACGGCGAATTGGCAGAAGGTGCCTATTATGTTTGGACCAAAGAAGAGCTTACCCGTTTATTGGGGGATGATTATGAGGTCTTTCAAGCGTATTTCAACATTAATTCCTATGGACATTGGGAAGAAGGCAACTATGTGCCCATTAGGGATAAAAATGATGAAGAAATAGCCGAAAAATTCAAGATTACAGTGCCAACACTGATAACAAAAATAAACGAGAGCTTGGCCATACTCAAAAAAGAAAGAAGCAAGCGTCCCAAACCCCGATTGGATGATAAAATTTTGACATCTTGGAATGGTTTGATGCTAAAAGGCCTGGTTGATGCATACCGTTATTTAGGCAATGACTCCTATCTAAAACTTGCGCAAAAAAATGCCGGGTTTATTGAGCGTGAAATGATCAAAAATGATGGCTCGCTTTACCGCAACCACAAAGCTGGTAAAAGCACCATCAATGGTTTTTTAGAGGATTATGCCTCGGTAATCGATGCCTATTTTTCGCTCTACGAGGTCACTTTTGACGAAAAATGGCTCGATTTGGCCAAAAACCTCCTTGATTATTCCAAAAAACACTTTTTTGATGAAGCTTCCGGCATGTTCTTTTATACTTCGGATGAAGATCAATCTTTGATCAGAAGAACCATAGAGGTGGACGATAATGTGATATCTTCCTCCAACTCCATCATGGCCATCAATTTGTATAAATTTCATAAGCTCTACCCTGGGGAAGGCTATGGTGCCTTGTCCGAGCAAATGCTGAAAAACGTCCAAAAGGATTTTGATCGCAGGGCACAAGGTTTTGCCAACTGGTTGCATTTGGTGCTGTTCCAGAATCAAGATTTTTATGAAATCGCCATACTTGGCGAGGACTACAAAAGTTTGGGGCAACAAATTGGCAAGGAATATGTACCCAACAGTATTTTGGCAGGTTCCAGAAAAGAGGGAAATTTGGAACTGTTAAAAAACAGGGAAAACCCTAACAAAACCCTAGTTTATGTTTGTATAGAAGGGGCCTGTAAACTCCCTGTAACAAAAGTGGAAGAGGCTTTAAAACAACTGTAGGCAACATTAACATTTGTTTAAAAACCTTTTCTTTTATATCAGTTGAATATTAACTACGTTGCCATTTTAACTAAAAAACCATTATGGAAGAACTAGAGAATTACCAAACATACATTGATCAGGCCATGGATTGGGCCGTGGGCATTTTACCAAGTCTTATAACGGCCATCATCACATTTTTCATAGGTCTTTGGGTCATCAAATTTTTCAATCGAATGGTCCGTCGCTTTTTTGTAAAAAAGGATTATGATAAAACCTTGGAATCCTTCTTACAGAGTTTTATTAGTATTACCCTAAAAGCATTACTCTTTGTTTTGGTGATTACGCAATTGGGCGTTAAGACCTCTTCCTTGGTCGCCATTGTGGGTGCCGCGGGCCTTGCTGTTGGTTTGGCATTACAGGGATCTTTGGCCAATTTTGCCGGTGGGGTACTTATCCTCATTTTTAAACCTTTCAAGGTAGGGGATTGGATTTCTGCACAAGGTGTGGATGGCACTGTAAAGGAAATTTCCATTTTCAACACTAAGTTGAGCACTTTTGGCAACCAAATTGCCATTATCCCGAATGGACAACTGTCCAACGGCAACATTGTAAACTATAACATGGAAAATACCCGAAGGGATAAATTTGATGTAGGTATCGGGTATGGGGCAAACATTAAGGAGGCCAAAGAAATCTTGTTACAGATTTGTGCAGACAATCCGGACATTAATACTGAACCCGCTCCAGAGGTTTATGTAGGTGCCTTGGGTGATAGTTCCGTAAACCTAACACTACGTTTTTGGGCCAATACCGATGTATTTTGGTCCGCACACTTTTATGTGATCGAGCAAACAAAATTACGTTTTGATGCCGCTGGAATCGAAATTCCATTCCCACAAAGGGTTATGCACAAGGCTTTGGAAGATTAATTTTTATTCTTTTTCTGCTGAAGGACAAAGTCTTTGAGGTAGTAAGGTTCAAAATAGGCCACATCCTCAAATTGACCGGCTTTGTATTTCCTGAATGCAATCGAGGCCATATCCTTGGCAGAAGGGACTATGGATTCATCAAAAACAAAATTGGGGTGTTGCAGGACACCCCTACATTTTTCTGCACCACTGCCCACTACATATACTTTGATATCCGAAACATAATCGGCAAAAGATTCCTCATTGACAATCTCTGCACGGGTCTCTCGTACTTCTTTATGATCAGAACCGTAGATACAGGAATAGACTTCCATGCGTCTGGCATCCAGTACAGGAATCACCAGTTCATCAGGTTTCAATTGCACCTGATGCGCCATACTTTGCAAAGTAGGCACGGAAATCAACGGTATGTCCAGAGAAAAGCACAGCCCTTTGGCAGCGGACACCCCTATCCGGAGTCCTGTGTACGAACCGGGTCCTTTACTTATAGAAATGGCATCCAGGTCCGAAAATGACAAAGAAGCCTCTTTCAAGGCTTCTTTTATAAATACATGCAATTGTTCCGAATGCGAATAGCTCGCTGCATTGTTCTCCTTTAGGACAACAATTTCATCATCCTTTGATATGCTCACGGAGCAATTGGTGGTCGCGGTTTCCAAATGTAGTAGTATAGCCATAGCGGCCACAAAGATACTAGTTTAATGCAATGGGTAACCCAAAGTAGAATTCCAATATTTTCAACCGGAAGATATAATCGTACTTGGCTCGAATCACATCGGCTTGGGCATTTTCCACTCTGGACTGTGCCTGACTAAAGTCAAAAGCGTTCATTAACCCAACATCAAAACGCTCTTTGGCATATTCGTAGGCCAAACGTCTGGCTTCCAAAGTTTTTTCTGCTGCGATATAAGCCTTTTCAAACGTACTTACATCCACATAGGCCTGTTGGATAGTGTTTTCCAAGTCCAGCTTATCCTGTTTAAATTGCAATTTTGCTTTTTCCAAACTAATCTTAGATCGCATCACGTTGTTACGAGTGCTCCACCCGTTAAATATGGGTATGTTCAATTGTGCCCCGTAACTTATACCATCAAAAATCCATAACTGGTCCGTTAGGTTCGGCGTATAGGGAATTCCGTCACCGTCAGGTATTTGGGTCACATCGGAATATCTAGTACCATATTGGAAAAATGCAGACAAGGTCGGCAAATAAGCACCTTTGGCAATCTTAAGGTCCTGTTCGGCCAAATCCACATTGGATTCGGAGAATTTGATATCGTTTCTAAAACCCAAGGCCTTATCAAAAATTACCTTTGGAGAGTTTTTAAGGATATCCGAAGGTGGAATTTCGAACTCCTCTTCTGCAATATCAAAGTTTTCGTAATCGGTTATCTGTAGCAATTGTGCCAAATTAACACGAGCGATCAAAACATTGCTTTCACCGTTCACGATCTGCTGTTCTTGATTGGCAGCGGTTGCCTCAATCTCCAAAAGATCGCCCCTTGGCACAACTCCAGATTCCACCAGCTCCTTGGTCCTTTTCAAGTCTTGTTCCGTAACGGCGTATTGCGCTTTAAAGGTTTTTAATTGCTCCTTGTTGGAAAGTACCTGTAAATAGGCATTGGCCACATTTAAACGAATATCGTCCTTTAAATTATCCAAACGATATTGGTTGGCAATGGCATTCATTTTTGCCCTGTTCAATTGGTGTATGTTCCTCAAGCCATCAAAAAGGGTTACATTGGAGCTAACACCAATGTTCATGTTATTTGCCGTACTGTTTGTGGGCAGGTTGTTTGTTGGGTTAATGGAGAAACCTGTATTACTCGATACCGATGTTGATCCATTTAAGCTAGGAAGCATATTTCCTAGGGCATCGGACTTATCTATTTTAGCGTTTTCCAGATCTAGTTCAAATTGTTCTACGGTCAAATTGTTCTCCACCGCGTATTCCACACACTCCAGAAGCGTCCATTGACGTACTTGGGCACTGGTCAAGGTAACGGCGAACAATAATAGTAGTAACGTTATGCTATTTTTCATTCGTTTCTTGATTTTGGTTTGTATAATGATGGTCAGCATAGATCAATCCTCTTCAGATTTCTTCTCGAGCTTGTTCCAGACTTTGATCTTATCATCTTCGCCAATGCCTGAAACAATTTCTACGTCTATACCATCACTGACGCCCAACTCAAGATCTTTGCGTTCGAATTCGTTTTCGCCTGTCTGTACTTCCACGTATGGTTTTTCGGTCTCCTTATCAAACTGAAGCAAAGCTTCTTTTATGGCCAACACATCCTTTTTCTCTTCCAAAACAATGGAAGCGTTTGCACTGTACCCGGCCCGCACATACGAAGTGCTATCGCTTTCCTTTACATCCAAATCACCTTCGATCTTAAACTGAACGGCACCTTCTTCTTCCACACCTTTAGGCGCAATGAATTTTAATTTGGCATCGAACTTTTGCTCTTCCAAGGCACCAAGGCTTATTTCCAATGGCATTCCCACTCTTAACTTCCCAACCTCGGCCTCGTCCACTTCACCTTCAAAGATCATTTTGGACATATCGGCGATGGTGGCGATGGTGGTCCCTTCGTTAAAGTTGTTGCTTTGTATCACCTGATCTCCTTCTTTTACAGGAATCTCAAGAATAGTTCCGGAAACAGTTGCCCTTATGTTGGTGTTTGCACTGGCGGAACCTCCCGCGGAGCCTTTTCTGATAATCTGATAATCGGCCTGGGCATTTTTTAATTCTTGCAATGCCTGGTCATAGGTCAACTTTAAGTTGTTAAAGTCCTGACTGGAGATAACACCTTTGTCAAACAGCGTTTTGTTCCTATCGTATTCTATTTTGGCATTGTTAAGGGCCAATTCCGCATTGCGGACCCTTCCTGCGGCTTGGTTCACGGATTGCTCGTTGGGAACCACTTTTATTACCGCGATAAGGTCACCGGACTTTACCTTGGCACCTTCTTCCAATAGGATTTTGTCTATAATCCCGGAAATTTGGGGTTTGATGTTGATTTCATCCTCAGGTATTACCTTCCCGGTAACGATTACTTTATTTACGATGTCCTTTCGTTCTGCTGTTTCAGTCTTATACAGCTCTACAGGAGTACTGTTCTGCTTTAAAAAGTAGACAACGGCGGCCAAAATACCAATGACCACTACCCCTATCAATCCGTATTTTACATACTTGTTCATTCTTGCTTATTTGATTCGTTATTTAATTGTATTGATGATTATTCCTCTCTTAGTGCATCTATGGGCTTAATTTTTACAGCACGGTTGGCAGGCAATAGGCCTATGAGCACACTTAGTCCTACCATTAAAATAAATGATACGATAAACTGTGGGATGCTTATCATGGGCTGCACGAAAGGGAAGTTCTCCCCGCTGCCAAACATGGCATCCAATATGGATAATATTCCCACTGCAACCGCAAATCCTACCAAACCAGCGAATGCCGTCAGAACAATGGCCTCCACAACAATTTGACGTTTTACGATGACCGGGGTTGCGCCCAAGGCCCTACGTACTCCTATCTCTTGTGTACGCTCCTTTACCGTAATCAACAGAATATTGCTGATGGCTATAACGCCCGCCAGTAATGTGAAGATTCCCACAAAAAAGGAAAATCCTTTTAGAACCGTTGTAAATGCCGTGATATTATTGAATATCTCCGACATATCGAAGCTTCCTATGGCACGCTCGTCATCTGGGTGGATATCGTACTTGGCCTTTAAAATGCTCTTAATCTGACTTTCTACAAAAGGTACTGGTGTATTCTCTTCGACCGCAATGGCCATCCATCCCATCCTATCGCCGGAATTAAAGGCTTTTTGAAAAGTGGTAAAGGGTATAAATACTGCATTTTCCCCATCAATATTAATGTTGTTGTTGGGCTTGTAAATTCCCACCACACTAAAATATACGCCGTTGATACGGATATCCTCGCCTATGGCCTTATCCCCTTTATCAAATAGAAGTTTATAGGTTTCTTCGCCAATAACACATACTTTTTTGGAATGTTCGATATCGGTCTGGTTCAAGAACCTGCCTTCCACCAGCTTCTTTTTGGTGATGTTGTCTATTTCCGGAAAGTCCCCGTACACTGCAGAACCACTTGTCTGTCCATTTCTGTAAACGGTTACGGTTCCCCTGTGATTGGCCAGCTCAATTCGTGGTGCCAGGACCTCAATCTCTGGAATCTGTCTCTTTAAGATGTCCGCGTCTTCGAGCTTGTAACGGATTCTTCGCCCACGTTCAAAACCCTTGTAGGGTTCGGAAGTGGATTGTCCCCAAACAAACAGGCTGTTCGAGGCAGTTCCGGCAAAAAGCTTGTTGAACCCGTTGCTCATTCCATTGGCCGACCCCAATAACAGCACCAAGATGATCATGGCGAAAATTACGCCCAACATAGTTAGGAAGGTTCTGAACATATTCTTGCCCAGCGTATGAAAAATCTCTATCCACAAATCCTTATCAAATAACCACATAACTATATATCACTTAGTGCAACAATGGGTTTAACATTTGCAGCTTTCATGGCGGGCAACAGCCCTGCCAATACTCCTGCAATTATCAAAATAATGGTGGCCGTAACCACGGTGGAAAGATTTACCGAGGGATTGCTAAAGGCAGGTGTCTCTATCATGGGGCCTACCGCGGCCAAAATCATCCAAGCGAACAACAATCCCACAAAACCAGAAATGGTGGTAATAAAAACGGATTCCAACAATACCAAGTTTATAATTTGACGTGGTCTTGCCCCAAGTGCTTTCCGAACCCCGATTTCCTTTGTCCTTTCCTTGATCGTAAATACCATAATATTTCCGATGCCAACGATTCCTGCAACGAGGATCAAAAAACCTACTCCGATACCGATACCTTTTAAAACCGACGTAAAACTGCTGATATTTTCAAAGGCTTCTGCATAGTTCCAAACATTAAGGCCTGCTTGATCGTCCGGAGCGATCTTATGGCGTCTTTTCATCAATATTTCCAATCTTTCGGAAAATGCCAATGCCTCTGTCAAATCATAATTGGGATTATAGGTCAAGGCAATACTGGCAATTTCGTTGGTGTTGCCATAAATGCGCTGATAGGTACTCACCGGTGCATAAATTCTTCTTTCCGCATTATCATCGCCATCATCGGTAAAAATCCCGATTACCCTAAAGGGCAAACCATTGAACTCTATAAACTTTCCAAGGGGGTCTTCTTTTTTGAACAGATCTTCGGCCACTTTTCTGCCGATGACTGCTACTTTGGCCTTATTGACAATATCTGCCTCATTAATATACCTACCGGCAACAACCAAGGTTTTTTCTATGGCCTGATGATCGGGATGGGTCGCTTGCACGGAATATGAGCCCGTTTCCTCTTTATATCTTGCCGCTGTATTGGCATAATATCGGGCGCTTATATATTCAATATCTTTAGAAAAGCTCTGCTTGATATACTCTAAATCATCATTTTTTAATTGAATGCGTCTGCCAGCTTCAAAACCACCATACGCCTTGGAAGTAGTTCCTGTCCGGACAAAGATGGAGTTGGTGGCATCATCGTTGAACTGACCGACAAAACCGTTTTGCATACCGTTTACCGAAGCGAGCAACATTACCAAAATAAAGATGGCCCAACCCACGGAGAAACCTGTCAAAAATGTTCTCAGTTTATTGGTTTTTAGCGTATTGAATATTTCCTGCCAAACGTCACGATCAAACATACTGTTCTGCTCTTACTTGTTCGATTTTCTTGTCCTCCACAATAATACCATCCTTAAGGTGTACTATACGTTTGCACATATGGGCTATATCTTCCTCGTGGGTAACCACCAAAATGGTATTTCCGTCATCGTTGATTTTTTGGATAAGGTCCATGACCTCATAGGAAGTTGTACTGTCCAGGGCACCCGTTGGCTCATCCGCCAAAAGAACTTTGGGTTCCGCAGCCATGGCTCGCGCAATGGCCACCCTTTGTTTTTGACCTCCGGAAAGTTCACTGGGCAAGTGGTCCGCCCATGGTTTTAAGCCAACTCGCTCCAAATACTTCATGGCCTTTTCTTGGCGTTCCTTTCTGGGCACTTTTTGATAATAGAGCGGAAGGGCCACATTCTCCAAGGCACTTTTATAATTGATCAAGTTGAAGGATTGAAAGATGAATCCCAAGAATTTGTTCCTATATTGGGCAGCCTTGGTTTCGCTCAGGTTTTTGATCGGCACACCATCCAAGGTATACTCACCGGAATCCGCTCCGTCCAACATTCCCAAAATGTTCAACAATGTGGATTTTCCAGATCCCGAAGACCCCATAATGGCCACAAGCTCCCCTTCTTTTACTTTAAAATTTATCCCCTTTAAAACATGGAGGGAATTACTCCCCATCTTATAGGATTTATGAAGATCTTTGATTTCAATCATGATTGATGATGTTAGCTATCTTACGTTTACCTCTGCAAGTAAGACAGTAATGTTGTTAAATTGTTACAAGATTTTTTACTTTTTTTTCCAAACGACGCATTTAATCACCCATTCCTTGGCAAAATCCAGGTAGGATTACCCAAATAGAGATGCCCGTGGCAACAGATAGTACGCTTAAAAAAATGTAGTTGATTCTTTATTGGGGTGCCAAATATTTTGGCCACTGTTCCAGGTCGAACAAGGTCGGCTATTTTGATCAATGAGCCACGCAGGCGTCTATCAATAAGACAATCAAACCCACTAAACATTACAGTCTAAGCTAAGACTTGAGCAGAAAAACTGTTTTAGCTTCTCATTTTTCTATAAATGAAGTAGAAAAGGCCAGCCACCAATACATAGGGCACGGCCATTAGGTAAACAATTCCGTTATTGATCGCCTCTGCAGTTTTTCCATCGGATTCACTTTCCACAACCGCACGGCACATGGCGCATTGGGCTTCCGACACAGTTGGGAAAACCAATATAACAAGTAGAATGAACAGCAATTTTGTTTTCATGGAAAAATCAATATTGATAATAGGGTGAAATCATAACATAGACCAAAACCCCGGTAACCGCAACATATAGCCATATCGGAAAGGTGTATTTTGCCCATTGCCTATGACCTTCAAAATCGTCCAAATACACTTTTGAATATGTGATCAACACCAAAGGAATTACCGATATGGACAAGACAATGTGCGTCATTAAAATAAAGTAATAAACAAATTTAATGGGACCTTCTCCACCAAAAACAGTCGTTTCAGAGGTCATATGGTAGGCTACATACATGATCAGAAACAATGCTGACAGTACAATATTGGTCGTCATCAACCTACGGTGTATCAATTGCCTGCCATTTTTAATGGCTATAAATGCAAGAATGAGCAAGATTGAGGTCAAACCATTGATTGCCGCATATATCGGTGGCAAAAAAGATAATGGTTTTGCATTTGGGATCTTGTACCTAAACAATACGGCAACCACTAAAGGTATTGCAATGGAAATTACGGTTATCAATCTATTATACCGTTTTTCCTTCAAAGAAATTTCATCGGTCATTCTGCCAATAGTTTTTTAATGTCCTCCTTTAATATCGTAATCTGTTGGGTTTCCCCGTCTGAGTTTACTCCTTGCTCTTCTGTAATGGTACCGCGATAATAGATCAAGGGGTTGCCAAACCCATCTTTACGCGAACGAATATATCCATTTTTATCCACCAATGCGAACATACCGGAATGCTCAAACCCGCCCGGGGCATCTTGGTCTTGGTTTGCAAAGATGTAAAATCCTTCTTGTGCCAATTGATAAATCTTGTCCTGATCACCTGTCAACAAGTGCCAATCCTTATCCGTAATCCCATATTTTTTGGCATACTTGGTCAGCACAGATGGTGTATCATACCGTGGGTTAATGGTAAAGGATGCCACCCCAAAATCCTCATCTCCCTTAAAGGTTTCCTGTAGTTCCACCAAGTTCTTGGTCATTACAGGGCAAATGGTCGGACAGGTGGTAAAGAAGAACTCCACCACATAGACCTTCCCCAAATAATCCTCGTTGGTAACAATTACGCTATCCTGATTGTAAAATGAAAAGTCGGGGACTCTGCGTTTTTCTCCCTGATTTACCACAAAACCTACTTTGGTGTTTTTGTTTGGAACACTCATACGGTCGTTTTCCACGACTGTGTTCCCTTTTATCCGTTTTGTGATCTCGTACACGGCAAAAATCCCAAAAATCAAGATGATTGCGGATACCCAAATGTAGGTGTACTTCTTTTTATTATTTGCTCCTGTCGGCATTGTTCTTTTTTAGGGCCAGACGGTATTCTGCCAAGATAATCTTGACATCGTCCACCATTTTATTGTTCAGTTCTGCAACGGAAGAGGTATCAAATCCATATTTGACGCCTTCATCTTCATCGTCGGTACGTCCGCGTAGGCTTAGGTCTTTGTCAACTATAAAAACATTGGGGGTAGCCAAATCATCGCCCAAATCAACATTGGTTTGCAATGATTCAAAAAGTGACTTGATTTCGTCTTCGGTACCAAAGGCAAAGTGCCATTTATCCACGTTGGACAATTTCCCCAATTCATTCTTCAACTCCCCCACTTGCCCTTCATTGCCTTGGGGAACGACCATGATCATTTGAAAATCGTTGAATTCTCCAAATCTTTTGTAAATCTTTTGATTTAGATTGAAAGCATTCCCTTGCATTTTTTCCACATTGTTTCCCAAAAAACCGAGAATGGTAATCTTGTCTTTAAACTGAACGTTGGGATCCATTTGGGAAACATCGGATATTTTTTCGGTAAGGATTGGCAAACGTCCAAAATTGTTTACCCCCGATGCAAAAAACAGATAGACCACGACAGGGAGCACAAAAAGGGTTGCTAATACGATTTTCTTTTTCATAGTGTTTTCAACCGTACAAAAATAAAAAAAGACGGTTGGAAAACCGTCTTTTAATTTTGTTAAATACTTTCTTAGAAGTCCCAGGTTATGAATCCCTCGGTATATACATTATAAATGTAATCTGCTTCGAACAGCAGAATGAATATTAAATAACATATCAGGAATATGGGGGTCCATACAATTACCCTTCTTAATGGTGTTTTTTCGTCCCTAAGGTGCATAAAGTCCCACGCAATGTAATAGGCTTTCACCAAAGTTAGGATGATAAAAATCCAATTGAGCAATTTCATCCCCAAAAAGTAGCCGTGGGTCAAAAATTTTGGTTTAACAATACCCAAAGCAACTTCAATAGTGGTGACTATTGTGAGGAAGATAAGCACGCCCCAAATTTTTTGGGTGTTCGACTTAAATTTTAAAAGTCCTCTAAAAATCTCAAGTTTATGTTCGTGTGCCATTTAGAATCAATGTTTTTATACCAAATAAAAGAATGTAAATACGAATACCCATACCAAATCCACAAAGTGCCAGTACAGCCCAACTTTCTCCACCATTTCGTAATGGCCCCTACGTTGGTATGTACCCAAAATCACATTAAAGAATATGATGATGTTGATCACTACACCCGAGAATACGTGGAATCCGTGGAATCCTGTGATAAAGAAGAAGAAATCCGCGAACAGTCTGTGACCGTATTCGTTGTGGACAAGGTTGGCACCTTCCACCACTTGATTGGCTTCCAATATTTTGGCCAAAGATTCTTTTCTGTCCAAAAGGGTCTTTTCCCCCTCTTCATTCAATTTCTCGGTACGGATCAAGATATTTGGTGTTGCCTTGAAACCTTCCACAACTTCATTTAGGGAGTAGGATGTTTTGTAACCTTCGCTCTCAAACCAAATTCCTTGGTTTGCTTGGTGCTTTATTCTTTCTTCCGGTAGGGTTTCGGCAAAATCGGCCAAGGCAGCTCTTTCCCCGGTTTCCGCATTCACAAACTGAAGAATTCTTCCTGAGTTTGTTTCTACAGCTCCGTAATCGCCCTTTATAAAAGTTGCCCATTCCCAAGCTTGCGAGCCAACAAAGATGGCACCACCGATAATGGTAAGGAACATGTAAAGGATAACGCTTTTCTGTTTCATTTTATGACCTGCATCCACGGCCAATACCATGGTCACGGAAGACATAATCAAAATAAAGGTCATAAAGGCCACATAGTACATGGGGTAGTTTCCATGGAAAAAAGGCACGTGGGTAAATACCTCATCGGCAATTGGCCATAGCTCTATAAACTTAAATCTTGAGAAACCGTATGCCACCAAAAAACCAGAAAAGGTCAAGGCATCCGACATGATAAAAAACCACATCATCATTTTTCCATAGCTAGCGCCGAGGGGTTTATTTCCACCTCCCCAAACGCTGTCTTCCGTACCGGTACTTACCGTTGCATCCATATAAAAGGTCGTTTTATTAAAACTTTCACAAATTTACATTTTTTGATGTATTGTAAAAGACAAACTTGATTGAAAACTGCACCAATCAAAATTTATTTCACGAAATACATAAATAGAATTAGATATACCCAAATAAAATCCAGAAAATGCCAAAAAGTGGCCCCTAATTCCATCCCCAACATGTTCTCCGGGGTATATTTACTTCTGAGTTGTTGCACCAAAACCACCGAAAGCGATATTAATCCTGCCACGACGTGGGCAATGTGCACCGCTGCCAACAAAAAGACGTAGGACATTTTTATGTTGCTCGTGGGACCTGTAAAATAATAGCCATCTTCCAACATTTGGGAAAACCCTACAAATTGTAAGGATATAAATGTTATCCCGAGCACCAATGTGATGAGCAAAAATACTGTCCCGTTCTTTTGATTGTTTTTGGCTACGGCTTTTTTGGCCACGAAATAGGTGATACTGCTCAAGATAATCATGGCGGTACTGATGAAAAATGCACTGGGCAGCTCCAAATCGCTTACCCAATCTTCCCGTTTACTACTTACAATGTAGGCACTAGTCCAACCGGCAAAGCCCATAATCAAACTCACAATACCGAACCAGAGCATCATTTTTTTTGCCCGCCTGTTCTTTTCTTCCGCTGTTCCTTGGGTTAAATCCATTTTAGTTTATAAACTTATCTATTACGTACACTACTTGAATCAATGATATATAGGTGACACTGGCCAACATCAATTTTCTTGCTGATGGATTGTCTCTTTTTTCATATAGTTTGAAGGCGAAAAACAACATGACCAATCCAGACAACAATACAATTGCAGCTGCTGGAATGGAAAGGTGCAATCTTCCCGTAAACCCAAACACTGGAATTATGGAGATAACGATCATCCAGATGGTATATAGGATTATCTGCAGGGCCGTACCCTTATCCTTTTTGCCCGTAGGCAACATTTTAAAGCCTGCTTGTTTGTAATCTTCATCCAACATCCAACCTAAGGCCCAAAAATGTGGGAACTGCCAAAAAAACTGGATCATGAACAACGTTCCTGGTTCAATGCCAAAATCATCGGTTGCCGCTACCCAACCCAACATAAAGGGTATGGCTCCTGGGAATGCCCCAACAAATACCGCGAGTGGCGACTTTGTTTTTAAAGGCGTATAAACACTTGTGTACAAAAATATGGAGATGGCGCCGAACATGGCTGTTTTGGGGCTAAGTGCAAAAAGGGCCAGCACTCCCAATACCGTTAAAAACACGGCAACTACCAAGGCAGTTTTTACCGACATTCTTCCCGAAGGAATCGGTCTGTTCTTGGTACGCTTCATTAAAGCGTCCAAATCTTTTTCTATGATTTGATTGTACGCGTTTGACGCCCCTACCATGCAGTACCCCCCAAACATCAACAATAACAAGGATACCACATCAATCTGATAGGCACCCAAAAAATAGCCCGCAACGGAGGAGAAAACCACACTAATGGCCAGTTTGGCCTTGGTAATCTCCTTAAAATCGGAAAATAATAAGGAAAAGGTATTGTTTTTTACGGAACCTACGGCAGATTTCATCCACATCTTTATTGGCTGGCAAAGATAACGCCAGTACGCATCTTTTGCAACCAAAGCTAAAGTTTTATGATTCTTGGAGTTAAATCCATAAAAAAAGCCCGAATGAAATTATCATTAGGGCTTTTCCATTCCTGCCTAGACAGGAATTATATAATTCTTATTACTGTAGCTTAAATGTAATTGGAATACTGAAAGGTACTTTTACGGGTCTACCCCTTTGCTTTCCAGGAGTCATTTTAGGCAATTTTTTGATAATTCTCATTGCCTCAGCTTCTAAGTTTTTATCCGGTCCGCGCATTCTAATGTTTCCGATACTTCCATCTTTCTGGATAACGAAAATTACGCTAACCCTACCCTGAACACCCATTTCTTGGGCTATTTCCGGATAACGGAAGTTATTACGGATGTGCTTCTGCATCATTTCCTGAAAACATGCTTTTTTATCGCTTGCATTTTCACAACCTGGGAAAACGGGAACGTCCTCAATTACGGCAAAAGGAACGGAAATATCTTCTTCTACCTCTTCCACTACAACTTCCTCGACTTCGATTACCTCTTCCTCTTGGCTAGTTTCAGTAGACTCGATTACGGTCTCTTCCACTTCCTCTTCATCTTCTACGACCTCGATTACTTCGGGGGCAGCAGGTGGCGGTGGTGGTGGTGGAGTTTTGATCTGCTCGGTCATTGGCACTTCTTCGTCCAATTGATCTTCAACATTCATAGAAATGTCGTAGTCAGCTACTTTATCATATTTTTTCCACTCCATGGCACCGTAGACCAATGCCAAAACAGCTGCCAATCCTATAACAAAATATAGCGTACTGTTTCTTCCTACGTCTGCTTTCGGGTTCTTTTTTGGTTCCATCCTTTTTCTCCTTTTCTAAATTTAGTGTTTGCTAATTTAATTATTAATTGGTTAAATAAACAATTAAAATTTCCATTTTAACGGGTTTTTCTTGGAAAAAACCCACATAATAAGCCCAATTCCTGCAAATGCGCCCAATGCATTGGCCAAAAAATCGCCAATTTCGGCCATTCGATCAGTTGTGACCGCATACTGTAATACTTCAATAATCATACCATATACGATTGCCAAGCCCACAACAATTTTTGTGGTCTTGCCCAGTCCAAGGCCTCCCTTGGTTCTTTCCCGAAAACTCAAACAACCTACAAATCCGAAGACCATATAAAATATGAAGTGTGTGATTTTATCGGCATAGGGAATGTTCAGGTTACCTGTATCCAAGTCCATATCCGAAAAAGAAAATAAGCTGAGCATCGTAATGACGATCACCCAGCTTACAAACAATAAGGTATATTTATTTTTTTTAAGCACCTATCAATGCCTTGTAATCGTCGGCACTCATAAGGTCATCCACCTCGGAGGGCTCGCTTATTTTGATTTTTACCATCCAACCATCGCCATAAGGGTCGGAGTTTACTTTCTCGGGCTCATCTTCCAAAGCTTCATTAAACTCAATAATCTCCCCGCTCAAGGGCAAAAACAGATCGGAAACCGTTTTTACGGCTTCCACGGTTCCGAAAACCTCTTCTTTATCCAATGTTTCGTCCAAAGTCTCCACTTCCACATAAACTATATCCCCTAGTTCACTCTGGGCGAAATCCGTAATTCCAACGGTTGCGATATCCCCATCTATTTTGACCCACTCATGGTCTTTCGTGTACTTTAATCCTGATGGTATGTTCATTACTATATATTTGAATTAGTCAATGGACAAATGTAACAGATTGCGGAAAGCTTTTCAAAGAAACTTTGCGACAAAATGGAAGAAAAGCGGATAACCTTATGTATTAGTTTCCAAAGTTGTACCGCAACGTAAAGCCCGCATTGATGGTTGTTTGTGGAAATGCCGTGGAAACCGCGAATTCCGAGAAGGAATGATCATAGAAGAACAGCGCGTTCAAACTTTTGCTCAGGGCGTAATCGGCAGTGAACTTGATGGACATTAATTTTTGCCCCGAGGTGATTTGGTTGTTGTCGACATCCAAATTACGGATTATGGTAATGTTATCGCGCAGTGAAAGATCCGCTTTCAGGTTCAGGTCCCCTTTCAACCGGGTTTTCTCACCTCCAATGTTGGTTACGAATTTTACATCCTTAAAACGATAACCAAGCCCCAGGGTGTATTCGTTTCCGTTGATTTCCGTCAACAAATTGTTATCAAAACTCAAGGACAAGGTTCTACTGGTTCGCACTTCGGCCAAGAAGCTGAAGGAGTTCTGCATTTCAAAATCCACGCGCATCAACGGACTGAACTCATCCGTAAGCACCACGTTATTAATTAGTGTTTTGGGAAGCAAATCCCCATTTTCAGCATCAAAAGTGGTATTCTGACGTTCCAAGTTGGTCTGAAATGAATTGACACTGTATGCTGCACGGTACCCATGACTCAAGGAAAAACGCTTGAATTTCTTTTTAAACCATCGGTTGTTCATCAATCCTGTATACTTAATGTTCCAGTTGGGGATTGGAATATCACGGAAGGCATCCATATTTACACGTTCTACATCCTGTCCGGTGTAGGCAGCGAAGAATGCGGGAAGCAATACTTCCTGCTGTGTTTTACCATAACGCTCCGGGAAACCATCCTCATCCAATTCCCCTGGACTCTCGCCTCTATCGGATACCAATCTGTTGGCAATGGCTATTCTATTTTGTTTGAATTGTTCAAAAGTCTCCGAATCGAACTCGTCGCTTTTATTGAAGACCGTTCCGATCATTACCGTGGAGATACTAAAGTTGCCCATTTCATTGATCAGTCCATCCTGCCCGTTCATCCATGCTTCTGGACTATAACTTTCTTGGGAAGAACTCATATAATTTCTATCGGCACTCAAATCTATGGTCAAATCTTGGGTGGGCTGTGCCGTAGCGGTAATGTTCAATTGCCTGTTGGTGTTTTGCATAAACTGACGGCTATACTCGGGATAATCGGTCAACCATCCGTTACGTGCAGCTTCAAACCTCACATCGGCCTGACTTCCGAACACAAAGCCCAAAGTTGGGCGAGTTGTACCAATGAATCCAATGGATTGGGTATACCCCGGGAGCACGGTACCGCGGTTTTCGCTATAGTTTACGTTAACGCGCTTTACCATGGTAACAATATCCACCAAGGTATTGAAACCCTTACTTGTTTTTCTTGGTGGATCGGCAGCAGTTTCGCCATTTGCGGGATTACCCGCTTTATCCCTTCTGATTGCAGCTTGGTTTGCCGTAACTTTGCCATCACGCTTCTTTAGACCCAAAAAGTCATAAAAACGCTGCATGCTCATATTGGCCGTTAAATTATGGGTACTGGCGTTCTGGACGGTGTTAATGTCTTCGTTGGCTACCTCGCGCAATGCATCGCCCCCGCGTTGCCAATCAAAATTACTGGTGTAGGTGTACTGTGCATTTATAAAATTGAGGAAGGGTATCTTGCTAAAGGGCAGTTCGTAGTTCAACTGCATTTGCTGTGCATGTCTGTTTGGCTCGCCTATATCAAAAAACCCATCCCAAAGGTCAAGCGCATCGTTTATACCGGAATCGGGATTTTCATCCACATTAAAATAATTGCGGACAATATTATTGTTGGACGCGGTCAGATTCAACCGCAACGATTTTGTAATGCTATAATTGAGGGCATATTGCCAGTTGAACAAGTAATTTCGTTGTTGCAGCAATGGCAATTCCAACGCATCTACGCCAGGCTCCAGCACATCCCGATATCGCTGTTGGTTAAAAGACCGGTTGTAATTTGCATTTACGGAAAGACTTGTTGGCAACGCATTAAAGTTCAAGTCCTTTAACCATTGCCAATATTTGCCCGTAAGCATGGAATCCTTTTTGGCAAAAGGTGCCACGGGAGCAGGTTTAAAGTTGTGGTTGTACACAAATCCGGTGGAAACATTCTGGTCACGAAGTTCCGCAATCTCAAAATCCCTGTGATCTGTTTCGTTATAGGAGTAATTAAAAGTAAGGTTTTCCACATCGAAGAAGTTTTCCTCGGCTTCCTCTCCCCTATTTTTCCGTACACCGATCAAGTTGATACTGGTTCGTTTCGTATAATCTTCGGCCTGCTCTTCTATATCCTCTGCCTCTTCTGCCGTTGAAGCCGCTGCAACCCTATCATCCAATCTTAAGTCGTCATAAACGGGGTCGAACTCTGGAGTAATGAGTGTTTCGGATATCCCATAATTGAACGGCAATTGCAGGTTCCATTTCTTTGGAAACAACTGCCCCACATTTACATTGGTCACCACATCGTAAGAAATGGCATCTTCCAAGGAACGCTCCGTAGGAGTTTGGTCAATGGAACCAAAGCCCGATGTGCTTCTGCTTCCTGTTGCCGTCACATTGGCAAAATCGGCCATGTTGGCGTCCAAAGCAGCGGTAGCGGCCCACCCTCCATTATTTTCAAGACCTGCCAAACGAAGCTCATTGAACCATACTTCCCCACGGGCCGGAATATCATCAATGTTTTTAATACCGACCATCATGCCACGAATACTGCCCAAAGATGGATTACCACGAATACCGATACGAACGGTGCCCGGGGTTCTTGGGGCAAACCCATCCACTGGCACGGCCTCACCGTCAACAATTTCGTAGTATTTGATTTCGTCCAAGGTCTGATCGGATATTCCTTTGGATTTAACTTTGCCCAAATCGCTCAATGCGACGTCAATTTCATTTACATCGGGCCAAATTTCATCTGCGGATGAAGCCCCAAATGGGGTAAATTGAAGCGGTAGCTCTATTTGATAGAAGTTTTCGGAGAAATCGGTACCTATCCTCAGAAAACCGACCAGTGGTGTATCACTATCCGAATAATCGGTATTGAATATTTTTTCGGCGTGCATGAACATTTTAAGGCGTTCGTACTGTCGTACATCAACATTTACATTTTTGAACACTCCTCGGGAATCCTGAGACTCCAAATTTTCAACAACAAAGGACAAGGATTGCTCATTCTGGCGGATAATGGTATTGTTATTGTTCAATTGTTCCCGCACAACGCCCGGTGGCAATACATAAGGTATGGGTTGCCTTCCGTAGTTTTCTTCAATATTCACGGTATTCACATCGGTTACCGTGCCATCATCCGAAGGATCGTTGTCCAGATTGGGCTGTAAGGAGTTGGTATAGGTCCTCCAATCACCACGCACCAAATCCAAGGTTGCAAAACGCAGTACCACATCATCCGAGAATCCGGTAAGGTACATCCTCATAAAGCTAATGGATCTAAAATCCGAGATTCCACCTATGGCATCGGTAAAATCGCTCAATGGTATTTTATATTGTATCCACCTACGGTTCAGTTGTGTTCCGTTGGGCAGTGTCGGGGTTTGTCCTTGGCGTATATCCGTTACATATTTGTCGTCGATGGTAGTGTTGGGCTTTATCTGAATACGGTATTCGTAGTAGCTGTTCACCGTGTTCATGGTCAAATCCCGGTCAATATCCTCCACATCGGGCAAAGTTGTGGAACCTCTATTGGTATTTGTTACGGAAACCGGGGAATTCCCTTGCGTATTGTTAAAGTCAAAATAACGGTCCAAGATGCCACCTTCCCTATCCAAGTAATATTGATAGTTATCCAAAGCAGGGTCTTCCGCCGGACCATTATAAATTGCAGCCTCTTGGGCGTCACCATAGCCATCCAGACCAAGGTCTTGAGCTGTTCTGTTGGCCTCATCGGCATCAAAGGCATACACCAAAGATTGGGTCGATGGCACTTGGCCCCAAGCGGTTTCCCTTGGCACTTCGTTGTTCGTGCTTGCGGGAAGTCCGTTTTCATATTGCTTACGACCATCTTTTAAAATGTCCTCGGAGATATTGCCCAAATTAAGCACCAATTCTCCCGCATTGGCATCGGTTGTTTCTCCATCAATATAGGGATCCAATACCCAAAACTGGACAAATTCCACATTGGATTGCTCAAAGTTGGTACTGCTCAATGGACGCATGATACCGCCCCACTTGGCATCCGGGGTTTCGGATTCAAAACTTGGATTGGCATTGTAGGGCCCTTTTTCGTTTGGGTAATACACAATATCCAGTGTGCTTTGCACCTGCGTTTGCCCTTGGGCAATATCGGTTTCGGTAAATACCTCATCAATAAATACCCTACGGGTGGAGTTCAGGGAAATATCGTTGTCCGACAATCCTGATGGCCTCTGATTGGTATAGAAAATAGGGTCTATGGTGTACCACGCCATTTTTGCACGCTCGTAGCCTACATCAATTCCCGTTTTATCATCCATAAACTCAACTGGCGGACTCGCCAAGGTCCATCCCAAAGAGGAACGGATATCGATTAAGGCCTGTGCTCCTTCAAAATCATCCAGGTAGGTGGTGGTTTCACCCCTAAAATCAGCATTTTTTGGTGAATTGGGCCGCAAAAAGGCCACTTCGCCCCTCAACGAGAGGTTGGAGGGCACATCGGTATCAATATTTGGCAATTTGTTTGCCAATCTGGTCAAAAAAGGGATTTCGGTACTGAAGTTTCCATTAAGTCCAAAAATGGTATTGTTAACAGGTTCTATCCCGTAATTTGATTTTTGGGTAAGGGGACGCTCGTTCAAATTGAGCAAGGTACCGCCCAAAACAAATTTATCGTTGAACTTATGTTCCACATTGACCCCTGCAAATCGACGTGTTTGTTGTCCAAATACGGCATTGTTCTCTACAGAAATATTGATGGGGGTATTGGATGCCTCTAAGCTTGGGTCCAAAAGTTGCACCGTTCCCGCTTGATAGTTCACCGTATAATCGATGCCTTCTTGCAATTGACGCCCCCCTGCGGTAACAGTAACGGAACCTTGTGGCACATTAAAAGCCCCGATGGGAATACCATTATTGGATTGGGAGGTGTACCTTCCCTTTATCTGAAAGCGGTTTTTTTCGGCGTTCTGCAACGAAGCCGCCTTGGTTTTTGCGTACATGTTGCGGAATACGTAACGCCTTTGGTTGGGGTTGTACCCTTGGTCGTTATCCACATCGTAAACCCCACCTCCCAATTTCTCAAAAAGGTATTCCCCAAAGGGTTCGACCTTTGTAAAAATAATCCGTCCGGATTGTGAGTCAACAGTGATTCCTTCCACATAGTCAAAAAATCCATCCCCGCCCGGTTGTACATCATTATAGGTATTCAAACGGTCTAAATTGAACACATTGAGCAATATCTGGTCCTCCAAGCCCGAGGGCCAACCTGCATTGGGGTCTACCGGCGTAATATAGTTTCGTGGTGTTGGGTCGGAATAAAGGATGTTCAACTTAAAATCCTCTTGGTTCAATTGATAGGCCCCTGTTGAGTAGATGTTCTTCATCATCAAATCCCAAATAGGGTCCTCCACATTGGTAATGTTGCTTTTCAGTAATTTTAAGACCAATGAATTATTTTCGACAAAACTTGTGTTGGCCGAAACCGATGTCGCATCAACCCCACCATTGGCAAATTCCCCCACCTGATAAACCTCGCCATTGTACGTATACTGAAAAGCCACACCCAGTACCTCATCATTGCTCAAGCTCTGGCTCAGGGAGATATATCCCAATTGGGAATCGAACTCATAATCCCTTCCCGCCTCCAATTTCCTGGCATTTTCAAGAATCGCATAATCAAAACCTTGGTTTACGGTATATCCCGGAACATTGAATCCGGAATCCACCGTAGCGATATCTCGAATGGACTCTGTCAGCGCCCCGCTTCCGATTTGATTGGGGTCATAGGCATTGGCCCCGTTCTGAGGAAGCCCACTTGCCACAGCAGAAGGATTAAAAAACCCTGCCGGGTCACCATTGTTGGCCCCAATTCGGGTATTATCCGAAATGGCCTCTCCCAAATCCTGAATGGCCACTACATTTCTAACATTTTGTGTTTGCTGGTTTCGGTTGGTCACCCAAACCTCCAAACGGGTAATTTGCACTTGCGTTTGTACAAAGGGATAAAATTCCAATGCACGATCATAATTATCGCGAAAATAATGGGCCAGGAAAAAGTGCCTGTCCTCATCGTAATCCAATGCGGTCAGGGAAAACTCGTTTACAGTACCCCCACCTTGGGCAACTACGGTATTGTTTTGTGATCGTTGTTCGGAAAAAACAGCGGTAACCGTTGTTTTTCCAAACTGGAGTTGTGTTTTTATCCCGAACAAACTCTGTGCGCCCGTAATCAAAGAACTGTTAAGGGGCATACTTACGTTACCCACTTCAATTTTTTGAAGAATATCATCCTCGGTCGGGCTATAATCGAGTTTTACCAAATTCTGGAAATCGAATGTGGCTTCGGTGTCATAATTTGCAGTTACCTGAAGACGCTCGCCCACTTTTCCCAATAAACTCAAACTGATGCGTTGGTCAAAATCAAAAGAAAGATTGGTTCTGTTCCTGGGGGATAGGGCGGGGTTGTCATTTTTTTGCCATAAAATCCCCAAATCCATGGCAACCGACCCTTGTGGGATCACCTCAATGCTGTTCCCTCCAAAAATGGTCTCAAAAAAGTTGCTGTTCACATAAAAGTTGGGCAACAGGTTTCTTCTTGCCTCTTCACTTCCTTCTTTCTTCCCTGCATAGGCATCTGCCTTTTGCTTAAAGTAGGATTTCATCTGCTCCTTTTCAACAAGGTCGTAATATTGTTCCGGGGTAAGGATTACAGGATAGTTCACGTTAAAATCCCCTATACTTTCCCTGTAAACGTACGTATTGGTTTTGGGGTCGTAGGTGTATTTTGCAACAATGCTATCGGGGTTTTCCATGATAAGACGGCCAAGCTCAACTCCCGTCTTGACAGAATCCTGAGCCTGCTCGTTGGTTTCCTGTGCCATCAGGTTGGTTATGGACAGCAAACAAACAACAAAGAATATGTACTTAAAGCGCGTTGGTTTAAGTATTGGTTTTGCCCCTTTTTTCAAACTAGTTACAAATTTTTCAGCGCCAGTTTAATAATGTTCTCTACGCTTAGCGAAGTATCTTGGGAAACTACCTTGTCCACCACCTTTTCAGATTGCTTTCTGGTATAACCAAGAACCTCTAATGCAGATAACGCTTCTTCTTTATTTGTATTGTTTGATTGTTGTGAAACTTCGCCTATGTCGTAGACTTTTAAAATCTTGTCTTTAAGATCCAAGATTACACGCTGGGCCGTTTTGGCGCCAATCCCTTTAACGGACTGGATTGTGGGCACATCCCCATTGGCTATGGCATCCCTTACATCGGACGGTGAAAGCGAGGATAACATGGTGCGCGCAGTACTGGCACCAACCCCTGAAACCGATATCAATAAACGGAACACTTCGCGCTCCGCTCGCTCCGCAAAACCGAACAGGGTATGGGAATCTTCCTTTACCAATAAATCGGTATAAATAAATATGTTTTCCTCATCCGGAAGCAGGGAAAAGGTGTGCAACGAAATGTTTAAAAAATACCCAACCCCATTGCACTCCACAATGGCATAGGTTGGATTTTTCTCTACTAGTTTTCCTTTTAAATGGGTAATCATTTTTCAACCACGGTTTTTGGTTATTCCCCTTGCATTTTCGCTATTTTTCTTTTCTCTCGTTCTTGGGCATCTATAACGGCCACCGCAGCCATGTTCACCATTTCGTCCACACTGGCTCCCAACTGTAAAATATGGGCGGCTCTTGTAAGCCCAACCATAATTGGCCCGATGGAATCGGCATTGTTGAGACCTTTCAACAATTTGTAAGTGATATTGGCGGATTCCAAGTTAGGAAAAACCAACGTATTCACTTTTTCACCCGATATTTTGGAGAACGGGAAGTTTTTGCTGCTCATCTCGGGATCTAATGCAAAGTCGGTCTGAATCTCTCCATCGACCACCAAATCCGGGTTTCTTTCGTGCAAGATTCTCACTGCCTCCCTCACTTTCTGTGCATTCGGGTGGCTGGATGAACCAAAGTTGGCGTAAGAAAGCAATGCCATTACTGGATTAAAACCAAAGGTCTTGGCTACATTGGCCGTCATTTGGGCAATTTCCGCCAACTCTTCGGCATTGGGATCAATATTGATGGAGGTATCGGCCAAAAAGAGGGGCCCTCTGTCGGTTATCATAATATTTACCGTACTCGCATTTTTCACATTTTTGGCACGCCCCAATACTTCAAAAACAGGACGAAGCACTTTGGGGTAAGATCTTGAGTAACCGGAGATCATACCATCGGCATCCCCTTCCTTGAGCATCATGGCGCCAAAATAATTACGTTTGCCCATGTTTACCCGAGCACTGTACTTGGTCTCGCCCTTTCTTTTTCTCAGTTCCCAAAGTTTCAAGGCATATTGGGTCCTCATCTCACTGAATTCATCGGAGCGAGGGTCTATAATGGGAACTTCAGCGTCAAATTCGAGTTCCGCCTTTAAATTTTCTATGGTTTCCTTATTTCCTAAAAGGATCGGGATACCTATACCCTCATCATGCACAATTTGGGCCGCCTTCATTACGTCCAAAAGTTCAGCTTCAGCAAAAACAATGCGTTTTGGATTCACTTTGGCCCTATTGTGAAGCAACCGGACAACCTTGTTGTCATTACCCGATCTTTGGTAGAGTTCCTCTTCATACTTTGCCCAATCCTGTATGGGGAATTTCGCCACGCCACTGTCCATGGCCGCTTTGGCCACAGCAGGTGGAATTTTGGTGATCAAACGGGGATCAAATGGTTTTGGAATGATGTAATCACGTCCAAAGGTCAACCTAGTGGCATCGTAAGCGATATTTACCTGTTCCGGCACGGGTTCACGGGTCAAATCGGCCAAGGCCCTTACTGCGGCCATCTTCATTTCCTCGTTGATCTTGGTTGCCCGCACATCCAAAGCCCCTCTAAAAATAAAAGGAAAGCCCAACACATTGTTCACCTGGTTAGGGTGGTCGGAACGGCCTGTTGCCATAATAATGTCGTCCCTGGTCTTCATGGCCAAATCGTACTCAATCTCGGGATTAGGATTTGCCATGGCAAAGACAATGGGATTTTCGGCCATGGAATTCAGCATTTGCGGGGAAACAATATCGGCAATGGAAAGTCCAATGAACACATCGGAATCTTTCATAGCCTCCTCCAAGGTATCTATCTTCCTATCGGTGGCAAACTCTTTTTTCTCCTCGCTCAGGGTTTCCCTATCACTTCGGATCACTCCCTTACTGTCCAGCATTACAATATTCTCTGTCCTGGCCCCAAAGGCTTTGTAGAGCTTTGTACAGGAAACCGCCGCCGCTCCCGCTCCACTTACTACAATTTTAACTTCTTCAATTCTTTTTTCGGCAATCTCCAAGGCATTCAGCAAAGCTGCGGCGGAAATGATCGCGGTCCCGTGCTGATCATCGTGCATTACGGGAATATCGAGTTCTTCTTTCAACCTACGTTCAATCTCGAATGCTTCGGGAGCCTTGATATCTTCCAAATTGATGCCCCCGAATGTCGGGGCAATCGTCTTAACGGTCTCTATGAACCTATCCACATCCTTGGTATCCAGTTCAATATCAATCCCGTCGATGTCGGCAAAGATCTTGAAAAGCAAGCTCTTCCCTTCCATAACGGGTTTAGAGGCTTCCGGCCCAATATCCCCCAAGCCCAAAACTGCGGTTCCGTTGGAGATTATGGCAACTATATTGCCTTTTGCGGTGTACTTGTACACATCGTCCTTGTTCTTTTCAATCTCCAAACAAGGTTCGGCCACCCCCGGGGAATAAGCCAATGCCAGGTCCCTTTGCGTAGAATAGGGTTTTGTTGGTACAATCTTGATCTTGCCCGGTTGTGGTTTTGCGTGGTAGAGTAACGCTTCCCTTCTTTGTTTTTCCTTGCTCATATTGTCGAAAATGAATGGGTAAAGTTAGGGTATTCCAAGGTTTTATAGGAAGATCTATGGCAATCAATTTTTTATTGGTGCTTTATGTACAAAACGAACGGTTTTTCAATTCGTTGATTTTGTTTTCAATATAAATATGAGCAAAGGATAAAATGAAGGTGTTCGTTTATTTTTTTAAGAAATCGACATTGCGTTTAAGGCCGGACAGTTTTGTTCTTTTTACCGCTGATTTTTTGAAGATTTTTTTAAAGACATCCTCTGTAATCTCTTCCCAGTCCTTTTTGGTGAAGGCCAATAATTCTGGGTTTGGATTAAAAAGAGGTTCGCTATGGGATTTGGAAAAGCGGTTCCATGGACACACATCTTGGCAAACATCGCAACCAAACATCCAATCATCCAATTTACCATCAAATTCGGAGGGGATTTCGTTCTTTAGTTCAATGGTCAGGTACGATATGCATTTGCTTCCATCCACCACATAGGGTTGCACAATGGCATCGGTTGGGCAAGCATCCATACAAGCAGTGCAGGTGCCGCAGTGGTCGGTTACGGGGGTATCGTATTCCAGGTCCAGGTCCACGATCAGTTCAGCTATAAAATAAAAGGAGCCTACTTGCTGGGTAAGCAGATTGCTGTGCTTACCAATCCACCCCAGACCACTTTTTGCGGCCCATGCTTTGTCCAGTACAGGCGCAGAATCTACAAAGGCCCGCCCATGCACCTCCCCGATTTCTTCTTGAATAAAGTGGAGCAGGCTTTTGAGTTTGTCCTTTATCACAAAGTGATAATCCATGCCATAGGCATATTTGGAAATTTTGTAGGAATCCGGATTTTGCTCTTCGGATGGGTAATAATTCAGCAATAGGGAAATAACGGATTTGGAACCCTCTACCAATTTTGTTGGATCAAGCCGTTTGTCAAAATAGTTTTCCATATACTGCATTTCGCCATGCATGTTCTGGTTGAGCCATTTCTCCAAACGGGGCGCTTCTTCTTCCAAAAATTCGGCCTTCGAAACACCGCACGACAAAAAACCGAGGCGCTTGGCTTCGGTTTTTATTAGTTCTGTATTTTTTTTCCTGTTAGGCATGTCCTTGTCTATGCAGGGAACGAATTTAACGGATTAATATCAATTTGCCGTTTGGGACCTATATCCGAGCCTGTTTCCTTAATTGGGGCAACGGGAAACCACCTTGTCGACCCATCCGGTATTCGCTGCCCAGCACAAACAATATACCTTATCGTCCACCACATAACTGTTCAAGCATTCAAAATCCGGCATTTTTTCAAGGACGGAGCAGGGTTTTTGGAGATTCCCTTGAGCCCATCTTGGGTGAGTTGGCCCGCATTTGGGATATCCCTCTCGATCAAATAGGCTTTTAATACACACTTGGGCTTGGTCGGATATTATATGTAAATACTCTTTTAAAAATGAAAAACCGAGGTGGTCTTCCCTCGGTCTTTGTCCACTAAAGACAAATTGATCACTGAGCTTCCTTAATATAGCCCCAGCCTTGTTTTTGCTTTATGACCAACTCATAAATGCCATCGGGCACGGAACCTACTCCGGGAATGAGGTCGTCCATGGTCATTTTATGCTTTTTCATGGTCTGTTCACAAATCACTATGGACACATTGTCCCTATTGACTATAGTTGACAAGGTTTCACCGGCCACAGATGACTTTTTATCCACCATTTTAAAGGCGCCACTGTAAACCACCAATTCAAACTCCGATTCTGGATAGGCTTCGGCCATTAATCTTAAATGCTTGGCCGCTGTTCTATGCACATCGGGATTACTGCTGGTTACATCAAATACTACTTTGATGGGTTCGTTTTGTGCCAAAATCAATCCTGACACCATCATCACTAAAAATAAAAGTATGTTTTTCATCTTTTAAATCGTATTTCCTGCAAAAATGTATCCACAGCCTTCCTCTTGGGCCCTGCCCAGTGCCCAAACGCCAGAGGGGACAATCTGAATTTCGGGCAGAACAGCTGCTTTCCACTCTTCGTAAACTTCATTGGGATCCTTGCCCATTTGTTGTGCAACTGCGCCACTGTATACATTTAGCGCCAGATTGCACACGCAGAACATAGCCCCTCTATCCATCAGATCTTTGATTCCTTGAATGACCGGCAGCGGAAAATCACCCTCCTGTGGTTCGTAGTATGGATTGCGATCGTATACTGTACCATCGGCTTTTTTTACATGGAACATTTCACCCAGTGGGTATGCTTTCCAAAGGTCATCGTGCAAAGCAAATGGAATGGCGTCATGCCTTAGAACGGTCATCGCCGTAATTTCATCATCGGTCGATCCCATTTCATTGTTTGATAGGTAATAGGCCCAGTTCCATATAATGGGAAAGCCGCTGTGTGGATACGAGCCATCATAAACAATACGGTGTTTCCCTTTTATTGATTTCATCCAAGCCTCGGCATCATTCATTTCTAAATGTGTAAAATCCGTCATTCCCGCAAAAGCAGGATTGGTAAAAGCCGACAATGTGGATGCCGTGGCACCCAGCATCATCGCTCCCATAAAATTCCGTCTTGATCTTGTTGTTTTCATTGTTACTAGTGTTTATTTGGATTTACTTAATTGATATTCTTTTTGGTAATACTCCATAATAGGCTGGAAAGGTCCTAACTGATGTTGTTCTTCAGAAAAAGGGTCCAAGTAGGGACCATAGGGAGTGGATACGGGCTTTTTGACCAAGTCTGGAAAGTCTGCCGCCCTATTGGGCTTTGTTGGTCGGAGTTTTTGGTTGATGTAACCTGCTACATCATAGGCCTCTTCATCGGTAAGTATGGGGTTGTCAAAGGTGACACCAAAAGGCATATTGCCCTTTATAAACTGGGCCGCAGTGATAACGCGGGTCATTCCGGCACCGTTATTGTAAGAATCGCCCCCCCATAAAGGAGGGTATAGGTATTGATCGTTTTCCGCCAAAAGCTGTCCTTGACCATCAGCACCATGGCATTCTACACAGGTATTTTCAAAAACCCTTTGCCCATGGACTAGATCAACGGCTCTATTGGGGATTTCAACTTTTAAAAAGCCTTGCCCTTCTATTTTACCGTTTGATGGAGCTGCTCTGCCCAACCAATCCATATAAGCAATAAGAGCTTGCATTTCAACGCTGGATTCCGGCATTGTCCTGCCATTCATGCTTCGTTCCATACATCCATTGATGCGTTCCTCAATGGTTCCCATTTTGTTTTCGCGCCCGCGAAACTGGGGAAAGCGTTTAACGACTCCGATCAAAGGAGCTGCATAGGGCTTGGTGCCGCCGTTTAAATGACAACTGGCACAGGCCAAATTATTTCGTGCAAATGCTTTTGAAGAATCCTTTTGTTTGGGGCCAATATGAAGCGATGTATTCCTGAAAATATCGAAACCCAACTTGATTTCTTCGTTTTTTCCGGAAAATGGAAGATTGTTCACATTATAGTCCATGTAATACACATCGTCGGGGAACTCCACGTAATGATTATTCGCTCCGAATCCAAACCCTGCCATAAGAACGGCAAATGCCAAAACAATGATCAACCCCATACAAATACCGATTTGCATGCACAACCTTCTTATTTGTAGAGATAAGGATTGGAAATCTCCCTTTTCGGGGACATTGTTTTTCTTAGAGTGTTTCTTCATGGTTCCCTATAATTTCACCACTAGCATACAGCTTTAATGGTAAATATTTGGGAAGTTCAGTGTATATGATCAGTGGTTATATTGGGCAGGACCATCTATCCAAAAAAAATAAAGCCATTATAATCAAAGAAGCCTATTAAAGTACAAAAAGTTATGGTATAACAGTTTCTTTTCACCAAGAATTTTTTTGTAGGTAAAAGGGGGTTAAAACAAACCTCCCTGAGTACCGCCCTTTACCTTTCCCAAATGGGTATAGGCGAGCTCGGTTACTTCACGGCCCCTTGGGGTGCGCATAATAAACCCTTGTTGAATCAGAAAGGGTTCGTACACTTCTTCCAAGGTTTCCGCACTTTCGGACACCGCCGTGGCAAGTGTAGTGATTCCTACAGGGCCTCCCTTGAACTTATCGATAATGGTCGTCAATATCTTGTTGTCCATTTCATCCAGACCATGGGCATCCACATTGAGGGCTTTTAGCCCGAATTGTGAGATTTCAAGGTCAATGTTTCCATTGCCCTTTATTTGGGCAAAATCCCGAACCCTGCGCAGTAGTGCGTTGCATATTCTGGGAGTTCCCCTGCTTCGTCCTGCAATCTCTATGGCTGCATCGTTTGTAATGGGTACCTGAAGTATTTCCGCACTACGTTCCACAATGGTGGACAACAGCTCGGTGTTGTAATATTCCAACCGGCTCTGAATTCCGAATCTTGCCCGCATGGGCGCGGTAAGCAATCCAGACCTAGTGGTGGCCCCTATCAAGGTAAACGGACTAAGGTTAATCTGGACGGTTCGGGCGTTGGGGCCCGATTCGATCATAATGTCGATCTTATAATCTTCCATGGCGGAATACAGATATTCCTCCACTATGGGACTCAACCTATGGATCTCATCAATAAAAAGGACGTCGCGTTCTTCCAGGTTGGTCAACAGTCCGGCCAAATCTCCCGGTTTGTCCAAAACAGGGCCAGAGGTAACTTTAATGTTCACACCAAGTTCGTTGGCCAAAATATGGGCCAAGGTGGTCTTTCCAAGCCCTGGAGGACCATGAAAAAGTGTATGATCCAAGGCTTCGCCCCTTAGGTTGGCCGCTTGCACAAAAATCTTGAGGTTTCCCAATACCCGGGCCTGCCCGGTAAAGTCATCAAAACTAACGGGCCGTAGAGCTCTTTCTATATCGAATTCTTCCGGGGAAAGATTTTCACCTGTTGGATCTAAATTCTCGTTCATAGTTCAACAAATATAACTGAAAACCCTATCCACCTAAAACTATATCCACAAAAATACCCGTAGGGATGGAACTTAAAAATCTAAACCTTACCTTGGAAAGGTATAATTGCATCAACACAACTTTATATGATTGCCACAGATTATTCCATAGGAATCTTACAATACATCCCTTTTTTCTATGTGATTTGGTCCGATGATTTGCTATCTGCTTCAGAAATCTCGGTCGTACAAAAAGTGATCCAACTGGATACATCTTTGAATGCGGATGAAAAACATCAATTACTGAGATGGTTAAAAAGAGATGCCCCTCCTTTTGATGATGAAATCAAGAACTGGAAACAGACCATTGCCAATTCCAAGGTAAAATTGATCGAAAGCGACACCTACCCGCTTTCTTCCCTTAGCCAACGCTTGGTCAATGGTGAAAATCTGAACGATCATTTAAAACATATTGAAGTCCATTTGGGCATTCAGCCCAATCACTACAATCATTTGTTTGATGTGGAAGTAGTACATGAAAAAACTTCCGATGAATATGAGGCCAACATTCTGGATGAAATTTTAAAGGGAGAACATGCTAATGTGGTTGATGATTTCAGGTGTTTTTTGGACAAGCCCGATTTTTCATGGCAGGTTTTAAGACACAAAGAAGATTTTAGGAACAGGGTTTTGCATCAAGTCCAGCTTTTGGGGGAAGCAGGGTATGGCGCCTTGGCCTACCCAGCTGAATATGGCGGAACCGGGAACATGCCTGCCTATGCGGCTATTTTTGAGCACTTAATGTTTGTGGATGGTAGTTTGGCCGTAAAATTTGGGGTGCAATTTGGTCTTTTTGGAGGAAGCATCCAGAAACTGGGCACAAAAAAACATCACGATCAATACTTGGCCCAAGCCGGGGAAACCAAGTTATTGGGCTGCTTTGCCATGACAGAAACCGGGCACGGCTCCAATGTGCGTGGCATTAAAACCACCGCTACGTATGAGAAATCTTCCGATTCGATTATTATACACACGCCCGGAAAAAATGACAACAAAGAATACATTGGCAATGCCTTACATTCCAAAATGGCCACCGTTTTCGCCCAATTGATCGTAAATGGCAAAAATGAAGGCGTTCACGCCATTTTGGTTCCACTCAGAAATGAAAACCATGATACTTTGAAAGGCATTACCGTTGAGGACAATGGGTACAAGTTGGGGTTAAATGGCGTTGATAATGGAAAAATCTGGTTCAACAACGTAAAGGTGCCGAGACAAAACCTGCTTGACAAATACGGGGAAATACGGGATGACGGTACTTACTTTTCCTCCATTAAAAATCCGAACAAGCGATTTTTCACCATGCTGGGAACATTGGTCGGCGGACGCATTTGTGTGGCCCGTGGTGCCCTTGGAGGTAGCAAAATGGCCTTGTCCATCGCTGTAAAGTACGCCCTGGACCGCAGGCAGTTCAATGATAATGTAAAGGTTCAAGAAGATTTGATCATGGACTATCCCACGCATCAACTAAGGCTTACTCCGGCGATTGCTGGCGCTTATGTGTACCATTTTACCCTGGAAGAGATGATGAAGCGTTACAGTGATGATTCCCAACCCGATAAAAGAAAAATTGAAACCCAAGTGGCGGGTTTAAAATCCATTATAACCTGGTTTGCCAATGAAACCATCCAAGAATGTCGAGAGGCATGCGGTGGGAAAGGGTATTTATTGGAGAACCGAATTGCCGATTTAAAAGGCGACGTGGATATTTTTACCACATTTGAAGGTGACAACACCGTATTACTGCAACTGGCGGCCAAGGGCATTCTTTCCGATTTTAGGGCCGAATTCAACAGTGCAGGTTTTGCATCGGTATTAAAACTTTTGCAGACACAGCTTTCGGATAAACTGACAGCCATTAATCCGTTGTACTCCAACAAAGTTGATGCGAAGCATCTGTACAATCCAAAGTTTCACAAGCACGCTTTTGACTATCGTACCCGAAGATTGACCTATAGCTTGGCGATGCGGATTCGAAACTATATAAAAAAAGGGATTCCTTCCTATCAAGCTTTCTTAAAGGTACAGACCCATTTATTGGCTTTGGGAAAAGCCTACAGTGTGGAATTGGCTTACAACATCTTCTGTGATCACTATCAACAACTGGAAGATTTAAAATACCGTGCATTACTGGAGAAGGTAGGGTGTCTCTATGCACTCGATCAAATTAACCAGGATGCCAAATGGTTTTTGGAACAGGGGTATGTAGGCGGAACAAAATCAAAAGCGATCCGACAACGGGTAGAGAGGTTATCAACTGAGCTCAGACCGCATATCGAAGTCTTGGTGGATGGTTTTGGCATTCCAGAACATTGCCTAACCGCCCCGATCACAAAGTAATTTTTATTCTTCCTTTTTGATTAGTTGGGAGGTATTCAAAAACTCCGATATGGTAATTTTTGGGGTTCCATAAAGGTATATTCCGGAATTTCCCGTGGCGTTGATATTAATATCGCCAAATGCATACACCCTGGCATTGGCATTTCCGGCAATCGTAAGTGTACAGGAGCCTATTTGCATACCTTCGCCCCTGTACTTGGCAGATTGCAGTAAATTTACCTGTAATCGTTCGGATGTGCCCTCCATGGTCAAGGAGGAATTGCCCTCGAGATCCAATGCTCCAGTATTGAGTTGGGCATAAACATAGGCTTGGGCCCTTTTGTTCAGGTCAATGTTCAAAGAATCTACTTCCACATGAAAATCCCCGCTGCTCGTATCTTCCAGATTTATATCCATTACTGCAGCATTGGCCTTTATGTCGAATTTGGTGTTGTTGAACCCATCCACAAACAATTCGTTGGATTGAATTACATCCTTGGAGAGAATACTGCCATTTTTTAAGGTGATTGCCTGCAGTTCGGTATAGTTAACGGTTATTTGCAATTCTTTTCTGGCCGTAATATTGTAATAAGAACTGATTACCAAAGTTCCATCTTCCACTTCAAATTTTAGTATGTCGACCAAATTATCATCCGCGATAAGGTGATAACCTGGACCCAATGCTCTATTGAGTGTGATTTCAAGGTCATCATTTAACATAATGGCAGTAAAGGGCGGAAGTTCCTCGCTTATTTCAGTAACGATTCTACTGCCTTTTATTTTGGGTTTACGTTGGGCAATGGAAAGTATCGGGGTCAATATCAACAGTAGGATTAGTAACTTTTTCATGACGGTTCTCTTTTTGATGAAGGGAAATGCTTTTTAAAGATATGCAATTCACTTCAAAATCTATTCCAACAAAAAAAGCCCATCCAAAAACGGACGGGCCTTCTCACTAATATAAATGTAATCTTAATGGTTGAGTTCTTCTTCGTTCTCTTGAAGCGGAACGTTTTGCGGAACAAAATCCTGCCCTGCAATAATGTACTCTCCATTTTCGTATGTTTTGCTATAATCGTAGGCCCAACGGTAAACATGTGGAATTTCTCCCGGCCAGTTACCGTGAATATGCTCTTGAGGGGTTGTCCATTCCAATGTATTGGCACCCCATGGATTAACAGGTCCTTTTTTACCATAGAAAATACTGGAGATAAAGTTGTAAACGAATATTAACTGGGCAAAACCAGCAATAATCGCAAACACGGTCATCAAAACCTGTACATTGGTCAGTTCATCGAACATTGGGAACGCCGTATTCTCATAGTAACGTCTTGGCACACCGGCCATACCCACAAAATGCATTGGGAAAAAGACACCGTAGGAACAAACTGCAGTAATCCAAAAGTGGACATAACCCAAATTTTTGTTCATCATTCTTCCATGGAACATTTTTGGGAACCAATGATAAATGCCCGCAAACATACCATACAGGGCGGATATACCCATTACCAAATGGAAGTGGGCAACAACGAAGTATGTATCGTGAACGTTGATATCGAGCGTACTGTCACCTAAAATGATACCTGTTAAACCACCTGTAATGAAAGTGGACACCATACCTATTGAAAAGAGCATTCCAGGATTGAGCTGGAGATTACCCTTCCATAAGGTGGTAATCCAGTTAAATGCCTTCACCGCAGAAGGAATAGCTATCAAAAGTGTCGTAAACGTAAATACTGACCCCAAAAACGGATTCATACCGGACACGAACATGTGGTGGCCCCATACTATAGTGGATAAAAATGCAATGGCCAGAACAGAGGCAATCATCGCCCGATATCCAAAAATTGGTTTACGTGCATTAACGGCCATTACCTCCGAAACTATTCCCATAGCAGGAAGAATAACGATATATACTTCCGGGTGACCCAAGAACCAGAACAAGTGTTCGTACAATACCGGGGACCCCCCTTGATAATGCAATACTTCACCTTGAATAAAGATATCCGACAAGAAGAACGATGTACCAAAACTTCTGTCCATAATCAACAACAAGGCTGCCGAAAGCAATACCGGGAACGAAACTACACCGATTATTGCGGTCACAAAAAATGTCCAAATTGTCAAAGGCAGACGTGTCATGGACATTCCCTTGGTCCTAAGATTGATAACGGTTACGATATAGTTCAATGACCCCAACAATGAAGATGCGATAAATATGGCCATGGATACCAGCCAAAGGGTCATACCCATACCAGAACCTGGCTGAGCCATGGGCAGTGCACTCAATGGTGGATAGATGGTCCAACCTGCTGCTGCAGGTCCAGCTTCCACGAACAATGAAATAATCATGATCACAGAGGATACGAAGAACATCCAGTAAGAAACCATGTTCATGAACCCAGATGCCATATCCCGTGCACCGATTTGCAATGGAATCAACAGGTTACTGAAAGTACCACTCAATCCCTGCGTTAATACAAAGAACACCATTAATGTACCGTGAATGGTAACCAATGCCAAATAGATATCGGCATCCATTACACCGTCTGGGGCCCATTTGCCCAAAACAGCTTCAAAAATACCGAAAGATTCGCCTGGCCAAGCCAATTGCATTCTAAACAACAATGACATGGCTATACCTATGAATCCCATGATCAGACCCGTAATGAGATATTGCTTGGATATCATCTTGTGGTCCTGACTGAAAATATATTTTGTTATGAAGGTTTCCTTATGGTGATGTCCGTGATCATCGTGGTGATCATCGTGATTTACATGGGCTACTTCAGACATATTCCAATTAATTTATTTCGTTATTCTCTTTTGTTTGTTATTCTACCGAAGCTGTTTCGCTCAATTCAATATCAGCGTCATCTTCCAAGTTATGTGCTTGCTCCGTTTCATCGACCATAACAGTTTCTTTAAAGGTTTTCTGTTCGGCAAGCCATTTATTGAACTCTTCCTCGGTTTCCACTATAATCTTCATCTGCATGTTATAATGGGATTTTCCGCATATTTTGTTGCACAGCAATACGTAATCGAACTCCCACGGTTCGTTATTTGGTATCCCTTCTGCTGCTTTTTGTGCCCTAATGGCATTGGTTCTTTTTACCTTGTCCACAACATCTGGGTTTAAACGCATTTCTTCTGTTGTAACTGTTGGTGTAAAAGAGAACTGGGTAATCATACCGGGCACACAGTTCATCTGCGCCCTAAAGTGGGGCATGTATGCAGAGTGCAGTACATCTTGTGACCTCATTTTAAAGTTCACTTTTCTTCCTACGGGCAAGTGCAATTCTTTTACAATAATGTCATCTTCTGCGTTGGGGTCGGACTCATCCAAACCGAGTACATTGGCATTGGCAATATCAATCAAACGAACATTGGCTTCACCAAGAACGTTGTCGTCTCCACCGTATCTAGCAGTCCAGTTAAATTGTTGTGCGTAAAGTTCCACAATCAACGGATCATCATCTTCGTTGATGTCCATGATATTGGTCCATGTGTACAATCCCCAAAGAATCAAACCAGCCAGTACAATTACTGGAATAATGGTCCAAATGAACTCCAATCTGTCATTATCCGCAAAAAAGAGTGCTTTTTTACCCTTTTGTCCCCTGTACTTATATCCAAAATAGTGGAGCAAAGCTTGTGTTATGGTTTGAACAAAGAATATAATTGCGAAAGAAACCCACATCAATTGGTCGTAATCTGCCCCGTGCTCGGATGCAGCCTCAGGCAAAAGCATCTTATAATACTTGGCAAAACTGAAAATAGTTATTCCGTAAATAAAAATCAGGAAGGCGAATAATAGGTAGCCGTTATTTTTATTATCGGAATCGTTCGCAATCTCATCGTGCTCTGTTTTTGTTTGCGATAATTCAAAAATTTTGGTCATCTGCCAAATTGCAATCGCAACCAGTACTAAAACAGTTAATGTTAATAATGCAGTCATCGTATATCTATCTAAGACTTAAATCGTCGTATTGTATTAATAATGAAAATGTCTACTCTCCTCAATAAATGGGTTTCGTTTGGGCTGTAATGGTGCCTTTGTCAAAGCAGTAAACACCCAGTAAACGAACAAACCTCCGAAGAACAAAATACCACCAATCTCTGGCAATCCAATAGACCATTGGTCACCAACCGTTGCAGGCATTATCATATTAAATATATCCAAATAGTGGCCAAATAGAACCACAATACCTGTCATGATCACAAACCAGTTGATTCTCTTGTAATCACTGTTCATAAGCACCAATAACGGGAACACAAAGTTCAAGACCAACATTCCAAAGAACGGCAGTTTATAATCTTGAATCCTCGCCACGAAATAGGTTACCTCTTCTGGTATATCAGCATACCAAATCAACATGAATTGGGCGAACCAAAGGTAGGTCCAGAAGATACTGATACCGAACATAAACTTGGCCAAATCGTGGATATGGCTGTCATTTACATCTTCCAAATATCCTTTTGACTTTAAGTAAACGGTTACCATTGCAATTACTGTAATGCCCGAAACGAACATACTGGCAAACACATACCATCCGAACAGGGTGCTGAACCAGTGTGGATCTACACTCATGATCCAGTCCCAGGACATCATGGATTCGGTTACCAAATAGAATACCAAGAAACCAGCGGACCATCTGAAGTTTTTCACAAAGTTGCTGTTATCATCGGACTCATCCTGTGCCAAGGACAGTTTTCTTGAATATTGGCGGTAAAAAATCCATCCACCCAAGTATATGGCCGCTCTTATCAAAAAGAAGGTCGGGTTCAAGTATCCGGCTTTACCTTGCAGCAATTTATCGTGTGCCACTACTTCGGGATCCATCCATACAAACATGTGGTTCATGTGCAATGTGGACAACAATAAAATCACAAATACGATGATTCCGCCCGGAACCAGATAAGCTGTAATTCCTTCCATGACCCTAAAGAGCAATGGGGACCAACCTGCTTGTGCGGCGCGCTGTATGGCATAAAATGCCAAGACACCCAATGATATCATAAAGAAAAAGAATGCAGCTACGTATAGTGCGGACCATGGCCTATTTTGCAATTGGTGCAATAAATGGGTGTCGTGGGATGTGTCGTGTGCTTCCCCATGCGAAGCTTCTGCACCGTGACCTTGTTCTTCACCATGGCCATCGGTTGCTTCCTCTGCATGCCCTCCACCATGACCATCGTCATGTACTGCTACCATGGCCTTGGCCTCTTCTACAGTTGATGGGGCAGACATAAAACCAATTACAAGGAATATAAATCCAAGCCCCATGGCTATGAAAGATCCTATTCTAAGTTTGTTTGAAAAGGTGTACATAGTTTCTTCTTATCCTATTATTTTGTTAGGTCTTCCTTTAACTTCATTACATATTCGGACACTTGCCACATCTCCTCCTCACTGGCAAACTGAGAGGCGTATGAGCCCATGGAGTTCAATCCGTAATAGATTGTGTGATATGTGGTTCCAACTGTAATATCCCTAGCTACGTCATCATAGCTGGGAACACCCAATATTTTTTCTCTCTTCACAAGATTGCCCTGCCCATCTCCTTTTGGCCCATGGCATACGGCACAATAAATTGCATAAAGCTCTGCTCCTTTTGCCAAGTTCTCTTCTTGTTTCAGGGAATCCAAAGGGCTTTTGTTCAATCTTGCTAGTTCCTTACCTTCCGGAGTGTTTTCAAACCCATAGGGCATGTATCCTCTGGAAATGGTACCCTCTGGTGGCAAAAGGGCCTCTGTCCCATCGGGGAACAACCCATTGTCCACACCTTGATAGGTCTCATATCCTACAGGTTCGTACATGTTTGGCATGAATTGGTAGTTTGGACTGTTCTTGTCCGCGCAAGAAGTTGCGAACATCACCAAGACCAAAGCAACACTTATTTTACCTAATTGCTTCATATTATTAAGACTCCTTTTCTGTAACTTTTACTTCTACCGCACCTGTTTCCCACAACAAATCGGCAAGTTCATTTTCGTTATCGTGCAACCCTATTTCCATTAAAAAGTGGTCGTCGGTTGTACGTTTATCGGGGTTTTCCGCTTTTTTGAACGGCCACATTCTACTTCTTAGGTAAAAGGTGATCACCATTAAGTGGGCTGCAAAGAAAACCGTAAGCTCGAACATGATCGGAACAAAGGCCGGCATGTTTTCCAAGTAACTAAAGCTTGGCTTGCCACCGATGTCCTGTGGCCAATCCTCGATCATGATATAGTTCATCATAACTACGGCAACCGTCAACCCCAAACATCCGTACAGGAAAGAGGTAATAGCTATCCGGGTATCCGCCAGTCCCATCGCCTTGTCCAGACCGTGAACAGGAAACGGAGTGTACACTTCCTCAATATGATGGTGCTCTGCCCTAACCCTTTTTACGGCATGCATCAACACATCGTCATCGTTGTAAAGTGCTTGTATAACTTTTGATGCCATAATTATTTTTTATCGTTTAACAACTTTGCTTGACCGGCCCAATCATCGCGCTGTGCACGACCTGGGAATCTTCCTGTAATGGAGTCCAGCAAATCATACTCTTTTTCTGTCATTCTAGCGACCTGTACATAGGTAAAAATACCTATCTCGTTCAAGGTACGTTCCATTTCAGGGCCCACACCTTTTATTTTTTTCAAATCGTCGGGGGTTTCTGTTGCCGAATCAAAAGTTCCGATAGCGCTCAACAGTTCAGAAACTCCTACTTTATCGCCAACCGTTGGTTTGGGCTCGCCCATCAAAACATCATCGGCAATAGGCTCATCGTAGCTGACCACCTTGTTTACACCTTGTGGCATTTGATACAAAGGTTTTCCCGCATCCCTTAGTTTTTTGTATTTCTCCCCCGATGATTTCAAGATTGATTTTACCTCAGCCTGTGCAATTACAGGAAATGTCCTTGAATACAACAGGAACAGTACAAAGAAGAATCCGATGGTTCCGACAAAGATTCCGATATCCACAAAAGTCGGGGAGAACATGGTCCAAGAAGACGGCAAGTAATCCCTGTGCAATGAGGTTACGATAATTACGAAACGCTCGAACCACATACCAATATTCACTACAATAGAGATAAAGAAAGAGAACATGATGCTGGTACGCAATTTTTTGAACCACATAAACTGTGGGGAGAACACGTTACAGGTCATCATGGACCAGTAAGCCCACCAGTAAGGTCCTGTAGCCCTGTTCAAGAAGGCGTACTGCTCGTACTCCACACCGGAGTACCATGCAATGAACAACTCCGTGATATAGGCACATCCTACGATGGATCCCGTAATCATGATTACAATGTTCATCAATTCGATATGCTGTACGGTGATATAGGCTTCAAGGCTGCACACTTTTCGCATAATGATCAAAAGTGTGTTCACCATGGCAAATCCAGAGAAAATCGCACCTGCAACAAAGTACGGTGGGAAAATCGTGGTGTGCCATCCTGGAATTACCGAGGTAGCAAAGTCAAAGGATACAATGGTGTGTACCGAAAGTACCAAAGGCGTGGCCAAACCGGCCAATACCAAGGAAACCTCCTCAAAACGCTGCCAATCCTTTGCGCGACCTGTCCAACCAAAGCTCAACAGGCTATATATTTTCTTTTGGAACGGTTTTACCGCTCTGTCGCGAATCATGGCAAAGTCAGGTAAAAGACCTGTCCACCAAAATACCAATGATACCGAAAGATAGGTTGATATCGCAAACACGTCCCAAAGCAAGGGCGAGTTAAAGTTCACCCAAAGCGAACCGAATTGGTTAGGAATGGGAAGTACCCAGTAACCCAACCATGGACGTCCCATGTGGATAATCGGGAACAAACCTGCCTGTACAACCGAGAAAATGGTCATCGCCTCTGCAGAACGGTTAATCGCCATTCTCCATTTTTGACGGAAAAGCAAGAGTACAGCCGAAATAAGTGTACCTGCGTGACCAATACCTACCCACCATACAAAGTTGGTGATATCCCAGGCCCAGTTAACGGTTCGGTTAAGACCCCAAACCCCAATACCCGTGGAAATGGTATAAATGATACATCCTAGACCCCAGAGGAATGCCACTAATGCAATGGAGAATACAATCCACCATTGTTTATTGGCCTTTCCCTCAACCGGACGGGCAATGTCCACTGTTACATCGTGGTATCCTTTGTCTCCGACCACTAAGGGCTTTCGAATAGGTGCTTCGTAATGCGACGCCATAATTTATCTTCTAGTTACTTCTTTTTTATTGATTAAGCCTCGTTGGTGTTTCTAACCTTCACATGGTAGAACACATTTGGTTTTGTTCCTACATGCTCCAACAAATGGTACATTCTATCATCTTCTTTCAAGGCTGCCACTTTACTGTCGTGGTCATTGATATCACCAAACACCATGGCTCCACTGCTACATGCTGCGGAACAGGCTGTTTGGAACTCACCATCCTTGATCACTCTTCCATCTCTCTTGGCATCCAAAATGGTTTTTTGGGTCATTTGAATACACATGGAGCATTTCTCCATAACACCCCTTGAACGTACATTAACATCTGGGTTAATAACCATTTTACCCAAGTCGTTGTTCATGTTAAAGTCAAACTCGTCGTTATCACTATATAAGAACCAGTTGAACCTACGAACTTTATATGGACAGTTGTTGGCACAATATCTAGTACCTACACATCTGTTATAAGCCATATGGTTTTGACCTTGCCTACTGTGCGATGTAGCAGCCACTGGACAAACCGTTTCACAAGGTGCATGGTTACAGTGCTGGCACATTACAGGTTGGAAAGCCACTTGTGGGTTGGCAGATGGATCTTCCATCTCCCTGAATCCGCCAAGAGAACCTTTTTCTCCCCAAAGACCATCCATGCTTTCCTTCTTCTCGTTATCCTCTTCAAAGGTCTCTTCGGAAGAATAATACCTGTCGATTCGCAACCAGTGCATATCCCTTGAACGACGCATTTCAGCTTTACCAACAACAGGAACGTTGTTCTCTGCATGACATGCTATAACACAAGCACCACATCCGGTACATGCATTTAAGTCGATGGACAAATTAAAGTGATGTCCAATGCTTCTATCAAATTCATCCCATAGATCCGCATCCGGCGAAGTCACTGGAATTTCTTGGTGATTCAATGATACGTGAGGCATTGGGTTCCACTCCGCATGGTCTTTGGTATTGAATATTTCCAAGGAGGTTTCCTTGATGATATCCCCTCTACCCATCAATGTTTTATGTGATTGGATACAAGCAAACTCGTGTACCCCGTCCGACTTTTCGACAGTTACGGACTGGACATTGGAGAAGTTTCCATACAAAGTATATGCGTTGACCCCAGTGGCCATCTCCTCTTGCATTCCAGCTTTTTTACCATAACCAAAAGATAGACCAACAGTACCTATTGCCTGACCTGGCTGGACAATTACCGGAACACTATCCAACACTTTACCATCCACGGTCAATTTCACGTAGCTACCATTAACACCACCGTCGGCCTCAATTGTATTTTCAAGTCCCCAAGATTCTGCATCAGCTTTGGAAACCGTTACATAATTGTCCCAAGACACCCTGGAAATAGGATCGGGGAACTCTTGCAACCAAGGGTTGTTGGCCTGACGGCCATCACCCATCCCAACTTTGGAGTAGAGCACCAACTCAGTGCCCGGGCTTGTTGAATTTACCAAAGAACGGATTGCTGAGGCTATCGGAACTATTTCAGGCTGACCTTCTTCAGATGCAGTAATAGTTGTTGCCTCAGTATCTTCAATAGCCACTGCAGGTGCGGCGAACACACCATCTTGCAATGCTTGGTTCCAAGATCCACCCTGAAGCACATCTGCACTCCAAGTTTCCTTTATGTACTCGTAGTATGTTTTCTCGACACCCATCCATGTCAAAAGTGCTGTTTGAAACTGTTTTGTATCAAACAACTCGCGAATGGCTGGTTGCATCAAGCTGTATTCTCCTTTTTTGAACTGGGCATCACCCCAAGACTCCAGATAATGTGAAGCTGCAGCCACATAACTGGACGCTTGTGCCGTTTCATCATTGATATATGCAAAGTCAACCGACACGTCCACTTGCTCAAGCCCGGAGAGGAACTCTTCAGCATTTGGCAATGTATACGCTGGGTTAACGCCGTCCATGATCAATGCCCCAACACGTCCTGCGTTCATATCGGCAACCAATTTGGCCACTTTTGCAGCATCACCTTGGCGTACATATTTTGGTTTTTCAGGATCAAAGGCTTCGCTGGCCAATAATTTGTTGATGGCCAACACAACAGTCTGTGCATTTTCGTCATTAAGACCGCTTACAACAACTGCTTTGCTACCTGCTTTTTTGATCTCGGCCGCAACTTTATCAACAGCTTGATCAACATCAGAGGTACCTCCACCAACACTACTGCCGTTCAACTTACCATACAATTTGGCAAGGGCAATTTTTTGCTGTGTAGGCGTCATCGGATATCGCTTGTCGGCATTGGCACCCGTCAAAGACATGTTAGCCTCCAACTGAACGTGTCTCGACATTTTTCCATTTTTTGGAACACGCCCTCTGGCATAGCCAGAGTCGTAACCCCCACCTTGCCAATCCCCAAGAAAATCCGCTCCGAAAGAAACGATCAAATCGGCCTTCTCAAAATCGTAATCGGCCAAGGCACGCTCACCATAAGCTTTTTGGTATGCATTCAATGCGGCATCTTCGGAAATGGCATCGTAAACCACATGGCTCACATTTTCTCCGTAAGTTGCCTTAAACTCAGATATTAATTTTGCAGTTGAGGGACTGGCGTGAGTCTGCGTCAACAAAACCACCTGCTTGCTTGAACCCTTCAAGGCATTCAACTTGGCCCTAACGGTTGCATCCAACACCTTCCATTCCACGGGCTCACCATTGGCCATTGGCCCCTGAACCCTTTTGCTATCGTACAAGGTCAAAACAGAAGCCTGCACCCTTGCATTGGCACCTCCGTTGACCTTGGCCTCGGCATTGTTTTCAATTTTGATGGGCCTTCCCTCCCTGGTCTTCACCAAGATGCTGGCAAAATCAAAACCGTCCGCAATGGTAGTGGCATAGTAATTGGCCACTCCGGGAACAATACTGTCCGGCTGCACCACATAGGGAATGGATTTATGAACAGGGCCCTCACAGGCCGCCACTGTAGCGGCTGCCGTACTAAAACCTACATATTTCAAGAAATCCCTACGGGATGTGTTCGAGGAAGACAGGTTTTCCTTGTCGCCCAAAAATTCATCAACGGGAATCTCTTCGGTAAACTCGTTGTTTTTTAGCGCCTCAACAATGGAATCGTTCGGATTCAGCTCCGCTTCACTTTTCCAATATTTTTTGTTTGATGCCATACGATATATCTGAGATTATCTTCTTTTAATTCTTAATAGTGACACTTTCCACATTCAAGACCACCCATCATGGCGGCGGTCAATTTCTCTACCCCATACTTCTTGGACAACTCCTCGTGAATCGCTTCGTAGTAAGCATTGCCCTGAACCTTGACATTGGTCTCGCGGTGACAATTGATACACCACCCCATGGTCAATGGAGCGAACTGCTCCACAACCTCCATTTCCTCGACCGGGCCGTGACAAGTCTGGCACTCGACACCGGCAACAGAAACGTGCTGGGAGTGGTTGAAATAGGCAAAATCGGGCAATTGGTGAATCCTGACCCACTCTACAGGTTGTGTCTCGCCCGTATAGCTTTGGTTTTCTTCATCCCAGCCTACTGCCTTGTATAATTTTTTGATTTCCCCGGTATAAAATTCATTGGTATGGCCTGCTGCCAAATCCTCTGCAGATGGACCTTCCGGATTACCGGTGTATTCGTATATGGATTTGTGACAGTTCATACAAACATTCAAAGATGGAATCCCTGAAGTTTTTGACACCCTAGCAGAAGAATGACAGTATTTACAGTCAATATTATTGTCACCAGCGTGAATTTTGTGCGAGAAATGGATTGGCTGCACAGGGGCATAACCTTGATCCACACCAATTTGCATCATCCAACCATAGGCGAAATAGGCACTGGCCAATAGCAAGAACACCACACTTACCAAAACCAAGAACTGGTTTTGGACAAATGCTTTCCAAAGAGGCAAACGCTTTTCTTTTTCCTTCTCAAGAACAACCCCATTGGCTTCGGCGATTCTTCGCAAGGTCTTGTTCACCAAGACCAACATGACCACCAAAAGACCGAATACCAAGGCCAAGGCCCCAAGAATCATCTCATTGGATATTCCCGAACTCGAACCAGTTGCCTCTCCTCCAGCCGTTGTTGCAGTTGCAGTAGCTGCAGGTGTAGATGGAGGTGCGGCTGTATAAGCCAAAATATCGTCAATATCCTCGTTCGACAATGTTGGAAATGGCGTCATTGCCGCCTGATTGTACTCTGCGTAAATCTTGTTTGCATAGGCATCGCCGGAAGATATAACAGCAGGACTGTTTTTTATCCACTCATAGATCCATTCTTTATCCAACCCCTCATCTTCCATCAACCTTGTTTCCACATTGGCCAATGCAGGACCGGTCATTTTCCTGTCCAAGGAGTGACATGCAGCACAGTTCTGGTTAAACAATTGCTTCCCCTTTACCGGGTCGCCCCCAACAGCATCGGCAGTTTGTTCCGCTGCAGCATCCGTAGCGACCTCAGCCTCTTCCTGTGCATAAAAAGATGATGAGAACAATAGGAAAGTTAAACCTAAAACTTTAGAAAATAGATGGCGGTATAAAACCTTTTTCATATTCGTGAAATTTCTATCGAAATCTTTGGCATGATTCTTTCTATTGAGTTTGAGAGCAATAGCTTTTTACCCTGCCAAGAATGGCAACAAAAGTAAGACATACAGTCATTTTTTGAAATGTTAAGGTATTTATAACTTATAATTTATAAGGATTCTAAATAACATTGCTCCCACATGATTAACCCATAATAATCTACATTTGCAACAAGCGTAAACGATACAACAAAGGAACAATATGAAAACCACTGTATTTGCAGCAATTTTAATTGGCTTAACAACGCATCTTTCGGCTCAGAACGCCCAAGTGAACATTCAACAAGACCCAAAGATCGATGAATTGGTAAAACTCTACACCAAGGTTAGCTCCAATACCGGATATTATCAGATTCAAGTAGGTTTTGGCAACTATAAAAAAGCATTGGATCTCTTGAACCAAGTGGAAGTTGATTTCCCGGACTGGTATTCCAAAATAGAGTTTGAATCCCCCACCTACCGAGTTAGACTGGGACGGTTCAAGACCAAATTGGAGGCCGAAAGGAAGTATTTGGAGGTGCGTAAAAAATATCCGCATGCCATGCTACTAAAACCGAAAGAAAAAGAATCTTAGCCATAAAAAAATCCCGCTTTAAAGGCGGGATTTTTTTTATTCGATCATCTCTTCCTACAGCTTTTTCTTCACTGCTACTTCTTGGAAGGCTTCTATAATATCACCCTCCCTAACATCATTGTAGTTTTTAACCTGTAGTCCACAATCATATCCTTTGGACACTTCCTTGACATCATCTTTAAATCGTTTCAACGAGGCCAATTCCCCAGTGTAGATCACTACACCGTCCCTGATCAACCTGATGCGTGAGTTCCTGAATATTTTACCACTGGTGACCATACAACCGGCAATGGTTCCGATCTTGGAAATCTTGAAGGTTTCCCTAACTTCGGCGTTACCCGTGATTTCTTCTTTCATCACTGGGGACAACATACCTTCCATGGCATCTTTAAGGTCGTTGATCGCATCATAAATGATGGAGTACGTCCTGATATCGATTTCCTCCTTATCCGCAATGGTCCTGGCATTGCCCATTGGCCGTACGTTAAATCCGATTATAATCGCATCGGAAGCACTTGCCAACAACACATCGGACTCTGTTATGGCCCCAACTCCTTTATGGATAATATTCACCTGTATCTCGTCGGTGGACAATTTTTGGAACGAATCCGTCAAGGCCTCCACCGAACCATCCACATCACCTTTAAGGATAATGTTCAATTCCTGGAAGTCGCCCAAGGCGATTCTACGTCCAATTTCATCCAAGGTGATATGGCGTTGTGTTCTTACGGATTGCTCACGTTGCAACTGCGAGCGTTTCGCTGCAATCTGTTTTGCCTCACGCTCATCTTCCAACACATGGAATCTATCACCTGCCTGTGGCGCTCCATCCAATCCCAAAATTGAAATTGGCGTGGATGGCCCGGCACTTTCTATGTTCTTACCTCTTTCATCGTGCATTGCCTTGACCTTACCACTACAGGTTCCGGCCAAAACGTAATCACCTATGTTCAAGGTACCGGTCTGCACCAAGATCGTGGCCACATACCCTCTACCTTTATCCAAGAAAGCTTCTACAACCGTACCGGATGCAAGCCTGTTCGGATTTGCTTTAAGTTCCAACAACTCGGCCTCCAACAGTACTTTCTCCAACAGTTCTTTAACCCCTTCCCCTGTTTTGGCAGAAATATCGTGGGACTGAACTTTTCCTCCCCAGTCTTCCACCAACAGGTTCATACTGGCCAAGCCCTCTTTGATCTTATCGGGGTTTGCTGTAGGTTTATCAACTTTGTTGATTGCAAATACAATCGGCACCCCCGCTGCCTGGGCATGGCTTATCGCCTCTTTGGTCTGAGGCATAATATCATCGTCCGCGGCAATTACAATAATGGCAATATCCGTTACTTGGGCGCCACGGGCTCGCATTGCGGTAAACGCCTCGTGACCCGGTGTATCCAAGAATGTTATTTTTTGTCCATCTTCCAACGAAACTCCGTAGGCTCCGATGTGCTGTGTAATTCCACCGCTCTCGCCAGCGATTACGTTTTCTTGACGAACATAATCCAACAAGGATGTTTTACCGTGGTCTACGTGCCCCATAACGGTAACTATGGGTGCACGGGATTTTAAATCCTCAGGGACATCCTCTACCTCTTCGATGGTTTCTTCGATTTCAGCGGTTACAAATTCAACTTCGTAACCAAATTCATCAGCCACGATGGAAAGGGTTTCGGCATCCAAACGCTGGTTCATCGTTACCATGATACCCAAGGACATACAGGCCGAAATAATCTGGGTCGTGGAAACATTCATCATGGTTGCAAGCTCATTGACCGTAACAAACTCGGTCACCTTGAGGATTTTGCTCTCCATTTCTTGTTTCTCAAGATCTTTCTCCGTTTGTTGACGGTGCTGATCTCTCTTTTCCCTACGATATTTGGCGCCTTTGCCCTTACTGGATTTGCCTTGAAGCTTCTCCAAGGTTTCCCGTACTTGTTTTTGTACTTCCTCCTCGGTTGGCTCTACTTTAGGCGCAGTTGAACGCTGTCCTTTTCTTGCAGCACCTCCTCTTATATTTCGGCCACCACCAGCTTGTGGGCCATTCTTCACAATTCTTCTTCGGCGTTTTTTACGCTCTCCGGCATCGGATGAACCGCCTTTGGCTTTTTGGCTATCCTCTTTCTTCTTTTTGGCAGGTTTCTTGAACTGGGAAAGGTCAATTTTATCCCCGGTTATCTTGGGGCCTGAAAGCTTTTGGTATTTTGTCTTTATGGTTCCGTTTTCGGCTCCTTCGGACTCTTCTTTGCTTTCGGCACTTTCTTCTTTGGCCTCAGCCTCTTTCTTTTCTGGGGCCTCAGCTTCCAACTTTTCAGTCTTTTCTTTGGCTGGCGCCACTTCTTTTACTTCTTCTTTGGCTTTTTCAGGCTCAGCTTTTGGCGCTTCTTCCTGTTTCGGCTCCTCTTCCTTGGGTTTATCTGGTTTTTTATCCAAATCAATTTTACCCACGGTCTTGGGCCCGGAAAGTTCGGCCTTGGCTTTTACAACTTGCTGTTCCGCTTCTTTTTTCTCTTTGGCCAATCTGCGCTCTTCTTGTTCTTTTTCCATTCGGATTCGGATGGCCTCCTTTTCCTTGCGCTTTTCTTCACCAACTTCCTTGGAAGCAACCTTTTTGCTCTTATCCGTTTGGAATTCATCCAACAGAACTTGATACACCTCATTGGATATTTTAGTGGTAGGACGCGCCTCTACCTCGTGCCCCTCCGAGGCTAGGTAATCGACTGCCCTATCCAGTGAAATGTTCAATTCTCTAAGAACTTTGTTAAGTCGTATTGTTGGATTTTCTGCCATAAATAATTTTACTTGCCCTAAATTTTCGCTGCTAATATAAGCCTAATCTTCAAATTCTTCCTTGAGGATGCGAACGACCTCTTGGATTGTTTCTTCTTCTAGATCGGTTCGCTTTGCCAAATCTTTTACATCTTGCTCCAAAACGCTACGTGCAGTGTCCAGTCCGATCTTCTTGAATTCTTCGATCACCCAGCTTTCTATCTCATCGGAAAACTCGGTCAACTCCACATCTTCCTCCACACCTTCGCGGAACACATCTATTTCGTAACCAGTCAATTGACCTGCCAATCGTATGTTATGCCCACCCCTACCAATGGCCTTGGAAACTTCCTCTGGCTTAAGGTATACTTGAGCTGTTTTTTTCTCGTCGTTCAATTTAACGGACGACACCCTAGCAGGACTAAGTGCCCGGGTCACCATTAATTGTGGGTTGTTGGTCCAGTTGATCACATCAATGTTTTCGTTGCCCAACTCACGCACAATTCCGTGGATTCGGGACCCTTTCATACCCACACAGGCTCCAACGGGGTCAATTCTATCATCGTAAGAATCCACTGCGACCTTAGCTTTTTCACCAGGGATACGAACCGCTTTTTTAATGGTGATCAATCCATCGAACACCTCAGGAATTTCCTGGAAGAACAATTGCTCCAAGAAAATCGGTGAGGTTCTGGACATGATAATGGTAGGCTTGTTCCCTTTAAGCTCCACACTCTCGATAATACCACGAACGTTGTCCCCTTTACGGAAAAAGTCGGAAGGAATCTGTTTTTCTTTTGGAAGGATGATCTCGTTTCCCTCATCATCCAACAAAATAACCGCACGATGCCTTATATGGTGCACCTCGGCCGTATAGATTTCACCTTCCAAGTCCTTAAATTGTTTGTAGATGGTGGTATTGTCGTGCTCATGGATTTTGGAGATCAGGTTCTGACGCAATGCCAAAATCGCCCTCCTACCCAAATCAATCAGCTTCACCTCTTCCGAAACGTCTTCGCCCACCTCAAAATCGGGTTCGATTTTTCTAGCTTCGGACAAGGATATTTCCTCGTTGGGTTCTTCTACTTCACCATCTTCAACAACCACACGGTTTCTCCATATCTCCAAATCCCCTTTATCGGGGTTGATAATAATATCAAAATTGTCGTCAGAACCAAATTTTTTCTTGAGCGCACTTCGGAACACTTCTTCCAAAATCGCCATAAGGGTAACCCTGTCAATAAACTTATCGTCCTTAAACTCCGAAAAGGATTCGATGAGCGCTAGGTTTTCCATTTTCTACTACAATTAAAATTTTAATTTAACTTTTGCCTCTTGAATATCAGAAAATGCGATTTCCTGCTTTTTCTGCACTGTAATCTTTCCTTTACCCACTGGTTTGGGCTCTCGCGCCTTCCATTCCAAGGTAATACTATCTGTCGAGGTTTCCACCAGTGTTCCCTCCAATTTCCCGGAGCTGGTCTTTACCTGTAATTTTCTTCCAATATTTTTGTTGTACTGACGCGGCAATTGCAAAGGCGATGTAGCTCCAGCCGATGTCACCTCCAAGGAAAAATCTTCCTCCTCACGATCCAAGTTATGTTCAATGGCCCGGCTAACGTTCATACAATCTTGCAGACTAACTCCTTGATCACCGTCCAAAACGACTTTGATGCTATTATCGCCGCCAACCGTAAAATCAACCAAGAACAAGGAAGAATGTTCTTCCAGTGCATTGTCCAACAATTGCCTCACTTTATCCTTCAACATAAGAAATCAGTAATAAAAGAGGGGACTCAAGGTCCCCTCATGAATACTTTTATATCCGTTCAGTTTTGCAAATATACAACAAATAATATCGCATTTGCAACTCATTCAACCACAAAAATAAAGCTTTTGCCATCTACTTTTCAGTGCATTACAATAATTTATAAATGACCGACTTCCCAATAATCCCATAGAACATGAATGCCATTTACAGGGGTAATTTACAAACGTAACAACAACAATCCCTACATTAATATAGGGTTAACATTCGTTTCACCCCCTTTCACAACAAATATTTTGAAGCTAGAGAACCCCCGCTAATTTTGCAGTACAATCAATTAAAGTACATGGGCACAACCTCTTTCTTCGATAAGAAGATGAATCATTTTCCGAATGGATGGATGCTGATCATTGCATTTTTCCTACTGGGAACATTTCTTTCATTTTCCCAAACCACTATTTGGAGCGAAAGCTTCTCCTATCCCGATGAAACTTCCAACGGAACGGCCACAGGCCCGTCCAATACAAATTGGTCTTCCAACAACCCCGGAAGGTTAAGGGTCATTGACAACGGACTTGAAGGCAAAAATCTGGGCACTGAAAGTATTTTTCAAACAGGGCCTATAAATATATATGGGTACACCGCCGTGGATTTTAGCATGAACGCTACGGTTTTTCAGGCCAATCGATTTGAAAACTCAGACTATTTTATTGGGGAATATCGTATTGATGGAGGTTCGTGGGTAAAGTTTGAAGATGCTTCCGGGGCTACTTCGGACCCATTGGACACCTCGTACACGGTTAACCTCCCCTCAACGGGCTCCACTTTGGAAATCAGGGTAAGAATGTACAATGATTCAGGCAACGAACGATATTATTTGGACAATTTGACCGTGAATGGAGTTTTGGACCTATGTAATGGTGAAATTGATTTTGAATTTTATGATAGTGCACCTTCCGGGTACACCACGGACAATATTCCCACAACGGGTTATCAGGGAGCCGGGACTTTTACCAGCTTTAATGTTGATGCACTACAAAACCAAGAAGACCCCGGAGATGCCGACGATTTCAGTATTCGATATTCGGGCTACATTCAAATCGATACGGAAGGTTCGTATACCTTTTTTACATCATCGGACGACGGCTCCAAGCTTTTTATTGATGGAACCGAAGTGGTTGACAATGACGGAAACCATGGCACACAGGAAAGGTCTGGCAACATTTCGCTGACCACTGGACTGCACGATATTACCATTCTTTTTTTTGAAAACGGGGGAGGTGAAACACTGAATGTACAATATCAAGGCCCTTCCTTGTCCAAACAAAATGTCCCATTTTCAAAACTATACTCAAATTGTAGTGTAGATGATACTTTTGAAGATAACGAACCACCATCCATTACTGCTACGGGAGACCAAATTTATTGTCCCGGCGATACGATTTCTGTTGTTGAAAGTATAGATATTTCTGACGCTGACAGCAGCACGTTGGACGGTGTTTATGTACAGGTTACTTCAAATTACGATGTTTCAGGCGATGTTCTGAGCTTAACGGGAACACACCCCAACATAACGGCCAGCTATGACACTTCCGAAGGAAGGTTGTTCTTGGAAGGACCGGCTACCTTGGCCGAATTTGAGGCAGCCATTGGCGCTGTAGTTTTCCAAACTACGGCCACCGTAAGCAGTGGAGACACAAGAACATTTTCCATAGTTATGAACGAGACCAACTATTTGGAATCGACAGGGCACTATTATGAGTATGTCCCTTCCATAGGAATTACTTGGACCGCTGCCCGAGATGCCGCAGCCTTAAGAACATTTTATGGGCTCCAAGGCTATTTGGCCACCATTTCCAGTCAAGACGAATCGGACCTGTTGGGTTCACAAGCACCGGGAGCGGGTTGGATCGGGGCAAGTGATGCCACAACCGAAGGAGATTGGTACTGGGTAACCGGCCCTGAAGCAGGAACCTTGTTCTGGAGGGGAACCCGCGGCGGAACCGCTTTTGGGTATGAATATTGGAATTCCGGTGAGCCCAATCAATCAGGAGACGAGGATTATGCCCACATCACCGCCCCAGGAGTTGGCTTGCCCGGGTCTTGGAACGACCTTTCCAACACAGGAGCTGCCAGCGGAGACTATCAACCAAAAGGATATTTGGTGGAATATGGAGGTATGCCCGGCGACCCCACTCATCCAGACTTGGCAGCTACGACAATGATCACTGTAGAGACAACAGCACCTACAGCAAGTGCCCCAGATCCAATAGCGGTAAATTGTTCGGCTGATATTCCTACACCGGATGTAACCGTAATAACAGATGAAGCTGATGATTGCGATCCAAATCCAACGGTGACTTTTGTGAGTGAGGTTAGCGATGGGGGAAGCAAGCCCGAAATCATTACTCGTACATATAGGATTACGGATAGGGCCGGAAACACCACCGATGTGGAGCAGACCATTACGATAACACCATTCACCATATCATCCCAACCCACAGATCAAACAGTTGTTATGGGCAATAATGGAGGTTTTTCGGTTACAGCTATCAACGTAGATACCTATCAATGGGAAGTAAGCACAGATGGAGGCAGTAATTTTACCCCTATAATGGATGGAACTGAATATTCGGGAACGCAAACAGCAAACCTCAGTGTAAACTCGCCGGACACCTCTAAAAATGGATATATCTTCCGCGTACTTGCCTCCAACAGTACCGGAAGCTGCAACCCAATTACTTCGGACGAGGCATCTTTAACCGTAAAAACAGGAAGAGTCATCACCAACCGAGGGGTAACTTACCGCGTGAACAGCAACTAGCGCATTGCCTAAAACCTCATAAATGTCCCTTGTAGGTAATTCACAATTGTTGTAATTGCTTCAAGTTGGAAGTTTTTCCATTGGTATTTCCCGCCACAAGGTGGCATCAAAAATTCAATTGAAAATATGCTGCCCATGTATCGAAATAAAACATACTTTCGGTAAAGAATAATGACACTGGAAAATAAAGTTCAATTGGTTGAAAAGTTATTTGATCAATTGGAGAAAGAAACCCTTCAATTTCAAGAAGCATCTGGAATTGGCTGTGTTTCGGGTTGTGGAAAATGTTGTACTTACCCTAATATTGAAGCTTCTCCTTTGGAGTTTTTACCTTGGGCATTTCATCTATTTTTATCTGGCAAAGCGGAGGATGCACTTACAAGCATCAATAAGTATCCGACCATGTCCTGCTTTATACTGACACCTGTTTCCATTATAGGTAAAGGCCATTGTGGGAGTTACCGCCATAGAGGCTTAATATGCAGATTATTTGGCTACGCCGCGAACAGGGACAAATATGGCAATTTACGATTGGTAACCTGTAAAACCATCAAAGAAGAGCAGACCGATAACTATCTGGTTGTATCCGAGGCTATTTTAAAAGAAATAATGCATATCCCCGTCTTTACAGACTATTACATGCAATTGAGCCAAATCGATTTTCAATTGGGCTCCAAAACAATGCCCATAAACAAAGCCCTTAAAATGGCTTTGGAGGAAGTTTTACAATATTATACATACAGACCTGTTCCCAGTTTGGACAGGGAGTGTGTTTAAAAGAATCCTGCATTAAAAAAACAAGCCCCTTAAATCATTGATTTAAGAGGCTTTCTGTTGGCCTACAAGGACTCGAACCTTGAACGACTGAACCAAAATCAGCTGTGTTACCAATTACACCATAGGCCAGTACCGTATTTGAGCGTGCAAATTTATAACAAACTTTGGTTTCAACAAATATTTTTCACAAGAATGCACCCTATTTTTCTTGAACAAGGGTGTTAAAGGTTTTCCAAAAAGGGTTAGGCATCTGTTCTAGATTTACTAAATTCGCCACAATTCGGTTAATAACCAACTCTATGTTTGCAAAAGACTTCAAAAAATGGGATACCATCCTTGGGTGGGTTTCCTTCGCCATCGCGTTTATAGTTTATGCCCTGACCGTTGAACCCACAGGAAGTTTTTGGGATGCAGGGGAATATATTTCCACTTCGGCAAAATTGCAGGTTGGCCACCCACCAGGGGCACCATTGTTGCAAATGATAGGGGCTTTCTTTGCCATGTTTGCCTTTGGCGATGTAACCAAAATAGCCCTTATGGTTAATGCAGTCTCCGTTGTTTCGAGTGCATTTGCCGTATTGTTCACTTTCTGGACCATTACCAGTTTGGTCGGGAAATTGGTTTCCAAAAAGAGTAAAATGACCAATAGCAAAGCCATTGCTGTTTTTGGAAGCGGACTTGTTGGGGCGCTTGCCTTTACTTTTTCAGATAGTTTTTGGTTCAATGCCGTAGAGACCGAAGTATACGCTATGGCCAGTTTAATTATGGCCCTGTTGCTCTGGCTGGGCTTAAAGTGGACCGACAACTTGGGCGACCCCAGGGGCCACCGTTGGCTTATGCTTATCTGTTTTGTGATCGGCCTTACCTTCGGAATCCAGTTTATGGGCTTTTTGGCCATTCCATCAATAGGTTTGCTCTATTACTTTAAAAAGTACAAGACCACAACGGTAAAGAACTTTTTATTGGCCAATATTGCAGTGGTGGCGGTGCTCATTCTGGTTTACAAATTCTCTTTGACCTATGTATTGGAGCTTTTTGGCTGGAGCGAGGTTTTCTTTATCAATCAGATTGGCCTCCCGTTCAACTCAGGTTCCATTATTATGGGACTCCTATTTGTTGCCGCCTTCTATTTTGGTTTGAAATATACCCGAAAACATAATTACTACAATGCAAACATCGTGGTACTTTGCCTCATGTTCCTTTTTCTTGGATTCTCGTCTTGGTTGATGCTTCCCATTCGTGCAAACGCCAAAACCGTGGTCAACGAAAACAACCCTGCCGATGCAAGGGCCCTTTTGGCCTACTACAACAGGGAACAATATCCCGGTGTGGACAGTCCCGTTTATGGCGCTTATTATTCGGATACCTTTGCTCCCGCTGGAGAAGATAGGGATGACAGTCCCAAATATGAAAAAGATCTGGAACTGGGCAAATATGTTATTGTAAACCACTACAAAGGTGCCTTGCCCGGGCCCAACGAAAAGCATGTGGGCATTTTGCCCAGAATGTGGAGCGACCAACATGCAGAAAATTACATGCGCTATTTTGGTGCGCTGGAATTTAGGATAAAATCGGAATACATCTCAAACAACGAACTCAGGGATGCCGTAAACCAATTTAAAACCGCATACTCCCAAGGGGAGCTGGACACTGAACAATACATCCGATTTTTACGGGAATTTGGCCAGTATATTGAGGTGGACCCTCCAACATTGGGGCAAAACCTAGAGTATCTTTTCGATTTCCAGTTCAGTTATATGTACATGCGCTACTTTATGTGGAATTTTGTCGGAAAGCAAAACGATGTACAGGGTAGGTACGATGAAAATGGAAACTGGCTCAGCGGTATCAATTTTATTGACAGCATTAGGTTGGGAAGCCAAGAAAACCTCCCCAGCGACTGGGAAAACAACAAAGGACGCAACACCTATTTCTTCCTTCCGTTGCTGCTCGGAATTTTGGGCATTGTGTTCCAGATATCCAAAAACCCGAAACAGTTCTGGGTATTGTTCGTATTCTTTATATTTACGGGTCTGGCGATTCAGTTTTACACCAACCCCTACATCTTCCAACCTAGGGAAAGGGATTATTCCTTAGTGGGATCTTTCTACATTTTCTGTATTTGGATTGGCATTGGGGTCTATGGACTCTTTGAAGAATTTAAAAAACTGATTTCTGCAAAAATTGCGGCACCAGCCATTACAACCTTGTGTCTATTGGCCGTACCCCTGTTGATGGCCTTCCAAAACTGGGACGATCACGATAGATCTGACCGATACACCGCCCCGGCCACTGCTAAAGCCTATCTCGACTCCTGCCAAGAGGATGCAGGGGCGATTCTGTTCACTATTGGGGACAACGATACCTTCCCGATTTGGTACGTGCAGGAGATTGAAAACTATAGAACCGATGTTCGTGTGGTAAACACCAGCCTTTTTGCCACCGATTGGTACATAGACCAAATGAAACGTAAAGCCTACGAAAGTGATCCCATCCCTTCACAATTGACCCATGACAAGTATAGCTATGGAACCCGGGATGCGGTTTACTATCAAGGCATTACCGAAAACCGATGGAACATCAAGGATTTTATGAACTGGATCGGGAGCGATAAGCCCCAAACCAAGTTCAGACATATTTTAACCAATCAAGGTGCCGATTTGAGCAACTACTCGGAAAGCACCTTGGACATTGTGTACTATCCCACCAATAAAATCAGGATTCCGGTCAACAAGAAAAATGTACTGGAAAGCGGCTTGGTCAAGGAAAAGGATTCCGCCCTTATTGTGGATTATATCGATATTGACCTGCCAAAGAGCGCACTTCCAAAAAACAGAATACTGATGTTGGATTTGATTGCCAACAACGATTGGAAACGTCCCATCTATTTCTCTGGAGGTAGTTTTGACAGCGCCGAGTACATTTGGATGAAGGATTATCTGCAACTGGATGGCCTGGTGTACAAATTGGTGCCCATCAAAACCCCGAACCGAAACTCCTTTGAAATGGGTCGCATCGATTCCGAATTGATGTACGACATTGTAAAGGATTGGGATTGGGGCAACGCCGGAAGCGATGAAATCTACCACGACCCACAAACGCGCTCCCAAGGGCTATCCTTTAGGAGCAATTTGGCCCGTTTGATGGAAACCCTTATCGAAGAAAACAAAATAGACAAGGCCAAGGACGTGATCAACATTGCCATGGACAATATGCCAGTAGATCATTATGGCTTTTATGCCTTTGTGGAACCATTTGTAGATGGGTACTACAAAGTTGGCGAGACCGAAAAGGCCCGTGCGTTGTTCGGCAAACTGAAAAAAGTATATCAAGAACATTTGGAGTACTATGCCAACATTCCTTTGGATGAGCAATATGATAAAATTGACGATATCCTATCCGATATGCAGGCATACCGCAGGAACATTGATATCCTAATCGAAAACAACGACAAGGAACTGGCCGAATCGGAAACAGTTATTTTTAACGAGTATATAGATAAGTTCTCCCAGTTTGTGGATGAAGAAGAAGAGAGTTTGGACGAACCACTTCCCCTTGACCCGGATATGGAAGATTCCATGCTGCTGGACACCATAGAAAGTGTTCCAGATTCTACACTTCCTGAAGAGTAAAAAACATAAAGAGGCTAAAAAGCTTGTTACCGGTCAGTTCGGGCGCCCGCCTGCCGGACGGGCAGTCGAGAACCTAAGTCAATTTGACGATCAATGGGTTTCGACTTTAGTTTATCCTGAACATAGTTAAAGGGCTCAACCTGACAAAATCAAAATTTTGTCGCTTTTAAGAATTCGCCCTCTTTCTTTATTGGATGTATTCGTTTAGGATACCTATGAGCGTATTGGCGTCCTGCTCACCGCTTTGGCGCCAAACCATCTCACCTTTTTTGTAGATCATTAAAGTAGGCAACCCCTTAATGCGGAGTGCTTGCGAAAGTTCCTTGTTTTTGTCCACATCAATTTTTATAACCTTTCCCTTATCACCAAGGGCAGCGGCCACATCACTCAAAACAGGGTGCATGGAAGTGGACTCCTCGTTCCATTCCGCATAAAAGTCTAACAATACGGGGACTTGTAAATCTATAAGTTCACCAAATTTGGACATGTATTCTAAGGTTTACAATCAAAAGTAAGAAAAAATGTGAATGTTTTTATAGCAGGTCAATGCTTTAGCTTACAGCCCATGGAAAATTCTCTTCGAACCATCCGGCATATAGCACCCTATTACCAAGTCCCATTCCAATATTTGTTCCAGCAAACAGTACAATTTAATCATCATACAACCATATTCCAAAAGCAGTTAATTTACATTTTTATGATTTTAAGTCACTGAAATTCAGTATATTTAATTAAGGACTTAAAAAATTGGATATGGGAATCAAGAATTATATAGAACCAAAAGTAAAGGAAATACCAAAAGAAATACCGCTAAAAGTGAGTGATTATATGACTCGGGACTTAATCACCTTCAGGCCGGACCAATCTATAGAGGAGGTCATCGAAGCTTTGATACGGCACAAAATTTCTGGAGGGCCCGTAGTGAACGAAAAGCACGAGCTAATAGGCATCATTTCAGAAGGGGATTGTATAAAGCACATTAGTGACAGCAGGTATTACAATTTGCCCATGGAACACAGCAAGGTAGAGCTTCGAATGATTAAAAATGTGGAGACCATTGATGGCAATATGAACATCTTTGATGCCGCAAAAATGTTCCTCGAAGTCAGAAGGCGCCGTTTCCCTATTTTGGAAAACGGAAAACTTGTTGGTCAAATATCCCAAAAAGACATTTTAAAAGCTACGATGGGAATAAAGGGCCAAAACTGGAAATGATAGCAATTCGTCAAAAACTTTCTGTAAACCTATAAAATCGGGTTTAAGCCGCCATACCTTTTTTCTTCAAGGTAATCACCGAAATCTCGGGCCAAATGCCAAAACGACCAGGGTAACCAATAAACCCAAACCCTCGGTTTACATTGATAAACTGGTCCAACTCCTTGTAAATGCCCGCCCAATATTTGTAACGCCACTTAACAGGGCTCCATTTAACCCACCCAGGAATCTCAACCCCAAACTGCATGCCATGGGTGTGCCCGCTCAAGGTCAGGTGAAAATGGTAATCATCGTGGATCACCACATCTTCCCAATGCGATGGGTCGTGGCTCAGCAATATTTTAAAATCATCTTGGGAAACGCCCGCTTTGGCCCTTTGTAGGTCGCCCGCTTTTTTAAATCCGCCGCGGCCCCAGTTCTCCACCCCGACCAAGGCAATTTTATCGCCATCTTTCTCCAAAAAACGATTGGAGTTCAAAATCAAATCAAAGCCCATTTCCTTTTGCATGGCTTTGAGGTCTTCCAAGTTTTGTGCCTTCTCTTCTTCCGTATCCCAAACGGCATAATCCCCATAATCGTGGTTGCCCAAAATGGAGAACACCCCATCCTTGGCATCCAACCGGGAAAACACCTCTTTCCACGGTTCCAACTCATCCGAACGGTTGTTTACGATATCACCGGTAAAGAAAATCACATCGCTCTTTTGTTCGTTGATAAGACTCACCCCATATTCCACTTTTTTATAATCGTCAAAACTACCACTGTGCACATCGGAAATCTGTGTAATCTGATAGTTGTGGAAGGCATCCGGAAGGTCATCGAACTCCAGTTCGTATTTTAAAACTTGATAATTGTATTTTCCACGGTACATGCCATACAGCAAAGCCCCAAAAGGCAAGGCAGCCAAGCCAAGGGCAATACCGCTAATAAATTTTCTTCGCGAAGGGAAGTAACCTGCATCAGTATCCGAAACCCCAACAATTTTGTTATACCCGTAGCCAATCACACGTACCACATCTTCCAACAAAAGGAAGAAGCCCAAGACCAAAGCCAATAAAAAGAATGAGGCAAATATGGTTCCCGCAATGGCAGCGGTACCTTTAAACCCATCGCCAGGATCGTATGTCATTACTTTGATGGTCAAAAAAACCAAGGCACCCAAAAAAAGTACAATATAAGCCCATTGCATCAACGGACTTTTGAACAGTGTACGGAATGCTTGAAAGCCATAAACGGCCAGCACCACATACAAGATTGCCAAAACAATAAATCGGGACATACAATTTTTTTACAAAATTAGTGCTAATCTCCTATTAAGCAGTGCTTTTTAATTTTATTTAACGGCTCGAACAATGCTGGCCAGGGTTTCCAAATTGGAAACTGCCACTTCATCTTCCCCCAAATGTTTTGCAGAGTTCATACTGATTTTACCTTCTAACGCCACATGATGTCCGAAGGAAGTCCCCGAGCAATGGATGGCACTAAGTCCGACATCCTTGAAATCCGATGCATTCTTGGGAGACACACCTCCACCTGCCATGATGGTCATGGTGGTATTTTGCTGCCATAACCTCAAGTGATTGATTCCTTTTTCCGCTGACATCTCCCCTCCGGAGGTTAAAATGGCCTGTACCCCAAGTCCATCAAGCTGTTTGATGGCCTCCAAAGGTTCCGCCACCCAATCAAACGCGCGATGAAAGGTAAAATGCATTGGCTTTGCCAAATCCACCAACGCTTTGGTTCTTTCCACATCCACAGAAAAATCTTCCATCAAAATTCCAGAGACAATACCCTGCGCACCCAAAGCCTTGCACGCCAAGATATCGGCTTTCATCACCTCGAACTCGGCATTGGAATAGGTAAAATGCCCGCTCCTTGGACGAATAAGCACATGAACGGGAATATTCAACTCCCTTTTAACCGATTGGATCAATCCAGCGGATGGCGTAATGCCCCCTACCCCGAGTTCCGAACAAAGTTCAATTCGATTCGCCCCTGCCCTTTCGGCATTCCTTGCCGATTCCAGGGAATTGGCACAAACTTCTACTAGCATATTGTATATTTATGGCCCTTAAAATTAAACATACCATCGCATGGAACGACGCAAATTTCTCAAAAATTCCAGCCTCTCCGCAGCCGGACTGGTTTCCGCCTCTACTTTGGTCGCCTGTAAAACCAAGCCAAAGCCCGAAGCAGCTTCCGCTGCGGCAATTCCAACTCCCAATCCCATAAAACCCATTGTGGTCTGTACTTGGAACTTTTTCAATGCTACGGAGAAGGCTTGGGAGGTCTTAAAGTCGGGCGGTAATGCCCTGGACGCCGTGGAACAGGGTGTAATGGTAGAAGAAGCCGACGAAACCAACGAAACGGTGGGCAAAGGTGGCCGACCGGACCGTGATGGCAATGTTACGCTGGATGCCTGCATTATGGACAAGGATGGCAATTGCGGCTCGGTGGTCTGCTTGCAAAATATTGTACACCCTGTTTCCGTGGCCAGAAAGGTGATGGAGGAAACCCCACACATTATCTTGGCGGGCAAAGGCGCGGAGAAATTTGCTTATGAGCAAGGCTTCAAAAAAGAAGATCTATTGACCGAAAGCACAAGAAAACAATACGAAGAGTGGTTGAAGACCTCCAAATATGAGACCACCATCAATATAGAAAACCACGATACCATTGGAATGCTCGCCATTGATGAAAATGGTGATATTTCCGGGGCTTGCACCACAAGTGGAATGGCCTACAAAGTAGCAGGACGCGTTGGGGACTCCCCCATTATTGGCGCCGGACTTTTTATTGATAACGAAGTGGGCGGCGCCACTGCGACAGGTGTAGGCGAAGAAGTGATACGTACCGTGGGCAGCTTTTTGATCGTGGAGCTCATGCGGCAAGGAAAAAGTCCGCAAAAAGCCTGCGAAGAAGGTGTAAAACGCATTATGCAAAAAAATAAGGCCCGAAAAGATTTCCAAATCGGGTTTTTGGCCATCAATAAAAATGGGGAAACGGGTGGCTACTGCGTGCATCCCGGATTTACCTATCGGGAGTATTCCGACAATGGGCACGAGAACCGAGAGGTGACCAGTTTTTATGAATAGCCTTTAAATCTGAGACTGCTGGACCGATAGATGTTAAATAAAAGACCGCTGCGCTTTTTAGATATTAAGAACAAAGACGTCTTGATTCTTGGCTCTTGATTCTTGGCTCATTTTAAACAGCAATTCGTACTTTTAATCCCCACCATTTTTGGTAACTGCTTATTGTTTATTGAACATTGATAATTGACAACTAAAAATACATGTCCGAACAAAAACGACTTTTTTTACTCGATGCCTACGCACTTATATTCCGTGGTTATTATGCCTTGATAAAAAACCCGAGAATCAACTCCAAAGGAATGGACACCTCTGCGATTATGGGGTTCATGAATTCCCTGTTTGATGTGATCAAACGCGAAGAGCCCGACCATTTAGCCGTGGCTTTTGACAAAGGGGGAAGTGTAGAGCGCACCGAAATGTTTGAAGCATACAAAGCTAACCGTGACGAAACTCCAGATGCCATCCGCATTGCGGTGCCATACATCCAACAAATTTTGGAGGCCATGAAGATTCCCGTGGTGGAATTGGAGGGCTATGAAGCCGATGACCTTATCGGAACCTTGGCCAAACAGGCCGAAAAAGAGAATTACAAAGTATTTATGGTAACGCCCGACAAAGATTTTGGGCAGTTGGTGAGCGAGAACATTTTTATGTACCGCCCCGCCAGAATGGGCAACGGTATCGAAATTTGGGGCATTCCCGAAGTACAAAAACGCTTCGGCGTAAAACGTCCAGAGCAGGTAATCGACTATTTGGGAATGATGGGCGATGCAAGTGACAATATTCCCGGACTGCCCGGTGTGGGCGATAAGACCGCCAAAAAGTTCTTGGATCAATTCGATTCCATGGAAGGGCTGTTGAGCAATACCGACCAGCTCAAGGGCAAAATGAAGGAAAAAGTGGAAGAAAATGCCGAACTGGGCCGACTTTCACGAAAATTGGCAGAGATCAAAACCGATTGCGAAGTGCAATTTCACGCGGAGGATTACGAAATGTGTCCGCCCGATGCGGAAAAAGTACAGGAAATCTTCGAAGAACTGGAATTCCGTAGGCTCAAAGACCAATTCATCAAAATATTTACGGGCGAGGCGGAAGCCAGCACCCAAGTGACCAATACCAAAACGGCCAAGGAAGAGGCCAAAGTGGCCGGAAGCGGTCAGTTTACGTTGTTTGGCGGCGATCCATCAGAAGCTGCGGCCACCATCAAGGATGTGAACAGCCGAAAAACCATTGCCGATGTCCCCCACTTTTATCAGCATGTGCAAGATGGATTGGGCATGGAACTGTTCCTTGAAACCTTGATGAAACAAACTTCCGTCTGTTTTGATACCGAGACCACTTCCCTGAATCCGTTGGAAGCAGAATTAGTGGGAGTTGCGTTTAGTTGGTCGCCAGGCAAAGGGTTTTATGTGCCTTTCCCCGATAATCAAAATGATGCAAAACCACTGATTGAAAAATTACGTCCCTTCTTTGAATCGGAAACCATTGAAAAAGTGGGGCAAAACCTGAAGTACGACATCAAAGTAATGCAAAACTATGGCGTGGAGGTGAAAGGCAAGTTGTTCGATACCATGTTGGCCCACTACCTCATCAACCCCGATATGCGCCACAATATGGATGTGCTCGCGGAAACCTACCTCAACTATACACCCATTTCCATTACGGAGCTCATTGGCAAAAAAGGCAAGAACCAGCTCAGCATGCGAGAGGTTCCTTTGGAAAAACAAACGGAGTATGCGGTGGAAGATGCCGATATCACTTTCCAACTGGGTTTAAAATTCACCCCAGAGCTAAAAGAGGCACATACCGATAAATTGTTTGATGACATCGAAATTCCGTTGGTTCGTGTGCTTGCTGATATGGAATTGGAAGGCATCAATTTGGATAAGGAATATCTAAATGACCTTTCGGTTGCCCTTGAAACGGATATTGCCGATTTGGAAAAGAAAATCTATGAAGATGCCGGTGAGGAATTCAATATTGCCTCCCCCAAACAATTGGGCGACATCCTTTTTGGCAAACTGAAGCTGGTGGACAAGCCCAAAAAGACCAAAACAGGACAGTTTTCCACTTCGGAAGATGTGCTCTCCTACCTGGCCAAGGATCACGATATTATTCAGAATGTGCTGGACTACCGTGGATTGGCCAAACTAAAAAGCACCTACGTGGATGCGTTGCCCAACGAGGTGCAACAAAAAACAGGTCGAGTACACACGGATTATATGCAGACCGTAGCCGCTACGGGCCGTTTGAGCAGTAACAATCCGAACTTACAGAATATCCCCATCCGGACGGAGCGTGGACGACAGGTACGAAAGGCTTTTATCCCACGGGATGAAAACTATGTATTGTTGGCTGCGGACTACTCCCAAATTGAATTGCGCATTATTGCAGCATTGAGCGAGGAGGACACCATGATCTCCGCCTTTAAAAATGGGGAGGACATTCACGCTTCCACCGCCTCCAAAGTGTTCAACGTACCGATTGACCAAGTAACCCGCGAGCAGCGTAGCAATGCCAAAACGGTAAATTTTGGGATCATCTACGGGGTTTCGGCCTTTGGGTTGAGCAACCAAACGGATTTGAGCCGGACCGAGGCCAAGGAGCTCATTGAAACCTATTACAAGACCTACCCGAAATTGCGCAATTACATGAGCGAGCAGATAGATTTTGCCCGGGAGCACGGTTATGTACAAACCGTCTTGGGTCGCCGCCGCTATTTAAAGGATATCAATGCAGGCAACCAAGTGGTGCGCGGTGCAGCGGAACGCAACGCGGTGAACGCCCCCATCCAAGGAAGTGCGGCGGACATTATTAAGATTGCGATGATCAACATCCATAAAAAACTTTCCGAAGGAAAATACAAGACCAAAATGTTGCTGCAGGTACATGATGAATTGGTGTTCGATTGCTACAAACCGGAGTTGGAGGAAATGAAAAAACTCATTAAATCCGAAATGGAGAACGCCTATAAACTCTCCGTGCCACTGGATGTGGAAGTGGGCATTGGTGAGAATTGGTTGGAGGCGCATTGATGATTGATAAATAAATTCTCGGATACCAAAATCGATTCATTTATGGTGTATATCTACACCAAATCATGACGGTCATGGCAAGACAGAGCATTTCCCTTACTGAACCCAATGATGAGTGGTTAAAATCCCAAGTGGACAGTAAAGAGTATTCCAGCAAAAGCGAATTGGTAAACGACCTTATCCGACAAGCACGGAACCAACAGGCTCAATTGTACTGGATACGGGCCAAACTCACCAAGGCCGAAAACAGCGGGTTCACTACGGATAGCAAGGATGGGTTTTAAAGCAATCCAAATCCTCTTTGGGTGGCCCGGTATAGGTTGAGCAACGAGGGCAAGGAAGATTTGATTCGCATTCACCACTACGGCGTTGTAAAATTGGGCATGGCACAGGCCGACACCTATTTTCATGCTTTTTTTGAACATTTTGATCGAATTGCCCAAAAACCGTTTTCCTTTGAATCCATAGATCATGGCAAAAAAGGGCATAGGCGCTGTGTCTGTGGTTTGGACAGTATATTTTTTAGATTGAACAATGATAGGGTTGAAATCATGGCCATTGTGGGAAGGCAAGATTTGGATAACTTGCTTTGATTACACGGAATTTCCTGTAATCAACTATCTTTAATCCATGGATTAAACCCATAGAAGACCAAAAGATCAAAATCCTGAACTCGGACGACCTGTACGGCATTATGCAGTGCATTCTCTTGCGGGAGGACAAAATAGACCAGAACCGGGAGCACTTTTGGGTCATTGGGCTGGAGAACAACAACCGCATTTTGTTCATTGAGCCGATCATCCCGGGCGCCGTAAACCGGACATTGGCCGAGCCCATGGAGGTGGACAAGGACATCACCGACCGCCTTGTACAAGTGGGCATTATTGTGAACACCCATCGTGGAGGAGGTAAAAAAACCGAGGGCGAAACGGAAGAAATAGTATAAACCATAAATGACTAATTGGTATCATATCGAAACAGGGCAAATTGGATATCCACAGCCAGAAGATAACTTTGGATATTTGAAAATAACCTATGAGCCAAACATTGGTTGCCCCAGCTGTCATATTGGAATTTCGCAAAACAATCCATTCAGGTTCAAAAGTGAGCCTAAGGCCAAGAACCTTCAATTTCTTGGACTGAATTGGGTTTTTGACCAAATTTTTGTTCATGAATCGGTGAAAATGGCATTTGAAAAAAACGGAATTACCGGAATTAGTTTTTCAAGGCCAATACTTCACAAATCCGAAAAGGAACTCGAAACGATTTATCAACTTCACGTTGATACAATATTGCCCGAAGCATTAATCACAGATAATCTTACAGCCGAAAAATGTAAATATCCAAAAGACAAAAAATCATTGAAATTTCTAAAGGAGATAGATAGTCAATTGATGAAGGGGCCATTTTGTGGGCAGAAAAAATATAATTTCCCGCAAGGCCAAAAAATGACATTCGATATTGATGCCTTTGTGAATTTACCCGACTTTGTTAGAACTTATGAATGGTTTGGTAGTGGAGGAGGTGCAAACCGACCGATTCTGATTTCGGAAAAGGTTAAAAATCTAATAGAGGTAAATAATTGGCGAGGAATATTTTTGGACCAAATAAAACTGAAAAAGAAGAAAGGTTTGTTCAACTCATTCTTGAATTACAGAATAGGTCAAAAATTCAGATAACATTTATTGATTGTTCATTGGAAGGCAGCCAATGACCTGAAAATTTTTTCCTTCAGCTTAATGAATGGGATTTTGGCATCAATTATATCAAGAATTGAAATGGAGTAGTTTGGACATATTTAAAAGATTTATTGAACTTATTTAAAACCCCTCAATGAAACCCTCCAAAACCATACTCCCAATCATCGTGTTGTCGCAATTTTGCTGTACCTCGCTTTGGTTTGCGGGCAATGGGGTAATGCGCGACTTGGTAGCCACTTTTGGGTTAAGTGAAAGTGCCGTGGGACATTTAACCTCCGTAGTTCAATTTGGATTTATAGTGGGCACCTTGCTATTCGCCATCCTATCTATTTCGGATAGGTTTTCGCCTTCCAAAGTATTTTTTTCCTGTGCTGTTTTAGGGGCACTTTTCAATTTGGGCGTGATTTGGGAGGGCAATGGGTTGGCAAGCATCCTTTTCTTTCGTTTTTTAACAGGTTTTTTTCTCGCAGGCATCTATCCCGTGGGAATGAAAATAGCGGCAGATTATTATGAAAAAGGCCTTGGAAAATCCCTTGGGTATTTGGTAGGGGCATTGGTGGTCGGCACGGCATTTCCACATTTATTAAAAGAGATGACACACACCTTGTCGTGGAAAACAGTGCTGATGGCCACTTCGTCCTTAGCGGTTTTGGGCGGAGCTTTAATGGTCAGTTTGGTTCCCGATGGCCCGTACCGGAAACGGGGTCAACAATTACAATTATCTGCTTTTTTAAAAGTGTTTGGGAATGGCAGCTTTCGCTCAGCGGCCTTTGGCTATTTTGGTCACATGTGGGAACTCTATGCGTTTTGGGCCTTTGTTCCCATCATGCTGCAAACCTATGCATTGGTTCACCCGGCAACAACATTCAACATACCCCTTTTGTCGTTCTTTATCATAGGAATCGGTGGTTTGGCCTGTGTATTTGGCGGATATGTAGCACAGGTTGCAGGAACTAAACGGGTGGCCTTTATGGTACTCTTACTTTCCTGTGCTTGCTGTTTGATGTCTCCGTTGCTTTTTGCCCAGCAATCTGAAGTGCTGTTTGTCTCCTTTCTTATGTTTTGGGGAATGGTGGTCATCGCAGATTCCCCCCTATTTTCAACATTGGTGGCTCAAAATGCATCGCCAGAAGTAAAGGGCACGGCCCTGACCATTGTAAACTGCTTTGGTTTTGCCATCACCATTGTCAGCATACAATTGCTCAATGAAATGAGGACCTTGACAAACTCCAATACGGTTTATATTATTCTGGCTTTGGGGCCTATTTTGGGCTTGGCCGCATTGGCTTCAAAGAACAAATTACAGAAAACCCAATAACCAATCATATGGTTTTAGCCGGCGAAACAGTCATCAAATAAATCCCTATCTTCAACCATTGTTTTTGATTCTACTTTTAGAACTCACTTAAACTGCACCTAAATATGAAAACTATCAAACTACTTTTGTTATTGCTTACAGTAGCATTGGCAAGCTGTGGCAATCCAAAGCCCGAAACCACTGCAACTCCCGAAACTCCCGAAACCGTACAAGATGAACGGGAGTTCTATCAACTAAAAATCTATTCTTTTAGTTCCGAAGACCAAATAGCTGCTACAGACAATTATTTGAAAAATGCCTTTATACCTGCGGTTAAGAAACAGGGCATTGATAAAGTGGGTGTTTTTAAATTTCGCACCAATGAAACAGACACGGTTCAAAAAACCTACGTGCTTCTTCCTCTTAAAGGTTTGCAACAGTTCACAGAACTGGACAACAAACTCTTGGAAGACGAGGAATATACCGCAGCAGGAAATGCGTACATCAATTCCAATTACGATAACCCGCCCTATGATCGCATCCAGTCCATCCTGATGCGATCCTTTCACGATATGCCAAAAATGAAAACCCCCAATTTGGATAGTCCAAGGTCGGAACGTGTGTACGAACTGAGAAGCTATGAATCCGCTACGGAAAAATACTATCGTAACAAGGTGGATATGTTCAATGCAGGAGGCGAAATCCCGCTTTTTGACCGATTGGGCTTCAACGCCGTGTTTTATGGCGAGGTACTTTCAGGGGCCAACATGCCCAATTTAATGTATATGACAACCCACAATGATATGGCCACAAGAGAGAAAAATTGGGAAGCTTTTGTGAATGCACCGGAATGGAAGGAACTCATCGCCATGCCCAAGTATGAAAACAATGTATCCCATGCCGATATTTGGTTCTTATACCCTACCGAATATTCGGATTATTAAAAGTCTCTTTTTTAAAAGTTTTTGGTAACCCTTTCCACAAAATTAAAAAAGGCACACAAACGGTGCCTTTTTCATTCCTTTTCATAGCATATTGATCAATTGCCAAAGCTATTGGCCAATCGTGGTTTTTGACTTTTGCTCCCAATAAACAAATCCGTAAGCGGTTTAAAGTGTCGCTTCCACTGGTAGGGAGCAAAGTCAAACCACAATTTAACTTCCGGGGCGTTGCCTTCCTCCACCGTAAAACCATCTTCAATCTGAAAATCCAGACGGTTGAACGAGTTGGCAGATTCGGCTGCCCCATCCCGATATACAAACTGGTTTCCCCATCCTGCCGTATAAAAACGCAATGCAGTGTATTTACCTTCGGGCAAGGAAAGTACGCTTTTGGAACGCATAAAGTTTCCGGAAGCTATACCTTTTAAGGTTACCGGGTTTTGACCGGGAAAATCTATAATAAAGTGCTCATTACCGTGCTCATCCATAGCCGAGAGCTTGGTAATGTTAAGGGTCATTTCTGAAACATGGAGCGCTGTAGCGGCCTCATTTTTCAAGATCAACTCGGCTCCTTTGGCTTCGGTCCCATACCAGTCTGCCATTACACTCGGGGTGTAAGCAGCTATTGACCATATTGTTGGATAAAAATTCGTCTTTTTCATAGCAATTGTACATCTAACTTATACAGGTACAAAGTTGCAGTGGTTTTCCTAACCGGACGTCCAACAGATTATCCATTTTATATGCTAGATTAACCCGAAACATGCTTTTTAAGATTTTTTTAGGTTAAAATGACATAAATTTAACTTCCATACAGCATACCGTACTATCTTTCGGAAGTATGAAGATCAACTACATTTTTTTATTGCTTGCACTGTTTGCCGAGATCATAGGAACCATTGGAGGTTTTGGCTCATCAGTGTTCTTTGTACCGCTGGGCAACTTTTATTTTGATTTTTATTCCGTGCTGGGCATGACGGCCATTTTCCACCTATCCAGCAACCTTAGTAAGATCTTTCTGTTCAAAAAAGGATTGGACAAAAAGCTGCTGCTTTACATAGGTGCCCCCTCGGTGCTCTTCGTGATTGTGGGTGGGTTTCTCTCTAAAATAGTAAACAGCAGTGCACTGGAAATTGTATTGGGCGTATTTCTGGTTGCCTTTAGTCTACTGTTTCTCATAAAAAGCGAGATCATTATACTTCCAAACAAAAAGAATTCTGTGATCGGAGGTGCATTATCAGGGTTCTCTGCCGGTCTTTTGGGCACAGGAGGCGCTATCCGCGGATTGACCATGGCTGCCTTCAATTTGGAAAAAAGTGCCTTTATTGCCACTTCCGCCTTTATTGATTTTATGATCGATTTCTCCCGCACCTTTGTGTACTACGGAAATGGCTACATCGGCAAACAAGAATTGACCTATCTTCCCTTTTTGTTCGTAATTGGTTTGGTGGGCACGTATTTGGGAAAAAGAATACTGCATTACATCCCACAAGAAAAGTTCCGTAAACTAAGTTTAATATTTATTCTGATTATTGGATTGGCCACCATCGCCGGTTTGGTATTGAATTATTGGGGCTCATTTTCTTCGTAATTCCCCCCTATTTTATCCAATACCCTTAAAAAGGTCTCAAACTCGGATGTATCCACATCCTTTATGGCCAGTTTTCGCAGTTGCAGTGCGCTGGGCAAGGTAGTGTCCAGAATTTCCTTTCCCTTTGGGGTGAGTTCCAGTTTAAAACGCTTTTGGTCACCTTCAAAACGGGTCTTGGAAATCCAACCTTTGCGCTCCAAGCCACCAATAACCCTGGAGGTAGTGGCGCGATTGCGAAAATTTTCATTCACAATATCACGCTGACTGGCATTTTCACCAAGTTGATGAATTTGATAGAGAATCACCCATTGCTCAATGGTCGTATCCACTCCAAGCTCATTAAAGGTGCGTAAATACGCCTTTTGGATTTTACGGAGCACCAAATCCAAGTGGAACCCCATCCCTTGTATTTCATCTATACGATTGAGCATATTTTTGAGAATAGCCACAAAAATAGGGATTCCGATTTAGTTGTTCGGCCATGCCTCACCACTGTATCAATTTTAACTCAAATTTCAACCAACAAAATCGTTTTCGTATCTCAAAATCATTATTTTTGTTGTTGATGCAACAATATAATACTAGACAATAAAAAATTTATAAAAGACCATGGAGACATCAACACTTCCAAAAGGAACAAATACATCTGAAGACTTTATGCCCATCAATGGGACGGATTACATCGAATTGTATGTAGGAAACTCCAAACAAGCGGCACATTATTACAAAACCGCCTTTGGTTTTCAATCCTACGCACAGGCTGGATTGGAAACTGGACTAAAAGACCGTGAAAGTTACGTAGTGGTTCAGGATAAAATTCGTTTGGTGCTTACCTCTCCCTTAAAGAGTGGAACAGAGATTGGAAAACACATCGACAAGCACGGCGATGGCGTAAAAGTTGTGGCCCTATGGGTGGATGATGCCACCCAAGCCTATAACAATGCAATGGAAAGAGGTGCTAAATCCTACATGGAGCCAAGGGTTGAAGAGGACAAGAATGGAAAAGTGGTGCGTTCCGGGATTTACACCTACGGAGAGACCGTGCATATTTTTGTGGAACGCAAGGATTATAATGGCACATTCCTTCCCGGATACAAAAAATGGGAAACCCCGGATTACAACCCAGAACCTACGGGCCTAAAATTTGTAGATCACATGGTAGGCAATGTAGGTTGGAACAAAATGAACCATTGGGTGAAGTTCTACGAGGATGTTATGGGGTTCAAAAACATCCTATCTTTTGATGACAAGGATATTTCCACGGACTACACGGCTTTGATGAGCAAGGTAATGAGCAATGGGAACGGACGCATCAAATTCCCGATCAATGAACCTGCAAAGGGAAAGAAAAAATCACAAGTGGAGGAATATCTGGATTTTTATGAAGACGAAGGCGTTCAGCATATTGCCGTTGCCACCGACGACATTATCCAAACCGTACGCGATTTAAGAAGCCGTGGCGTGGAGTTCCTTCGGGTTCCGACCACTTACTACGATGCCGTAACCGACCGTGTCGGTGAAATTGACGAGGATATTGCCCCATTGAAAGAATTGGGCATCTTGGTAGACCGTGACGACGAGGGGTACTTGCTGCAAATCTTTACCAAGCCAGTAGAGCCCAGACCAACCATGTTCTTCGAAATTATTCAAAGAAAGGGCGCACAATCATTTGGAAAGGGTAACTTTAAGGCACTGTTCGAGGCCATTGAGCGTGAGCAAGAGCTTCGAGGCACTTTGCACTAAAAATTGTAAATTATAGGTGTTAAGTTTTGGGTATTGATGTACGCCCATGACTTAACACTTATCACTTAAAACCAAAGCAATGCCTATTTATCATAAACTCGGAAAAATTCCGCCAAAGCGGCATACCCAATTCGAGAAACCGGACGGCAGCCTCTACTACGAGCAGCTTTTCGGCACTATCGGTTTTGATGGGATGTCCTCACTGTCCTACCACGTTCACCGACCCACTCAGGTCAAGGAAATTGGTAAGGCCTTGGACGTAAGCCCAAAGATTGCGGTGGCAAAGAACATCACCAGCCGAAAATTAATCGGTTTTGATGTAGCCCCAAAAGATGATTTTTTGGAAGCGCGCGAACCGCTATTGGTAAACAACGATGTTCACATAGGTTTGGCCTCACCCAGAAAATCCGTAACGGACTATTTTTATAAAAATGCCGATGCGGATGAAATGCTCTTTATCCACAAAGGATCGGGAACCTTAAAAACCTTTTTGGGGAACATCCCTTTTGAATATGGGGATTACCTCATCATTCCGCGTGGGATGATCTATCAAATAGAATTTGACACGGAGGACAACCGCATTTTATATGCCGAGTCCTTCCACCCAATTTATACCCCAAAACGGTATCGTAACTGGTTTGGGCAGCTTTTGGAACATTCCCCTTTCTGCGAACGCGATTACAAATTGCCGCAGGACCTTCAAACTTTTGATGAAAAAGGAGAATTTCTTTTGAAAATCAAAAAACAGGGTATGTTGCACCAACTCGTTTATGCCACGCATCCTTTTGATGTGGTTGGTTGGGACGGTTATAACTTCCCCTACGGATTTTCCATCCATAATTTTGAGCCGATTACAGGACGTGTGCATCAACCGCCACCTGTGCATCAAACTTTTGAGACGGGTGCCTTTGTGGTATGTTCGTTCTGTCCCAGATTGTACGATTATCACCCAAAATCCATACCCGCCCCATACAATCATTCCAATATAGATTCGGATGAAGTATTGTATTATGTAGATGGTGATTTTATGAGCAGGACCGGTATTGGCCCAGGTTATATTTCGTTGCATCCCGCAGGTATTCCGCACGGGCCGCACCCCGGAACTTATGAAGCCAGTATCGGCAAAAAAGAAACCGAGGAGTTGGCGGTGATGATAGATACCTTTAAACCTTTACAGGTGACTAAAAATGCCCTCAAAATTGATGATGGCAAGTATTATAAATCGTGGTTGGAGTAAATATTCGGACTCCTTTTCTTGCCTTCTGTCATTTCGAGCGCAGTCGAGAAAAGAAGGCGTTGTTTATCGCTCTCGACTGCGCTCGAGCCGACAGTTAGAAATGACAAAGAGATAAGGTTCCCGTTTTCACGGGAATGGCATATAAAAAGTTACATGATCATAGAAATACCCGAAAACTCAGATTTTTCGATTCACAATATTCCCTTTGGGATTTTTTCCACTAAAGGTAGAAGCCCGCGAATAGGCGTTGCCGTTGGTGAACATATTTTGGATTTGGCCGCCGTAGCCGAATTGGACGTTTTTGACTTCAACACGGCATTGTTGGAAAAGGACACCTTGAATGATTTTATTTCCCTCGGGAAAGAAATCACCACCCGGGTACGCAAAAAGATTCAGTATTGGCTAAAGAATGATGATTCTGTTTTGGCTGGAAAGCCCGAACTCTTTGTGAAGCAATCGGAAGCCCAAATGCACATGCCCGTTGCCGTTGGCGATTATACCGATTTTTATTCCAGCTTGGAACACGCCACCAATGTGGGGAAAATGTTCCGGGATCCGGAAAATGCCCTGTTGCCCAATTGGAAACATATTCCCGTTGGGTATCACGGTCGGGCAAGTTCCATTATCGTGAGCGGACAACCCATTTATCGGCCAAAAGGCCAAACACTTCCCAAGGGTGCAGAAGCTCCAATTTTTGGTCCTACGCAACGCTTGGATTTTGAACTGGAAATGGGTTTCATCTGCGGAAAAGACACCCAATTGGGCGAATCCGTTTCAACAAAAAAAGCCGAGAATCATATCTTCGGGCTGGTATTGTTCAACGATTGGTCGGCGCGTGATATTCAAAAATGGGAATATGTGCCACTCGGCCCATTTTTGGCCAAGAATTTCGCTTCATCCATTTCGCCTTGGGTGGTTACTTTGGAGGCCTTGGAACCCTTTAGAATAGATGGCCCCAAACAAGAGCCAGAAGTATTGCCTTATTTGCAATTTGAGGGTGCGAAGAATTACGATATTGATTTAGAAGTAAGCATTGCCCCAGAACAAGGTGAAGAAACCACAGTTTGCTTTAGCAACTTTAAATCCATGTACTGGAACATGACCCAACAATTGGCGCATCATACCGTAAATGGGTGCAACATCAATATTGGTGACATGATGGCTTCGGGAACCATTTCGGGCAAGGAAGAAAACAGTTTTGGCTCCATGCTCGAATTGTCCTGGGGAGGTACAAAATCCATCAAACTGAAAGATGGCAGCGAACGAAAATTTATACAGGATGGCGACACGGTGATTATGCGCGGTTTAGCCAAAAAGGGCGATATTAGAGTCGGATTTGGTGAAGTAAGCACAAAAGTGTTGCCTGCTAAATAATTTTGGTAGCTGGGCGAAGTCGAAGGAGCAGTCGAAATGTCATCTAAAAAATAACCATATCTCGACTGCCCTCGATATGACAAATCAGAAAAAAACGAATTAAAGATTCCTGCTTTCGCAGGAATGACATAGGAAACCAACTAGAGATTCCCACCTTTGTGGGAATGATAGAAGAATAGCATATGATCAAAACCATAGACCCAAATACAATACCACAACCCGAACTGTACAGTATTTTATCTACCGCGGTAGCTCCCAGACCGATTTGCTTTGCAAGTACGGTGGACGCGGCCGGCAATGTAAACCTGAGCCCGTTCAGTTTTTTTAATGTGTTCAGTTCCAATCCGCCTGTGATGGTATTTTCGCCAGCGAGGAGCGGTAGGGACAATTCCTTGAAACATACCCACCAAAATGTGGTGGAAGTGCCCGAAGTGGTCATCAACGTGGTAAACCATGCGATGGCAGAGCAAATGTCGCTTTCCAGCACGGCCTACGACAAGGGCGTTAATGAATTTGTGAAAGCTGGTTTTACCGAAGTGCCCAGTGTAAAAGTAAAACCGCCCCGAGTGGGCGAGGCTCCCGTTTCCTTTGAATGCACTGTTTTGGAAGTGGTTGAATTGGCGCAAACCCCTGGTGCGGGAAATTTGATCATTGCACAGGTTGATATGATCCATGTAAACGATCACTACTTTACCAATGGTGTGCTGGATACCGAAAAATTGGATTTGGTGGGCCGTATGGGGGGCAATTGGTATATCCGAGCCATCAAAGAGTCCTTGTTCGAGATTCCAAAGCCCATCCGCACCCACGGCATTGGGGTGGATGCATTGCCCAAAGGCATCCGTGAGAGCGATGTGCTCACAGGTAACAATTTGGGCCGCTTGGGAAATTTGGAAAATGTTCCTTCTTCGAAGGAAATTAAAGCGATTGTTGAGAACGAAGGAGTACAAAATGCCTCCAAAACCGAACTGCATACTTTGGCCAAACAGCTATTGGAAGATGGTGATGCTGTAAAGGCAATGGCTTATTTATTGTTTGCGGAGAGATTGTGATAGTTCAACTAAAACATTTAACCCACATCCATATTTACTAAATATAGACATGTTTCATAATTTTGAGTAATCAATAAGTTGTTTGTCATGAATGTCAGTTTTACCAAAAAACAGGAAGAATATATTACCGAACAAGTTGCCACTGGGGAATATCAAAATAATAGCGAAGTTATTCGTGACGCCTTACGTTTACACAAAATTTATAGGGACAAGGTCATTAATGACCATAGAAATGAAATAGAGAAAGGCTGGAAGGGACCCGACAGCCAAAGAACCATGGAGGAAATCATTGCTTCAAAAAGAAATGGATGATAAACGACTACGTTCTATCACAAGAAGCAGATGATGATATTGAGAATATTTTTGAATATGGGGAGCACAAATTCGTTGCCTCTAAAGCCATTGAATATCTAATTGGCATGAACAATCACTTTGAAGCAATTGCCAAAAATCCCGATATAGGAAAAGAAAGAAAGGAAATCAAGGATGGACTTTTTAGTTTCCCTTACGTTTCCCATATTATATTCTATCGTAAAATGGAGGGTTATGTACGCATAATAAGGGTACTGTACGGTGGTAGGGATTTGATAAAATTCTTATTCTAAAATTCAATCAGAAAAATGAAAAAAGACATCGATTCCATCTTCAAACCTCATTTGGTGCCGAAAGAGGTCTATAAAGGCGGAAAAAATATTCCCCCGTCCAACAAAAAAATATATAAGCTATCCTCCAACGAAAATCCATTGGGCGCTTCGCCCAAGGCCGTTGCCGCAATGAAAGCGGCTTTGGACAACATCAATATTTACCCCGACCAAACCGATATTCGTTTGCGTGAGGCTCTGGTTCAAGATTTTGATGGTCGGTTGAGTGCCGACCAATTCTTGTGCGGCAATAGCGGTTCGGAAGTTATCGACATTATTCTTCGGGCTTTTATCAATGAAGGGGACGAGGTGATTTTTTCCAATCCCTGCTTCCTGCCCTACTCCGTTTTTTCCAGATGGTATGGCGCCAACCAAGTGGATATTCCCCTTTTGGCCCCCAACTACGAACTGGATGTGGAGGGTATTTTGAATGCCATAAACGAGAAAACCAAGGTGATTTTCTTGACCAGTCCCAACAATCCTACGGGCACTTACATCCCAAAATCGGTAATGGATCATTTTATGGCCCGTGTTCCCAAAAACATAGTGGTGGTGTTCGATGAGGTCTATCGACATTTTGCGGATGCCGAAGATTATGTGACCGCATTGCCTTATGTGTTGGAAGGCCACAACGTGGTTGGACTCAACAGTTTTTCCAAAACATACGGTCTCGCAGGGCAGCGTATCGGATACGGTTACACCACGGCTACCATTGCCAACTACGTTCGCTTGATCCACAAGCCTTTTTTGCTTCCATTGACTTCCATTGAAGCAGCCATCGGAGCATTAAATGATACCGAATTTATTGCCGAAACCGTAAAAACCGTTTTGGAAGGCAGAACTTTTATTGCCAAGGCCTTTGATGAATTGGGCATCAAATATTGGCCAAGCCAAGCCAACTTTTTTATCATTGACCCGCCATTGTCCGAAATGGGGTTCACGGATAAAATGATGGAAGAGGGTATTATGGTTCGACCTGTTTCGCAATTTGGTGCCCCGGGCAAAGTACGGATTACCATAGGTGATGCCGAGGCGAATGAGGCTTTGGTACAGGCACTCCGGAAAACAACCGAAAGCGCATAACAACTTTCCGTTATCAGATACAGGACATGGAACAACAGCTATCTTAATAATTTTATGGTCACTACATTCCTGGGCCTTGGGCAATCAATAAGATTGAATTAGAAAAAAGTATAAAAATATTCCCGATCAACCGTTTGTAATTCAATCTAATAATTGTACATTTGCAGCCCGTTATTCGGGATAGGTTATTAAATCAATAATATTCGAGAAGTGGATACATTAAGTTATAAAACTATTTCCGCCAATAAATCTACTGTTGACAAACAATGGTTATTGGTTGATGCTGAAGGACAGACCTTAGGAAGATTGGCGTCTAAAGTAGCCAAAATACTTAGAGGGAAATATAAAACCAACTTTACCCCTCATGTTGATTGTGGAGACAATGTTATTGTCATCAATGCCGAAAAAATCGACATGTCAGGCAACAAGTGGGATGAAAAGGAATACCAAAGATATACTGGGTATCCAGGTGGACAACGTTCCGCTGCTGCCAGAGAAGTATTGGAAAAACATCCTGAGCGCATCATCGAGAGTTCTGTAAAAGGAATGCTTCCGAAAAACAAACTTGGAGCCGACCTGTTCAGAAACCTGAAGGTATATGCTGGTGCTGAGCACGGGCAAGAAGCGCAAAAACCAAAAGCAATAAACTTAAACGACTACAAATAATGGAAGTGGTTCATAAGATAGGTAGAAGAAAAACCGCCGTGGCCAGAGTATATGTTTCCGAAGGATCTGGGAACATCACGGTAAACAAAAGAGATCTTAACGATTACTTTACCACAGGTACATTGCAGTATAAAGTGAAACAGCCTTTCACTTTAACTGAAACTGACGGCAATTACGACGTAAAAGTAAATGTTTTCGGTGGCGGTATCACAGGTCAGGCAGAAGCTGTTCGTTTGGCTCTGTCCAGAGCAATGTGCGAAATAGACGCGGAAAATAGAGGGATTCTTAAGCCAGAAGGCCTATTGACAAGAGACCCAAGAATGGTGGAAAGAAAGAAATTCGGTCAGAAGAAAGCCCGTAAGAAATTCCAATTCTCCAAACGTTAATATACTTTGGGTGCTCCGGCATTCAATTATAGATAAGTTCATTGAAAACCCTGAAATTATGTACTATACTTTCAGGGTTAAATTTTTAACCAAGTTGTCGTTGTTCCAAAAGGGATTAACAATTCAACTTTTTGGAAACTAGTTTAGCATCTAAATGGGTTGGGCGAACAAAGTTTTGTGACCACCAATGCATTGCTACTACAACGGAACGTAAACTAAGTACAAAAAATGGCAAGTAAAATTGAAGTAAAAGACTTACTGGAAGCAGGTGTGCATTTTGGACACCTAACAAGAAAGTGGAATCCGAACATGGCTCCCTACATCTACATGGAGCGTAACGGAATTCACGTAATCAATCTCTACAAAACAGTTGCAAAACTTGAGGAAGCCAACGAAGCCCTTAAAAAAATTGCATCCTCAGGAAGAAAAATCCTATTTGTAGCCACAAAAAAACAAGCAAAGGACATTGTCGCGGACAAAGTATCCAAAGTAAACATGCCGTACATCACCGAGAGATGGCCAGGTGGTATGTTGACCAACTTTGTAACCATTCGTAAAGCTGTTAAAAAAATGGCAGCTATCGACCGCATGAAAAAAGACGGTACATTCAACACCCTTTCCAAAAAAGAAAGATTGCAGGTTGACCGTTTGCGTGCCAAGTTGGACAAGAACTTAGGTTCCATTGCCGACATGACCCGTTTGCCAGGCGCACTTTTCATTGTTGATACCATGCGTGAGCACATCGCAGTTAAAGAGGCCCAAAAATTGAACATTCCAATTTTTGCAATGGTAGACACCAACTCCGATCCTCGCGATGTTGATTACGCCATCCCATCCAATGACGATGCAGGTAAATCCATCGAAGCGATCATGGAATCCGTAACCCAAGCAGTGGCCGAAGGTTTGGAAGAGCGCAAGAGCGAGAAAAACAACGGAAAGGACAAAGAAGAAGACTCCCAGAAAGAGGAGAAAAAAGCTGAGGCCGCACCAAAAAAGGAAGAAAAGGCCGCTGAGGAAAAACCAGCCAAAAAAGCTGAGGCCGAAGCTCCCAAAAAAGAAGCAAAAGAAGAGGCAAAACCGGACGACCTTACCAAAATTGAAGGTATTGGACCAAAAGCTGCCGAAGCTCTTGTTGCCAACGGAGTAAATACTTACGCCGACCTAGCCGATGCCGATGCCGAAAAAGTTAAGGAAATCCTGACCGAGGCCAGCTCAACTTTAGCCCACTTGGATCCAACATCTTGGCCAAAACAAGCTAAAATGGCTGCCGATGGAAAATGGGACGAACTTAAAGAATGGCAAGACAACGTAAAAGGTGGTGTTGAATAAACCCGCTGATTTAACATTGTCCTAAACAAAAACACTATTACAGTGTTTTACTTTACGTAAAATTTAAAAAAGAAAAAAAATGGCAAAGATTACCGCCGCAGAAGTAAATAAATTAAGAAAGGCCACTGGAGCTGGAATGATGGATTGTAAAAAAGCTTTGGTCGAAGCCGAAGGTGATTTCGACCAAGCAATTGAGATCCTTAGAAAAAAAGGTCAAAAAGTTGCAGCAAAAAGAGCTGACAGGGAATCTTCAGAAGGTGCAGCCATCGCAAAAGTAAACAGCGATAGCACACAAGGTGTCGTTATCTCCTTGAACTGCGAAACCGACTTTGTTGCCAAGAACGATAGCTTTGTAAAACTTGCTAACGACTTAGCCGATTTGGCACTTGGTTTCGATAGCAAAGACGATTTCCTAGCCGCCTCTTTTGATGGAATGACCGTTGCCGATAAATTGACAGAGCAAACCGGTGTAATCGGTGAAAAAATCGAGATTGGAAGTTTTGAAAGATTGAACGCCCCTTTCGTAGGTTCTTACATCCATGCAGGTAACAAAATCGCCACTTTGGTAGGTTTGTCCGCCAATGTTGATGGCGCTGCGGAAGCTGCAAAAGACGTAGCTATGCAAGCTGCCGCTATGAATCCTGTTGCCTTGAACGAAGAAGGAGTTGATCAATCCATCATCGATAAGGAAATCGAGATAGCGAAAGATCAATTGCGCGAAGAAGGCAAACCAGAGGAAATGTTGGACAAAATTGCCCAAGGCAAATTACAGCGTTTCTTTAAAGACAACACTTTGGTGAACCAAGCTTTTATTAAAGATAGCAAACAAAGTGTTGCCCAATACGTTAAGTCGGTGGATTCCAGCTTGGAAGTCACCAGTTTTTCAAGAGTGGCATTGGGCTAATTCACCACAACAATAAATTCAAAAAACCGCTTCCCAACAGAAGCGGTTTTTTTATGTCCATATCAAACCCTTAATTCTTCATTTCCCATAAATAATTTTGATTATTTTTGTCCGGACTTCAAGAAACTCTCAATGCATTACAAAAGAATTTTATTAAAATTAAGTGGAGAAGCCTTAATGGGCGAACAACAATATGGCATTGATGCCAACCGGTTGGATGAATATGCCGAAGAAATAAAATCTGTAATCGATAAAGGTGTTGAAGTGGCCATCGTAATCGGTGGAGGAAACATTTTTAGGGGCCTCGCAGGAGCCAGCCAAGGCATGGATCGGGTACAAGGAGACCACATGGGCATGTTGGCCACGGTAATCAATGGTTTGGCATTGCAAAGCGCCCTAGAGATAAAAGGAGTGCAGACAAGGCTGCAATCGGCCATCAAAATAAATGAGGTTGCCGAGCCCTTTATCCGAAGAAGGGCCATCCGCCATTTGGAAAAAGGAAGAGTGGTCATCTTTGGAGGCGGAACGGGAAATCCATATTTCACCACGGATTCCGCTGCAGTTTTGAGAGCCATCGAAATAAAGGCAGATGTAATTTTAAAAGGCACCCGTGTTGACGGTATTTACACATCCGATCCCGAAAAAGACAAAAACGCCACTAAATTCGATTCCATTTCCTTTAACGAAGTGCTTTCCAAAGGACTTAAAGTGATGGATACGACAGCGTTCACATTAAGTCAGGAAAATGAGCTGCCCATTGTGGTGTTCGACATGAACACACGAGGTAACTTAATGAAAATAGTATCTGGGGAAAATATCGGAACCGTGGTCAATGTTTAAATTGGCATATACTTTGGTTTTAGTTTTATAAATTTGAAAGTTATGGACGAAGAGGTAAAATTTATTCTTGATAGCACAAAAGAAAGTATGGAGGCAAGTATTGAGCACTTGCAAAAGGCATTGACAAAGATTAGGGCAGGCAAAGCCAGTCCCATGATGCTTTCCACTGTAATGGTGGATTACTACGGTTCTCAAACCCCGCTTTCCCAAGTATCCAACATCAATACCCCCGATGCAAGAACGCTCTCCGTTCAACCTTGGGAAAAAAACCTGCTGGGGGAGATTGAAACTGCCATCATGAACGCCAATTTGGGCTTCAATCCCATGAACAATGGAGAAATGGTAATCATTAACGTACCCCCATTAACAGAGGAAAGGAGAGTACAGTTGACAAAACAGGCCAAGGCCGAAGCCGAAGACGCCAAAGTAAGTATCCGCAGTGCCAGACAAGAAGCCAACAAGGAATTAAAAGCATTGGACATTTCCGAAGACCTTTTAAAAAACGCCGAAGTTGATGTGCAAGAACTAACCAACAAGTACAGTGATAGAGTTGATGCCATCTTGACCACAAAAGAGGCTGAAATAATGAAGGTGTAAAATTTGGATTTTGACCAGCCCCTTTCCTAGGAACACAACATATCATTTTCTACCTTTGCGCCCAACAAAACCCAGATGGTAGCAAAGCTCACTAAAGGATTTTGGCCAAAGGTCGCAAGAATTATACTCCGCAATAGAATCTTGATTCTTTTGGCGGTTGCCGGCTTTACCGTTTTCTTGGCCATGCAATGGAAAAACATGCAATTTTCCAACACCGAGGCCAATATATTGCCCGATGACCATCCAGCTAGTATCCAGTACAATGCATTTACCAAAATTTTTGGCGAAGAAGGCAACGCCATAGTTTTGGCCATTAGGGATTCCTCACTGTTTACCCCAAAAAACTTTAACCGATGGAATACCTTGAGCAAACAACTCGATGCTTTTCCGGAAGTTGACTATGTAATCTCTTTGGAGAATTTAAAGGAGCTCATCAAGGATAACGACACCCAAACGTTCTCCATGGAGCCTTTAATAGCCCACCCTCCCAAGACCAAACAGGAAATAGATTCCCTTACCAACCATTTGTTCACAGAACTTCCTTTCTACGATAATTTGGTCTACAATCCCAAAAGCGGAACCATCCAAACCGTGATTTATTTGGATAAAGACATTATGAACACGGCGGTTAGAAACGAATTTATACTCAATGATCTTGCCGAGCTTGTAGAGGATTTTGAACAAGAAACCAATATGGACGTCCGTATTTCGGGAATGCCCTACATCCGTACTTGGAACACAAAATCCATTGTTGATGAAATCGGACTTTTTATCGTAGGTGCCCTACTTGTTACCTCCATCATCTTTTTCTTTTTCTTTAGAAGTTTCAGGGCTACTTTCATCTCCATGTGCGTAGTAATCATTGGAGTAATGTGGGCCTTTGGAATACTTGGGCTTTTACAATACGAAATTACGATTCTTACCGCTTTGATTCCGCCATTGATCATTGTAATCGGTATTCCCAATTGTATTTTCTTGATCAACAAATATCAGCAAGAAGTAAAAAAACACGGAAATCAAGCACTTTCCTTACAAAGGGTAATCTCCAAGATTGGCAATGCCACCTTAATGACGAACATTACCACCGCATCAGGCTTCGCTACCTTTATTATTTTGGACAGTGACCTCCTCAGGGAATTTGGTATCGTCGCCTCCATCAACATCATTGGGATTTTTATTCTTTCCCTGTTGATCATACCCATTATTTACAGCTTTATGCCGCTTCCAAAAACCAAGCACTTAAAGCACTTGAACAAAAAATGGATGGACTTGTTTGTCAACTGGATGGAAAACATGGTAAGAAACCACAGGATTGGCGTTTACATTACCACGGTCGCAGTTTTGGTATTGAGCATTATCGGGATTTACCAGATGCGAATCACTGGAAGTAGAATTGAAGACCTCCCAAAGAAAAGTCACTTTTACAAGGACATCCAGTTTTTTGAGGCTGAGTTTGACGGCATCATGCCGATGGAAATTGTAGTGGACACCAAACGCAAAAATGGGGTGGTAAAGCCTGCTACGCTTAAACGAATGGACCGATTGGGCGGCGTAATCGATGAAATTCCAGAACTATCGCGGCCCATCTCCATTGTTGATTTGGTCAAATACTCTAAACAGGCTTTTTACAACGGGATTCCAAAATACTATCAACTGCCCACCAGTCAAGAGAACACATTCATTATGAACGCTGTTCAAAAGTCATCAACTGATGGAACCAATGAACTGCTCCAAAGCTTTGTGGACAGTACGGGACAAACAGCCCGTTTAACGACTTATATGCGCGATGTAAAAATCGACCGTATGGAGGAAATTGAAAAAGACCTGCAAGAAGCGATCACAAAGCAATTTCCTTCGGGACGATACGATGTTTTTATGACCGGAAAAGCCCTCTTGTTCCTAAAGGGAACAAAGTACTTGGTCAAAAACCTATTATTGTCTCTGGCATTGGCCATTGGATTGATCTCGCTTTTTATGGCCTATCTGTTCCGATCCTATAAAATGGTCATCATATCCTTGGTGCCCAATTTGTTGCCCCTGGTTATTACAGCCGGTGTCATGGGTTATTTGGGGGTGCCCATAAAACCATCCACTATCCTGGTATTCAGTATTGCATTTGGCATATCGGTGGATGATACCATTCACTTTTTGGCCAAATACAGGCAAGAACTCACTGCCCATCGCTGGCACATCAAAAAATCGGTGTACGCTGCCTTGCGCGAGACCGGGGTGAGCATGTTTTACACTTCCATAGTCTTGTTCTTTGGATTCTCCGTCTTTATCATTTCCAGTTTTGGGGGTACCAAAGCATTGGGAGGGTTGGTTTCGGCCACCTTGTTGTTTGCCATGCTCTCTAACTTGATCTTGTTGCCGTCACTTCTCCTCTCCTTGGAAAGAAGCATTGCCAACAAGCAGGTACTCAAAAAACCTCAAATAGACATTTTGCCCAAGGACGAGGACAACCCAAAGGACAAATAGTGTTTGAAACGGCCATAAATTAGGCCATTCCATTGCCATCGTTTTTTATCAAAAACCTATCTTTACCAACTAAATCACTATAGTTTTAGAATGATGTCTTATTCCATAAAAGAATTGCTGGAAAAGCAACCCGTAGGAGATTCCGTTGAAGTAAATGGATGGGTAAAAACATTTAGGAGCAACCGATTTATCGCATTGAACGATGGTTCCACCATACATAACCTGCAATGTGTCGTGGACTTTGAAAATTTGGACGAAGCATTGCTAAAGCAGATTTCAACAGGTGCCGCCCTGAAAATCTCGGGGACTTTGGAAGAAAGCCAAGGCCGAGGGCAAAGCGTGGAAATCCAAGCTACGGATATATTCGTACACGGTACCGCAGACCCGGAGACCTACCCTATTCAACCCAAAAAGCACTCGTTGGAGTTTTTAAGGGAAAAAGCGCACCTTAGGGTACGGACCAATACTTTTTCCGCGGTAATGCGAGTTAGGTCGGCACTTTCTTTTGCCGTTCACAGCTACTTTCAGCAAAATGGGTTCTACTATATGCACGCACCCATCATCACAGGCTCCGACGCCGAGGGTGCCGGGGAAATGTTCCGTGTATCTACTTTGGATGCCAAGAACCCACCTTTGGAGAGCGATGGCGAAGTGGACTATTCCGAGGACTTTTTTGGAAAGGAGACCAATCTGACCGTATCAGGTCAGTTGGAAGCCGAGACCTACGCCATGGGCTTGGGCAAGGTGTACACTTTTGGGCCTACTTTTAGAGCTGAAAATTCCAATACATCACGTCATTTGGCCGAGTTCTGGATGATCGAGCCCGAGATGGCCTTTTATGATTTGGATGCCAACATGGATTTGGCAGAAGATTTTATCAAATACATTATCCAATACGTGCTGGACCATTGCCAAGATGACTTGGAATTTTTGGAAAAACGTTTGTTCGACGAAGAAAAGGGCAAACCTCAGAACGAGCGCTCTGAAATGGCCTTGATCGAAAAATTGAAATTCGTTGTAGAAAACAATTTCAAAAGGGTTTCCTATACCGAGGCCATTGATATTTTAAAGAACAGCAAGCCGAACAAAAAGAAAAAGTTCCAGTTCCCTATTGATGATTGGGGGGCAGACTTGCAAAGCGAGCACGAACGTTTCTTGGTGGAAAAACACTTTAAATGTCCCGTAATTCTTTTTGATTATCCAGCAAACATCAAGGCATTTTACATGCGCTTGAACGAGGATGGGAAAACCGTACGCGCCATGGATGTACTTTTTCCGGGTATCGGAGAAATTGTCGGAGGTTCCCAAAGGGAAGAACGTTTGGATGTACTGGAGCAAAAAATAAAGGAACTGGATATTGATGCCGAAGAACTTTGGTGGTATCTGGATTTGAGAAAATTTGGCACTGCGGTGCACAGTGGTTTTGGACTTGGCTTTGAGCGCATGGTGCAATTCGCCACCGGAATGGGCAATATCAGGGACGTAATCCCCTACCCTAGAACCCCACAAAATGCCGAGTTTTAATTTGAATTTATTATTTTAAGGAAAGTTACGATTGTAAATCATCAATCAATATGCTGAAACAACATCTACAGTTTAAGCTTTCACAAAAACTGTCTCCACAGCAGATTCAGCTCATGAAACTTATTCAATTGCCAACACAGGCTTTTGAACAAAGGTTAAAACAAGAGCTGGAAGAGAATCCTGCTTTGGAAAGTGGCAAGGAGGAAACCGATGCCCTGGATGATGTTTACGAGGATACCTACGATGATTCGGCGGACAATGAAAATATTGACACCGAAGAAATCAATATTGATGATTACCTGAGTGATGATGAAATTCCAGATTACCGCACCCAGGCGAATAATTATAGTGCCGACGATGAGGACAAAAGGGTGCCGTATGCCGCTGGAACATCATTCAACCAATACTTGATCAATCAGTTGAACACGACTTACTTGGATGATCAGGAGTGGGCCATTGCCGAGTTTTTGGTGGGCAGTGTGGACGAAAGCGGCTACATACGAAGACCGCTTCCAGATATTATGGACGACCTTGCCTTTACCCAGAACATTTATGTGGACGAGGATAAAATCGAGGAAATTCTAAAGGTTGTCCAAGATTTAGACCCTCCGGGGGTCGCCGCCCGATCTTTGGATGAATGTTTGATCATCCAACTAAAGCGCAAGGAAAAAAAACCTTCCGTTGAGCTGGCCATTAACATTTTGGAACGATCGTTCGATCACTTTACCAAAAAGCATTACTCCAAACTTATACAAAAACACCATGTTACCGAAGAACAGCTCAAGGAGGCTATTTCGGAAATAGAAAGACTCAATCCAAAACCGGGTGGTTCCTATTCCGGAAATACCCGTATGATCGAGCATATTGTCCCCGATTTCTCCATAAAAATAGTGGATGGCGAACTGGAACTTAGCCTGAACGGACGAAATGCCCCGGAGCTCCATGTTTCGAAAGACTACAGCAATATGCTGGAGGGATACAAAAATGCCAAGGAGAAATCCAAATCCCAGAAGGACACGGTCATGTTCATCAAACAAAAGTTGGATGCCGCAAAATGGTTTATAGACGCCATAAGACAGCGTCAGCAAACCCTTTTCATCACCATGAACACCATTATGGAATATCAAAAGGAATATTTTATGACGGGGGACGAAAGAAAATTGCGCCCCATGATCCTAAAGGATATTGCCGATAAAATCGATATGGACGTTTCCACCGTGTCTCGGGTAGCGAACAGCAAATACGTGGATACACCCTATGGCACCAAACTGATCAAGGATTTCTTTTCCGAATCCATGAAGAACGAACAAGGGGAAGATGTATCCACAAGGGAAATTAAAAAGATATTGGAGACCGTTATTCGTGATGAGGAGAAGAAAAAACCTTTGACCGATGCAAAATTGGCAAAAATATTAAAGGAAAGGGGCTATCCCATAGCCCGGCGGACCGTTGCCAAATATCGGGAGCAGCTCGGCATACCTGTAGCTCGATTAAGAAAAGAGATTTGATGCGCCACGTATACAACATTATCTCCTACCTCTTTCATCCGTTGTTTGTACCGATTGGAGGTACCATAGTGTATTTTTTGGTGGCTCCCTATAGCACTCTGCAAACCCAAAGCGGGAATATACTTCCCATTTTTATCCTTACGGTAATCATCCCCATTATCTTTTTCTTGATATTGAGGAACCTCGGGGTTATCAGCTCCATATTTCTGCCCACCATACAGGAACGCAAATACCCGCTTTATATAAGTTGTATCATCTTTTTAATGATATTGTACAAGGTAATACCCAATAATTACGTACACGAGCTTTTTTACTATTTTACAGGGCTTCTGACTGCGACCAGCGCGACCTTGATCCTGTTGTTCTTTAAATTTAAAACAAGTATGCACCTGTTGGGCATGGGAAGCATCTTAACCTTTATGGTGGCGTTGAGCATTCATTTTGAGACCAACATTACCATTGCCATAAGCTTGTTCACCCTTTTTACCGGACTGGTGGCCACCTCAAGATTATACCTGAAGGCACACACTAAAAATGAACTGTTGATAGGTTTTATTCTGGGATGTTGTTCCCAATTGATTATTCTGAAATACTGGCTATAGGATGTAAAAAATCAATCCAATACGCAGCACCCTAAAATCGATAGGATTTCCATTAAGTGCAGTCCCTTCTTTAAGCAATGGATGTAATGCATAGTAAGCGTGAATGTTCCAAGTATTATAGCCGAAGTTCAGCATAAGGCCATATTGGAATTTTTCAACATCATTATTGGAAAATGAATCATTGCCGCTATCTGTCACTAATTTTGACCTACCCGAGAACACATAGCCCAATTTGGCACCGGCGTATATCCGCCAAAACTTATATTCCTCCGCAGTTGATGTACGCCATCTTAATTCCAAGGGAAATTCTATGGAATGGGTTTCGAACTTGCTCCTATTAAAGTTGGAACTCTCCATTACTTGGTAAACAATAGTATTGGACTCTTTCGATGAAACGATGTTCGAATAATACGAGTTCACAGCATATCCCAGCCCTAAACCAACACCAAAATTCCTTTTTTGGTTCAAGGGAATGTCCTTTATAAAGCCTGCTTGTAGATTATAGGATAGATTTTGTTGGCCCACTTGGTCCGGGGTATCCAACAGTACATTATAGCCCACTCCAAAATAAAACTGATCCTCTAGATACCGACTATCGGATACAACGGTGGTATCCATCTTTGTTTGACCCAAAACAGATATCGAGAGCAATAAACAAACGGCGCTAACTATAAATTGAAGTAGGGTGCGGATCATGGTAGCAATTTAAAACAAAAAACGCCCCAAATTAAAAATTTGGAGCGTTTCCCACTAAATCTAAGCTATTGCCTACTGTAAATTGTTAAAAGCATCCCCTTCATAAGTGGTATAGTTCACTTTAAGGGCATTTACTTCTCTCAATTGTTGCTTAATATCAGTGATAAGACCCATATTGGCATCCTTATCAACTTTTAAAGCAGTAGTCAATACATTTTGAAGTTCTTGCGGTTTTTTTGCACGTTCTGCCAAAATAAATGAACCTACTTCGTCCACATTGGCAAATTTATCATTCAATTGAATTTTTGGTTCTGTACCAAAAACCTTTTGATATTCCTTTGTAGGTGTTCCTACATAAATGTAAATAACGCGGTCCTTCTTTTCCAACTTCTTAATTTCTGAAGCATTGGGAAGGGTATTGGCAACCATTAACGAACTATCTTTCATTGTGGTTACGGTCATAAAGAAGAACAGGAGCATAAAAACGATATCCGGCAACGAAGCTGTTGACACCGCTGGCAAATCTCCATCCTTCTTTTTGGTAAACTTAGCCATATTAAATAGTTTTTAATTGGTTGATGTTTCTGCCTCTGAAAGTTTTTGCGGGAACATATCCTGGATACGTTTCACTTTGTCTTTCAAGTCATCTCTTACGCTGGACGGGGTCTCTGGATTCAGGTATTCTGCCTCCATATCCGTAAAGTCCCTCCCGTACAGGCGTTGTGCTTCACGGTTACGCAACTCGTTATAGGCACCTACCAGTTCGTTTTGAACTGTAATGTATGTGCTATACTTGGTTTCTCTATCATTCTTTAAAGAGATAATGGCTTTTGACGGATTATCCGATGAAGCTGGGTCTTTCCTACCTTTACAGTAATCACAAGTCCCGTCCGCACCATTCTCGAGGAATTTGATAGCCGCTTCCCTAAGGTCCTTAATATCCATTAAGCTCTCCTCAACCAAAAGTTGCCCTTTTCTGTTGATATTGACAGTGAAAATATTCTTCTGCTTGATTATGGGCGGCTCTTCATTTGGCGGTTCAGCTGGCGGCAACATACGATCCAGTCCTGCATCCGTTTCTATGGTGGTGGTCACCAAGAAAAAGATAAGCAAGAGGAAAGCGATATCCGCCATGGAACCGGCATTTACTTCCGGTGCTCCTTTTCTTCTAGGCATAATTCAACTTTTTACTTAACAAACATTCTTTTCAAGCCTGGTACTATCATTAGAATTACCGCAATTAGCGTAAGGATAAAAAATACATTCAATCCCATTCCAATGTTTTTCACAGTTCCTTCCGTAGTCTCGATGCCTCTTTCAGACATTGTTTCCACCACAGACATGTTATCTGAAGAAAGCCCGTAGGATATAGCCACTACTATGGCCAATCCGCCAATGGCGAAAAGAGCTTTCTTAATACTTCCCTTTGTGGTAAACAATTTTGCAAATCCGAAAACTACTGTAGTTACAACTGCAATAGCCAACAAGATGTACATAATGATGAACATAAAGTTCATTGCCCCACTATTTATGGCACTTGGATCATCGGCGGACGGAAGGGAGAACCAAAGAACTGCGGCAACCAATCCGATGACGATGAGCAATATTTTTACTATTTTATTCATGATTCTCGATAGTTTTTAATTCGTAATTACTTTTTGTGGGCAGCCAACATGTCAATCAATGCGATTGAGCTGTCTTCCATGTCATTTACGATACTATCGATTTTAGCAATAATATAGTTATAGAAAATCTGAAGGATAATCGCCGTGATCAAACCAAATACGGTTGTCAACAACGCCACCTGGATATCACCTGCGATCAAGGAAGCACTCAAGTTACCTACAGCTGCAATTTTTTGGAAGGCCTGAATCATACCGATTACCGTACCCATAAATCCAAGCATCGGAGCAATCGCGATAAACAGGGACAACCAAGATACGTTTTTCTCCAACTGGCCCATTTGCACACCTCCGTAGGAAACAACAGCTTTTTCAGCAGATTCCAAACCTTCGTCAGCTCTATCCAAACCTTGGTAGTAGATAGAGGCAACAGGTCCCTTAGTGTTTCTACATACTTCTTTGGCTGCTTCTACACCTCCTGAAGCCAAAGCGTCCTCAACTTGTTGCTTCAATTTGGTGGAATTTGTAGTGGCCAAATTCAAATAAATGATTCTTTCGATGGCAACTGCCAATCCCAAGATCAAACATAGCAATACAATTCCCATGAAGGCAGGGCCCCCTTGGATAAATTGCTCTTTCAATACCTGGGTGAAACCTTTGCTGGCTTCAGCTTCTTCTTGCAACATTGCTGCAGATACAGTTGTAGTTCCCATCACAAACATTCCGGCAGCAGCCAGAGTAAAGGATATTTTTTTCATTTTACTTAAACTTAAATTTAGTTAGTTAATAATGTTAAAGATATAAAAATTTTATAATAGAAAAACTAAAATACCTTGCAGAGAGGAAGGGATTCGAACCCTCGATACACTTTTGGTGTATACACACTTTCCAGGCGTGCGCCTTCGACCACTCGGCCACCTCTCTATTGTTTCATTTAGGGCGACCAATAAACAAAAAAATAATTAGTTATAGAAATTTGAAGCGTTAATTTTACACCATTTCACCACGGAGTGGTGTCTCAAAAATTGTCTTGAACAATTTGTCGGGAACCCCTGTCCCCAAAAGGTACATCGCCTTTGTTACTGCAGCTTCGGTCGTAATATCCTTGCCGTTAACCAGTTGCATCGCCTTAAGTTTTTCACTGGTCTCATAATGGCCCATGGAAACACTCCCGCCAGAGCATTGTGTTACGTTAATAATATGCAATCCATTTTCCACGGCTTTTTTTACGACACCTAAAAACCATTTGTCCATCGGAGCGTTCCCTGCGCCGTAGGTTTCCAGGATCAATGCCTTTAAATCGGGAATGTTCAAGACCGATTGCAGCACATTTTGGTTCAATCCCGGAAACAATTTGAGAATCGCCACTCGATCATCCATTTTTTTATGCACCTGAAGTGACTTGTTTTTGGTCACTTTTTTGATCAAGTAATTCTGGTGTACTTTTAAATGCACTCCCGATTCCACCAAAGGCGGATAATTTAATGAGGCAAAAGCCTCAAAATGTTCCGCATTTATCTTGGTGGTTCGGTTACCCCGGTAGAGTTTATATTCAAAATACAGACCTACCTCACGCACCACGGGTTTTCCTTTTTCATGGAGCGCAGCAATCTCGATGGAGGTAATCAGATTTTCCTTGGCATCGGTACGCAAATCCCCGATCGGCAATTGAGACCCCGTGAAAATGACCGGCTTTTCCAAATTTTCCAACATAAAGCTGAGTGCCGATGCGGAATAACTCATGGTATCGCTACCATGCAGCACCACAAAACCATCATTATCCACATAATGCTCTTCAATAATGGAAGCAATTACGGCCCAATAATCAGGGTTCATGTTGGAAGAATCAATGGGCTCATCGAATGAAACCCCTCTCAGGTTACAGTCCAATTGTTTCAACTCCGGAATATTTTTAACGAGTTCCTCAAAATTGAATGCCTTGAGTGCACCCGTTTTGTAATCCTTCACCATCCCGATGGTCCCCCCGGTATAGATCAGTAATATGTTGGTCTTTTTTTTCATAGATCAAATTCCGAATATGTCTTTGGAGTTTTCCGTGGTGATTGCCGCGATTTCCTCCTCGGGCATACCATAAAGGGATGAAAGTTTTTCCAACACCTTAACTATATAAGAGCTTTCATTTCGTTTTCCACGATATGGGGCGGGTGCCAAATAAGGCGCATCGGTTTCCAAAACAATATGTTTTAGGTCGATTTGATTCAAAAATTGGTCGATTTTTCCATTTTTGAAGGTAGCCACTCCCCCAATACCCAGTTTCATATTATAAGACATAGCTTGATGGGCCTGTTCCAAGCTTCCAGTAAAGCAATGGAAAATCCCAAAGAGCCCCTCCCCTTTTTCTTGTTCCAACACTTCGAACACCTCATCAAAAGCATCGCGACAATGGATCACTATCGGCAATTGATGCTTTTTCGCCAACCGAATCTGATAAGCAAAAGCCTCTTGTTGTTCTTTCAAAAGGGTTTTGTCCCAATACAGGTCCACCCCAATTTCACCCACGGCATAGAATTTTCGTTTGGACAGCCACTCTTCCACTTGGGCCAACTCTTCCTTATAGTTTTCCTTGACATGGGTGGGATGCAGGCCCATCATCAAAAAAACATTATTGGGATAATTGGCCTCCAAATCCAGCATGGACTGCGTATACGTGGAATCAATAGCCGGAATAAAAAAACGTTCCACTCCCGCATTCAGGGCACGTTGCATCATTTCACTTCTATCCTCGTCAAAGGCTTCACTATATAAATGGGTATGGGTATCCGTAATAATCATATCGCAAAAATAGGTTTATCTTAGATGTCCCAAAACTTTGTTTCCAAATATACACATAGATGCTTCGACGGAGCCAGTCTTGAGCGAAGTCGAAAGGCTCAGCATGACATCTCTCAATTAATAATATGGCATCACTAAAAAAATTCCTCAAAAACAAGGATTACATTACAATACCTTTGGTATTGACCGAAACCAACCACTTTGAACTCGCAGCAACCATCAATGGTGTTACGGGCAAGTTTATTTTGGACACGGGCGCCTCCAATACCTGCGTGGGGATGGACAAAATCGAATTTTTTGAAATGGCCTCGGAAGCTACGGACATTAAAGCGGCCGGCGCCGGGGCCACGGAAATGGAAACTCTGATCTCAAACAAAAACAAAATCCAGATTGGGGATTGGAAAAAGAAAAAGCAGAAAGTCGTACTTTTTGACCTCTCCCATGTGAACCAAGCCCTGACAAGCCATAACGCAATGCCCGTGGATGGCATTATTGGTGCCGATGTGCTCAAAAAAGGAAAGGCCGTAATCGATTACAATAAAAAATGCCTCTACTTAAAAAAGTAAAGGCATTTGTGTCAGTTCGAGCGTAGTCGAGAACCTCTCGATTGCAAATTATTTTACAATTCCAACGCTTTTTTCACGTTTCCGTCCATCAACAATTCTTCTGGACTTTCCAAAGCTTCTTTTACAGCGACCAAGAATCCTACGGATTCCTTACCATCGATAATTCTGTGGTCGTAAGAAAGCGCAACGTACATTACAGGTGCAATGGCAATGGCACCGTCCCTAACAATGGCACGTTCCACAATGTTGTGCATCCCCAAAATACCGCTTTGTGGTGGGTTGATGATCGGAGTGGACAACATGGAACCGAATACACCCCCGTTGGTTATGGTAAAGGTACCTCCTGTCATTTCATCCACGGTGATCTCACCTTCCCTGGCACGGATGGCCAATCGTTTTACTTCGGATTCGACACCTCTGAAGGTCAAGTTCTCCGCATTTCGGATTACGGGAACCATCAAACCTTTTGGTCCTGAAACCGCAATACTGATATCGCAGAATTCGTAGGTGATCATTTCCTTACCATCGATCATGGAGTTAACGGCAGGGTACATTTGCAAGGCACGAATTACTGCTTTCGTAAAGAAAGACATAAATCCAAGACTTACCCCGTGCTTTTCCTTGAACGCTTCTTTGTACTGTTTACGCAGTTCGAAGATGGCGGACATATCCACTTCGTTGAAGGTAGTCAGCATCGCGGTCTCGTTCTTTGCAGACACCAAGCGCTCGGCCACTTTTCTACGCAACATGGACAATTTGGAACGGCTTTCGCCACGGTTGCCGCCTGTTGGGGTTCCCATGGATGGCTTAGCTTTTACAGCATCATCCTTGGTGATGCGTCCATCACGCCCACTACCGGAAACGGATGAGGGCTCGATTCCTTTTTCGTCCAATATTTTCTTGGCCGCTGGGGATGGAGTCCCGGAAGCATAGGTTTCCTTTTTGGGCTCCTCTTTCTTAGATGCTTCTTCTTTAGGCGCTTCCTTTTTGGATTCCTCTTTTTTATCAGAACCACCAGATGAACCTTCAGGCTTTTCCGCACTTGTATCAATGAGGCAAACCACCTCGCCAACAGCTACTGCGTCTCCCACTTCGGCCTTAAGGGTAATAATACCGCTCGCCTCCGCAGGAAGCTCCAATGTTGCCTTATCCGAGTCCACCTCGGCTATGGCTTGGTCCTTCTCTACATAGTCCCCATCCTCAACCAACCAATCGGCGATTTCTACTTCTGTAATGGATTCCCCTGGTGAGGGAACTTTCATTTCTAAAACCATCTTATTGTAGTTTATACTTGTATTATCTTATTTGCATATTATCCTTACTCCTGTCAAAAACGTAGTCCAACACTTGGGCATGACGTCTTTTTGAACGCACGGCACTACCTGCGGCAGGCGCACCGTAGAATCTGCGTGATGCCACCCTAAATTGTTTGGCTTCATCCAAATGCATCAACATGTGGCTCCAAGCTCCCATGTTCCTTGGTTCTTCCTGGGCCCAAACGATATCGTCTGCATTTTTATATTTTTTGATGATGCTTCGCATTTCCTTGGCCGGCAATGGGAACAATTGTTCCACGCGCACCAAAGCCACATCATCTCTTTCAAGCTCTTCTCGTTTATCCAAAAGGTCATAGTAGAATTTACCCGTACAGAACACCAATGTCTTTACTTTGGCTGTTTTAGCTTCGGCATCGTCAATCACCATCTGGAAACTTCCATTGGCCATCTCCTCCTTGGTGGAAACCACCTTGGGATGCCTCAACAAACTCTTGGGCGTAAATACCACCAATGGCTTACGGAACTTGGCCTTCATTTGTCTACGGAACAAGTGGAACAGGTTCGCCGGGGTGGTCACATCTGCCACGTACATATTATCCTTGGCACAAAGTTGCAGGTACCGTTCCATACGCGCCGAAGAGTGTTCCGCTCCCTGACCTTCGTAACCATGTGGCAACAAAAGGACCAAGCCGTTCTGCAGTTTCCATTTGTCTTCCGCTGATGACAGATATTGGTCTATTATGATCTGGGCTCCATTACTGAAATCCCCAAACTGTGCTTCCCAAATGGTCAATGTCTTAGGGCTTGCCATGGCGTAACCATAATCAAATCCCATTACAGCGTATTCCGATAGCAGTGAGTTATAGATGTGGAACTTTCCATTTTGGTTGCCCCCCATCTCATTCAATAACACCACCTCTTCCTCGTGCATTTCCGTTTTGATGACGGCATGCCTGTGGGAGAAGGTTCCCCTTTCCACATCTTGGCCCGTCATGCGAACATCGTACCCTTCCTCGATCAATGACCCATAGGCCAAAAGTTCTCCCATGGCCCAATCGAGCTTGTTGTCCTCAAAATACATTTTATGGCGGCCTTCCACCAATCGTTCCAATTTTCTCAGGAATTTTTTATCCTCTGGAAGCTTGGTAATGCTTTGGGCAACCTCATCCAACTTTTTAAGGTCGTAGGTGGTGTCCATGGGTTTGAGCATCACCTCTTCGGTCACCTGCTCAAACCCTTCCCATTCATCTTGCATGAAAGGGGTTATTCTGGTCTTTTCGATTTTGCGGGAATCCAAAAGGTCCTCCTCAAGATCGTTCTTATATTTTTCTTCGAGTTCTTTTACGTAGTTCTCATCGATGACTCCTTCGGCAATCAATTTCTCTGCGTAAATATCCCTCGGGTTTTTATGCTTGGAAATGGATTTGTACAACAAGGGCTGTGTAAACTTGGGTTCATCACCTTCATTGTGGCCATACTTTCTATAGCCCAACAAATCCAAGAAAATATCACGCTTGTATCGCATCCTGTATTCCAGCGCAAAGGTCGTGGCATGCACCACAGCTTCGGCATCATCGGCATTTACATGGAGTACCGGCGAAAGGGTGACTTTCCCAACATCGGTACAATAGGTGGAGGATCTAGCATCCAAATAGTTGGTGGTAAACCCGATTTGGTTGTTCACAACAATGTGGATGGTACCGCCTGTGGTATACCCATCCAAACGGGCCATTTGAATCACTTCGTACACCACTCCCTGTGCAGCAAAAGCAGCATCTCCATGGATTAAAATCGGCAGTACTTCAGAGATTTCATCACTGTGATCACGATCTTGCTTGGCTCTGGCTATACCTTCAACAATGGAGTTTACGGTTTCCAGGTGCGAAGGGTTCGGGGCAATGTTCATATTGACCATTTTCCCTGAATCCGTCTCACGTTTAGAGGTCCATCCCAAGTGATATTTTACATCACCATCAAAGATGGTTTCCTCGTAATCCTTACCATCGAACTCGCTAAAGATATCCTTTGGCGATTTCCCGAAAATATTGGTCAGAACGTTCAAGCGCCCTCGGTGGGCCATACCCACCACAAATTGCTTTACGCCTTTGTCCGCCGCTTTTTCTACGATTACATCCAAAGCGGGAATCAATGATTCGCCACCTTCCAACGAAAATCGTTTTTGCCCCACATATTTGGTATGCAAAAAGCTCTCAAAAGAAACGGCCTCGTTTAATTTTCTAAGGATGTTTTTCTTTTCTTCCGCAGTATAATTGGGGTGGTTGTCGTTTTTGTTGAGCCAATCCTGAATCCATTGAATACGTTCCGGGGTACGGATATACATGTACTCCACTCCTATCGCATCACAATAAATACTCTCGAGGTGACGTATAATTTCCTTTAGGGGGGTTGGACCTATTCCAAGAATTTTTCCAGCATCAAAAACAGTCTCCAAGTCCCCTTCGGTCAGGCCAAAGTTGGCTATATCCAAGGTAGGGACATACTTTCTCCTTTCCCTTACAGGGTTTGTTTCGGTAAAAAGGTGTCCGCGGGAACGGTAACCATCAATAAGGCGTATAACCTGAAATTCCTTTTGAAGGGCTTCGGGCATTTCCACTTTCCTTCCATTGGAAAGCACCACCATTCCCCCTTTATCGGATTCAATCCCCAAATCTTCGAGGGAACCTTCCAAACCAAAATCAAATCCTTGAAAAAAAGCCCTCCAACTGGGCTCTATGGTATCTGGATTCGTTAGATATTTTTCGTATTGCTCCGCAAAAAACGAAGTGTGCGCAGCATTTAAAAATGAATATTTGTCCATTCTTTATGTTTCTCCAAAACTTTATGGAAAATTTTGTCAAAAATACGGGTTTTAGCATTTATATGCTTGCATTCCCCTTAATTTCTTATTCAAATTTACAACTAAATCACAGAATGGACAGGAAAGCGATAAAAATGAAATTTTTAACTGAATTTAACAGTAGAAACTAAAAATAATTTAACTTGAACGCCCAGTTAAACCAACCAAACATGTCCAAACTTAAAAACAGATATCTTTCCTTGGATGTTTTCAGGGGTCTGGATGTCGCCTTGATGATCATTGTTAACTCACCAGGCAATGGATCCACCACTTTTGCGCCATTATTGCACGCCGACTGGAACGGATTTACATTGACCGACCTTGTTTTTCCCACTTTTTTGTTTGTGGTGGGAAATTCCATGAGTTTTAGCATGAAAAAGTATGAAAGCATGGGCAACCCTGCATTTTTTAAGAAGGTCCTGAAGCGAACTGCCATCATTTTTCTTTTGGGCTTTTTAATGTACTGGTACCCATTTTTTGATGACGGACAGTTAAAACCATTTTCGGAGACCAGGGTTTTCGGGGTTTTGCAACGTATTGCCTTGTGCTATATGTTCGCATCCATAATCCTTCACTTTGTAAAGGCCAAAACCGCTATATGGCTGAGCGCTGTCTTTTTAGTGGGCTACCATCTTATTTTAATTGGTTTTGGCGACCTTACCTTATCGGGAAATGCCGTTCTTAAACTGGATGAGTGGCTTATTGGAGCCGACCATATGTACCATGGCGAAGGCATTGCTTTTGATCCCGAGGGATTGTTGAGCACCCTTCCCGCCATTGTAAATGTGATTATTGGTTACCTGGCTGGTCGATTCATCCAAAACAACGGTCAAAATTTTGAGACCGTCGCCAAATTGATGATGTTCGGTTTTGCCCTGGTATTTGCGGGCTTGGCATGGGACCTTATTTTGCCCATCAACAAAAAATTGTGGACGAGTTCCTTTGTATTGCTCACTTGCGGTATTGACCTTTTTGCCATCGCTACGCTTATTTATATCTTGGATATGAAAAAGGCGAAAAGCTGGAGCTACTTTTTTGAAGTCTTCGGTAAAAACACCTTGTTTATTTATTTATTGTCGGAGTTATTTATAATTACTCTTTTTGCCATTGACCTCAACGGGGAATCGCTGTACCGATGGATTGCCGACAACATATTTATATCATGGTCAGGTGGCCACACGGGCTCATTATTATTTGCCCTTTGGATTATGCTGACTTGTTGGCTCGTGGGTTACTTTATGGACAAAAGAGGCATTTACGTGAAGGTCTGACCAAAGGTCAGCTGCTATATTTGGCTTTGTACCATACTTTTTGCCATTCCCTTTTCAATAATAAAAAAGATACCTCCGCCGAAATATCAACGACATCCGACGGAGTTATTTTTTTTACCTCGCTCTCTGCAATATCAACTACATATAATAGGTTGAGATACTCTGGGAATTTTTCCACGATCAAGTAATAAATCTTTTCGTGGATGGTGCTTTTTAGTTCTTCGGGAGATATATCCAAAGGGATATTGATGGGCACATTGGCCAATTCAAAATCTTTTTTGAGTTGTAGCAGTAGGTTTTGATAAAGTTGCTCCCGCTCTACGCCTTCGAGCAACTCCAAACTGTTGTTAAAATTGGGCAGCATACTCTATTTACGACCAAAATATACTTTAGGATTTTTTCAGTTTGAACTTCTTACGATTTTCTCCCATTCCCAAGCGGATTTCATGGCATCATCAAGGCTGGATTTAGCCTTCCAACCCAAAACTTTATTTGCCTTTTGGGTATCGGCATAGGCTTGGATCACGTCCCCTGGCCTTCTACCAACTATTTTGTAGTTCAACCTTTCTCCAGAAACGCGCTCAAAACTTTGGATAACTTCCAAAACGGAACTTCCTTTTCCGGTACCCAAGTTGAACACCTCGTAATTACTTTCGTTCCTGTCTTCCAAAAGACGTTGCAATGCTGCTACATGGGCCTTGGCCAAATCCACTACATGGATATAGTCCCTAATGCAAGTCCCATCTTCGGTTGGATAATCATCTCCAAAGACAGACAACTGTTCACGCAGACCGACACCTGTTTGCGTGATAAAGGGCACCAAATTCTGGGGCACTCCAATGGGAAGCTCTCCAATTTTACCGGAGGGATGAGCCCCAATAGGATTAAAGTATCGTAACGCGATGGCTTTCAACCCTGGATTTACCTTGCAGGTATCCCGAATAATTTCCTCGCCTACTTGCTTGGTGTTCCCATAGGGAGATTCTGCCGGCTTTACTGGAGCAGCCTCGGTAATGGGCATTTGATCCGCTTGGCCATAAACGGTGCATGAACTACTGAAGATAAAGTTTGACCCCCCTTTTTTCTTGAGCTCCTGAAGGATATAAACCAATACCCCAAGATTATTCTCATAATACAACAATGGTTCGGCCACACTCTCCCCGACCGCTTTGGAGGCCGCAAAATGAATTACTCCGGCAATATCGGCGTGCTTTTGAAAGAAATCTTGGACTTTTGGCTTGTCCCGAAGATCAAATTCTTCAAAAATGGGTCTTTTGCCCCTTATGGCTTCAATGCCATCCAAAACATCAATGGATGAGTTGGATAGGTTGTCCACCACCACTACCTCAAAACCTTCATTCTGCAATTCAACAACGGTATGGGATCCAATAAAGCCCAAACCACCAGTTACGAGTATTTTCATTATTATTTGTTTACGAAATCAATCACCAACTTGGTTATAAAATCAATTTGTTCATCATCCAACTCCGTGTGCATGGGGAGCGAAATAACCTCTTCCACCAATTGATTGGTCACAGGAAAATCTTCTTCATTGTAACGGTCATCCGCATAGGCTTTTTGCTTATGCAATGGAACTGGATAATATACACCACAAGGAACGTTGTTATCGTTTAGATGTTGTGCCAGACCGTCCCTCTTACCATTTGTAATCCGCAAAGTGTACTGATGGAACACATGGCAATCGCAAACACTTTTATCCGTTTCACAGCCGCAAGATATCTTTGGCGATATGATATGCTCCTGCCCTTTAAATGCCTTTGAATATTTTGATGCTGCCTCCCATCGTTTCTGGTTGTAAAAGTCCAATTTGGGCAGCTTTGCCCTTAAAACAGCAGCTTGAATGGAGTCCAACCTGGAGTTCACACCCACCACATCATGGTAATATCTTTTGTACATACCGTGGTTCACGATACCGCGAATGGTATGCGCCAAATCATCATCGTTGGTAAAAATGGCTCCACCATCGCCATAACAGCCCAAGTTTTTGGACGGAAAGAAAGAAGTGGCCCCTACATGCCCAATAGTCCCTGCCTTTTGTTTGGAACCATCTTTTGAGAAGTAGGATCCCCCAATGGCCTGTGCATTATCTTCAATCACATACAGATTGTGCTTTTTGGCCAAGGCCATGATCTCATCCATATCGGCGCACTGTCCAAATAAATGTACGGGCACGATGGCCTTTGTTTTTGGCGTAATGGCTTTTTCCATGGCTTTTACATCAATATTGAAAGTATCGGGTTCCACATCCACCAAAACTGGAGTCAATTGTAAAAGACCTATCACCTCAACCGTGGCGGCAAAAGTAAAGTCGGCCGTAATTACCTCATCTCCTGGTTTCAACCCGAGCCCCATCATGCAAATTTGAAGGGCATCGGTTCCGTTGGCACAGGGGATAACATGTTTTACGTCCAAATATTCCTCTAATTCATTTTGAAAAGCGTGCACGTGGGGCCCATTTATAAATGCCGAAGAATCCAAGATTTCCGAAATGGCATCGTTGACCTCGGTTTTTATACCTTCATATTGACCTTTTAGGTCAACCATCTGTATTTTTTTCATCCAAATAAATTAATACGTCAAAATTAAGAAATTAAGATGCTATAATGGTCTCTGACCGAAAGAATGTATTTTAGCGAAAAATGATGCCCTTGCGTTTTCTTTACAACATCCTGATCAACATAGCTTGGCTTGGCCTAAATGTAATTGCCCTTTTCAATGCCAAGATCAAATTGTTCGTTCAGGGCAGAAAGTTAACTTTTCCCACCCTTGAGGATAAGTTCGATTCCGAAGACAGAACTATTTGGATGCATGTGGCCTCCCTGGGCGAATTTGAACAAGGGCTGCCCATTTTGGAAAGATTACGCTCCAAATATCCCGACCACAAACTGGTTCTGAGCTTTTTCTCCCCTTCTGGTTATGAGGTGAAAAAGAATTCTTTGGCTGCAGATCTGGTGGTGTATCTGCCCATGGACAGCAACTCCAAGGTAAAGCGATTTTTAAACCTTGTAAATCCAGAGTTGGCCATTTTTGTAAAGTACGAGGTTTGGCCCAATTATCTGTATCACCTTAAAAAAAGGAACATTCCCACTATTTTGGTATCGGCCATTTTTTCGGGTAGACAGATTTATTTTAAGCCTTATGGCGGGTTTATGCGAAAGAGCCTCGGGAAATTCGACCATTATTTTGTTCAAGATAAAAACTCCAAAAAGCTGTTGGAATCCATCGGATTTACAACTAGTAGCATTAGCGGGGACACTCGTTTGGACCGGGTTTCAGAAATTTTGGAACGCAACAATCAATTGGATTTCATGGATCGTTTCAAAAACAACCAACTTTGCTTGGTAGCGGGCAGTACTTGGCCCGAAGATGAAGAGATACTCATCAACTACATCAACAACAGTAAGGAAAAGGTGAAATTTGTAATCGCCCCTCACGAAATAAAACCTGCCCATATTGAGAAAATCACCTCGTCCCTTCAAAAAAGGACGGTACTTTATTCCACGATGGGCAATCAAAATTTAAAGGAGTTCGATGTACTTGTGGTGGACACCATTGGCCTGTTGACCAAAATATACAGTTATGCCAACATTGCCTACGTAGGGGGCGGTTTTGCCACGGGACTCCACAACACCATGGAACCTGCTGTTTTTGGAATTCCCATCATCATCGGGCCACAATTTGAAGGCTTTAAGGAAGCAGAGGATCTTGTTAACGAAGGTGGTATACTGCCCATTTCGAGCAAAGATAGTTTTGACGATTTGGTGATCGACCTTTTGAACAACCCCGTTTCCATTAAAAATATTGGAGCAATCAACTCCAATTATATCAATTCCAACAGAGGTGCTGCCGATTTGATCATGAAACACATTTCCAAGATTATGTAAATTTTGGTTAGCTTTAGCAAAATTCACCTTTTATATGGACAAGCGTATTTTTAGAATTTCATTGACAGCAGCCCTAGCGGGCTTTTTGTTTGGGTTTGATACCGTTGTTATTTCCGGTGCCAACCAGCCCATAAAGGAAATATGGGACACCAACTGGTTTTTGGGCGATTCCATTTTTACTTTCCACGGCATCTTTATAATGTCCATGGCGCTTTGGGGAACCGTTCTGGGTTCGCTTTTTGGAGGTATCCCAACCGACCGTTTGGGAAGAAAAAAGACCTTGTTCTGGATAGGTGTACTTTATTTTGTATCGGCGATGGGTTCGGCCTTTGCTCCCGAACCTTATAGTTTTTCACTCTTTAGGTTTATTGGGGGGATCGGCGTAGGGGCCTCATCGGTGGCCGCACCGGTTTATATCTCCGAGATTTCCACGGCCCAAACACGGGGTAGGTTAACGGCCATGTACCAGTTCAATATTGTTTTTGGCATCTTGATCGCCTTTATATCCAACTATTTTATCGGGATTGTTTTTGATGAAAGCATAGCTTGGCGATGGATGTTGGGCATTGAAGGGCTTCCCGCTTTGATCTACACCTTTATGGTGTTCAAAATACCGAACAGCCCACGGTGGTTGTTAATGAAGGACCGAGCAGACGCTGTGGTCATCGAATCCATTACTTTATTGGGCATTGCAAAAGACAAGGCCTCCATTCATCTGGAACAAATTAAAGTTGCCTTAGTGGAAACCACGGAAAAACAAAAGGAAAGTTTATTCTCTGGAAAGTACAACAAACCGCTGGCCCTAGCTTTTCTGATTGCTTTCTTCAATCAACTTTCGGGAATCAACTTTGTACTGTACTACGCCCCTGAAATTTTGGAACGTGCAGGTCTCGCTTCCGGTGAATCGCTCTTTAGTTCCATATCCATCGGCATCATTAACCTGATATTCACCTTTGTGGGCATATCCCTGATCGATAAATTGGGGCGAAAGCAATTAATGTACATTGGTTCCATTGGTTATATTGTGAGTTTGGCCATGGTGGGCTGGTGTTTCTATTCGGGAGCCAGTTCCGTGCTGCTGCTCACCTTTATCTTAGTTTTTATCGCCTCACATGCCATTGGCCAAGGTGCGGTGATTTGGGTGTTCATCTCGGAAATATTCCCGAACAAGGTTAGGTCTTACGGACAATCTTGGGGCACTGGGACCCATTGGGTATTCGCTGCACTTATTACTTTGCTCACCCCTACCTTTTTAGATGCCGAAATTGGGATTTTCAAGGATAACCCTTGGCCCATTTTCATCTTCTTTGCCTTTATGATGGTACTTCAATTAATATGGGTAGCATTCATGATGCCAGAGACCAAGGGAATCTCTTTGGAGGAGTTGGGAAAACTCCTCAGTCGAAAGAAACAAAGGCCCAATTGATTGGTTTACAGCATACGGCTAAAAACAATCCGTTAATCGAATAGTGAGCCAGCCAATAAAGGAAATACGCAAATAATTCCTTAAATTGATGGAAATTACACTATTATGGCAGATGAAATTAGTTTTGGAAATAAACTTATAGTCGGTTTTTTACGAATTATGGTCTTTGTGTTGATTGTAATATTGATAGCGATTCCTATTTTGATCGCATTGGACTTTTTGGGAGTCTTGGATGCGATAGGCCTATCTTCTTAAAATATTACATCTTCCTCCCCCATTGATTTTGTCACCAACTTTATGTAAGAGTCTATGGTCCTGTCTATATTTTTGGGTTCTGTGACATCCACTTCGCCCCTCCAAATCAATTCTATCTCTTTTCCAATGCATATACAGTAGAGAGAGGTCTCTGAATGGTATATATTGAAAGTATCATAGTATTCGGGGTCGTAATAGATTTCTTGATGTTCCAAATAATCCGTACTGAACCTTACAAACATTTTATCCACTTCGTTGATGTGCTCCCTAAATGTTCGTCGATTCTCTGTCCCAACAACCTTGGTGACCAGAATGGCATCGAACCCCTTATCCAATAATTGCTGTTCTACCTCGGCCAATTCCTCTTCCGACCTTTTGGAAGAGGTGAATTCCACATCAAAAAGATCAATACTACGCACGGCATCCACTCCCTGATCCTTCAACGCTTCGGCAAATCTGGTTTCAAACTCCATTCTGGTATTATCGTCTTGTGACATGCCCACCACCAGTACTTGGTATGCGTCAAAAAGCACTATATCCGGGTTCTTCCAAGTGCTGACCAACCGGGTTGAGGAGCACCCCATTAGAAGCAATAAACTGATGCCGATTAATTTAAGTTTCATTTTGGTGTTTTTTAAAAGATCTGGATGCAACAAAGATCTTGATTTCTATTAACGGGTATCGAAGGTAGCTTGCCTTTTTTCAAGTTGCCTTCTTAAATCCTCAACGGTTTGGGACATGGATTTCTCAAAATCGTCGGTATCCGATTTGGCAAATATTCTCGGGCCAGGAGCACTCAGTTCAATTTCACAGATCTTGCCTTCTCCAGTTTTATCGTTTTCCGTTTTAAACAATACATTGGCCTTGATCAACCAACTGTATTTTTGCTCCAAACTTTCCAGTTTTTTCATTAATAGTTGGGTCAACGACTCACTGGTCTTCATCTTTTGATATTGAACATGTACTTCCATGATTACTGTTTTGATTATACTCAAATCTATGACTACTATCGATAAAATTTAATGACAATTGTCAGTTAAAAACCAATTCTTATCCCAAGAAAAATGGTTGACCTGTGCTTTGCAGTACAGAGAACCAGAACTCGCCTTCCAAATCAATTTTTTTTCTCTTTTTTGTGACTTCGGCAACAGGCAAGTACACATAACGGTTGTTTATCCTACTGGCGACAAACTTGGTTTTTCCTGCCATGGCTCCATGAACGGCATGATAGGCCAGTCCACTGCAATAAACACTATCGCTGGAGTTGGCAGGGGCACACCGCACAATATAGCTAGGATCGATGTACTTAATGGTCACTGGACTTTTTCCTTTAAAATATGCTGTGATTTTTTCCTTTAGGAAAACACCGATATCCTCGTGCTGTACATTGCCCGATGCATCCTTCACCATCTTTCTGTCTTTAAAAAGTTGTTGTCCCGCGCCTTCGGCCACCACAATAACGGCATGTTTTTTTTCTTGTAGGCGCTTTTCCAAAACCTTTAAGAAACCTTCTTCACCCTCAAGGGAAAAATCCATTTCCGGAACCAGTACAAAATTAACTACGGGCATGGCCAAAGCGGCCGAAGCAGCAATAAAACCACTATCCCTGCCCATTAATTTGATAATGGAGATTCCATTGTAAGCCCCTGTAGCTTCATTATGGGCATCGCGCAAAATGGGACTCGCTACGTCAAAAGCGGTCTGAAAGCCAAAGGATTCATCAATTAGGTCAATATCGTTGTCTATGGTCTTTGGAATTCCCACTACACTGATTTTGCCATTTCTTTTGGCAATTTCCCCACCAATGGCATTTACACCTTTCAAAGTTCCATCCCCTCCGATGGCAAATAGCATATCCACATGGTTTTTCTCAAGGGTATCCACCATTACAGACACGTCTTGTCCGCCTCTGGACGACCCTAAAAAGGTGCCCCCAAATTGATGGATATCCTTTACCTTGTCCGGTGTCAATTCCACAAACCCGTGTCCTTTTTCAGGGTTTAGGCCTTCATAGCCATAGGGGATCCCAATAATTTTTTTAATCCCATAAAAATAGTGCAAGGCCATTACCAATCCACGGATCACATTGTTGATCCCCGGGCAAAGACCACCACAGGTAACTATTGCAGCAGTAGTGGTTTTGGCATCAAAAAAGATGTTTTGTCTTGGACCTGCTTTTTCCATACAAATAGGTGACTCCCCGTCATTTAAACATTGGTTGTAATATTGTACCGATGGGTCAAAAACCAATCTATCCGATTCACTTACAAAGTTGAATATGCGGTCTCCCTTAACGGTACTGAGCTCAAGGGGAGATGAATACTGAGGGGCCCCCAAACTTTCTATATCAAATCTATTGTTATCGTTCACTTTTATTGAATCTTAAAGATGTTCGGACAAACTGTAATGCAAACCTATCGGCAGCGACAGCATCTTCAAAGGTAAGGGTTTAATCCAGGGCCAATACCGGTATCTCGGAGTGCAGGGTCAACAATTTTGTCAATCTTCCTTCCGAAGGTGAGCTTTTTTCGGCATGGTTACGGGGCAATATGGCTAACAGATCAATGTTTTTTTCGTTGATGTAATCCAAAATACCTTGTTCCACATCTTCATTTTTAGTGAAGGTATGATCGGCATAAAAGTGTTCCAAATAGTATTCCAACAGATTTTCATTGGAGTCTTTAATGGCTTCTTCATCAAAAACGGAATCCTTATAAATGGTAAGCACATGGACACGGGCATCAAAATCCCTGGCAATGTCCAATAGTGTTCCCAAGACGTTCTTGTCATCTATTTTTTCGCCACCCATTACCAAGGCAATGTTTTTGGGCTCTTTAATGGCGGTTCCATAAGGGATTGATATTACAGGGCAATTGGCCTCCAACACCAATTTCGATGTGTTTGTAATGGCCTCATCCGTAATTTTATCGCCCATAGTGCCCATCATGATCAAATCTGCGTTACTCTTTTCTTGGGCAGAAAGAATAGTGCCGATCACTTCGCCCGTATCGGTAGTGAATTCAGGATTCACTTTCAATTTTACATTGAAAGAGTCCAACACTTTTAAAAAATCCCTCTTTAATTTTTCACTATCGGATTCACTCATGGGCATAACACCTACATAAAGGCCCAAGATATTTATAGCTCTCTCTGTACCTACAAAATTGACCACATACTCCAAGGCGTTTACAGATGCCTCGGAAAAATCAAACGGAATTAATATTTTATTTAAACTGCTCATACCTATTTTATTTAATGATTTCAATTCTTGAACTCAAAAGTAGAACCGTGGCATGATTTAAAACATGACAGAAGTCAGGGTTTTCAAATTTTCCCTGATATTAGCAAAAAATCAGCGGTCATAAAAGTCAAGGAGGTTATTTTATTGCCTTCATAATAGTTATATTTAAAAGCCGTAAAATAATGTGACTTTAAATATGGATTTAGTAATCGGAATAGATATTGGTGGAACCAAAACCAAAATCGGATTGGTAGATGAAACTGGTGAATGCCACGAAAAAACCTTTTTTAGAACCAAGGAATTCCCAAACTTGGATGCTTACCTTGATAAAATAAAAGCTACTTCCGATGAGCTTTTGGCGCAGTTTGGAGAGCGTGCCAATGTAATAGGCTGCGGTATCGGCGCCCCTAATGCTTCCAGTAAAAACGGAACTATAGAGAATGCCAGTAACTTAGTGTGGAAAGGCAGCGTTCCCTTGGTTAAACTCCTAAAACAAAGAATGGACATGCCCATTCGCATAATGAACGACGCCAGTGCCGCCGCATTGGGCGAAATGCTATTTGGAGGTGCAAAAAACATGACCGATTTTATTGTAATTACACTTGGCACAGGTTTTGGCGCCGGAATAGTGGCCAATGGCCAACTTATTGATGGATATGATGGATTCGCAGGCGAATTGGGCCATGTGGACATGACCATGGGAGATGGCAGGTTGACCGGACTAGGCGTAAAAGGCGGGCTGGAGGCTTATGTATCCGCAACCGGATTAAAGCGAACCGTTATGTATATGCAGAGCAAATATTTGGTGGATAGTAGGTTTAGGAGTATCGCCTATAACGACCTCCACGGGGAGGACATTACCCAAGCCGCGGAAGAAGGGGACGAAATTGCCCTTAAAGCTTTTGACTATACGGCTCGAATTATGGCACAGGCGTTGGCCAACTTTACGGCATTTACACAACCCGAGGCATTTATTTTAATGGGCGGCCTCACCAATAGTGGCAAATGGATGATGACCCCTTTGGAAAAATACTTTAACGGTTTCCTTTTGGATGTGTACAAAGGAAAGGTGAAACTCCTACACTCCAGCATGGAGGGAAAAACCGCCGCTATTTGTGGGGCGGCTGCCCTTATCTGGGAAAACCAAAAAAAGAAAATTGTTTAAAAAACTAGCTTTTATTGAAAAAAAGGGGGGGGGGGATCAATGACAAGCACCATGCTGCCAAAAAATGATTTAGCCCATAATACCTACCTAATACAAATATCAGTCATTCGGAAAACAAAGCAGTTTCAACCCGTATCCAAACCTGACCATTGTCATATTTTCTGATTTTGGAGAACGCTACCTTTAACATAGTTAAATAGTAGCAGTCATGAAACCAAAAAAGAACCCAAACGCAGAAATTGGACGCAACAGCAGTCTATATTTCATGATAGGACTTACTTCTGTGTTGTTCATGACATGGCAATCCTTTGAAGTAAAGTTCTATGAAGAGGAATCCAAAGTCTCGGAAGTTGTGCAGGTAACCGACGAACTTAAGGAAGATGTACCCATTACCGAAATAATCAGGACCGCACCACCCCCTCCCCCACCATCTGCACCTGATGTAATTGAAATTGTGGAGGATGTGGAAGATGTGAAAGAAACCGTGATTGAAAGTACCGAAAGTAGTCAAGAAACCTATATCGAGGATGTTGTGGTAAAAATAGAGGATGTTGAGGTTGAGGAAGTTGAGGAAGAAGTTGTAGTGCCCTTTGCAGTAATTGAATATGTTCCAGTATTCCCTGGATGCGAACATCTACAAACTCAAACAGAACGTAAAAATTGCTTTAACCAAAAAGTCCAGGAGCATATCAAAGCTAATTTCAATTATCCGCCATCGGCTTTGGAAATGGGTATAACGGGCAGGGTCCACGTACAGTTTGTAATCGATTCAAACGGCAGGGTAACCGGCATACAAAAAAGAGGCCCGGATAAGCTATTGGAAAAAGAAGCCGAACGCATTATTGCATCTTTGCCCAAAGTAAAACCGGGGGAACAACGCGGAAAAAAAGTAAGCGTAAAGTATAGCATACCTATAAACTTTGTAATGCAAAACTGAAACCCGAAGATAGGTTCAAGTCAATTTCTTGGGCCTTTTTTATTTTTTGAACCAAGCCGCACCCTTATATTCCCCAGATTTTGATGCGCTCTCCCTATTTTTGGCCACTAAATGGTTTTTATCCAATTTTCTTGCCCTGTAACCCAACAAGTGAAAAAAGGATTTGGTGAAAAAACGGGCCACCCTTTGGTCAACCATCAGGGTGTCTTTCTTATCCGTTTCCCATTCCACACCGGGCAATTTCACTAAAATATGGTCTACTTTGAACCTTCTTATTTTTTTGGACAACCACAACCAAAATTTAGGTATGGGTCTAATAAAATAAAAGCCCTCATTCCCTTGTTTTTGGTATAGGGGCATAAAAATCTGTCGTTTTTTGGTCGTTTTTAACACAACGGCATCAACAAGTGCCAAACTCTCGCCCTTTGGCACTATTTGAAAATTGACAAAGCCCGGAAACATTTTAAAGGCAGTTTGCGAACCAATATCATACTGATGGTATATTTCGTAAAACTTATGCGATACCGTTCCCCATGCCGCTATTTTATTCCTTAATCGTTCCTTCTGCTGTTCCGAAAAATCAACGGACTGGGTCAATGCCAAGGAATAGCGAATAAACTCAATGCTGTTTTGTATGGCTACGCCATCATTATGTTGTCCACTTTCAAAACCAAGAGAAACATAGCCCAATTCATTGATATAGCTCAATAAAGCCCCTTTAAGATACTCCTCAATCCCCAGGATAATGGGCAATGGATAGTTGGATGCATACGTACGGTTGAGCAAACTATCGTTGAGTACCATAAAAGGAGGGGTATGGCTTGATGTTGTATGAAGATCCAAAAAATAAAAGGGAGGATTACTGTTTTTTAGGATGTCCTGTATCAACCGATAAAGCTGGTTCAGTTCGTTATCCTCGTTATGATGGGTTTCTTTATTCCCTACTATACGTTCTATCCGTTCTGGAAACCAAATCCTGTTCAGGTCCTCATCTTGAAAACGCTGCTTACTTTCCAGAGCGCCCAAGTTTCCAGAAATGGCATAAACTTCGCCGCTTATGCCAATTTTTTTTGTTCTGATTTCATTAAAAACAGCTTTTAAGGCAAAAACACCTGCTGTTTCGTTCCCATGAATACCTCCAAAAAAAACTACGGTCGGGCCACTCTTTATACCTTTGATATGATCTATGATTCTATCAACCCTTATTGTTTCATCCCATGCTATATTGTGAACTAAAGTCATAGCTACAAATCTACTTTACTTATGATTCCCACGATATGGGTGTCCACACAAATCGGCAAACATCCTATTTGGTGATCGTGCATCATTTTTCTTGCGGTTTCTATTTCAGTTCTGGGCTCTACGGTAATTACATCTTTGACCATAATATCCGACACCTTAGCTTCTTTCTTGTCCAGTTTTTCGAACTTTTCGATATGGCTCCAGGTGAGCAGCCCCACCAATTCCCCTTTTCCATTTTCTACAGGAATATGGTGTATGTTGTTCCATTGCATAATGGCTATGGCCAAATTGGCATAATCATCTTCGTATAGCTTCATGAGCTTTGTGGACATGACCTGCCTTACCCATTGAAACGATTCCTTTGTTTTGGCCATTCCACTTATTGGTCTCCATTGATGGACGGGAGTTTGGGTCTCTTGGTTATTGTACATGGATTTGGTCAATTGTACAATGGCGCTGTCCAGCTTCATCTGTTTTTTAAGTTCCCTAAAATTTTTGATTTGCCACTCGGCCCCTGTGCCACTTTTCGTTCTTGCTTCAATTACGCCCAAAAGCCTATTAATATCCTTTTCATCAATATCGAATTTCCGCAATCCGTTGTAAGCTATGGGCAACAATACTTTTTTGACAATTTCTTTTGCCGTCATAGTCTTGTCCAACCATGAAAACACCGTGTGCCTTCCACTCATGGCGGCTCTAAAAAAGTTGAGCTTCGCCACCCTAAAGTCCATAACGTTGGGCATATCGTCATACGTTTCCGGCCTTCCCGCCATAAGCCCTACCCAAAATGCAAAATTGGCCATTTCATCGATTACTGTTGGGCCAGAGGGGATGTACCGGTTTTCAATTCGCAAATGCGGCTTTCCATTGCCCACTCCGTAGCATGGGCGGTTCCATCGGTACACTGTACTATTGAACAGGCTCAGTGCTTCCAATTTTGGGGTTTTTCCGTCCCGCAACACATGTAACGAACCTTTTGTTATGGGTTTTGTGAGTAAAATTCGGTGCGAGGAAATGTCTTGTTTAAAAATCTCGGCCACAGAATCCCTTTGCCAGTGCTCTCCAAAGCCTACCCTTGCCACTTGTTCCTTAACTGCCTTTGTCCAAACCCTGGTATCCAAACTTTGTTGGAACAGGGCTATTCTGGTCTCTCTCCAAAGTTCTTTTCCCAAAAGCAAAGGAGAATTGCAGCAAACTCCCAAAACAGGGCCCGAAATGGCCTGTGCCCAATTGTAACTTTTGATAAAGTCATCGGGGGGTATCTGCAAATGGAGTTGAAAACTGGTAGTACAGGCTTCAAAAAGTACCGAGTCGTGATGCAGTGAAAGTTCATCTGCCCCTTTGATCCTGAGCGAAAAATCATTCCCTCTCCAAGCCTTTAAAACTTCATTTATTCGGTAATACCGAGGTATCGGTGTCATAAAATCCATACCAAGCTCTTCCTTGCTTATGGTTGGGAGAATACCGGTCAAAATAATCATTACACCATGTTCATTTGCAGTTTCTTTCACCTTGTCCATCAATTTTCGTAGCTGCTGTTCCATTTTGGCAAAACAATCCTTCTCCAACGTATACGGATCGAGATTGGCCTCAATATTATATGTTGCAAATTCGGTGGTAAAGTGGTCGTCGTTAACCTCTTTGATGATTTCCATGGATTTGGGGGATGGCCTAAAATCACCATTTACAAGGCACATTTCCTGTTCGGCTCCAATCCTAACAATATCATTTTCGATCATACCTTCTGCAATCATTTGCTCCAAGGATTGGACGTCATCGATAAGATGTTGGACAAACGCTTTCCGTTCCTCTTCACTAAACGTACTTTTTCCGATATGTTCTCCCATTGAACTTAAGTTAATTGTAAGTCAACAATCCTTTAAAGGTACTATGCTGGGATAACGAAAAATATGATACTCATCAGGCCTAAAAACTCATTTTTCGCGATTCCATACACCAATCCTGACAATTATCATGTTCTATGCAACTTGACTAAGGTAATTTTGAACTATAATGTAATGATATATACAACGATGTGTGGATTAGTTCAAAAATACAATGTTCCCGGACCCCGATATACCAGTTACCCAACCGTACCCTATTGGGATCTGGACAGTTTTTCTGGAAAAAAATGGAATTCCAGTGTACTAAAAGCATATCGAGAAAGCCAACAGGAAGGAATAAGTTTATACATACACCTCCCATTTTGTGAAAATCTGTGCACTTTTTGCGGATGCCACAAACGTATTACCAAAAGACATGAGGTTGAACTACCCTACATAAAGGCAGTTTTAAAGGAATGGGAACTGTATTGCGACTTGTTGGGTTCCAAGCCCCTGATAAAGGAACTCCATTTGGGTGGTGGCACCCCTACCTTTTTTTCTCCGGAAAATTTAAAAATGCTCATCGAGGGCATTGTGCGTCTTGGAAACAAGGCGGACGAAGTTGAGTTTAGTTTTGAGGGCCATCCCAACAACACCACAAAAGAACATTTACAAGCGCTTTACGATGTAGGGTTTAGAAGGGTTTCTTTTGGCGTACAGGATTATAACCTCACCGTTCAGCGCGCCATCAACCGAATACAGCCTTTTGAGAACGTGAAAAATGTTACCGAATGGGCCAGGGAAATTGGATACACCTCGGTTGGACACGACATCATCTATGGATTGCCATTTCAAGATTGTGCCGATGTAGAGAATACCATGATAAAAACCAATGCCATAAAACCCGATAGAATCGCTTTTTATAGTTACGCTCACGTGCCTTGGATAAAAGGCAACGGACAACGTGGCTATAAAGATGAAGACCTACCATCGTCCGTGGAGAAAAAAACACAGTACGAAATGGGTAAAAAGATGCTCACGGGGTTCGGTTACAAAGATGTTGGCATGGATCATTTTGCTCTTCCCACCGATAGTTTGTACAAAGCACTGGGAAATGGAACCCTGCACCGAAACTTTATGGGTTATACCGCATCAAAAACCAAACTTATGATCGGTTTGGGAGCATCGAGCATTAGCGATAGCTGGTATGGATTTGCCCAAAATGTAAAGAACGTGGAAGAATATCAGAATTTGGTTTCGCACGGAGTTATCCCTATTTTTAGAGGACACATCCTAAATACGGAAGATGAAATCTTGAGAAAGCATATTCTTAATATAATGTGCCAATTCGAAACTACTTGGAACACCGAGGAAAAAGAAGTGGTGGATTTTGGAAATATCTTGGGCAACCTATCCGAATTGGAAGCCGATGGACTTGTAGAAATAAATGACACTAAAATCAAGGTAACCGACAAAGGGAGGCCTTTTGTAAGAAACATTAGTATGGCATTTGATCTTAAACTGCACCGACAAAAACCAAATACCCGAATATTTTCCATGACCGTTTAACCTTAAAAAAGCAACAAAATGAACAGTATAATCGTACCGGTTGATTTTTCAAATCAATCCGAAAAAGCCCTTAAAATTGCGGCTTCCTTAGCAAAGGAACACAAGGCAGAACTATATGTTTTGCACATGCTGGAACTTTCTCCCGCCATTATGGGGGAATCTGGATATATTTCCCAAGAACAAGTGGTACATCTTATAAAATTAGGAGAGCAAAGGTTTGCCGACTTTTTGGACAAACCTTATTTAAAAGAACTAAAGGTAATTCCCATTATAAAGCACTACAAAGTCTTCAGTGAAGTGGCCGAAGTGGCGGAAAAACACAAAGCCGATCTTATTGTTATGGGATCCAATGGTGCAGATGGCCTTCAGGAAATTTTTATTGGTTCCAACACCGAAAGAGTAGTAAGAACTTCCGATGTCCCTGTTTTGGTCATCAAAGGAAATGAGGTCAATGGCTTTAACCCAAAGCATTTTGTTTTTGCCTGTGATTTTGAGGAAGAGAGTGTTCCTGCCCTAAAAAAAGCCAAGAAAATGGCCGGCCTTTTAAAGGCCAAGTTGCACCTTGTTTATATAAACACTCCGGGAGACGAGTTTTTAAGCACCGATGATGCCTCTGAAAAAATCTCCAAATTCCTGGACGAGGCCAAAATAAACGTTGGAGTGGAGATATTCAACGACTATACCGTCGAAAAAGGTATTATCAATTACAGCGACAAAATATCCGCTGACCTGATCGGTATTCCAACACACGGCAGAAAGGGTCTATCCCACTTCTTTATGGGAAGTATTGGCGAGGATATTGTCAACCATTCCGAAGCTCCTGTAATAACCTTTAAAATTTAATGGATTGTATTTTTTGATTGGTTTCATACAATTCAAAAAAAGGGGCGATTTTAAAATTGCCCCTTTTTTTTGTGATTAACTATGATTGACCCTAACCATGAAATCTTTCATAGGCTGCTTTTTCCAACTCCTCCCTATGATCAGGGTGTGCAATGGAAATTAAAGCTTTGGCCCGTTGTTGCAGATTTTTCCCAAAAAGATTCACCACACCATATTCCGTGGCCACATAGTGCATGTGGGCCCGTGTGGTGGTGACTCCGGCTCCTTGCTTTAAAAAGGGTGTTATTTTGGAAACCCCTTTTTTGGTGGTGGCAGACATGGCTATGATGGGTTTACCTCCTTTGGAAAGCGATGCCCCCCGCATAAAATCCATTTGTCCGCCTACTCCAGAAAACTGATATCCTCCAATGGTATCCGCACAAACTTGGCCGGTAAGGTCAATTTCTATGGCACTGTTAATGGCCGTTGCTTTCGGATTTCTACGGATTCTGGCCGTGTCGTTGGTATACCCCGAGTCCCTAAAATCACATATAGGGTTGTCGTCTATAAAATCATATAGTTTTTGAGAGCCCACAGCAAAACAACTAACAATTTTACCTCGTTTCACCGCCTTTTCCTTTCCGTTGATGACCCTGCTTTCCAATAAGGGCAATACCCCGTCAGAGAACATCTCGGTATGGATCCCAAGGTTTTTATGGTTTGCTAAGTTGGACAGAACCGCATTGGGGATGTTCCCAATTCCCATTTGTAGGGTTGCGCCATCATCAATAAGTGATGCTACGTGCCTACCAATTTCGTGCTCTACTTCCGACGGTTCGGTGGGAAGGTGTGCGTGAATGGGCCTATTGACCTCCGTGGCAAATGCAATCTCATCCACGTGAACGATACCTGTACCGTGGGTTCTGGGTACCTGTGGATTTATCTGCGCCACGATTTTTTTGGCCGTTCTAATGGCCGGCAATGCTACATCCACCGATACTCCCAAGGAACAATAGCCATGCTTGTCCGGTGGCGACACTTGTACAAAGGCCACATCCAACGGAAGATATTCGTCGGCGAACAACCATGGTATTTCACTCAAAAAAACCGGAATATAGTCGCCCATATACGTATTTACAAATGTCCGAACGTTGCCCCCCACAAAACAGGCATTCAAGGTAAAGGCATCACAATAGGGCTTTCTGGTATACTTTGCATCCCCTTCGGTATGGATGGAAATAATCTCTATATCCTTCAATTCATCGTGACGCTCACAGAGTGCGTCGATCAACTCGTTTGGGGTCATGGCCGCTCCTTGGAAAAAGACCCGGTCGCCTGATTTTACAATTCCTACCGCTTCTTCCGCTGATGTTATTTTCATTTTGGATTATAATTTTAGGGTTGATGGCATTCAATGGTCGCCGATACCGAATCTGCAGGTGCAGCTTTAGGGGAAACATAGGGTATTCCCAATCCCAGCCCACGTACAATAAACAATATACCAATGATGACCACAAATACCGGTATCAATTTCTGTATTTTGGATTTAATGGATGTACTGAACATTCCTTTGGAATAGACCACCAAGGACATCAGTGGCACGGTTCCCAGACCAAAAATCATCATGTAAAAACCGCCCTCCAAAGGACTGCCCATGGCAATGGCCCCCAAAAGGGCCATATACACCAGACCACAGGGCAAAAAGCCGTTCAAAAAGCCAATGGTCAAAAAGGTATCGGGTGTCTTTTTTTTAAGTTCAGCACCGAGTCTGGACTTTACCTTGCCAATGATCGAGTAAATGGGCGACAACAATTTATGACCGTTCAGATATCTTCCAGGGATCAACACCAGAATAATCATAAGCACCCCTATTCCAATGGATAGCTTTTGCTGAATGCCAAATAGAGACAATCCCTTGCCCAAAAGTCCAAACAACACGCCAATAACACCATAGGCAAACAGCCTTCCAAAGTGGTAGATGGACAGTTGTGCTGTCTTTTTTATACCATTGTTTTGGTCCAGAGGCAGCATAAAGGCTATTGGCCCGCACATGCCCAAGCAGTGCAGGCTTCCCAAAAGTCCCAGAACCAATGCAGAGATCAACATGATCAGTACACCAATTTTTCTTTATGTAAAAAGGAATTACCTTCGTATTCCCAGTTTATGGAAATGTCCCAGCGACCGTCTACCAAGCGATTGTCAGGTATGAGCAAATGTGTATTGGACAAACTTAAAGGAAAGTTTGTGTCCAAGTGCTTGTTAGACGGTCTGTATAGGGACACTGTTCCACTTATTTTTTTGGGGTCGAAACGCTCTGGAAAATAAACCAACAAGCCTTCATCTGTTTTTTCAACCTTTAGGTTGGCATTCATTTCCGTGGCCTTTTTTGATGCATCTATCTCCTGCTGATAGGACAATTCTTTTTTATAATATTCCTCTGTCACCAAATCGTGGTTGGCACTATCATCCGTGCTCATCCTGAAGACAAAGTATAGGATGAAGGTGATAAAACCTATAAATGCCAATACTATTCCCGTTCCCCAATTAATTTTCATTGTTGTCTTATTTAATTATAGCTCCTCGGTGCCAAAAACTGGGTCACCGTGGTTTCTATGAGCTTATCGCCACTGTACACCCCGATCTTCAATTTATCCTTGTCGCCGTTCAATGCCGATGCATTTATTTCGATGAACAAGGTACCTTCTGTCAACTCTTCTGCCGGAACCGTAAAACTTTCTTGGGATACCATTTTGATTTCGCCCTTGTGCGACATCAGTTCAAAAGAAACGTTTTCGATATCATTTGTGGTTTTGTTCACTATTTTATAGGTGTACACATTACTGATGATATTATTTGCCTTTCGCTCGTACAACTGGCCCGGTAAGCGCAGCACATTGGCCTCGACCTCGTTTCTCATAAACAACATTCCAATAAGGACACCCGTTAGCACAACAAGTACTGCCGTATAGCCCTTCAAACGAGCGGTAAACTTAAACTTGTTCTTGTTGGTGATCTCATCCTCGCTGGCGTACCTGATCAAACCTTTGGGTTTATTGATACTTTCCATAATGTGATCGCACTCATCAATACAAGCGGTACAGTTTACACATTCCAATTGGGTCCCGTTACGGATATCTATCCCTGTCGGGCAAACGTTCACGCATTGGAAGCAATCAATACAATCCCCATGTCCCAGCGCTTCCCGATCTTCATTCTTCCTGAACTTTTTACGTCCGTTTTCACCTTCACCACGTTCATGATCATAGGCCACAACTATGGATTTATTGTCCAAAAGCACTCCCTGTAATCTACCATAAGGACAGGCAATGATGCAGACTTGTTCCCTAAACCACGCGAAGATGAAATAAAACACCCCTGTGAAAATCAGCAACGGAACCATGGTGCCCAAATGGGCCATAGGGCCATCGGTAATATATGATAGAAGCTGATCACTTCCGATCAAGTATGCCAAGAACACATTGGCAATAAAAAAGGAGATGATGAAGAAAATGATCCACTTCAACACTCTTTTCCTGATTTTTTTGCCGGTCCATGGTGCTTTGGCCAAACGCATCTGTGCACCTCGATCACCATCTATCCAATATTCGATACGACGGAATACCATTTCCAAAAAAATGGTCTGTGGGCACATCCACCCACAGAAAATACGGCCATAAGCGACTGTAAAGAGTGCTATAAAAACAACTCCTATGATCAAAGACACCACAATCAGGTGAAAATCCTGGGGCCAAAACGGAAGTCCAAAAATATTGAACCGTCTGTCCAACACATTGAACAGCAAAAATTGGTGCCCATTGATCTTGACAAAAGGAGCTGCAATCAAGAAAATCAGCAGAATGTAACTTACGTACTTTCGGTAATCATAATACCGTCCACTGGGTTTCTTGGGGAAAATCCAATTTCTTTTCCCTTCTTCTGTAATTGTGCCTATGGAATCCCTAAAATTCTCTTCCATCACATTTGTCGTTTGTGGATAAATGTTTTGATGCTACTTATCCGGAACCTGAACCCGGCCCAAATTCTCGGGACACAGCTTTTCGTATCAGGTTTGATTTGCTTAATTTTCATCAGGAGCATCTGGGTCTACCCAAATATCCCCTTCAGGTTCCTTTGGGTTGGCCGGTGTGGTTCCACCCAAAGTAATTATGTAACTGGCCACCTGGGCCATTTCGACCGGTTTTAAGGTTTGTTTCCATGCAATCATCCCTTTGCCATCGCGACCACCTTCGGAAATTGTGGAAAACACATTTTTGATACCTCCGCCCAAAATCCAATACTCATCGGTCAGGTTTGGTCCAATTCCTCCTCCTCCATCGGCCATATGGCAAGCAACACAATTGGTCTGGAATATTTTCTCTCCTGCGGCCAAGTCGGATTCATCCGAAAGGAATTCCACAGTACTGGCATCCACCAAGTCTTTGGCAGTTCTTTTATACTCCTCAATAGCTGCTTGGGCAGCGGCCACCTCTTGTTCGTATTCCTGTTCTTGTGTATAATCTCCAATAACGTGAAAGCGCACTAAATAAACAATTGCAAAAACAATGGTCGCGTAGAAAAGGTACACCCACCAAGGCGGGAGCACATTGTCCAGCTCCCGGATACCATCATAATTGTGATCTAAGACAATTTCACCTTCCTTTTCAATGGCTCGGCTCTTGGTCAATTTTTTCATGAGGTTTTTGGCCCAAGTCCATTCAAATTTCTTGCTTTTGGTCTCCAAGTAACGTTCCTTGCCTTCTTCGGAAAGGGTTTGGAACATAATGTTCTCTATAGAATTCAAAATCAATTCAATGGCAATAAGGATCATCAATACCAACAGCATAAAAAACTGCGTGATGGGATATTCAAGTATTGCGGGTTTGTCACCGGAGTCTATAAAAAATTCCATCAATCCGAAGATCAAAAAGAATAAAACCGGGACTCGTATCCACCAAGGTGTTTTAGTACTCATAATGTTATAGTTTGTGTTGTTGATCATCGTTATCCAATGGCAGTTCGGACATCTCCCTTATGTGTTCCTTGGTAGCGGTAAATACCCACCAGAACAAGAGAACGAAAAAGACAAAGAAGATGAGCAGGGAAACCATGGGGTAGTTGGCTATCCCATCGATGGTTTCCATATGTTCTTTTACAAATTTCAACATGGTTATATTAGATTTTAGATGCAAGAATCAAGATGCAAGACTTTGAAATCTTAAATTGCCTATGTCTTGGCTCCTGAATCTTGGTTCATTATTTTTATTTTATTCTTCTGTTCCCTCAAGCTTAATATCGGTACCCAATCGTTGCAGATAAGCAATCAAGGCAACGATTTCGCGATCGCGCATTTCCACAAACTCCAATCCGTTTTCCTCTGCGTATTTTTTATCCGCTTCGTAGGTTTTTTCAAATTCCGGGTCTGTGTACAGGCTCTTCTCTATTTGGGCCGCTTGCTCTGCCATGGATTGCGGAGCGTTGACAATGTCATCATCAGTATATGGTACACCCAATTTTACCATAGCCTCCATTTTAGCTTGAACATCGCTACGGTCGTGTTCGTCCGTCACCAACCACTCATACGATGGCATTATGGAACCTGCCGAGGTACTTTGGGGATCGTACATGTGGTTCAGGTGCCAACTATCGGAATATTTGCCTCCCACACGTAACAAGTCGGGACCTGTACGCTTACTGCCCCACAGGAATGGGTGGTCATACACAAATTCTCCTGCCTTGGCATATTCGCCATAGCGTTCCACCTCACTACGGAACGGTCTGACCATTTGTGAGTGACAACCCACACAACCTTCTCGAATGTAAAGGTCCCTACCTTCCAATTCCAGCGGAGTATACGGTTTAACACTTGTAATGGTCGGAATGTTGGATTTTACCAAAATCGTTGGGACAATCTGAACAATACCTCCAATCAAAATAGCGATGGTGGCCAAGATGGTCAACTGAACCGGTTTCCTTTCCAACCAATTGTGGAAGGTTTCGCCAGCCACTCTTCGTTTTGCAACGCGTTCCAAGGCCGGAGCTTCTGCTGCTTCATCTTCAACTTTGCTACCAGACCTAATGGTCATCACGATATTGTAAAGCAACACGAACATACCGAGGATGTACAACGAACCTCCGATGGCCCTCATCCAATACATGGGGATGATTTGGGTGACAGTTTCCAAGAAGTTACCATAAACCAAGGTACCATCTGGGTTAAATTCTTTCCACATCAAGGCTTGGGTAAATCCAGCTACGTACATGGGAAGGGCATACAATACAATACCCAAGGTGCCAATCCAGAAGTGGAAATTGGCCAATCCTTTGGAGTACAAATTTGTTTTGAACATTCGTGGCACCAACCAGTAGATCATACCAAAGGTCAAGAATCCGTTCCAGGCCAAGGCACCTACGTGAACGTGGGCAATGATCCAGTCACTAAAGTGAGCAATAGCGTTTACGTTTTTTAGGGAAAGCATGGGGCCTTCGAAGGTGGCCATACCATACCCCGTAATAGCTACCACCATAAATTTTAATGTAGCATCGGTGCGAACCTTATCCCAACCACCACGGAGGGTCAACAACCCGTTGATCATACCTCCCCAAGATGGAGCCAGCAACATTATGGAGAATACGACACCAAGATTCTGTGCCCAATCTGGCAAGGAAGAATACAACAAGTGGTGTGGACCAGCCCAGATATAAATGAATATCAACGACCAAAAATGGACGATGGACAATCTATAGGAATAGATGGGCCTATTGGCCGCCTTGGGAACAAAGTAGTACATCAACCCCAAGAAAGGCGTGGTCAAAAAGAATGCCACCGCATTATGCCCGTACCACCATTGTACCAATGCATCTTGCACACCAGCATATACGGAATAACTCTTCAGTGCGGATACCGGCAGCTCCAAGCTATTAAAAATGTGCAGCACGGCCACGGTAACAAACGTGGCCAAGTAAAACCAGATGGCCACGTACAAGTGCCTTTGTCGCCTTTTGAGGATGGTACCGATCATGTTCCATCCAAAGACCACCCATACTATTGTAATGGCAATATCTATGGGCCATTCCAACTCGGCATATTCCTTGGTAGTGGTATACCCCAATGGAAGTGTGATCGCTGCGGAGACAATGATCAATTGCCAGCCCCAGAAGTTGATATTGCTCAAGGCGTCACTGAACATTCGTGCCTTAAGCAAGCGTTGCAAGGAGTAATACACCCCTGCAAAAATGGCGTTCCCCACAAATGCAAAGATCACGGCGTTGGTGTGCAATGGACGCAAACGCCCAAAACTCAACCATGAGATACCCTCTGTAACATTGGGGAACAAAAACATAAAGGCCAATAAAAGGCCTACCGACATACCCACTACGCCCCATAAAATGGTGGCGTATAAAAACTTTTGTACGATTTTGTTATCGTAACGGAACTGTTGTATTTCCATATTTATTGGTTTGTACTTTTAGCTTGTTTGATTTCCTTTTTATTTGGGTTTGATTTTTCCTTGTCCTTAACCACCTCATCCTCGAACAACATTCTTACCGATGGGGTATAGGTGTCATCGTATTGTCCGCTTTTTACCGAGAAAACAAAGGCTACAAAAAAGATTACGGCCACCGTTATGCTAATGGCCAACAACACATAAATAACACTCATACCTGCCTGAATTTAGGGGTAAAACTACTGTGATGGTATTCCTCAAAAAATGACATATATCAGCTTTCTAAAATTTTTAAATCTTTACCGAGGTAATTTGTCGCCAAGGTGGTGAACACCACAATACTGATAGAGCTCAACGGCATCAGAATAGCGGCGATAACGGGCTGTAACTGACCTGTGACGGCAAAATACAATCCCACGACATTGTAACAGAGCGATAACAAAAAGCTCATTTTTATAATGCGAATGGATTTTTTGGACAGTTGTATGAACTTTGGCAGCATTCGCAACTTGCTCGCATCCAGAATGCCATCACAAGCTGGTGAAAACACATTGATGTTTTCCGAAACAGCCAATCCTACATCACTTTGGGCCAGGGCCCCCGCATCGTTCAAACCGTCGCCCACCATCAAAACTTTATGTTTTTCCTGCAACTGTTTGATGTATTCCAACTTGTCCTCAGGTTTTTGATCAAATAGCATTCTTGTCTTTTCCGGAAGCACTTTTTCCAACTGCGCTTTTTCTCCATCATTATCCCCCGAAAGAATGCCCAGTTCCAAATCGGCGGACAGCTCATCAAAAATTTGGCCCATCCCTTCGCGATAGGTGTTCTTGAACACGAACCGTCCCTTAAAATCTTCATCGGCACTTACGTAGACCGAAGTATTGGTCAATGCATTGGATATGCTTTCACCCACATAGGATGCCGAACCCACTTTTATGGAGTGCTCCTTATATTTGCCCTCGATACCTTTTCCGGTATGTTCTTGGAATTCTCCAAGGGTCATGATGGCATTGGATTTTAAAATAGCATAGAGAGATCGGCTCAAGGGGTGGTTGGATGCCCTCAAGGTAGTTTTCAAAAGTGCGGTTTCCTCCTCCGTAAGTTCCATTCCTTCATAATGGATGGTATCCTTTTGATTTGTGGTGAGCGTTCCGGTTTTATCAAAAATAGCGGTGTCTATTTTGGACAAGCGTTCGATCACATTGGTATTCTTCAAATAGAATTTATGTTTCCCGAAAATGCGTAGCATATTTCCCAAGGTAAATGGGGCCGCCAACGCAATGGCGCACGGACAGGCGATGATCAATACCGAAGTGAACACATTCAGGGCCAAACTTGGGTCAAAAATCAACCAAAAAGCGGTCGCCAAGGTGGCAATGCTCAAAACGGCAATGGTGAATCGTTTTCCGATGCTATCCGTAAGGGTCTGGAATTGACTTGCCTTGTCCTTGGAAAATATGGAGTTGCCCCACAACTGGGTCAAATAACTTTGGGAGACGGATTTGAGCACCTCAACCTCCAAAACCCCTGAAAGTTGTTTGCCGCCCGCAAACAATTTTTCTCCCGATTCCTTAAAAACCGCTTCAGATTCGCCCGTTACAAAACTGTAATCAATCTCGGCAGTTCCTTTGATCAGAATACAGTCCACTGGGATAATTTCGTGGCTTCGGATAAGGACCCTATCCCCTACTTCGATATTATAAATTTGGATGTTTTCTTCTTCCCCATTTTTCTTCAAACGGGTAACGGCTATGGGAAAATAGGATTTGTAATCGCGTTCAAACGAGAGATAAGCGTAGGTTTTCTGCTGAAAGAACTTGCCCAACAACAAAAAGAACACCAAGCCAGTAAGACTATCAAAAAAGCCTGAGCCCAAATCAAACGCTATATCGACGGTGCTTCGTAAAAAGAGGACTAAAATCCCCAAGGCGATGGGCACATCAATATTCAATAATTTGGAACGGATGCCCTTGTAGGCCGAGATAAAGTAATCCTGCGAGGCATAAAATACCACGGGCAGGGAAAAAGCAAACATCAACCACCGAAAAACCTGCTTGTATTGGTCCAACCAAAATTCTTCCACCTCAAAATACTCGGGAAAGGAGAACAGCATCACATTTCCAAAGGCAAAACCCGCAACACCCAACTTATAGATTAGGGAACGGTCTACTTTCTTTGCTTTTTTGTTGTATTCCTCAAGGGAGATATAGGGTTCGTAACCGATGCTGCCCAACAAAAGTACCAATGCTTTCAGGGAAAAGTCCTCTGTTTTATAGGTAACCCGGATGGTTTTCTTTGGGAAATCGACCTGGGAAACTTTAATGGCCGAATGTAGCTTGTTCAGGTTTTCCAACACCCAAATGCAGGAACTGCAATGAATGGCAGGAATACTCAAACTGACCACTTGCACACCCTCTTCATTAAATTCCACGAGTTTCTGTACAATTTCTAGGTTGTCCAAAAAATCGTATTTCTGACGGATTTCGTTAGGTGTGGTTCCTGCCTTGCCCTCTATTTCGTAATAGGTGGACAGGCCGTTGGACGTAAAAATCTCGTAAACGGTTTTACAACCATTGCAACAAAAATCCTTATCATCAAGCTTAACATAACCTTTACCGCACTCGTCTCCACAATGATAACAGGTCGAGTCTGCCATTTTACATTTGCTTTACCTGGTGCAAATTTGTAATACTATTCTTCCTAAAAATATGATATTTATCAGTAATTCGTAAATGTTTAACCCTTAAGTTTGCCAAATCAGGTAAGCAAAACATTATGGAAAGTAGATGTGAAAATTGTATCATCCGACAGTTCAACTCGCTCCGTGCCATGAGCAAGGAGGAATTGAAACAAGTTTCCGATACCAAAACCACCAAGATCATAAAAAAGGGTGAATCTTTATTTGCGGAGGGTGATAAACTCAACGGGGTTTATTGTGTAAGGAACGGAGTATCCAAACTTTCCAAGTTGAGCGCCAACGGAAAAGATCAGATCGTGAAATTGGCCAGTAAGGGCGAAGTTCTGGGCCAACGCTCGGTGATTTCCCAAGAAATCACCAATCTTTCCGCTGTTGCTGTAAACGATATGGAGGTTTGTTTTATTCCAAAAGACGCTATCACAAATACACTCCAAAAGAACCCTAATTTTACTTTAGAGGTTTTGCGGCACATGGCCCACGATTTAAAGGAGGCCGACGATGTAATCGTCAATATTTCCCAAAAAACCGTAAAGCAACGCATGGCCGAGGCATTTCTGTACCTCCAGAACAATTTTGGCGAAGATACCGATGGTTTTTTGGCCCTTACTTTGTCCAGAGAGGACATTTCCAACGTGGTGGGCACTGCAACCGAATCCGCCATTAGAATCATTTCGGAATTCAAAAAGAAAGGTTTGATTCATACTTCTGGCAAAAAAATCGGAATTAAGGATGAACGTAAACTTTTGGAAGTGGTCGAGGGTTTTTAATTCACTTTCCAAAACCTGACAATTGTCATAGTATCCCCTAGCCCTTAGGTCTAATTTTATCGCATCGAAAATCTTAGTCAGATGCAAAAGATATTAATACCTACGGATTTTTCGGAAAACGCGTGGAACGCCATTGATTATGCCATGCAATTGTTCCGCAACAGGCGCTGTACTTTTTATTTGCTCAACACCTATACCCCTGTTATTCCCAGTAGCCGATTTATGGCAAAAATGATTGATGGGGTTCGGATTGTGGATGCAGTCCGGGAAAATTCTGAACGGGAATTGAACAAAACAGTGGAACGGATAAAAACCAGATATGGCAACCCCAACCACAGTTTCGAGACCATTTCTTCTTTTAACCTATTGGTGGATGAGGTAAAAGATATTGTGGAAACTTTTGGCATACATATGGTAGTTACCGGCACAAAAGGGGCATCTGGAGTGGATGAGGTATTTATGGGAAGTAACACGGTACGGATTATAAAAAGCACTAAAAAATGTCCTGTTTTGGCCATTCCCCATCATTTTGAATATGTTACTCCTTCGGAGATTGCTTTTGCCACGGATTTTAATAGATTTTACACTACATCCGAACTATCACCACTATTGGAAATGGCAAAGATGTTCAAAGCCACCATTCGGATTGTGCATGTACAATATGGCATAAAGGCATTGACGGAACTACAACAGTTCAACCTTAACATGCTGCGGCGCTATCTGAACGATGTAGAGCACTATGTGCATACCGTTTCGGAACTCAATTCCGTTTCCCATACCTTGGAAACCTTTTCCAAGGAATTAGGCATTCATCTGTTGGCGATGCTCAATTACCAGCACAGCTATATGGAAAAAATGACTCGTGAGCCTATTATCAAAAGAACGGCATTCCATACCCAAATACCATTGTTGGTGATACCTGAACTGGGTATGGAGGGTATTTCGGCAAAAGCCAAGGAAGAAGAGGAAGAAGTGGAGTCGCGCAATTAATATCCCATTGTTATCTTTACCACGATTTAATTGCTACAAAAATCGGTACAAGGTAATTTTATGGACAAACAAGAACTAATCGACTGCCACGAACGGATAAAACCTTTTATCCACAATACGCCCGTTCTTACTTCCCGCCTCATTGACGAGATGGCGGGTGCCCATTTGTTTTTTAAGTGTGAAAACTTTCAGCGTATGGGTGCATTTAAAATGCGTGGGGCAGCCAATGCCATAATACAACTTACGGACGAACAAAAGAAGAACGGTGTAGTCACACATTCTTCGGGCAATTTTGCCCAAGCCTTGTCCCTTTCCGCACAAAGTTTAGGGGTTAAGGCATATATTGTGATGCCGAGATCGGCTCCCCAGGTAAAAAAAGAAGCGGTGAGGGGATACGGTGGGTTTTTGATTGAATGCGAACCCACCTTGGCGGCTAGGGAACATGAATCTGAACGGATTGTAAACGAGCATGGGGCTACTTTTATTCACCCTTCCAATGATGACCATGTGATTTTAGGACAGGGAACTGCCTGTAAAGAATTACTGGAACTACATCCGAACATTGATTACGTTATTGCCCCAGTAGGCGGTGGCGGTTTGATTGCAGGTTCAGCCCTTTCGGCGCATTATTTTGGAAACCATTGTAAAACCATTGGAGGCGAACCTTTTGAGGTGGATGATGCCTATCGTTCCCTACAAAGCGGAAAAATAGAAACCAATACCACCACAGACACTATTGCCGACGGTTTAAAAACGCAGTTGGGTGACCGAAACTTTCCCGTTATCCAGAAGCATGTGAAAGAAATTGTCCGCGTGTCCGAAGAAGAAATTATTGCATCCATGCGATTGATTTGGGAGCGACTCAAAATTGTATGCGAACCTTCCAGCGCCGTAGCCTTGGCTGCTGTTTTTAAAAGAAAGGGGGTACTCTCCAATAAAAAAGTAGGTATTATTATCTCTGGGGGCAATGTGGACTTGGAGCGTTTGCCCTTTTAGGTTACTGTATCTTGTTGGGAAGTGTTATGGTGAATGTACTCCCTGCCCCTTTCTCACTTTCTACCTCTATTTTCCCATCCATGGCTTCCACTTGGGTCTTTACCAAGTAAAGTCCAAAGCCTTTACCTTCGGTTGCTCCACTGAGCCTTCCATACATATCAAATATTTTTCGTTCCTTTTCGGGCGTGAGCTCCATTCCAATACCATTGTCGGTAAATTTTAATATTACCGTTTCCTTGGTTTGATAGGTAGATATATTTATTATGGCAGGAACACCATCCTTTGCGTAATGTATCGCATTAAGAATAAGGTTGTAAAAAATGTTTACCACATAGCTTTTGGCCCCGAACACGGTATCCGTTTGCGAAAAATCGGTTCGAATCGACGCCTTTTGCTTCATGACCTCCTCTGTTAACAACCCGTTCACATCTTTCATCACATCTTTGAGGCACACCTCTCTGAATTTTTTCTTGTCAGCAGACTTTAATGATAGGGAAAGGTGGAGGTCTTTAATGGTCTGATCAAGTGCCTCGGTTGTATGTTCAATCTTTTTAACAATGTCGTCGTTTATTTCATCTTTACCCCATTCATAAATTTTGGACAACATTAAAAGGTTGGATATGGGCCCTCGTAGATTGTGCGATATGATTCTAACAAAATTCTGAAGCTCTTGGTTTTGCTGTACTATTTGATGATTGGACAATACCTCTTTGGTCACATCTTGTGCAGTACCGGACATGTATTTTGGTTTGCCGTGCTCATCGTAATAAGCCCTACCCTTTTGGTGCACATAACGTATTTCTCCATTGCCCAAAACAATTCTATGGGTAATGTCGTGCATTTTGTTTTCCTCAATACTAGTTTGAACATCATCAATAAACGCTTGGCGGTCATCTGGATGGATAATTTCCGATAATGCATCAAAGGTTGCCTTAAATTTCCAAGGGTCTTGTTCAAAGATTCGAAACAATTGGTTGGACCAAACAATTTTGTCATCCTTCATATCCCAGCCCCAATGCCCAACATTCGCAACTTCTTGGGCTTCACGATACTTTCTTTCGCTTTCGAGCAAACGATTATTATTGTCCACTTCCTGCGTTATATCCTTTTGCCAAATACAACAACCGATAACCTTTCCCGAGCTGTTCATAAAAGGTTGAAACGAAAACTCATGCACCACTACTTCCCCATTTTGTTCAAAAGTGTGTTTAGAAGTGGTTGCGAACCGGTCAAAGGCCCGTTCGCATCCCTGTTCGCATGGTTTAAAAAAACTTACCGACCGATATACAGCTCTTAGATCCATACCCCGGTCGACTTTGTCCCACCCCTCACATTTGAGTCTTGTTTTAAACGATGGATTAAAAGCGGTCAGCCGATAGTTTAAATCCATCGCCCACACAGCGTCATCCCTATCCTCTACGATTTCAACCTTGTTAAGAATAAGTGTCTGTTTCCTTTTCAAAAGTCAAAATTTAATCAGAATGGGCCGTTTAAAACTCAGGTCTTAAAAGGGAAACCAAATACTTTCTAGTTGTAGGGCACTAAAAACTATTTATTGGCGCTTTGTAGATAATCTTCCAAATGCTCAATTCTCAAAGGCTTTGTAATAAATTCCTTAACATATTTCTCATACTTCTTTGCTTCTTCTTTATCCGCATCGGACTCGGAAGAAGTTACCAAAAGTACTTCGTTGGTTACCGGAAAATCTTCTAGCATCATGAATTCCAAAAATTCGAAACCGCTCATCTCGGGCATGTTTATATCCAATAGTATGAGCGTCTTAGTTTGAGGATTATCTCTAAATCTAAGGTCATCTAATGCCAATTCGGGATTGGTAAAGCTCTTAACCCTATCTTCCATTCCCATTCTTCTGAAGTGAATCGCATTAACCGTATTCACTAGGTCTTCGTCATCGACCAAGTATATTTCCTTGTACATAGCGTAGTTGGTCTTTTACTTTGTTAGTTTTGGTTTGGTTTTGTTCTACTGTAAAAAATATTGACAAATATCAATATTCTGTATTTAAGTAGAACTAAAATCGGAAAACTTTATTATAAAAATAATTTACACGGATTGCTTATTGCGTTTTTTTAAAGCTTGACCTGGTTATTTTCCTCTCTTAAACGATTTCAATTTAGTAATATCCCCTCGTTTTAACAAAATCTTATGGATAATTTCAAAAATCAACTTTTGATTTTTGATTTTTATCATCATCCCAAATACATTAATCATGAGTAGCGTTTCTTGACCAGTGCGCAAATAAGCAGGTTAAAAGTAATATAAGTTACTCCCCATAATACAATCGTGCTTTAAATGATTTAGGGATACTATTTATCAATTCCGAAGGTTTTTTAAAACAGGAAAGGATCTGGCAAATTCTTGAATAATAACGCTTGAAAAGAATCTGATTTCAAAATGGGAAATACGTGACAGGATTTTTAACACAAAAAAAGCCCCTCAATTGCTGAAGAGCTTTTTTGTGCGGGTGAAGGGAGTCGAACCCCCACGCCTTGCGGCACTAGATCCTAAGTCTAGCGTGTCTACCAATTCCACCACACCCGCGAAATGGAGTGCAAATATAAATCAATTTTCCGATTTGCAAATCCACTGCCCCGAAAAACTTGTTTTTTGTACTTTTAGGGTCCTTTTTAATTCATATATGAAAGACATACATAATTACATCAGTACCAACAAGGACAGATTTATCAACGAGTTGATCGACCTCTTAAAAATCCCCTCTATTAGTGCCGATAAAGCATATTCCCAAGATGTTTTGGAAGCGGCCAAGGCCGTAAAAAAATCTTTGGACGAAGCAGGTTGCGAAAACACCGAAATTTGCAAAACTAATGGGTATCCCGTGGTTTATGGTGACAAAATCATAGACCCAAATCTGCCAACAGTATTGGTTTACGGCCATTACGATGTGCAACCCCCGGACCCTATAAATTTGTGGGATTCCCCCCCGTTCGAACCCGTGATCAAAAAAACGGAACTGCATCCCGATGGTGCCATTTTTGCCCGTGGGGCCTGCGATGACAAAGGCCAGTTTTTTATGCATGTAAAGGCAGTGGAGTTTATGATCAAAAACAATACGTTGCCCTGCAACGTAAAGTTCATGATCGAAGGCGAGGAAGAAGTAGGGAGTGATAATTTGGAAGATTTCCTAAAGGAGAACAGCGAAAAATTTAAAAATGACATTATCCTGATCTCCGACACAGGAATGATTTCCAACGATACTCCTTCCATAACAACAGGCCTACGCGGACTTAGTTATGTTGAAGTGGAAGTGACCGGAGCGAACAGGGACCTGCATTCTGGAATTTACGGAGGAGCCGCTCCGAACCCCATCAACGTACTTTCTAAAATGATTGCTGGATTGCATGACGAGAACAACCACATCACCATACCCGGTTTTTATGACAAGGTTGAGATCATATCCGATGAAGAACGGGCAGAAATGGCCAAAGCACCATTTGATTTGGAAGCCTATAAAAAATCATTGGACATTGATGATGTCCATGGTGAAAAGGGATATTCCACACCAGAACGTTTTGGAATACGACCAACCTTGGATGTGAACGGTATTTGGGGCGGTTACACAGGTGAGGGTGCAAAAACCGTAATTGCCAGTAAGGCCTACGCCAAAATTTCCATGCGATTGGTGCCCGATCAAGATTGGCACGAGATCACCGATCTGTTTACCAAGCATTTCAAATCCCTTGCCCCCAAGAGCGTAAAAGTAAAAGTGACTCCCCACCACGGAGGTCAAGCTTATGTTACTCCAATTGATAGTATTGGCTACCAAGCCGCTTCCAAGGCGATGGAAACAACCTTTGGAAAAACTCCTGTGCCACAACGAACCGGAGGGAGTATTCCAATTGTGGCCCTTTTTGAAAATGTTTTTGACAGTAAAACAATTCTTTTAGGATTTGGTTTGGACAGCGATGCCATCCACTCCCCCAACGAACATTTTGGGGTCTGGAACTTTTTAAAGGGCATTGAGACCATCCCTTACTTCTACAAATATTATACGGAGATGAAAGCTTAAATCTTTTTGACGTATTTGGTGATGATCACAATTTGTTGACCATCTACCTTGCCTTCAATATACTCGGCATTTTCGTGATCCAGGGAAATCCGTCGTACGGCGGTTCCCTGTTTTGCGACCATGCTGGAACCTTTCACTTTAAGATCCTTTACCAGCACAACGCTATCACCGTTCTCCAATATATTGCCGTTCACATCCCTATGGATGATTTTTTCACTTTCTTCTTCTCCTTCACCCGTAGCTTTGGCCCACTCCAATGTTTCATCTTCCAAATACATCATATCCAACAAATCTTGCGGCCATCCTTCAGACTTTAAACGGTTCAGCATTCGCCAAGCCACAACTTTAACCGCATCGTGCTCGCTCCACATGCTATCATTCATACAACGCCAATGATTGGCATCTGTGGTATCGGGATTTTCTATCTGACCAATGCAGAGGGAACACCCTAAAAGGCTACCATCCATACCACCAGTGGAAACCGGAGGAACTTCATACACCTGTAAGTTTTCTGTTGACCCGCATAGTTCGCAGGTATTTCCGCTTCTGTTTTGTAAGTCCTCCAATAATCCCATGATATTCAAATTTGACGGCAAACTTAACATTTTAGGATATTAAAATGACTTCTTATAATCACAAACAAACTCTACATTTGTAGAATTAAAATTTTTATTCTATGTTTGTAGAGCAATAATTGTAAAAAATTGGAAATGCAGTTGTCAAAATCCGAAGAAGAGTTAATGAACATTGTTTGGAATTTAAATAAGGCCTATATGAAGGACATATTGGATGCCTACCCCGAACCCAAACCAGCGACCACTACTGTAGCAACCCTCTTAAAACGGGTAGCGGACAAAGGTTTTATAGCCTACAACAGTATAGGAAGAAGCAGGGAGTACTTTCCTTTGGTGAAGAAGAAGGATTATTTTTCCAAGCATGTGAACGGGCTCATTAAAAATTTCTTTAACGACAGTGCCAGTCAATTTGCTTCCTTTTTTGCCCAAGAGACGAATTTGAGCAAAACAGAGTTGGAAGAATTGAAGAAATTAATCGACAATGAAATTAAAAAGAAGTAAATATGTTAGTCTTCCTTTTAAAATCGACCACATGTCTCGCCATTTTCTGGGTCTTCTACAAAGTAGTGCTGGAAAGGGAAAGCATACATCATTTTAAACGATTCTTTCTTTTGGGAGCTCTTATCGCCTCCTTTTTGATTCCCAATATTGTCTTTGTTGAATATGTGGAGATAGCGCAAAATTCAGTTGCTCAAGACTTCCCAATTACCGATGAATTTTTAGAGGTTGGTACTGATCATTTAGTCGCCGAAGAGCATGGCTTTGACTGGGAAGTTTTGTTGTGGAGCGTTTATATACTTGGGGTTATTGCATTTGGATTCCGTTTTATGAGACATCTTACACAAATTTGGTCTCGTATCCGAAGGAATCCAAAGTTCAAGGAGAATTTCGTCACTAAGGTTCTTTTGCGACAATCACTTCCACCCCATACTTTTTTCAACTATATCTTTTTGAACCAACAGCAATTTGAGGAAAAAAACATTCCACAGGAAGTACTTGTACATGAGGAAACCCATGCGAAGCAGCGACATAGCCTGGATATTCTCTTTATTGAACTGGCCCAAGTCATATTTTGGTTCAATCCCATTATCTACTTATTTAAATCGTCCATTAAACTGAACCATGAATTTTTGGCGGATAGGGCCGTGATTGACAAGAACAACGATCATTTGCATTATCAAAACACAATCCTATCATACTTATCACATGATAGTTTTAATACACATCAGTCGACCGGCATTGCAAATGCCCTTAATTATTCATCAATCAAAAAACGTTTTACAGTCATGAAAACAAACACATCAAAAAAATCATTTCTATTCAGAAGTCTATTGCTTTTGCCACTTACGGCCTTATTGTTATTTGGGTTTAGCGAGCATCGTGAAATTGCAAGGGAAATTCCAACATACCATATCATTACAATGGAGCTTTTAGGTATTGAAACTGTGCAAATTCAGGATGAGGTTATACATATCAATGAAGTCGCTCAAGTTTTAAATCAGGAATACCTATCGACCTATAATTCTAAAAAAACCAAGGTTGAGATAAATGCTGTCCAACCTGTATATCTAAATACCATAAACGATTTGTCCAAAGAAATAAGAACCACTGGTATTGATTTGATCGAGATATTTGCCAATGAGGTCATAATGGAAGAAGGTCAGTTTAAAGAAAATGTTCCGATTACGCCAAGCACAACACTTTTGAATGCAAAACAAATGACAGTGGCTGGAATGGACGAGGGGCAAAAAGAATTTGCTGGGTCTTCTCCAGCTTCCATCTCTCAAAATGCTGACCAAAAAACCATCAACCCGATCAATATTAAAATCAACAAGAGCGGTCAGATATTGTTTCAAAAAGATTTGGTGCCCTTGAGTGATTTAAAAGAAACCCTTTTAAAAATAAACAATCATCTCTCTTTTGATGAACGTAAAAAAACACTGCGTTCAGTCATTCAGGTTGACCAAAACACCTCAAAAAATATTATCGCTCAGGTAGATAAAATCCTCGCCGAGTACGGTTCTGCCACCATTACTATTGTAGGTCCAAAAGTGCTTCATCAAGAGAGCGCTACCCGAGAAGAAATGAAAAAGTACAACGCCTTGGCCAAAAAGTACAATGAAATGGACCGAAACCACATGTTCATTAAAAAGAAAGAGGTAATGCACCTAAAAACCATTTATGGCAAAATGTCCAAAAAACAGCGGGCAGATGCAGAACCTTTTCCCAATTTTCCACCGCCACCGCCAGCACCACCGGCTCCCGGAGCTACAAAACCTCCAATGCCTCCTTCAGCCATTACAAACGTAAAAGAAATAAAACCTGTGGCGCCACCCAGTCCACCAGCACCACCTAAGCCACCAAAACCCATTGAGCATATCAAAAAAATGGCGGCCAAGGGAGCAACCTTCACCTTGAACGGAAAAGAAATATCTAGTGAAAAAGCCCTCGAAGTGGTTCAAAAAAAACAATATGTAGCCATGCTTACCATGGGAGCCAATGAATCCAACCCCGTTGTTGAACTATCCACCGGAACCCAAAATCATCGATAACTAAGTTCGTGTTATGAAAATTGTTAAAAGCCCCTTAATTGGGGCTTTTTATGTAACAAATCCACAAAAGTTGCGTTCTAATACCCTATCAATCAAAGAGAACACCTTATGTTACAACGCTTTTTTATTTTCTGCTCGGGTGCGGACACCCAAATTTTAGAAACTTGTTCCAACGGGGAACGCAACAAATACGCAGGCATCGGTGCCACCGTATTTTTTACCGCTGTAATGGCATTTATAGCTTCTGGTTATGCGCTTTATACAGTTTTCGACAATATTTATACGGCCATTTTCTTTGGTTTGATTTGGGGACTGCTCATTTTCAATTTGGACAGATACATCGTTTCCACCATAAAAAAGAGGGACAATTTCAAAAGTGAACTGCTCCAGGCCGCACCACGGATTGTACTGGCATTGATCATTGCCGTAGTGATTTCCAAACCTTTGGAGATGAAGATTTTTGAAAAAGAGATTAACCAAGTGCTCTTGGAAGAGAAAAACGCCATGACCTTGGACAACAAGGAACAATTGGCGCTCCAGTACACCCCAAAGATTGAGAGCCTTAACCTAGACATTGCCAAGCTGAAGAATGAAATAGCGACCAAAGAAGCAGAAACCAATGCCCTTTACGATACTTACATTTCCGAAGCGGAAGGCACCGCTGGAACCGGTCTGTTGGGCAAGGGACCCGTGTACAAGGAAAAACGAGAAAAACACGATGCTGCATTGGCCGAACTCAATACCCTAAAAGAGGCCAATGCCGGGAAAATCGAAACCATTGAAGCGCAAATTGCAGCTTTGCAAACCGATTACGATACCGCTGTGGCCAATTCCCAGCCCATTATTGATGGGTTTGATGGATTGATGGCCCGCATCAATGCCCTGGGCAAATTGCCGTGGTTTCCATCCTTCTTTATCTTTTTATTGTTCTTGGCCATTGAAACAGCTCCTATTATTGCCAAGTTATTAGCTCCCAAAGGCGAGTATGATTACAAGTTTGAAGAACAAGAAAGTGTCGTAGCTACCTGGGTAACCCAAAAAGTGGAACAGCGTAAATTATTGTTGTCCACTGATGGCGAGATCAATCAGCAAATCTATGCCGATATCAAAAACGAAGAAGAACTTTACCGCTACAAAAAAGAAAAAGCAGAGGAATTGCTCCGATTGCAGGCAGATTCCTTCCACAATGTCCAAGTTAAAGGGCTTTGATATAAAACGGTTAGACCATAGACCACTTCGCTGAAAGAACCAAGAAACAAGATATGCTGGTAGTCAATTGACAAGCTCTTTGGTCTTTGTTTATGTTTCAAAAAAGAAAGCCATGTACCGTATTTTCAAAAGTAAGGCCTATAAACCAACTACCCCTTTAACGTATGTTGCTATTGGGTTTACAAAGCGTTGTAAAAAGTTTTCTGGACACTAATGGTAAAAAATCAATCTACAATACCCATATTCTTTAGTAAGAAAGAGGCATTCATATTTTGGCAAACCCCTTCTTTGAATTTGTAATCGAAGAAGAGTTCCCCATTTATGATTTGGGCATCAAAATAACGGTTTTCCACCTCTGGAAGTTGGTCTGCGAGGGTACAAAGGCTTAAATCGTGGGTGGCCACCATTCCCGTGGACCCATTCCGTACCAAACGTTCCACAAATTTTTTGGAGCCTTCGGCCTTGTCCACGCTGTTGGTGCCCTTCAGGATTTCATCCAAAATCACAAAACAGTCGCCTTTTTTAAGCTCTTCCACAATGTATTTTAAGCGTTTGAGCTCGGCATAAAAATAAGAGGTCTCATCCGTCAGGGAATCCGAAGAACGCATACTGGTAAGCAAACGAACAGGATTGTACAGCACATCCCTCCCTTTTACGGGCAATCCCATGTTGGCCATCACTATTTGCAAAGCAACGGCTCGTAAAAAAGTGCTTTTCCCAGCCATATTGGCCCCTGTCACAATACAGAAACGGCCTTTTCCAATTTCAAAATCGTTCAAAACGTTCTTTTCAGGGTCTACCAAGGGGTGCCCCACTTCTTTCGCACTCAAAACGATATCCCCCTGCACTAAACTTGGATAGGTATGATCGGGATGATTAAAGGCATAAGTTCCCAAGGTGATGTAGGCATCAAATTGCGCAATGGCAGCAAACCACCCTGCCACATCGGCACCATATTTTTTGATCCAAGAGTCGACTTTAAAAGCATAAAACAGACTGTACAAACCAAGACCCTGACCAAAAAATGATACGATCAAGTTGAACTGCTGTTCCAACATCGTGGTACTTTGGGAGAAGCGTTTTAATATTTTAGAGGTCTTTTCTGCATTGACCTCCAATTTCTGCTGAATCTCTTGAAGCAATTCCGAGCTAAAAGTGTGTTCCTCCAATTCAGAAATCAATCGTTGATGCTGTTGAATGGTCTCTTGCGCCTCGGATACTTTGGCAGTAAACCCGATAATATTCTTGGCGTATCGACCCACGATTGCCAAGCCCGAAAAATACCAAAACAAGATCAGACTTTCTGGTACCATGCCCATAAAAGCCAAGCCAATCATTGCAATTGATAACACACTAAAAATAGGAGGAACGGTTCCCGCCCATTTAGGTATAAAAGATTGGTGGTTTTTCATCCAATCGGAGACCAAATCCGACGATATTTTGGGTTGGGTTTCCCCGGCCAGTGCCGAAAAATGTTGTCGCCACTCGGGCAGCTTGGCCAACTCTAGAATCGCCTCTTGTTTTTTGGCTATATCCTTTGGATATCCATCCAGCAAAAGGTCCGAAAACATTTCCCGCCCTTGTTGCAATTTGGTTCTATTGGCGTATTGATAAAAAGAACCCCTTCCAAATATATCCAAATCCTGTGCATACGGATGGTCGGGTCTTAAAAACTCCTTCCCATCTGGCAAATGGTGGAAACGACGGACCAAGATATCCAACTCCGTAGTGTTTATGGCAATGAGCCTCTGCAAATACTCCTTGTGTCGCTTTATATTGCTAAAACGCAGAACGAGATACAAAAACAGCACAACACCAAGGGGCAATAATGCAAAAAGCAAGGTGGTTCCCCATAGAAAATAAACTCCAAGGGCCAAACCCACAAAAACGGACAAACGTAAAGTGGCCAAAAGGCCCAATCGTTTTTTTACTTGCTGAAGTTCTTGCTGGTGCTTTTCTCGTTGGGATGTGTAAAAACGTTTTAAGTCCGTCATCTAATGTCAACCTAAATTTTTAAGCTCTTGCTGTAGCTTTTTGGTGAGACTGGATACCACCAGTTCGTAGGAATGGTCGACCAAGTCTTTGATCAATTGCGGTGGGAGTTGTTCCAAAAACAAAGTGTTCCAATGGGTTTTGCTCATGTGATAGCCCGGCGCAATGTTTCCGTCATATTCTTCACGGAGTTCTTCTGCCCTTTCCGGGTCGCACTTTAGGTTGCACTGCGCAGGAAGACGTTCCAAGGGAACCAAGGCAAACATTTTGCCCATAACCTTGAACACCAAGGTGCTGTCATCAAACGGAAATTCTTCAGTTACACCTTTTTTGGATATGCAAAGCTCCCTAAGTTCCTCTACATTCATTGTTCGATTCCCTGCGAGTCGTAAACGATCACTTTTTCCCATAGGTCCTCGCACTCCTCAATAAACACCAAGTGTGGAGGCTCTTCTTGATAGGCAGCCTGATCTTCGGCGGATTCAAAAGATAAAATCAAGGAATAGGTAAATGAATCATCCACTACATCGCGAATCGCCTTTGGCGGTTTACCTATAAATTTGGTTTTGGCGTACTTGGAATTGTTCAAAAATTTGGTCAAAGACGCTTCAAAAGTAGCTCGGTCGGCTTGGTTATCTGGGTTTTTAAACCAGAAATAAACCACATGTGCAAACGTGTGGTCAAAAGTAGTTTTGTTGGATTCTTGTGCATTGCTCATAACTGATATTGTACCTACCAGAAGTAGGGTCAAAATTTTGGTTTTCATATTCACTCTTTTATAGATTGTTTTTCTCTGTTTGATATTTCCAAGGCGGAATAATCCAATGTCCACCCAATGGTCTCTACGATTTTCTCCACGACCAAAACGGCCTGTAAAGCTTCATTTTTTGCGGTTTCCATAAGTCCGCTTTCTGGTATTTTCTGTTTTATGTGCTCCTTAGCCTCTTGGTTTAAATTCGTTAGGTCCGTGGGCGAAAAGCTGTTAAAAATACCATTTTTAATGTCATAAAATTGCAAGTCGGGCTCAATGGACAGTACTTCTGGCTCTGGAAAATGGCTCAAGATGATTTTCTTTTTATCATTGTCCGCTTTCATATCAAGTTTGTTCAGATCATACCCGATATGGGCCTTGGCCTTGATAACGATCAATGCCTTTTTCTTGCTTCGGAACAGACTCATAAAACTGTCCTTGGTATTCTCGTAGTGATAGATTTCGGCAAAATCACCTTCAACGGAAACCAGTTTGCACACGCTGCGTATCTTGTTCAAGATTACGGTGGATTGCTGCTCCGTTATTTCCTTGTTCCTTTTTTTTCGGAACACAGAGTACAACCAATACATGAGTATTGCTCCTAGTACAAGCCCCAGAAAAGTGTCGAAAATTTCACCCATTAGTATTACCTATTTCACCCAAATGGGTAAACTTGAATCCTTTGTCATATTTTAAGCCGTAGCCCAATATTCGATCGAAAGCCGAATGCGTAAACAAAATTACACCGATCAGCTGACATAAAGGTATTGAAAAGTAGACACCAGCAAGATAAATTAGTAGGGCAACTCCTTTATGATGGGACAAATTATAGAAAAAAGCTCCCGCTTTGTTTCCGAAAAGATACCCTAACATGCCAATGTCGGGCGTTAAAATAAGCACCAAAAACCACCACCAGGCATAATCCAACAAACTGAAAAAATAGATGCCCAATGCGAACATCATCAGCTCTTCAAGCTTTAATACCGTCTTCATTTTTCAAGAATTTTATACAAGACCGGCCTGCTGGGGCTGGCATCGTTCTCAAAAGGCGCCACTTGAAGGTTTAAAAAATAGGTGCCGTCCTCCACGGGATTGGGTACATAAATAAATTCTGTGATGGTCGCTTTTGTGCGGGGCTTACCGTTCATGTTCCAAAAGGCCTTGTGTGCCAAAAGTCCGCCCCCGTCCCTTTCCTTGTCCACCGATGGAAGGTCTATAAGCAAATGCTCAACCCCTTTTTTCACCAAATGTTTGGCCGCTGCCTCCGTTAAATAAGTTGGGTTGGTATCCGAATATTTTTTGGAACGCTTATACCCCAAATTGGGCATGGTCCTGATGACCACGGCCTGTCTTTTTTTGTTGCCCAGAGCGTATTTTATTTGCTTTTCGGATATGACGAAGTCCTCTCCCATCTGTTCGGGCGCCACGGTAATCAACTCGGCCAAAAAGAAAAACTTCTTCAGCTTTTTGTTGATGGAGTTGAACTCCTCCGATATATGCCCCAAACATTCCGTGTGTGTTACATGTGAATGTGGATTGAACCAAATATCATTGAAATTGGTGGATCCGCCCTCGGATACCTTGCCTATAAACCCATCTTGCTCGTGCGGGGCAATTTTTGGCGGGTCCAAATACCAGGCGTTCACATTGTTGTCGCCCCCTTTAAGCGGTATGGAAATATCGAGCGGTTCGGTTAAATCTATTCTGTAGTTTCGCGAGTTGTGTTTTATGGTTGCGATCAAATTCTATTCCTTTTTTAACTTCCCAGTGTTTTTTGGGATTCAATTCTACTTCATGGATTCCTGCCTTGGCAGGAGTGACAATTTACTACTTTAAATTAACCATAAAAAGGTCTGCGGCAATTCCATCGGTTAAAAACTTGCCTTTTTGGGTCGTGAGCAGTTTTCCATCTTCCAGAACCAGAAAATCTTGCTCCAGAAATTTAACCGCTTGTTGCTTGAGATACTTTTGGTAGTTTTCACCAAATTCCGAGGCTATCCTATCCAAATCCACACCCCAAACAGTTCGCAAGCCAGTCATCACATATTCGTTGTACCTGTCCGTTTTGGAAAGGGTCTCAATTTCCAAGGGCAAAGTACCTTTAGTTATTTTTTTAATGTAGGTCGGATTGTTTCGAATATTCCAACCTCTGTGTTTTCCATCAAAAGAGTGTGCCGATGGCCCCACTCCCAGATATTTTTTGCCCAGCCAGTATGCTGTGTTGTTCTTGGAGAAGAAACCGGGCTTCCCAAAATTGGAAATCTCATAGTTCACAAAACCCTGAGCTTCCAACATATCCACCAAAATATGAAACTGTTCTTGAGCCTGTTCATCATCCACATCGGGGACAACGCCTTTTTCAATGAATTTCTTCAGGGCGGTTCGGGGCTCCACGGTCAAAGCATAGCTTGAAATATGGGGCAGGCCAAAATCCAATGCCTTTTGGATGTTCGATTTCCAACGTTTGTTATCCATTCCCGGGATTCCGTAGATCAAATCAATGGTGATGTTATCAAAATACCCAATGGCTTCTTGGATGCACTGTTCAGCTTCTCCTGCGTTGTGGGCACGGTTCATCAGCTTTAAATCTTCATCAAAAAAAGATTGAATGCCGATGCTAAGGCGGTTTACTGGACTGTTGGACAATTGGATGATTCGATTGCTGGTTAAGTCATCTGGGTTGGCCTCTAACGTAATTTCAGGCTCGTCAATTACATTGTAATGCTCATAAACCGTCTGAATCAATCTTTCAATTTCTTCATTGGAAAGAACCGATGGTGTTCCTCCTCCAAAATAGATGGTCTCAACGGCATCATCCACCTCCGATTTGCGCAAAACAAGTTCTTTGGCAATGGCATTGACCATGACCTCCTTTTTTTCCAGTTGGGTGGAAAAATGGAAATCACAATAATGGCAAGCTTGCTTGCAAAATGGAATGTGGATGTAAATTCCGCTCACTCGATTGTTATTTGATCTTATCCGGGTTCTGTTTGATGAAGGCCTCCCAACCCGTATAACTTTTTCCTACTTCCATCCTGCCCTCGTTGTAAAAATGGCAAACGGCTGCGGCCAATCCATCGGTACTGTCCAAATTTTTGGGCAAGGACTTCAGCTTTAAAACACTTTGAAGCATTCTAGCCACTTGTTCCTTACTGGCATTTCCATTGCCCGTGATGGCCATTTTTATCTTTTTGGGCATATATTCCGTTATCGGGACTTCTCTAGACAAACCAGCGGCCATCGCCACCCCTTGTGCACGGCCCAATTTTAGCATCGACTGTACATTTTTGCCATAAAAAGGGGCTTCAATGGCAATTTCATCTGGGTGATAGGTGTCGATGAGCTCCAAGGTACGCTCAAAAATAAGTTTGAGTTTGGTGTAGGGGTCATCATATTTTCGCAGCATCAGCTCGTTCATTTGCACAAAATGCATCTGTTTGTTAATGACTTTGATGATTCCAAAACCCATGATGGTGGTTCCAGGGTCTATTCCCAATATGATTTTTTCTGTAGCCAAGTTAGTTGGTGTTTAGTACCAGTGGGAGCCTAAAACGTAGGCTTACCGGGTTTCCTCTTTTTAATGCGGGCGCCACGGTGGTCAAATCGTTCAAATGTTCGGAAATTTTGCTGTTGAAATCGGATATCTCATTCAATACGGAGGTCTTTTCTTCGACGCCCAACACGGAGATAAAACCGTGTTCATCAATCAAGAAATCGATATAAACCGTGTCGTTCATATCGTTCCGAACCTGAAACTTGAGTCCTGCCAAAGCTTCGGAAAAATATTCGGTAATCACATTCTGGAAGCACTCCTGTTGGGCGTCCTTGGGGGCGGTTTCGTCGCAATCCTCAAAAAGTGGGTATTGGTCCACATCGTTCCAATCGATGGCCAAAAGTTCCTCATTGACCAGTTTTTGGGCCTTGTCCTCCTTGGACTCGAACAGCTCGCAGGATACGAGAAAACCCATAAAAATGATCAATAAAACATACTTCTGCATGACAGCCCTGATAATTTGGCTGAAATTACGACATTTTGAAGAAATCAGTTGCTGCCAAAATGGATTTCCTCCTTTATCTCAGTGATGCGGTTTCTGACCCGTTCCTTGAGCCAAGGAACTAAATCAGGATACATTTCAAGTAACTTTTCGTAATAGTTCAATCGGGTTTTGGAATCCTTGTAGTATTGGTCCGCCAAAACACAGACTTGATAATAATTGTAATAATTCTCCTTGTTCTCTTCCCATGCTTTTACATAGTAATCTATGGATTTTTTGGTTTGCCCTTTGAGGCGAGCTATACGGCCAAGGCTCGCATATTCCTTCGGAAACGAGATCATTCGCTCCTCAATGGATTTTTTGATGTAGTATTGCGCACTATCCAACGCTTTTTCCTTAAAATATACCTCTCCCAATCCTGCATAGGCAACTGCCAATTTATCCGGAAAAGATGTTAACTTGTGATAGGTTTCCAGTGCTTTTTCCGGCTCCCAGTTTCGGAAATAACAATAGGCCAATTTCTCATAAACAAAGGGTTTTTCCTCACCCAATTCCAATAATCGTTCAAAATGAGGGAAAGCAGGTTGAAATTGTCCATTGTTAAAAAAAGCCAAGGCCTTTAAATTGATCATGGCAACGTCATTCCCATAAAATCGAAGGCCTTGATCAATATAAACCAGTGCGGAATCCTTTATTTCTTGGCCTACGTAATATTTACCGAGCGCATAGAGGCTTCTCAAATGGGTGCTGTCCATGGCCACAGCAGTTTTGAATGCCTTGTTGGCCTTGTCTGCTTCTTTCACAGATTCGTAGGTTCTACCCAAATAATAGTAATACTCGGGATTCTCTTGTTCTGATGAAACCAAAACATTAAACATTTCCATAGCAGGTTTAAAGTTTTTGGTTTTCAACAACAACTTGCCAAGCTCGAACCGTGCAAGGTCAAATTTAGGATTCTTGTCCAAAACAACTGTGTATTGGGCAATGGACTTATCATAATTGCCTATGGCATTGTAGGCCCGTGCTATCTGCAGATTCGATTTTTTGTCCCCAACCTTTGCATATTCGTTGATGGCCGCTGCATAGTTGCCCAAAGCGTACAAACTATCGGCAACGGACAAAGCCGATGTTTGTGCACTGGCTTTGGATAAAAAGAAAATCAAAAATGTAACGTAAATGTATTTTGTTTTACGCATCAACAGCCTTGATTTAGTTCTTTTGATTACTAATTGGACACTTCCACCCTTTTATCAGGAAGGCCTACGTACTGGAACTTCACAACATCCCCTTTGTCCACTTCTATTGAAAAAACTCCGTTGAAATCTGACACAACTCCTGATGATTCACCTTCAATGGAAATAGTAACACCTGCCAACCCCAAAGATTCTTTATCGGTCACCGTACCCTCATAAAACATTTTCCCCTGCTTTTCCATGATACTGGCACTTACTAGCATATAGTCTTTCAAGCCATTGACCGTTGTATCCTCTGGTTGTTTTTTTAACCTAAAGGTTATTGGAATCGAGAATGGTACTTTTACCTCTTTCCCTTCATGCTTGCCTGGCTGCATCTTGGGCAAACGTTCTATGATTCTGACAGCTTCATTTTCCAACAACTCGTGTGGGCCACGTTTCCCTATGTCAGTAATTATTCCATCTTTCCCAATCACAAAAATCACACTCACCCTACCTTGAACACCCAGATCTTGGGCTTTTTTAGGGTAATTAAAATGTTTTTTTATATGCTTCACAATCTGTTCATTGAAGCAAGCTCTTTTATCCTCAGCGTCTTCGCATCCCGGAAAGACTGGAACCTCATCGACGTTCGCGAAGGGAACCCCAAGTCTCTCCCCCCTTTGCTTACTGACTTCCTGTTCATCATTTCCTTGGAGCCGGAAAGTTATTGGAATGGAGAAAGGAACATTTACCACTTCTCCTTCATGTTTTCCTGGTTGCATTCGTGGCAATTTTGATAAAATCCTTTCGGTTTCCTTTTCCAAAAGTTCGTGCGGTCCTCTCATTTTGATGTCCACTATGCTTCCTTCTGGATTTATTCTAAAAATCGCACTCACCCTCCCTTGAATACCTTGTTCTTGAGCCGCTTCGGGATAATGAAAGTTTTTACGAATATGTGCTTGCATTTTCTCCTGAAAACAAGCTCTTTTATCGTCAGCGTCTTCGCAACCTGGAAAAACTGGTACTTCATCAATGGCGCCGAATGGGATTTCATTAGCAACGGCCAGAGATACTCCTTCCACCGATTCAAGACCATTATCTTCCTTGTTTGTCTCGCAAGAGGTGTAGACCAACATCCCCAGAACAAGGGGCAACAACAATACATACTTTAACTGCCATACGGCTTTGGATTTGTTTTTTTGTAACATGACTATTCGTTTTTTGATTAATGATCTATTGAAAAATTGATTGACAAAACTGATGTTCTGCGTATGGAACGCTTCGGACAATAGCATTTCAAAATGTGCGGCCTTATTGTGTTTTACCGCCTTTTCATCGGCAATAAATTCATGAAGCTCGGCAACCCTGTTCTGGTAGATGTAAGCTAATGGGCTGAACCAGAAGACGATTCGGGCCAGCTCAAAAAAGAGCAGGTCTAAGGTGTGCCATTGCTTTACGTGCACCAACTCGTGGGCCAGTATGTTGGCTTCTTTGTCCTTTTGGATTTCTTCTCCCATAAAAATGTTTCGGAAAAAGGAGAAGGCAGAAGTGCTTTTTGGCACTGTGACTTTTGTGAATTCTTGGTAATGATACACTGAACCCTTATTACGAAGTTGCCTTATTTGAATCAGCTTGTAGGCAAACCAGATGGAAGCCAAAACACTTCCAGCTCCTAAAACCCAATACGGCCAAGGGATGTTTGCCAAGAAACTGATTTCCTCTGCTCTCGGTCCAAGTACCACGCCATCCAATTGTGTCAGAAAAATTGTGACACCCCCCAATTCTTGCGGCATAGAGGCTTGTAACGCCTCAATCTTTACCCAAGGCAACAGGATAGAAAGTGCAAACGTACCCAAGAGATATACTCGGTTCCATTGAAAAAAAGTTTCTTTTTTCAGAAAGAGATCATAGGCCAACAAAAAGACCAGTTGAAACGCCAAGCTTTCCAATATATAAGTAATCATTGCTCCTCGTCTTTAATGTTTTTCATAATCTCTTCGAGTTCCTTCAGGCTGATATCGTTCTTCTTCATAAAAAAGGATACCATGCTGGAGAAAGATCCTTGGAAATACCCATCCATCAATTTATTGAGGCTCTGATTGCTGTACTCTTCCTTTTTCACCAAAGGAAAATACACATGCCCCTTGCCCACTTTTTCGTGGGACACAAAACCTTTGTCCTCCAAAATCCGAACAATGGTGGAAACGGTATTGTAGGCTGGCTTGGGCTCTGGCAATTCCTCTAAAATTGCAGCTACGTTCCCTTTTTTAATTTTCCAAAGGAGCTGCATTACCTCTTCTTCTGCCTTGGTGAGCTGTTTCATTTGACCCATTTTATTTTTCATTCCCGAGAAATCGGGAATCTTATTAATGTTCCTTAAAATCTGAGTTGAACCCTTGAAAATTAGTTCAGGTTTCTCATCTTGACTTCGACTCCACTCAGTCTGACAATTCGAAAATGAGCTGTGCAATTGCAACTCCTAAACCAAAAAATGGTTTGATGTTTCTCACATTCGCCACGCTCAGTTCGAAATGACACTGCTAATATAACTAAATATTTAGTTTAAACTAATTTTTTAGTTAAAAAAAGAAGAAATTCCGCCAGTGTATTATTCTGGCGGATACTTATTTAGAAAATTACGGTCACCTTACCTCTTAGGTAAAAAGGTGTACCTGGGGTAAAATGGATTTCCTCAAAGGAGTTCGGTTCATTGAACAAACGGCTTTCGGTGGCAAATTGTGTTTCGTTCCATTCAGTGTCGAACAGGTTTTCCACAATCAGGCCAAAGGTCCAGTTGTTTACACTATAATTGAGTGTCGCATCGGTAACAAAATAGCCTTCCGCCACAATGGAGTTGTCCTCGTTGGCAGGTCTATCATCAATATATCGATAGTTCAATCCTCCCGAAAATCCCTGATCACCTCCCAAAGTCACACCACCGGCCATGGTGAAATCGGGTGCCAATGGAATATAATCTTCCCCATCGGCAGCTTCGATACTACGAGCGTGGGTATAATTGGCATCAGTATACAGGTAAAGCCAGTCCAAGGGTTGGTGCCTCGCTCCCACTTCAAGCCCCATTCTTCGGGTTTTTCCGCTGGGCTCCACAATACCTGCATCACCTACATATACAAACTCTTGATCTAGGAACAAAGTCCATAAAGTGGCGTTCAAGACCAATTTGTCCGCAGGTTTTATGATGGTTCCCAAATCCACTCCGTAAGCGGCAGGTAGAATTTCTTCGCCACCATTGGCTACTACCACTCGGGTGTCGTTGGAGTGAAACCCTATGCCCGTTTTCAAGAACAGTTGAGTATTTTGGGTTGGGCTGTAAATGGTATTGAACTTTGGGCTAAAAGCCACCTTTTCCTCGCTTCGGCTATCGTATAGCTCGCTCATCTTATTTATGTAGTCAAACCTAAAATAATCCAATCGAGCAGCTGGCTCAAACATGAATTTACCTGATTTGAATTCAGCGCCCGCAAAGGCGTAGCTGTTCACCTCATCCACATCACCATAGGCCAAACGTTCCAATAATTCCTGACGATTCAGAGTGCGGGACAATTGGTTGTCATCCACATTATCGTACCTGAAACCAATCCCAGCATTGTATTTGAAATCCATACCGCCCAAATTGGCCGAATTATCCTGAAAAACCGTTTTGGCTCCAGCCATCAGTCGGTTTTCAAATTGCCTGATCTGATCTCCGTTCACGGGGTCTTCCAAGAAAAAGGTAAAGTTGGAATACAGTTCAAAATCATAATGGGAAACAAAAGCCATGGAATTCAAGGATGTTCCAGTACCCAAATTTTTGTTATAGTCCAAAACGAAGTTGGTTCGGCTCGTCTGTCCGCCCTCGGTATCGTCAATGGCACCAAAACGACTGATCAAACCCTGGTCCACGGCTCGTTGTGGTATTTGGCCCGATGCATCCCATTTGCTTGAGAAGTGTGATGCGGTCAATAACAATTCTTGATTACCCGGCAAAGCATACCGATATCTTCCCAAGATATTGATGCGATTGAAGTTCTGTGGCGACTCGAATGGACCATCTGTCAAATACAATTCGGAAGCCAAATAAGCATTGCTGTTTTGGTTGTTCATCACATTGAAAATCCCCGTAAACCTACGGGACCCGAACTGTCCCACTTCGGTCGACAACATGCTCTTGTCCAAGCTTTTTCTCAACTTTAGATTGACGTAGCCCGCCGTATTAAAATTGCCTTGATCAGCATAGTAAGGCCCTTTTCCAAAGTTTACATTTTCAATGGTTTCCGGAATCACAAAGTGAAGATCGGCATATCCCTGCCCATGGGCATGGGACACCATATTCACCGGCATACCATCCACGTTGATGGCCACATCGGTGCCGTGATCCACATCAAAACCGCGCAAAAAAATCTGCTCGGCCTTTCCGCCTCCAGCGTGCTGACCGATGATCAGTCCTGGTACCTTCCTTAAAATTCCCTGTGATGATTTTACGGGATTTGTTTTCACATCCACATCCACCACTCTGCTCAAAGCGTCCACCTTTGACACCAAAACCACTTGGTCCAAAGAAATGGAGCTTTCCACAAGAATAACGGTAATCGGATTCTGTAAATCAGCTTGGTTGACCACTCTGGTCTGTGTGGCATATCCCAATCTGGAAAAGTAAATCGTATCGTTGACTGAGGTCCTATCCAGAACAAAATGCCCTGTACCATCGGTATGGCTGTGTTGGCCGCTGGTCTTGTTAAAAATTCCAGCATCTTCAATGGAAGAACCAGATTCATCCACCAGTTTTCCCTTTACGTTTTGTGCAGCAATAGTGCCCATGAACAGCATGGACAATGCCGCCATAAAATATTTCATGTCGTTGTCTTTTAATTTGATTTGTGTAAAAAAGTCTGAACAATAGCATCCCTAGACCTTGGTTCATCGAAGTATTGATGAAGCCTGTTCCTTAAAATTTTGGTCTAGTTTATTTCAGCTATGCTGGGGAGGAGGCGTGGTTAACCCTTGGCACCAAAAAGAAGTTATGTCTTGGTATGCCCAAAGACGATTGCTGTCCATTAAAGTATTGATTTCAGATGCAATTTGAATTTCTTCAACGAAATGTTTATCCAATTTTAGGCTGATGTTATCATTGGATTCGTGCTCATCTGGTTGATTGGCCTCCAACAAATCCTTTAAGGCTTCCAAAGCTTCGTGCGAGTGACCTGCCATAGCCTCCAATGAAGAATAATCAATAGCTTCGTGGTCCGAGGCAAAGTTATGGTGGTGTGCTTTTGGGGCCATCACGTGCGATACTTCGTGCAGGGTTTCCAACACCAATCCATTAAAAAGTCCTAACAAATAAAACATTGCTATAAGGGCGCACTCTACTTGAATGAACCTTGGTTTAGTATGTGTTTTATTTGTTTCCACGACAGTTTCGTAATTGGTTTCAAATTTACCTACGAAATTTTTAGGGGTAGGGTTTTATTTTGATTTTGTTTGTAACAATTGTAGGCTACATTTGTCTAACAGAAAAACACAACCATGGACATTGCTTTGCTCATTTTAGGGTTTCTCCTGATGCTCGTTGGGATACTGGGTAGTTTTTTGCCCGTATTGCCCGGTCCGCCTATAAGTTGGGTCGGACTGCTACTGCTTTATCTAACCAAAGCCGTACCCGATAATTGGTGGGTCTTGGGGGTTACCTTTGTGATAGCCATAACCATAACAGTTTTGGATTATGTGATCCCTGCCATGGGCACCAAACGGTTTGGTGGCAGCAAAGCTGGAATGTGGGGCACCATTGTAGGATTACTTGTGGCTATCTTTGTTCCTATTTTTGGCCCATTCGGAATTATTATTTGGCCCTTTATTGGGGCCTTGGTCGGCGAATTGCTGAACAAAGCCAACAAAGAAACCGCCATGAAGGCGGCTTTCGGTTCGTTTTTAGGTTTTTTGACCGGTACCTTTATGAAATTGTTGGTCACCATTGTGTATGCCATCTTCTACGTGTACATTTCCATCAAATATGCGGGCGACCTGTTCACCTTTAGTTAGTCCAGCCACTCCACTTTGTCAGCCATGGGAGTTCTGGCGGATGGGATTACCTCGCCATCAAAATAACCCATATAGAAAAAGCCCAAGCATTTTTCCCCTTCCTTCAAATCGAAAAACTCATCCATGTACTTAATGAGGCCGGGGGAAGACCAATAACTGCCAATGCCGAGTTCGGTGCAGCACAACCACATATTTTGCACCGCCATGGCCACTGAAGCAATCTCTTCCCACTCGGGCAGGCTTTCCTTAGGGTCCCGTTGCATGCAGATAGCGATTACAGCACCCGAATTTGACGGGTTAAATTGTAATTTTTTAATCTTCATCTGCTTTGGCTTGGGGTCAACCTCTTCATATTTATTGGAAAGGAAAATCCCCAGTTCCTGTTTCTTTTCACCCGTCAACACCTTAAAGCGCCAAGGTTCTGTTTTTTTATGGGTAGGGGCCCAATTGGCCGCTTCCAAAATCTTTTCAATGGTTTCTTTGGCGATGGGCTTATCAATATATTGCGGAGGAAAAATGCTTCTTCTCTCCTTGATCAAGTCAAAAATCATAGTTGTATATTAAGTTGAATTCCAAAGTTACACTCGAAAACATTGCCGTCATAATTCCATGAGCAAATCCATACATTTCTGTAGCGCAGGATTCCGATTATCGGTTTTCCAGACCATGCTCAATACGGCACGTTGTTTTATGTTTTTCATTTCGATGAACTTTACTTTCATCTGAAACCCATATTGAAGGGTAGTTGGCACAATGGCAATACCCAGTTTGTTTTCCACCAGTTTAAAAATGGTCTGTGCATGTACCGATTTATGCGAAACATGAGGTACAAACCCACTATCCTCACAAATACTGAGCACCGTATCGTAATACATAGGGCTATAATCCTGGGAAAAAAGGATAAAATCCTCATCCGCCACTTGATTGATGTTCTTAAAGTTTTCCCCATTCAAAGGATGCTCCGCTGGCAGCACCAAGGAAAAGGTGTCCTCAAAAACGGGCTTCACATCCAATCCTTTAGGTACGCGAGACAATCGCACAAAACCAAGGTCCAAACGGTCGGCCAATATCGCATTGATCTGTGCTCGGTTGGAAAGTTCTTCCAAAGTAGTGTGGACCGTTGGATACTTTTCCTTCAAGCCCAACAGCAAATTGGGCACCACATTTTGCATGGCCGAACCCAAAAACCCAATGCGTACCTCGCCCAATTGTCCCTCTCCGATAAGTTTTACCTGTTTTTTCGTCTGCTCCAAATGGTTCAAGATAAATTCCACCTCCTTCTTTAAAAACTCCCCCGCAGGAGTAAGGCTAACCTTTTTCTTGTCCCTAACAAACAGTTGAGTATCCAATATTTCTTCCATCTGTTTGATTTGCGTACTCAATCCCGGTTGGGAAATAAAGAGCTTTTCAGCCGCCTTTCGATAGTGAAGCTCTTCGGCCACGGCCAAAAAATAAATGAAATGTCGTAGTTCTATATGATAATTCATACTTATTGATTATTACAAAAATAAGTATTGGCAATTATTAAACCTAATCGGTAACTTTGAATAGCCGTAATCAATCATGACGCACTGTCACTTCGAGCGCAGTCGAGAAGTTTTTGAACTCAGGGCCCTAAAAAAGATCTCAACTTAAGTTTATCTTGAGCGCAGTCGAAAGACCAGACCTGACATCTTTTAATTCATGGGGTTATTACGGACAATCAGTTAGTAAATTAATTAAACACATGGCGATAAACCGAACATTTCAATTTGGCGAAGACCATTTAACCACAAGCATAGCTTTGGGCATGGCCCAGGGCACCATAAGAGGTATTTTCTCCAATGAATGCTTAAAAAATGTAAATGCCAGTTACGAACGTGTGCAACGCATCGTGGAAAAAGGCGATACGGTGTATGGCATCAATACGGGATTTGGTCCCTTGTGCAATACCAAGATTTCCAAAGCCGATACCAAAATCCTTCAATCCAACATATTGAAAAGCCACAGCGTAGGAGTGGGCGAACCCATTTCCACCGAATTGGCCAAAATCATGTTGATCCTGAAAATCCATGCCTTGGCGAAGGGCTATTCCGGAATTGCCGAAACTACTTTGCAACGTATGCTTTGGCATTTGGAAAACAGTGCCATCCCCGTGGTTCCCTCGCAAGGTTCGGTTGGTGCATCAGGTGATTTGGCTCCGCTATCCCATTTGTTTTTGCCTTTAATTGGTTTGGGAAAAGTGGAATATCAGGGAAAGACCATCCCGACCCAAGCGTTATTTGAACAAACAGGATTACAACCCTTGGAATTGGGCCCAAAAGAAGGACTTGCCCTGATCAATGGCACCCAATTTATCGCCGCACATGGGGTAATGGTGGTCCACAAATTGCAGCATTGCCTTCGACATGCGGATATAATCGGCGCCATGATGCTCGAAGGCCTGCAAGGTTCCATGAAGCCTTTTTTTGAAGAGTTACACGAATTACGACCCTTCAAAGGGAACCAACACGTGGCGGGCAGAATCCGTACCCTTCTTCAAGGTTCTGAGATTTTGGAAGATCATATCGATTGCGAACGGGTGCAAGACCCCTACTCTTTGCGCTGTATGCCACAAGTGCACGGGGCATCCCGAAATGCGTGGCTCCACCTTAAGGAATTGTTGGAAATTGAGCTCAATTCGGTAACGGACAATCCTGTCATCATAAATGATGAACTCACCATCAGCGGAGGAAATTTTCATGGTCAGCCTTTGGCCATGGCCTTGGATTATGCTGCCTTGGCCACATCAGAAATTGGAAACATATCCGACCGACGCATTTACCTAGCCCTGGAAGGCAACAGCCCCGGTGTACCCAAATTATTGATGAAAGATACGGGTATCAATTCCGGCTATATGATCCTACAGTACACTTCGGCCGCATTGGCCAGCGAGAACAAAAGCCTGTGCTTCCCCGCCAGCGCCGATAGCATTCCTACCTCTTTGGGGCAGGAAGACCATGTGAGCATGGGTTCCATCAGCGGTAGAAAAGCACTCAACATTATTGAGAATGTGGAGAAAATCCTCGCCATTGAACTATTGACCTCAGCGCAGGCCTTCGAGTATAGAAAACCCTTAAAATCGGGCATTCTGTTGGATGAAATCCATACATTCCTGAGGACAAAGGTTGCTTTTGCCGAAAACGACCGTGTTTTTGCAGACGATATCGAAAAAGGAATCGAAATTATCCAAAACGGGGAAATCATCAATTTGGTAGACCGTATTATGGAGGAGAAACAACTGAAGTGGAACACACCACACCTTCAAGAATTTGAAACATATTAACATGAGCAGACCACTATTAATAGGACCATTCACCCAATTGCTCCCGATGACGGGACTCCCGCTAAAAGGAGCGCTCAAAGATGAGCAACTCCCCATCATTCAAAATGGCGGCATTTTGGTTTCCGAAGGAAAAATTCTCAAAGTTGGTGTTTTTGACGAGTTGAAATCCGATGAGGTGGACATCCACCCTATCGAAGGAGCACAGGTTTGCCTGCCCGGATTTGTAGACTCGCACACCCATATTTGTTTTGGAGGTACCCGCGCTCGGGATTACGCATATCGAAATGCTGGAAAAACCTATTTGGAAATCGCCAAGGCTGGCGGTGGTATCTGGGATACAGTGACCCAAACCCGGAAAGCATCACAAGAAGAGCTGGTGGAAGGGATTATTTCCAGAAGTAAAAAACATCTCAAAAACGGAGTCACCACCATCGAAGTGAAAAGTGGTTACGGTCTTTCCGTGGATGAAGAATTGAAAATGCTACGCGCCATCAAGCAGGCCAATGAAACTTCGAATGTTACATTGGTTCCGACCTGTTTGGCAGCCCATATGAAGCCTAAAGATTGGAGTCAGGACAAAGATTATTTGGACGTAATCATAAATGAATTGTTCCCCATCATCAAAACCGAAAATTTGGCCCATCGTGTGGATGCCTTTGTGGAAGAAAGTGCCTTTTCTCCCGGGGAAATCAAGCCTTACTTCCAAAAAGCGAAGGAAATGGGATTTGACATTACCGTACACGCCGACCAATTTACTGCGGGTGGCAGTCAAGTTGCAGTGGATTTTGATGCGGTAAGTGCCGACCATTTAGAAGCCAGCACCGAAAAGGAAATTCAACTCTTGGCCAAGAGCAACACCATAGCCACGGCATTGCCAGGTGCATCCATCGGTTTGGGATGCGCCTACACGCCAGCACGGAAAATTTTGGATGCCGGTGGCGCATTGTCCATTGCCAGCGACCATAACCCCGGATCCGCTCCCATGGGCGATTTGCTCACCCAAGCCAGTATTTTGGGAACCTTTGAAAAACTGTCCAACACCGAGGTTTTGGCAGGTATCACCTCAAGAGCTGCCGCTGCTTTACGTTTGACCGACCGAGGAAAACTGGAAACTGGAGCACAAGCTGACTTTGTCATTTTCCCAACGGATAACTATCAGGAAGTCACTTACCATCAAGGGCAATTGAAGCCAAGTGAGGTTTGGAAAAAAGGAACGCCCATCCATTAAACATTGCATCATGACTGAATTTCAGCAACAAATAGTACAAGGCATCCCCCAACAACTTCCTGCTAAAAAGCCATATCCGAAAAACGGGAACCCGGCCCCAAAACGAAAGGACATTCTCTCCAAGGAAGAGAAAAAATTGGCCGTACAGAATGCGCTACGATATTTTCCCGAGGCTTGGCACAAGGAACTTGCCCTTGAATTTGCAGAGGAACTCAAAATCTATGGCCGTATCTATATGCATCGGTTTAAGCCCGATTATGAGATGTACGCGCGGCCTATTTCGGAATATCCCGCCAAAACACATCAGGCTGCGGCGATTATGCTGATGATTCAAAACAATTTAGATCCTACCGTGGCACAGCATCCCGAAGAATTGATTACCTACGGCGGCAATGGGGCGGTTTTCCAAAATTGGGCGCAATACCTGCTTACCATGAAATATTTGGCGGAGATGACCGAGGAACAGACCCTTAATATGTATTCCGGGCATCCGATGGGACTTTTTCCATCATCCAAGGAAGCACCAAGAGTGGTGGTCACCAACGGGATGATGATTCCCAATTACTCCAAACCCGATGATTGGGAAAAACACAACGCCCTTGGCGTAACACAATACGGACAGATGACTGCTGGTTCCTATATGTACATTGGTCCACAAGGCATTGTCCACGGAACGGCCATTACGGTAATGAACGCCTTTCGCAAAGTGTTACAGAAAAACGAATCGCCCGAAGGCAAGATTTTCTTGACCGCTGGATTGGGAGGCATGAGCGGCGCACAGCCCAAAGCAGGAAACATCGCGGGGGGCATTACCATTTGTGCCGAAGTCAACCCCGAAGCTGCGAAAAAACGCCACGACCAAGGTTGGGTGGATGAATTGTTGGTGGATTTGGACCTACTGGTCGTCCGAACCAAAGAAGCTGTTGAAAACAAGGAAGTGGTTTCCTTGGCGTACATTGGCAATGTGGTGGACGTTTGGGAACGCTTTTTTGAAGAGGACATCTTTGTTGATTTGGGTTCTGATCAAACCTCTTTGCACAACCCTTGGGCGGGTGGTTATTATCCGGTCGGACTTTCTTTTGAGGAATCGAATGCCTTAATGGTGGAAAATCCAGAGGATTTCAAGGAAAAAGTGCAGGAATCATTAAGAAGGCAAATCAACGCCATCAATAAACACACCGCAAAGGGCACCTACTTTTTTGATTATGGCAATGCCTTTTTACTAGAAGTTTCGCGAGCGGGTGGCGAGGTGATGGCCGAAAACAACATCGACTTCAGGTATCCATCCTATGTCCAAGATATTTTGGGTCCGATGTGTTTTGACTACGGTTTTGGTCCGTTCCGATGGGTTTGCACATCGGGCGACCCCAAAGACCTTCAAAAAACCGATGCCATTGCCTTGGAAGTGATGAAAAAAATCAAATCCCAAGCACCGGAAGAAATCCAACAGCAGATGCAAGACAACATCAAATGGATCTCGGAGGCAGAACAAAACAAATTGGTGGTGGGTTCGCAAGCACGAATCCTCTATGCCGATGCCGAGGGACGAAGCAAGATTGCCGATGCCTTCAACACAGCCATTGCCATTGGAGAAATTAGTGCACCCGTGGTCTTGGGCAGAGATCACCACGATGTTAGCGGCACGGATTCTCCCTTTAGGGAGACCAGCAATATTTATGATGGTAGCAAATTCACCGCTGATATGGCAATTCAAAATGTGATTGGCGATAGTTTTAGGGGTGCCACTTGGGTTTCCATCCATAATGGTGGAGGCGTTGGCTGGGGCGAAGTCATCAACGGCGGATTTGGAATGGTGCTCGATGGTTCCGAAGAAGCCTCCAACCGATTGAAGAAAATGTTGTTTTTTGATGTGAACAATGGAATTTCACGAAGAAGTTGGGCCAGAAACAAGGAAGCCCGCTTTGCCATTGAACGGGAAATGGAACGCTCTCCAAATTTAAAAGTAACTTTGCCCCATCTGGTGGAATCCGATATTTTGGATAATCTTTTTTAATGTGATGAAACACTACGAACTCCCGAAACAAAACCTCTGGACAGGTCGAATATCCAATAAATGGCTATACCTGCATGAAAAGGTGCATTGCACGCCTTTGAAGGAACTTCCTGAAGCCCAGAAAAAATCCATTGCTCTTTTGGGCTACGCCTGTGATGAAGGGGTGCGAAGAAATCAAGGCCGTATCGGTGCCGCGGAAGGTCCCGATGTCATCAAAAGCAGTTTTGCCAAGATGCCCAACCATTTGGGGAGCAATGTACGGTTGCACGATGTGGGTTCGATTATCTGTGATGAGGGAGATATGGAAGCTGCCCAAAATCAGCTTACCGAAGCTGTCAATTTACTTTTAGAAAGAAAGCAATTCCCTATTGTTTTGGGCGGTGGGCACGATGTGGCTTATGGTCACTATAACGGTATCAAAAAATATCTGGATTTCAAAAAAGAAGGACAAACCATCGGTATCATCAATTTTGATGCACACTTTGATTTGCGGAAAAACACAGAGCAGAGCAATTCGGGCACCCCGTTTTATCAAATTGCCAAAGACTGTGAAAAAGAGGGTGTTGATTTTAACTATCTCTGTCTGGGTATCCGAAAGGACGCCAATGATAGAAACTTGTTCCAAACCGCAAGGGACTTGGATGTCATCTATGTAATGAACGATACCTTTCAAATTCCACTATTGAATGAAATCACCACCTGGATCAATGCCTTTGCCAAAAATGTGGATTTTGTGTATGTCACCATCGATTTGGATGGATTCTCTTCTGCCTATGCTCCCGGGGTAAGTGCGGCTTCGCCTATGGGTTTTACGCCCCACATGGTTTTGGAATGCTTGAAAACCATTATTGGTTCTGGAAAATTGATCAGTATGGACATTGCCGAAATGAATCCGAAATATGATATTGATGGACAAACAGCAAAACTCGCTGCTTCGCTCGTGCACCATGTGGCACATGCTGTTTCTGGGGGTTGATAGTATTTGTCAGGTCGAATGCTCGACTGCCGGACGGTCAGGCAGTCGAGACCTTTGACAGTAAGACCTCTCGACTGCGCTCGAGGTGACAACTTTATAATTTATTAGGAAAAGATTCCGTTCTGCAGCGGAATTTGTTCGACCTACCGGTCTCACAAACAAAAAAAGCCTTCCAAATGGAAAGCCTTTCATTGGCGAGCATCGGTTTGATGCTTCAACCTGATTCCAATCATCGCGACTGGAATCCAACACAACGGTACAAAGATAGCAAAGCTTTTCGAACTTGCCGTCTTTTCAAAAAAAATCAGGGCAAAACCATTCCAAAGGAACATACTTGGCATTCGGGGCAGCGTTAATGGTTTGACACTAATGGCACTAATAATTGAAAACTAGTTGGTGTCAGGTCGAGCGCAGTCGAGACCCAAGTTTAGGACAGATAGACTCAAGATTTCTCACATTCGTTCGAAATGACACGGAGGAAAGCTTCTCAATCCAAGAATAAAAACAATAAAGAAAAACAATATGTCATTTCGAAATGAGGAACATGGTAACGATTGGAAAATCTATCTTTTACACCGCCTTGATCACATAAGTGACCACTCCCCAAATCAATAGGTCACTGTCCTTGGAAACTTTGATGGGTTTGTAATTTTTATTCTCGGGCATCAATGTAATGGTGTCTTTTTCAATGCTCAACCGTTTTACGGTGAATTCCCCATCCAAAAAACAAACGGCTATTTTGCCATGCTCCGCTTCCAAACTTCTATCTATGACCAAGAGGTCTCCATCATCCAATCCGGCCCCAATCATGGATTCTCCGCTCACGCGTGCGTAGAAAGTCGCTTCTTTGTTTTTGATCAAAGTTTTGTCCAAACTGATGCGCTTTTCCTTAAAATCGTCAGCTGGTGATGGAAATCCTGCTGAGATGGCATTTCTGGACAATGGCATCCCCAAACCCTTTTCTTCATTTGGGGCAAAAAAAGTAAGTGAATCTGTTTCTGGCGATTTTTTTGAGGTCATTTCACTTTTATGATATCATTGATGTTTGTGGTATATTTTGGGGAAAGGTGTTCTTGGCGCATCTTCCAAGTCCTTTCCAAATCTTGATTGGCTATTTTCATTTTGCTGATGCCATATTTGTTGTTTATGCCGTCCATCACCTGCATAAGTCTCTGGTGTTTTGGGTTTTCGGACAGGAAGAGATCCAATTGTCTTTCATGGGTGGGCACCAGTCCCGATACGATCACTCCTGCCTTTTTGTATTTGATTCCTGGTTTGAATATGGAGACAGCGGCCTTGACGGCATAGTTGCTTATGGTCAGGCTGGAATCCGTAGCATAGGGCAAGGTAACAATAAGACTGCCCCTATCCTGTGGCTCATCCTTTTTATGCCTGTCACTTCTTAAAAGTACAACAAGATAGTTGCAACTGCTTCCTTGGCTCCGCAATTTTTCGGCACAACTGGTCGCGAAGGTGGATATTCGTTCTTTAATGTTTTCAATATCGGAATAGGTGTATTCAAAGCTTCGTGTGGTGGCTATGGCCTTTTTATCGCGGGTGTAATCATCCAGATCCAAGGTCGGGCTTCCATCCAGATCTTTTTTCAGTCTAAGACCGATTATGCCCATTTGCTTCCGCACCCATTCATCCGACAATTGGGTAAAATCATAAGCCGTTTTTATGTTTCTGCTCTCAAGTCGTTTCAGGTTTCCACGCCCTATCCCCCAAACACTCTCGATCTTGGTCCATTTTAATGCTTTTACCCGTCTCTCCTCGGATTGAATTACATACACACCCCCAGTTTTTGATTTCAGCTTTTTGGCAATTTTATTGGCGACCTTGGCCAAGGCTTTTGTTGGGGCAATTCCTATGCTGATGGGGATTCCCGTACACTTTTCCACACTTCTTTGGATTTCCCTGCCGTAAGCATCAAAGTCGTAGTTCTTGAAACCATCAAACTTTAAAAAAGCCTCATCCACACTGTAGACCTCCATATCCGGCGTGAACGTTCCGAGAATATTCATCACTCTGGCACTCATATCTCCGTACAAGGGATAATTGGACGAAAAGACCTTGATCTTGTTCTCCTTGCAAAATTGTCTGTACTTAAATTCCGGGGCGCCCATGGGCAGTCCAAGTGCCTTTGCCTCATCGCTGCGCGAGATGAAACAACCATCGTTATTGGAGAGAATGGCCACGGGAACATTGTTGAACTGGGGCTGAAAGGCCCGTTCACATGAGGCATAGAAGTTATTGCAATCCACTAGGGCGAACATACTTTAAAATACTCGATTTTTGCTAAATTACATAGGAAATCCATTGCAATTCAAATTAAAGGTAACTACGCTCTACATAGAATTGCCCGAAATGATGAAAAATAATTATCCCACACCAAAATCCTATATTAGAGCATGGAAAAAGAGATAAAGCGCAAGGTTTCCCTCACTGGGGACATCAAATTTACGGGACTGCGTCTAAAAGAACCCATGCAAACCTCTGCAGGTCTTTTGGGGATCAAAGAAGCTTTACGGCATACTTTTAAGGAAATGGGCATTGCCCGTTCCATGCGTAGTCTCTTGGAAATGAACCAAGAGGGCGGCTTTCGCTGCCCCAGTTGTGCATGGCCCGTTCCCGAGCACCCCTCAAAAATTGCGGAATACTGCGAAAATGGAGCCAAAGCACTGGCGGACGAAGCCACCAAAGAACATATTGGCGCGGAATTTTTTGCAAAACATTCCGTGGAAGAACTATCCCAACTCAGCGATTTTGAACTCAACAAATTGGGACGTGTGGTTGAACCGATGATCCTTAAACCGAACAGTGTTCATTACGAACCCATTTCTTGGCAGGATGCTTTTGAATTGATCTCGGATGAATTGCACTGCTTGAAAAACCCAAATGAGGCTATTTTTTATACTTCGGGCCGATCCAGCAACGAAGCCGCTTATCTCTACGGCATGTTTGCCCGTGCTTTTGGCACCAACAACATGCCCGATTGTTCCAATATGTGCCACGAATCATCTGGGGTGGCACTTTCCGAAACCTTGGGCATTGGAAAAGGTTCCGTAAAGCTTGACGATCTGTATGGGGCGGAAGTTATTCTGGTCGTGGGACAAAACCCAGGCACCAATCACCCAAGAATGCTATCGGCCCTGGAAAAGTGCAAAAAGAATGGTGGTAAAATCATCAGTATAAATCCATTGGCAGAAACGGGACTGGTCAACTTTAAAAATCCCCAAAATATTTCGGATATGTTGGGCAACGGACAGCCTATTGCCGACATTCACCTCCCTGTCAAAATCAATGAGGATATAGCTTTGGCAAAACTGATCTTGAAGAAGCTGGTCGCTCTCGATGCTAAAAATTCCAATATTATCGACCACGAATTTATTGTGGAATATGTTGATGGGTATGATGATCTGTTGAAAGATTTAGACCGTTACAATACGGAAAGCCTCCAACGCAGAAGTGGGGTGTATATGCACAAAATTGACAAGGTTGTGGAATTATTGGCCGAAAATTCCAAGATTGTCATCTGCTGGGCCATGGGAATCACCCAGCATAAAAATGCTGTGGAGTGCATTAAGGAATATGTGAATATTTTATTGTTAAAGGGTGCCGTGGGCAAACCCTTTGCGGGAACCTGTCCGGTTAGGGGCCATAGCAATGTTCAAGGTGATCGTTCGGTGGGGATAATGCATTTCGTGAACAAGACCTTGAACGAGAGAATCCGGGAGCATCTTAATTTTGACCCACCAACCGAAAAGGGATATGATACGGTGGAAGCCATTGAGGCCATGTATGGAAAAAAAGCCAAGGTATTCATTTGTTTGGGCGGTAATTTTTTAATGGCGGCATCGGATACAAAATATACTGCGGAGGCCCTACAAAATTGTGATTTGACGGTTCAGATAAGTACCAAACTGAATCGAAGCCATTTGGTGACGGGCAAAACAGCCCTCCTACTTCCCACTTTTGGCCGTTCCGAAAAGGATGATAAAAATGGAGTGCTTCAATTCTTGACGATGGAAAGTAGTACGGGCAAGGTTCGGCAGAGCAAGGGCCTGTTAAGGCCTGCTTCGGAACACATTAAAAGTGAACCTGAAATCATTTCGCTCTTGGCCCATACATATTTTAGGGGCGACCATTCCATGAATTGGTATGCATTGGGCCAGGACTACAATCTCATCCGAAATCTTATCGATAAGACCGTAAAAGGGTTTGAAAAAACGAGTGAACAGTCCAAAGGGTTTGGGTATTACCTCCCGAACAATGTTCGTGAACGTGATTTTCGGATGCTGCCGAACGCCAGGGCACAGTTATCCATTACCTCTTTGCCCGACCATCAGCTGAATCCTGATGAATTGCTGTTGATGACCATACGGTCCCACGACCAGTTCAACACCACCATTTATGGATTGAACGATCGTTACCGCGGCATCCACAACGAGCGCCGCGTAGTTTTTATGAATGAGGAGGATATGGCGGAGAAACATCTGACCAAACTGGATGTGGTTCATCTACACAGTAATTATGACGACATCAAACGCACCGCGGAAAAATTTATGGTTGTACCCTATGAAATCCCGAAAGGAAACATGGCCGCTTATTTTCCTGAAACCAATATGTTGGTTCCCCATAATCATTTTGCCGATAAAAGCCAGACGCCCATCAGTAAATCCATTAAGGTAACGGTAGAAAAAGTTTCTTTATCTTGATTATTTAAATGCCTGGATTCCGGTAATATCCGCACCAGTAATCAAGAGGTGGATATCGTGGGTACCTTCGTAAGTGATTACGCTTTCAAGGTTCATCATGTGGCGCATAATGCTGTATTCGCCGGTAATGCCCATTCCACCCAATATCTGTCTTGCTTCGCGGGCTATTTTAATGGCCATTTCCACATTGTTCCGTTTGGCCATGGAAATTTGTGCCGTAGTGGCCTTCCCTTCATTTTTTAACTGTCCCAAACGGAAAGCCAGTAATTGGGCCTTTGTAATTTCGGTAATCATTTCGGCCAACTTTTTCTGCTGAAGCTGGTATGCGGCAATGGGTTTCCCAAACTGAATCCGCTCTTTGGCATATCGGAGTGCCGTATCATAACAATCCATGGCGGCACCAATGGCTCCCCAAGCAATGCCATATCGGGCGGAATCCAAACAACCGAGTGGTGCTCCAAGTCCGTTTTTGCCCGGCAACAAATTTTCTTTGGGCACTTTTACATTATCAAAAATAAGTTCGCCCGTGGCCGATGCCCGCAATGACCATTTGTTGTGCGTCTCAGGTGTGGAAAAACCTTCCATGCCACGTTCCACGATAAGCCCATGAATGCGCCCTTCTTCATTTTTGGCCCACACCACGGCTATATCGGCAAAGGGTGAATTGGAAATCCACAATTTGGCACCGTTCAAAAGGTAATGGTCCCCTGCATCCTTGAATTTGGTCTCCATCCCCCCCGGATTGGATCCATGGTTGGGTTCAGTAAGTCCAAAGCAGCCCATCCACTCCCCGGTCGCCAACTTCGGTAGATATTTTTTGCGTTGTTCTTCGGAGCCATAAGCAAAAATGGGATACATGACCAAGGATGATTGTACGGAAGCGGTGGAACGCACCCCGCTATCACCCCGCTCAATCTCCTGCATGATCAACCCATAGCTGATTTGATCTAAGCCAGCCCCACCATATTCTTCTGGAATGTAGGGTCCAAACGCACCTATTTCGGCCAATCCGCCGATAATCTGTTTGGGAAATTCCGCTTTTTGGGCATATTCCTCAATAACGGGTGAAATATCCCGCTTCACCCATTGACGGGCAGCATCGCGAACGAGTTTATGTTCCTCGGAAAGCAAATCATCGAGGTTGTAGTAATCTGGTGCTTCAAATAAATCGGGCTTCATTCAGAATAATTTTACTTGTCAAATATAACATTTAGTCTTTTCATTGTTACATTTTTAAATAAAATGCTTGGGTCAATTCAATGTATTCTTTGGTGTATTGGTGCCGGCTCTCCTCTATTATCAAATTATTGATGTTTGGTTTGACCTCATCAAAGCTAAATTCCATCAAACTCCTTTTAAAATTAGTCTCGGGATTTCCCTTTACCCGAGTGATTCGGTTTGGAAATAATCTTTCTTTTTTAGCAAGACCGGTAAAATAAGACTCCTCTTTAAAGGGAACGATCACCGCAAAAATCCCATCTTCATTCAAAAGTTTTGCTGCTCCCTCAACTAATTCCCCAAAAGGCAGTGAACTGCTTTGTCTTGCTTTGTCCCGCGATTCATTTCCACTGGCCACATCTTCTGAATGGAAAGGCGGATTGGAAATGATCAAGTCGTACTTATCATCCATTTCATCCACAAATTCATCAAAACCTGCATGGTAACAGAACAGTCGGTCTGCCCATGGTGAAGCTTCAAAATTGGTGACACATTGTTCGTAGGCATCATCATCCAGCTCAATGGCATCTATAACCTCTGCTGATGAACGTTGGGCCATTTGCAAGGCAATGAGCCCGGTTCCCGCGCCTATATCCAGAATGGATTCCGGCAGCTTGTCCAGCGATGCCCAAGCGCCCAACAATACCCCATCGGTCCCCACCTTCATGGCGCATTGGTCTTGTTGAATGGCAAATTCTTTGAATTTGAAAGGTTTCATTGAATCAAAGGTAAGGCAAAGCATTGTAAACAATTTACAACCATCAATTGAAATAAGGTATCCATCAGTTCATATAGGCCATCCGTTAATTTGCAGGGTGATAAATCGGATCAATATGGTTATTTCGCTAATAATTTACGGGGAAGAGCCCCAATTAAATCATTACCAAATTATCTAAACTTATGATTATGAAAAAAATCTTTTTTGCACTCCTACTTATGCTAGCCGTGGTTCAAGTACCCCCAAGCGCAAGAACAGGGTAAATTCCGTGTAGGACTAGACTAAGGGTACACTATGCCGGATAGTGGCGGCGGTGTTTTGTTCGCCATTGAACCAAAAATCAACATAGCCGACAATATGAACATAGGTATACGCTTTGAGTCTGCTGCCATGGCGAAGAATGTTGAAGCTGGCCCTGTTTCTGCGGAGGCTAGTTTGACTTCAAGCATGTCATATTCAGGTACCTTTGATTCCTATTTCAATTCGGGAAGCTCCTCTTTTGCTCGATTTGTTGGTGCTGGTATGGGCTATATAGTTCTTTGGGCAACATTGGCTTTGACACGGATGACATTGAAGAAGTTGAAGGCGATGCAGATGTTGAGGTCGATGGTAAATTCGGTGGTCTATTGGGAGCTGGTTTTGAAGCTGGAAAATTTAGATTGACGGCAACCCACAACATTATCGGCAAAACCGACTTGGGTGAAGGTTCCGAAGTCAAAAACTCCTACTTGGACATATCATTAGGTTTTTACCTTGGTGACGGCAAGTGGAAAAAATAATGTTCCGTCTAGTTTTATTGAGTCAATAGGGAGGGAGGCTTTAATTTGCCTCCTTTTTATTTTTTACCTAGATATAAATCCACCAAACCTTCGGGGGTCTTCACAAAAATTGTCTTGTTCTTGCGGTCAACCTTTTTGATTATTTCATCGCTGACAGGAATCAACAATTCCTTGTCTCCTTTTTTTACTTCAAATAAATCTTGTGAAGTACTATCGTTAATGGATTCCACAAGACCAATATCTCCATAAACCTCATCCATTAGGGTAAAACCGATTACCTCATGAAAATAAAACTTGTTGCCTGTTAGTGGAGGCAACATAGTCAGAGGAAGGTATAATTCGGAACCAATAAGCTTATCCGCAGTAGGTTCGTCCTTCACCTCTTCAAAATCGATGCGGAGCAGGTTGGATTTGTGCAATCGACATTTATCAATAAAAAATGGAACCAGATTGTTTCCTAAAGAAACAAGTACTGATTCCATGTTTTCGTAACTATCGGGCTCATCGGTGTCCAGTTTAACCAGCACCTCACCCTTAAAACTATATTTTGAAACGACTTTGCCCAGGTAGAAGCAGTCTTCCTTGCGCATCGTCCTACGTTTCTATTCTTCTTTTTTGGAAGGTTCCTCTGCATCAGGAGCTTCTTCCGCAGGAGCTTCAGCTTCAGCAGTGGCCTCCTCTGTAGCGGCTTCGGCAGTCTCTTCGGCAGCTTCTTCAGTTACTTCCTCTTCTTCCGGCAAAGCAGCGGCAGCTCTCTTGGCGTTCGCTTCCTTCTCAGCTTCCAATGCTTTCGCTCTGGCCTCGGCTTCAGCTTTGGTCAAACCTTCTTTTTTGGCTTGGATTTTTTGCTCTTTCTCTTCCAACCAAGCTTTGAATTTCTCCTCAGCCTGCTCTTCGGTCATTGCGCCTTTGCGAACACCTACCATCAAGTGGTGCTTCATCATCACTCCTTTATAAGAAAGAATTGCTCTAGCTGTGTCGGTTGGCTGTGCACCGTTCTGCAACCATTTTACAGAACCGTCAATATCAAGATTGATTGTGGCTGGATTGGTGTTTGGGTTATAAGTTCCCAACTTCTCCAAATATTTACCATCTCTTTTCGCTCTTACATCTGCAGCGACCACCCAATAGAATGGTTTACCTTTTTTACCGTGTCTCTGAAGTCTAATTTTAACTGGCATATCACATTAATTTGTAGGGTGCCCGACCCTGATTATTAATTCTTTTATTTTAAAATGTCATTTCCGATTTCTCGGAAATCAGTCGCTTATCTGTTAAGCGGGTGCAAATATAATCCAAATCCATTAATCCCCAACACCTTTTTGCCATTTTTATTGGTTGATAACTCCTCACAACTCTTTTTTATCAAACCTTTCTTCTTCCGTATTTTTATTCATTCTTTTTTTGACCAAGACAGATAGCTTATGTACTTGATTTTTGATACGGAAACCACTGGTTTGCCCAAACGTTGGGACGCCCCCATTACCGATACCGATAATTGGCCAAGATGCGTCCAGATAGCATGGCAGTTGCACGATGAGCTCGGTAATTTAATAGAACACCAAGACTTTTTGGTAAAGCCCGAAGGGTTCAACATACCTTACGAATCGGAACAGATACACGGCATCTCCACCGCCTTGGCCGAAGAAAAAGGCGTTCCGTTGAACGAGGTGTTGGAAGCCTTCAACAAGGCTTTGCAACAGACAAAATTTATTGTGGGTCAAAATGTAGGGTTCGACATTAACATTATGGGGTGTGAATTCCACCGTGAAGGCGTGGAAAGTCCAATGATCGAACTCCCAGTACTCGACACCTGTACCGAACATACCGCAGAGCTCTGTAAAATACCCGGGGGACGTGGTGGAAAATTCAAATTGCCTACCCTGACCGAACTGCACGAGTTTTTGTTCGGGGAACCATTTGCCGAAGCACACAACGCAACGGCCGATGTGGAAGCCACCACACGTTGCTTTTTGGAGTTGGTCCGTAAAAAACAATATTCCCACCAAGAACTAGACGTTCAACCCGATTATTTTGAGCGTTTCTCCGAGGCCAACCCGCAAGAGATTGAACTCATCGGGTTAAAGCACATCAACCTAAAGGCCGCATCAAAAGAAATAGCCGATGCACTTTGGGCGGAGGACACAGGAGGTGTTTCGGATGAGGAAATCCAAGAGAATGTAGAGACCTTGGAAGACGAGCCTTTTGTCCACCTGCACAACCACTCCCAATTCTCCGTGCTTCAGTCCACCATCAACATAAAAGATTTGGTGAAGGCAACGGCCGACCATGGCATGCCTGCAGTTGCCCTTACCGACCATGCCAACATGATGGGCGCTTTTCATTTTGTGAAGGAAGTAATGGGACACAACAAAGCGGCCAAGGCCAAAAATGAAGAACTCATAGCCAATGGGGAACAAGCTACCGAAAAAGAAATTACCCCCATTGTAGGTTGTGAATTCTTTGTCTGCGAGGACCACACCAATAAAAACGTAAAGGACTACGGGCATCAAATTGTGCTCTTGGCCAAAAACAAAAAAGGGTACCACAATCTGGCTAAAATGTCATCCATTGCCTATACCGATGGGTTTTACTACGTACCTAGAATCGACAAAAAAGTTGTTGAACAATATAAGGAAGATGTAATCGCCCTTACCGGAAACTTGTACGGTGAAGTCCCCAACAAAATTTTAAATGTTGGTGAAAAACAGGCCGAAGAAGCCCTTTTGTGGTGGAAAGAGCAATTTGGCGACGATTTTTACATCGAAATAATGCGCCACGGCCAAGAAGACGAAGATCGTGTAAATCAAGTTTTGGTACGTATGGCCAAAGACCATAATGTAAAACTCGTCGCCACCAACAACACCTATTATTGCAATAAAACAGATGCCGAGGCACACGATATTTTACTGTGCGTAAAGGATGGGGAAAAACAATCCACCCCCATCGGGCGAGGCAGAGGTTACCGTTACGGCCTTCCCAACCAAGAGTACTATTTTAAGTCTTCGGACGAAATGAAGGAACTCTTCAAAGACCTACCCGATGCCATTTTGAACATCAAGGAAATTGTGGACAAAATTGAGCCCTTCGACCTTGCCAGTGATATTTTGCTCCCCAAATTCAGTATTCCAGAAGAATTTAAAGACCCAGAAGATGAAATCGACGGAGGTAATCGCGGTGAGAATGCCTACCTGAGGCATATCACATATAAAGGAGCCGAAAAACGGTACGGAGAACTTACGGATCAAATCAGGGAACGGATAGATTTTGAGTTGGAAATCATTAAAAACTCAGGCTATCCGGGCTACTTTTTGATTGTAGAAGATTTTATCCGCGAAGCGCGCAATATGGATGTGTCCGTAGGGCCCGGGAGGGGTTCCGCAGCCGGTTCTGTGGTGGCATACTGTTTGACGATCACCAACATCGACCCCTTAAAGTACGATCTGCTTTTTGAGCGGTTCCTGAATCCGGACAGGGTGTCCATGCCCGATATCGATATTGATTTTGATGACGAGGGCCGTAGCCGTGTAATGGACTACGTAATCAATAAATACGGGGCCAACCAAGTGGCGCAAATCATTACGTATGGAACCATGGCGGCCAAATCGTCCATTCGCGATACTGCTCGTGTGTTGGATTTGCCCCTGGGCGACGCCGACCGTATAGCCAAATTGATTCCCAACATGTCCAAGCTCAATAAGATTTTTGGAGTGGACGAAGCCGATTTGAAGAAGAAGTTCCGTTCCGATGACTTGGAGAAGGTGTATGAGCTCCTAAATATTGCAGAAACCGATGATTTGGAAGGGCAAACCCTTAAAATGGCCCGTGTTCTTGAAGGGTCGTTGCGAAACACAGGGATTCATGCCTGTGGAGTAATCATTACTCCGGATGACATTACCAATTTTGTACCTGTATCCGTTGCCAAGGACTCTGACCTTTACGTTACCCAGTTCGACAACTCCGTAGTGGAAAGCGCCGGGCTGTTAAAAATGGATTTCTTGGGATTAAAGACCTTGACCTTGATCAAGGATACGGTAAAAATCGTGAAGGCCAGAACGGGAATAGAATTGGTCCCCGATGATTTTCCGCTGGATGATGAAAAAACATATGAACTCTTCCAACGAGGTGAAACCGTAGGGGTATTCCAGTACGAATCACCCGGGATGCAGAAGCACATGAAAAACCTGAAACCTACGGTTTTTGATGACCTTATTGCCATGAATGCCCTGTACCGCCCAGGCCCAATGGAATACATTCCAAGTTTTATTGCACGAAAGCATGGTGAAGAGGAGATTAGCTACGACCTCCCCGAAATGGAGGAATACCTCCAAGAAACCTACGGGATTACCGTATACCAAGAGCAGGTGATGTTGCTCTCACAAAAACTGGCCGGATTCTCCAAAGGTGATGCGGACGTGCTCCGGAAGGCTATGGGTAAAAAGATATTCGCCCTACTTGAAAAATTAAAGCCCCAGTTCTTGGACGGCGGGGAGAAAAACGGTCACCCACGGGATGTGCTGGAAAAAATCTGGAAGGATTGGGAAGCATTTGCCTCCTATGCCTTCAACAAAAGTCACTCCACCTGTTATGCCTATATCGCCTACCAAACAGCATATTTAAAGGCCCACTACCCTGCCGAATATATGGCCGCCGTGCTGTCCAACAACATGAATGATATTAAGCAGGTTACCTTTTTTATGGAGGAATGTAAACGAATGGGGCTTGAGGTGTTGGGGCCGGACGTGAACGAATCCTACTATAAATTCGCCGTAAACAAGGACAATGCGGTACGTTTTGGCATGGGCGCCATTAAAGGTGTGGGGCGGTCGGCAGTGGAGACCATTGTGGAAAACCGTAAGGAAGAAGGCCCATACAAATCCATATTTGATCTGGCCAAACGGGTTGATTTGCGTGCAGCCAATAAAAAGGCATTCGAAAACCTGGCATTGGCCGGAGGGTTTGATTCCTTCGGTGATACGCATCGTGCCCAGTATTTCCATGATGATGGCGATGGCATTTCTTTCCTGGAGAAGGCCGTCAAGTACGGCTCCAAGTTTCAGGAGAACCAAAATTCATCACAAGTGAGCCTTTTTGGTGAAGCTAGTGAGGTTCAAATTCCCGAACCCATTGTTCCGCCCTGCGAGGAATGGGGCACCATGGAAAAGTTGCGTCGGGAAAAAGAAGTGGTGGGCATCTACATTTCTGGTCACCCCTTGGATGATTTCAAAAAGGAGATCAAGGCATTTTGCAAGAATACGGTATCCGATTTCTCTCGTTTAGAGGAGCATGTGAATCGTGAGTTGACCGTAGCCGGTGTAATTACCGATGTACAACACCGAGTCTCTAAAAACGGTAAAGGTTGGGGGCTCTTCACTTTGGAAGATTACAACGATTCGTACGAATTGCGCATTTTTGGTGAGGAATACCTAAAGTTCCGTCATTTTTTAATGATCAACTCTTTTGTACATGTGCGGGCGTTTGTGCGCGAGGGCTGGGTAAACCGGGACACGGGCAAGAAAGGGGATCCAAGGCTTCAGTTCAACGATTTTAAACAGCTTCAGGACGTGATGGATGCCTTTGCGAAAAAGCTTACCATCAAACTGAACATAGATCGTCTGCAGGAACAACGTATCAAAACCTTGAAAGACACTTTAACATTACATAAAGGGGATCATCCCATAAGTTTTGTAATTTATGAGATGCAGGAGGAAATCAAACTCAAATTATCGAGCCGAAAACAAAAGGTGAAGATAAACAGCGAGTTACTTTCCGAACTGGAAGCAAATGAAATTCACTACAAGCTGAATTAGATCATAATTATTGTCAATGGCGCAATAATTAAAACGAATACGCCGTATGTAAGTTACATGGGCATTATTTGACTAACTTTGCACAATATTAAAATAAATAAGATGGCACTAGAAATAACAGATGCAACTTTTGACGAAGTAGTTTTAAAAAGTGACAAGCCTGTCCTAGTAGATTTTTGGGCAGCATGGTGCGGACCCTGTAGAATGGTAGGTCCGATCATTGAAGAAGTAGGGCAAGAATACGATGGCAAAGCTGTTGTTGGCAAGGTAGATGTTGATGCAAACCAACAGTTTGCCGCTAAATATGGCGTACGCAACATTCCAACCGTTTTAGTTTTTAAAGACGGTGAGGTTGTTAACCGTCAAGTAGGCGTATCTCCTAAAAAAGTATATACAGATGCCATTGATGCAGCTCTGTAATAACAATTAGGGAATTAGATTTTAAAAAAGGTTTGGCACTTGCCAAGCCTTTTTTATTTTATCTTGTCTGCACAAATTAGTTATGGACGTACGATCGGAACTTAGCAAAGCAACCCTTTTCCAAAATTTAGAGCTTTTGGCACACCAAATTGTGGAAGGGTTTATCAGTGGAATCCATAAAAGTCCGTTCCACGGGTTCTCCGCTGAGTTTGCGGAACATAAAATTTATAACCCAGGGCAAAGTACCAGACATATTGATTGGAAACTTTTTGCACGAACAGACCGCTTATACACCAAACGCTTTGAGGACGAGACCAACCTTAGGTGCCACATGATCTTGGACAACTCCAGTTCGATGTACTATCCGGAAGTGAAAGAGTATTCCTTGGACAACCTCAACAAAATTGGTTTTGGGGTGCTTTCCATCGCCGCTTTGATGCAGGTTTTGAAGAAACAACGGGATGCCGTTGGCTTGAGCATCTATTCGGACACCTACGATTTCCACGCTTCGGAAAAGAACAGTGAACGCCATTTTCAAATGCTGTATTCCAAATTGAACGAAGTGGCCACGCATAAAACAAACACAAAAGAGACCAAAACCTACACGTTTCTACATCAAATAGCGGAGAAAATACACCGAAGAAGCTTGATTTTTTTGTTTACGGATATGTTCCAAACGGAGACCGAAGAGGAAAAACTTTTTGAAGCGCTTCGGCACCTTAAATACAACAAACACGCCGTGGTTCTTTTTCATTTATTAGATCAAGCCCACGAGCTCAACTTTGATTTTGACAATGCCCCCAAACGTTTTGTTGATGTGGAAACGGGCGAGCAAATAGATTTGTATGCCGATTCCATAAAAAAGGCATATTCGGAAAAAGTGTTGCAATACCAGAAAAGCCTCAAACTAAAATGTGCACAATACCAAATAAAATATGTGGGCGTGGATGTTAGATCAGGGTTCTCCCAAGTATTGAATTCCTTTATGATTGAGCGGCAAAAATTTGTTTGACCATTTTTTTAAAAAAATGTTTTGCCGAATCCGAAATGAGAGTGTATATTTGCACTCGCTTTAAAAAAGCAATGAACAAGATTTGAATCTGACTGTTGTCGGAGTCTTACAAAGATAAAATCATTGGTCTGGTAGTTCAGTTGGTTAGAATACCTGCCTGTCACGCAGGGGGTCGCGGGTTCGAGTCCCGTCCAGACCGCTTAAATCCTTGATAATCTATTGATTGTCAAGGATTTTTTATTTACACCCTTTGACTCTCCCCTTTCTTTAAAGAAAAAGGAGCTGAAATCGACCTATAGGGTCATTGGAAGGGATTTTGCAAAGGTGAACATAGGTCTTATCATAAGTATTTTGATGGCCTATATAATAAAATCCCTTGAGACATGATTGATATGCCCCTATCCAGAACGATGGTTGGACATAAAATCCTGTTCTTTGGCTTATGCTGTACCAGAAGTAGGTTCTTGGAATTATGGCTGCTACAAACATGAAAAAAAATCCCGCTAAGATGCTTTTGGCTAACCTCCAAAATACTTCGATGGTTCGGACTTCAAGAGTTCTTCATACCGTTTACCTTGGACAAGAGTACTCGTCCATTTGAACCCATTTTTTTCATAAAATTCAATTAGACCCGGTTCTTCAACCGTGAGCCAAAAACCTTTGTCGCTATATAAAGCCTTCATACATCTCAACCAAGTGCTTCCTATAAACTGTCCTCTGTACTTCGGTACCACAAATAGGAAACCAATATATAAATAACCTCTTTCCACTAAAGGTTCCACTTCCTTTTCAAAAATTTCCATCTCTGGTGGAAGGCCCTTGAATACCATTCCTCCCCCCAAAATATGATCCTGTTCCGTGATAGCAAACAACTCCATATGACCTGTGGTATTCTCCAGATAAATGTGAAAATCCCACCGCCATTCTTCAGGCATAGCTGCCAAGAACTGATCTGGGGGTCTTTCCCACTTTAAAAATTGTCTCCCATTTTGGTCAAAATCTATAATAGTCCCCATGACCACAGTTTATCCGAATCTTCCAACCATCGGTCACCGATGTCAGTTCGGTAATATCCATTGTTGACAATGACATTTTGGATACGGTTGTACATATTCCTCTGTGCATCCCGCATGGTAATCCCGGTACCGGTCACCAAGACCGCTATTCCAGTATTTCCAGTAATAAGCCATTGTTCGTTCACTTTTTTCACATGCATTGGATGTACTCCCTCTTTTTGGTCTTTCTTAAATACTATCACGGCGTCTTTGGAAAAAAGCTCAAACGTCTTTTTATCATCGTAAGGAAATGGGGGCACAACAATATATGCCCCAACCTGGAACCCTTTTCTTACCTGGATCTGGGTTTTGGTTCCATCCGCGACCCCCATAAGTAGTGTACCAATGGGATCCAAAAGACCCGCCCGTTGGATGAACACTTGGGGGTATCCAAACCTTGAAGTAAACTCCAAGGGATATAGTCCATTGCCATTGACAATACAGTTCAGGTCGATATGTCCATGGAACCCCTGTTCCGCCAAAGTACTTTCGAAAGGTTTCAATGTCCTCCGGAACAACGGAGAGTCATTTGTCCAGAACATACTGGTGCCCATTTCCCCTGTTGAAACCCCCAGCTCCCCGGGAAACAGTTTCTTGTGCTCAAATGTAATGTTCACAGGCTGTAAAAACTGTTTTCCATTAAAGTAGGCACCTATGGAAACCTCAACGCCCTTCACCTTATGTTGTAACTGAAACGTACCAAAGCGGTCGCCCCATGATTTCTCATAGGCATACAACATCCGGATCACATCCTGCCCACGGTCATCGTTGCCCACGAACAACAGCTGTTTAAGCTCCTGTGTGTTTCCGGACGGTTTGAGCACATAGGCATTTGGGTTGGCTTCAATAAAGCCAATGGCATCTGAGAACGAGTCAAAATCTTTGGATGCCAAAGTCTTTATTTTGTGCCTTCGAAGTTCTGCCTGACCAAAATTACGGTCCAATTCGAGACGATCCGTGTATGGGGAACCTCCAAAGACCAATTTTCCTGTGGACCTTACATCCTCGCATGCTGTACCATACCCCGTATAGTCGAACACAATGTAATCGGCCCACTTGATGTGCTTTTTCCAATCAAAGGCTTTGGGCACAAAACCATACCCGATCTCACGCGACGATTTATCCTCTATGAACAGTTTGACATGATGTCCCTCATTCTTTACGGCAAGGGCAACATCCAAAATCTCGCCCCAGCGTGAAACAAACAACATCCTTTTTCCTTTTTGCTCCTGCTTTTTTGGCTTCCCCATGATAAAGAAATGATGTCTCTTTGAAATCAATCAATCAATGAAAGTCCAGTGATAATATAGTTCTCATAGGTATCATCAGTATCACCGTCCAATTCTTTTTTTATGATATAGATAACCTTGAAATTACGGCCTACGAGAGATTCATCGGAAAGATTGTAAGATTTCAACACGGCATCTTCCACACCTTGGAACGAGTAGGTATTGCCATCATCATCCGTGAAATAATAGATGTCTACTTCCAGGCCATCATAAGTGGCGGTAATCGTATTCTCTTGGGACATGTCCATCAAGGAAAAAACAAGGGTCATTAAAATAATTACGGTTTTCATAGTATATAATTTTGGATCAATAAATTCAGTATTTGTCAGTAAAAGAATCACCTGTCCTGAATGCATACAGAGAAGGGGGGCAATAATAGGCCCCTTGTATGGAACAGGTCTTAATCAGGCTATGTAAAAAAAATTGGAGGCTGGTCCGAAGACCAAGGTATGGAACACTAGTTGGCGTAATGATTTTGGGAATACATCCTCTTCGTCGGGCACCTATCCTGTAGATGGTTTTGGAGACGAATTCCCTATATACCAAAACCCCGACATTGTTGTTTGCAAGCATTTCCTTTCGCCGTAAGCGAGGCTCTTAAATCATAATCCAAATGAAGTGAAAAAACCGATAGGTTGTATTTAAGTTTGGCTAATTTTTATGAAACTGTCGTTTAGTTTTTTCCAGGGTCCACACAAACTTCTTTTTAAGGAGAAAACTGGACAATAGAATACGGAACCCGATTAAAGGTCGGTTCTCAAAAACATAAATTAAAAGGAACGATAGAGCAAGGAGGGTTGGCACTTGCATTTATAAGCCAATACCCTGTCTTATTTACCATGACACTCACTTTCAATAAGTATGAATTTAAGTTTATTTCACTGTTAAAGAGCCACTTGCACATTTCTTAAATTTAACACAAAAGAATTCTTCACGACCGAAATTGCATTACCTTTAGATTGGAATTTGAGTGGTCAAAATAGTAGAGAAAAGACCGTTCTCCCGATGAAACCTATTTATTCGATTCGGGCTTTGAGATATAGTGGGATCTATTTCAAAAGCTTTCTTACGGTTAAGGAGCCGGATCTTAGCGATGATCTTCACAGTTGTACACCAATTACCAAGGGAAAAATCATTCCTTGGAACCCATGGATTATTTATTGCCCCCTTTGTCAGGTTATATCTTGAGATGCATGCCCATGACCTATTCAGCCAACGAGACCTGACAAAGAACAGTTGGCCATCAAGTAAACGACCCACTTAAGAACAGAAAAGTAAAAAACTATAGAGTAAAAAGGATTTTTTCGCATATCACATGCGGATTGTTGAGCAAATTTCCGCTAAAAGCGGCCGATCTTGAGGTGATATAACTTTCGGCGAGATTCATTGTAATATCATATTAAATGTATGCAAAATGAAAAAATCATTGTTCTTGTTCACTGCACTTGTTGCCTCAATACTTGTATCAAAAATCCTTGAAGAACCTGATAGCCATACAACTAAAAAAAGGGATGGACTGATGGCTATTTCGACACTTGGAAGAGAAGGACACAATGTCAAGGATCCAAAAATAAAAACTGAAATGGAACAATCAAGCCAATTTGGAAATGGACAATATGGAGATAGTAATAGTCCCCAGTTAAGAAATGGGTTCCACAATGTTCTTGATGAAAGACAAGTGGTTGCCAAAACCTTCGACCCTAAGTGATTTTTAGTATATGGCCATGTTTCCGAATTCGCTCACACTATCGTTGACGGACATAAATATATCAGAACGGGAACCACCGGGGGAATCGATTCCCAATTAGACCATTAATACTTGAAATCACCTAACAACAGTTTAAGATTTATTTATCATGAAAACCTCATTGGATTTGATTGCCCCAGAAATAAGAAAATTGGATTCATCATCTGGGCATTTTGCCTATGCCCATCAGATTGCCGAGGCAGTTTCCATACCTTCCTGTAAGTCGACGTTCAAGGCCAAGCTTCTATATTCGGATAATGATGAACTGTTTTTTGAACGGTATAAGGGCGAATTTGTCCATATCTTTAAGTATGGTGTGGTGTGCACCTATAATGCCGATTCAGAGGAAAGGGTAAAAGTGGTCAAGGAGGTTCTCCCCCACTGTAGGAATCCCTTGAGAACCCATCTTATAGAAAAAATTGAGGTTTGCACTGACAAAAAGGAGAGCAAGGTCACCTTTGACAAGGTAAACCTAACGACATTCCATGTCGATTCAATTCGTTTGATCATGTTGTATGTATCCCAATCAGTGGCATTGAACAGATATGCAGGGATTACCTCGGGAATTCTAACTGACACTGAAAAACATACTGCCAATCTGGAAAAAAATGGGCGGTTGAGCATTAGTGGAGCCAAGCTCAAAAGGTACATTGGCCGTGTACTGAACGTGAAGAACAAAATTTCGGAGAACCTCTATATTTTTGATTCCCCCGAGGCTACGTGGGAGGATGAAAACTTAAACAAATTGGACCATGATCTTAAAATCACATTTGACCTAAAGAACAGATATAGATGTATCCATTATCAGATTGAGATCATCAAGGATAATCTTGAACTGTTCAAGGATATGACTTACCATCGCGAGAGCAGCCGATTGGAATGGGTGATTATCATCTTGATTCTTGTTGATGTGGTCGACCTGTTACTCACCAAATTCATCAACTAAATCAGAAATATGGAAATTGTTAGTTTTTTTGAATCAAAGGAATACAAAAATAAAGTGGCCAATTTTGCTTCCGTAGTTAAAATGATGACCGCCAACGGTTCGCTCAATGCAGAAGAAGAAAAAGTAATCAAAAGATTTTCCGAGAAGCTTGGGATAAGACCGGAGGAATATGGTCATATCCTTGCCAATCCAAAAAAATTCATCTCTCTCCCTCCAAAGGATGAAGAGGAAAAGCTGGGACGGATATATCAGCTGTTCAGTATGGTCTACAAACACCATTATATGAATGCCCAAGAGCAAAAACTAATGATCGGATACACCATCCAGCTTGGTTATTCAGATGAAAGCGCAAAGAAGATTGTTGACAATTCAGCAAGGCTTTTCATGGGAAGATTGCATTTTAGGGAGTATCTCAAACTGGCCAAGAAATAAGGGTTTATCCCGCTAAAAGGAGAAGTTTCCATACAGCGTAAAAACAAATAAGTATGAACCAATAAGATGAGACCTTTAAAGAAATGCTATCGTACTACAATTACAACATAAGACGATGGAAATCTCTTGTCAAACATATGGAGAACGAGGTTGTTTTCCTTGACAGACTGTTGACCTCGGAAGCCTTTGGAACTGTCATGACCCGCACAATGCGGGAAAGGAACAACCACTTCAAAAAAATGGTCAAGGTCAAGTCGGAAGTACTTGCCGATCTCAAGGTGGAAGTGGATAGCCACCAAGCGGACCTGTTGAGATTGACCCCAACCAAACACATTAGAAAAAATGCAATGCATACGGTAAGTCATGAGTCTTTAAATATCCGTTTTGAAAAATTCTGTAAAGAGTTCGATGAATTCAGGGCAAGGGTCTTGCTCCAAACTGGAAATGTCATGTAATTTGCATATGTCCGTTGCATCAGGAAATACCTTTACTTTGGGCTCATCCCTGATGGATTTTCCATAGAAAATCTTTGAAATCTCTTTTTACGGACATCAGATAAAAGCAGCATGGAAAACAGCCCTTCCTTTGGCAGCAGGTTCAGGAACAAAAAGTGACCTGTCCTAAAGCCATCAATACATGAAGTGGAATCCGGGTTTATGGCCCATATAGGGAATTATGGCAATCCAACCAATTTATCAAATCTCAATTAAGCCCTTTAAAAATGGTAATCATACAAATCTTCGATTCCAACATACTAAATTATTGTTCCTTTTTTAAATCTCCCCCAGATTCCTTAAATTCATCGAAAGCTAGTGGATATCCATATCGCAACACCAATGACACTTGATATATTCAAACTTGCATCCGGCGTATGTATCTTTTAAAGAACCATATGGCCAAGATTGGTGATGCCCCCAATTCTTTCGGAAAAGGTTCTTTGAAAATATTCAGATTCATTCTTCCCTACTTGATAAGTGCTGGATTTTGCCTGCTAATTTTTGAAATCCATATGTCCAGTGACGTTGACAGTATAATCAACGAAAAAAACGACGTCATCTCCAATGGGTTCCTCACCTCACAGATTACCTATCACAAGGAATTTGCCCCCTTTGCCAGGAGACCTTTGACGACCCTCTTGATAGAACAGGTGTCAAACGGCTTGGGATTAACTTTGGGCAAGGCCTTTGTTTGGGTGAATTTTTCCCTTCTGTTCCTAGCCGGACTGTTGTTATTCAGGTTTTCGAGGGTGATGGATTCGGGATATGTAAAAGGCATCATGAACATCATTATCTTCTTCCTGTCATTTTCGGTGCTATTTGCCTTTTTCCCACCGATCTTCAGTTATGATGAACCGTTACAGTACTGCCTGCTCTTTGCAGGTCTAACCTGTTTCTTGAAAGGACAGTGGCTGGGTTACGTACTTTGGTTCACAGCTGCGATGATAGCCCGGGAGAACACCGCTTTTTTGATTCCGGGACTTTTGGCCTTTTCTCCGGACCTTAGCCCTAAAAATCGAAAACCATATTCCTTTGAACGGTTGTTGGATTACCTTTTGATAGGCTTGCCCATACTGGTCTATGCCGTGTTCCTTATGGTTTTTTTGGAACAGAATGGTCTCTGGGAACCTACTCAACTCGAATTTGAGTCCAGATTATTTTCAATCGGTGAAAATTTCAGGGATACCCATAGTTCCATCGAGACCCTGATCTCGATTGTCTTGACCTTGGGTGTTTTCGTTTACTTCATCTTTGGTCCCCATGGCCATGACCGTGAAAAGTCAGAGGAAGATTTTGTCCGGGCATTTGTGGTGAGCTGTTCCATAAACACCGTTGCCGTTCTCGTGGGGGCTTTGGCAAGGGAAGCCAGGTTGTTCTCACTGCCCCTTATCTTTTTATGGCCCATTATGGGACAATATTGTTCCAAAGAAATTTCCCTGTTGCTCTCCTGCAGGACCTATTTTGCATGCTTTTCAAAGGTAAGGTATATGGCTTTTTTTTGCATGCTGACCCTTTTGAACTATATTGTTTCCTTTAAAGTCTATCAACCAAGCTCACATCCAGCATACAACTACTTCAACGAATATCTTTTCGCCGCTCTGATGATCATGTATGTGCACTACCTATTAAGACATTTATCAGGGCACAATTCTGTGGAGGTTACTCCTTCTTGATTTACGCTAAAAAAATTGACCGAAAAGATTGGTTTTTTGCACGAAAGGGTTTGAGTTCCAGGTTTCAGATGTAATTTTCTAGAATTCTTAAAAAAATTTTAAGGTCAGGTTTCAATATCCTGTCGGTGGTTTTACTTTTTTATAGACAATTGACCCTTGGAACAGACTTCAGTGGCCATCGACCTCCATACAAATCGTTTTTACTTGAGTTTGAAGCATTTCCGTTCCTTGAAAGGATTAATAACCCGTCGCGCATAAAATTTCATTGTATTAACTACATGTATTTCATCATACTTGGCATAAAAATTGTCATCTTATGAACTAGGGTTAAATTAAATAGCTCCACATTGTTTTTAACGAAATATTTTTCATCTTCAACACTGCCACAAATCGACCCCTTGTACAAAGAGGTTACGCAATTCCCAAAAAAATACAGAATTGCTTATTGTGAATCCCTTTTGTTTCGCACGAAAGAGGAAATATCAAAATCAAAATGCAAACAGAAAAGAAAAGAACTCCATAAGATTTTGAAGGCATCCAAAAGGGAACTCAAAAAACTCAAAAAGTAATCGTCCCGTCCGGGATCATTATCCATGTGCATTGTTCATTATATGTCCCAGGCACACACTCATCCCATCTTGGATTTTATGTGATTTCCACCCTTTGAAAAGAGCACGCATCTGACCATGGATCAAGGTCCCGGTACGATTAACTAACCCTAACATTCTCGATGAAAGCATTTTTGATAATTGGCCTGTTGGTCATGAGCAATTCATTTATGATCATGACCTGGTATGGCCACCTCAAATTTTCAGAATGGAAGTGGTTCAATAAGCTTGGGTTTGTATCCATAATACTAATCATTTGGGGGCATAGCGCTGTTTGAACATATGTTACAAGTACCCGCCAAAGGATTGGGTAAAAGGAGCATGGGGGACCGTTCGGCCTCATCCAATTGAAAGTACTGCAAGAGGTAACAGCATTCGTTGTTTTTTGCGGTATTCACCCTGGTGGTCTTCAAGACAGAAACGTTTCGTCCGAACCATATCATTTCCTTTCTTTTTTTGATTTTAGCCGTTTATTTCATGTTTAAGAAATGAGATTTGAACCGATTAGAGGTGTGATATTCGGCACAATAACAATAAATATATGAATTGATAAAAAGATGTATTTGGCTCATTTTCACTCATAGGTACTGATAATGGAGCTCCAACAAAAAAGACAATCTGGACCTTAAATAATGGATAATGGAATATGCTGGAACACTAATATCTATATAAATGGGTAAGGTATACCACCTTTGCCGGAAAAAATTGAATATGGCCGTAAGAAATCGATTTAAAGTACTTAAACGAAATATTGGCTGATATGAATTTGCGTTTTTCAAGGACTCCCATTATCCGTCTCATCCATTCAGAGAACAGAACAAAAGACAGGGAGTTTTTGGAAAATAAATGTGATTTGTTTTGGAGGATTATTTTTTCTTCTTCTCCGGATTTTGCCAAGTGTTGAATACGGAGTAAACAATTATCTTGTTTTTTATGATCTCGTAAACAATTAGAAACGGGAAACGTTTTATGAATGCTTCCCGGTAAGGTTTCCGCTTTTTAGGAAAGTGTTTCGGGTTCGAAACAATCCTCTCAAAATAACCGTCCAAATGTTCCAAAAATTCCTCGCCCAGTCCTGTTCGTTTTTCTTGATAATAAAGGTATGCCTCTATGATTTCCAGGTTGACCTCATCCTTAATCTCCAAAATATAGCTCATTTACTAGCTGGCGTTTCTTGCATTATTTTTAACCTCTTCCCAAGTAAGTGATTTGCTCTCGCCCTTTAAATGCGCTTCCCTTCGCCTGTCTATCATTTGGTATTGCTCTTCGTCCAAGGTAAGTTCCTGCTCGTCCTTTTGGTAGCTTTCGGCCAGTGCCTTTATCATTTTTAAAAGTCTTACGTCCGCAGTATCCACGTACTCCTTGACCGTTTTCCTTAAATCGATTGTCGCCATAATAGCTTCTTTTTCTTAGAATAAAGGTACAAATTCTATTCCATAGGGACCGTTTTCTCAAAAGTATATCCAATAAGATATCGGCTATACTTCAACTTAAGAGCCCATTTTTTTCCTGCAAGTCCAAATTAAGGCCCTATTGAAGTCCTGAAGGCAAAAAGGCAAATTTTAGCTTGATTTATGAAGATATTTTTAATCCTTTGGAAGATTGTTCTTGCCCAAAGAATTTAAAGTTTTAAACGGTGACAAGAAGAACTTCGCTTAATCGGACAAAAACCTTCTCTAAAAAATACTTAAGGAATTGTGCGCTTAAAAATCCATTTACCTAATCATTGGCCCATTGCCAATGTTTATATCTGTAGCTATTTATTTTCGGACAGAATGGCCCAAATGAATCCTTTTTTTTTTCATTAAAAAGTTTCATGTAAATCTAAATGATATTTTGGAAAAATAATAAACCAAAAAACACCTAATAAGGTCCAAAAAAAAAGGATGAAAAATCAATTCCAAGAATTGGACTGGATATTCCGAGCCAATGTTTACCACCGATTCCGAAGCAAGGTTTACCACCAAGGGAACAAATCCATAATGCTGGAGTACATTAGGCTGCATAACCAACTTCTTAAAATTATGGCCAATAAAACCCTTGGTATGCAGAAAGTTAGACAAATACTATTATTCCTAAAACGAGCTGTATCAGAGCGCAGTATTGCAGAGCAGACCGGTGTCTCCAGGCCCACTATCCATTCCTGCCGGGGCATCTTTGAGACCAGTGGATTTGATTATGATACACTTCTAAAGCTTAAAGATGCGGAACTTTACGAATTGGTGAAAACCAAAAAGAAAGGACCGGATCGGACCCCGGATGTCCGTAAACTTTACTTTTTGGAGCAAGCGGATTATTTCCTGTTTTGTGCACTGGGACACCCTGACCTCTAACTAGGGATTTTATCTAAATCGAACAGATCGACCAGATCTTTCTGTTCCTGATTTTTTATCACCAATCTATTGTGTCTTGTCGTTGAATATGGGGATTGGATACCGACCTGGTATATTGTCTTTACAATATTGATCGCTTGTTCAGGGCTCAGGGGGGACCCTTTGGCCTTTAATTGTCTTTCCAGCTCTTTATATACTTTGCATGCCGCGAACGACACACAAATATGTGCCTCGATCCTTCTTCTCAATCTATGGTAGATGGGGCGTATCTTTAAATCAGATTTCGAGATGCGAAAGGTCCTCTCTATGTTCCATAGTTCATTATACCGCTCTTTCCCAAAAGCAATTCTGGGCCTACCAGATAAAAGGTATCCAGACTATTCGTAAAGGCATCGACGAATTCCAACTCCCTATCCTTATCAAAGCCCAACGGAACCTGTCCCGAAAGCTGTGAAATCCGCTGTTTGCCCTTCTTTACGAGAAAGGCGATCTCCAGAGGATCTTCGGAACTCCCCATAGTTTCACGCACTACGTACCTGCCGGATGATTTATCAATGATCTGGACGCTGACCAACCCGCTCTTATTAGGCTTATTCCTGACAAACATAGTAAAGCTAAAAATAGCATTTTGACTCCAATAAAAAGCTGGGACACCCTGAACAAAAGCTAAAACTCAGTGTTTACAGGGGATACGGAAGGATGAAAGGAGAGACCGCACAAAACAGGAGACCAGTGGATTTGATTATGATACACTTCTAAAGCTTAAAGATGCGGAACTTTACGAATTGGTGAAAACCAAAAAGAAAGGACCGGATCGGACCCCTGATGTCCGTAAACTTTCCTTTTTGGAGCAAGCGGATTATTTTATCGCCGAACTAAGGCGTGTCGGAGTCACCAGACTACTGCTCTGGCAGGAGTATTCAAAGTAATATCCAGAAGGCTTTAGCTACTCCCGCTTCTGTGAATTGTTGGATATCCAGATCAATTTAAAGAGCCCAACGATGCTCTTCAAACATAATCCCGGAGAGCTTCTGGAAATTGATTTTGCAGGTGCTAAGTTAAGCTATGTGTCCACTTCTACTGGGGAGATTATCGCCTGTCCGGTACTTATAGGGGTACTTCCTTTCAGTGGTTTTGGTTTTGCAAAAGCATTGCCCGATGCTTCCCTTGCCCAAGTGATTCCGGCCCTGAACGACATCTTAAATTATTTTGGCGGAGTGCCGCTCAATGCCAGATCCGACAATATGAAGCAATGGGTGGTGCACAGCTGCAGGTATGAACCTACCTTTCCCCAGACACTGGAGCAGTGGGCCCTGCTGTTCGCTCTTGGGCTTTTGGTCTGCCTTGAAGAGCCTGTGGATCTCCTCCAGGGTCATCTCCGAGACCTCGCAGGGCGTCAGCCTGTAACACTTGAAGAACTCGATGTACTTGGCCACCGTGTTGCGGGAGATGCCCAGTTCCTTTCTGATGCGTCGTTTGCTGGCACCCTCGCCGTACAATTTGTAAATCCTTTTTGCCTTTCGCATATCTATCTGTTTGTTCGCCATGGTCTTTTTTACAAAAGAAACCATCGCATCACTTTAGAGGCTTGGGATACGTTGCCCAATTGTTTGGCAAGTTTTAATAATCCTACTTTGGTTTGATGATCTTTTCTTCTGTACTCATCTGACAAATCTAATTTAAGGGTTAAACTAATTTATTAAGATTGTCAGATTAAGTCTTAACTATTACAGCTAAATAAACGATATTGACCTACCCCCTTTCTATAATTTTTCTTCCTTTATCAAGTTCCCATTTTGGTCATAATAGCTCCATTTACCATGTTTATTACCATATTTATACTTTCCCTCCTCTTTAAGTTGACCGTTGGGATGATATACTTCCCAATTACCTTCCTTATTATCCTTATAATTATATCTGCCGGATTCTTTAATTGTTCCGTTTGGGTAATACAGTTCCCATTTGGCTTTATACCCATCTTTACTGTACGCTTTTAATGATTTTAGGTTGCCGTTTTCATAATAGGTTTTCCATTCTCCAACTGGCAAACTACCATGGTAGCCTCCATATTGTCCCGAAGTTTTCACAACTCCATCTTCGAAGTAACTTTTATAAAGGCCAGCATGGTAACCATATTCATCGTATTCTTGATATGTTTTCAATTGACCATTCTCATAATATTCACTCCATTTACCTACTTTCCTATTATTGCCTTCATTGTACCCAGTCCCAAATAAAGTCTCAATCTCCTTTTCAAAAGTACCCTCCTCCTTTAATTGTCCATTTTTATACCAGCTTAAATATTGGCCCCATAAATGCGACCGTACCGTACCATCCGTATAGGAAACCGATCTATAATTGACTGCTTCTTTTGTTGTTCCATTATCATAATAATAGTACCATCTCCCTATTTTCCCAGTGATCTTTCCACCATCCCAATAGGTTCCTTGGGCAGCCAGTTGTCCATTTTCGTGGTAATGTTTCCATGGACCCACTTTTTTCTCCCCTATCTTTTCTCCCTCTTCCTTTAGTTGGCCATTTTCATAATAGGCCTGCCAAGCAACGGTATTGGAACCTTCCTTTGTTTTGGTTATCGACTTTAAGGCGCCACTGGGGTAATACTCCTTGGGGTTTCTTCTGTTGTCTTCCTCTTGGTTCCATTTCTCCCAGGCTGCTCTGTCCTTGGGATATTTTTTGAGGTTTTCCCCAATTTGGTACACTTCCCTAAACCTATCATCTAGTTCGTAGTTGGCCATTGCCTCTAAATAGGTGTTTACATGGTTCCTAAGCCCTTCCAAAAGCCCGTATTGTTCCGGGTTGTTGTAAAGCTTCTCCCCATCAAACAGATGGTTCAGCGATGCAATTCTTAAATAAAGGGTCTTTGATGTGGGTTGCGCCATGGCCTCCACTTCGTCCAGCTTTTCCAATACCGTTTTAAAATCGCCCGAGTTAAAGGCCTTTTCGGCTTCTTCAAATTTGAGCAATGTAACGGCATCTTGGGCTTGGGAACCAAACGCCATAAACAATAGTAGGAGAAATATGGTTTTCTTCATAATTATTTTTTATTCAAAAACACTTTCGGGTATGGGTTCGTTTATTTTTAACCGGGTGGTTGTATTTATAATACTCGACATGTAGTTGTCCTGTTCCATCAAAAGGGCCAACTTTTCATCTCCCAACCCTTCTTCATAGTTATATCCTTCTTTGCCATGTTCAGATAATTGATAGGTTTTTGTAATCCTTTTAAAAGGGAAAGTCAAGCCTTTAACTTCACGGAAATCTGTAAATCGGATTATTGTAACCACACCGCCTTTTAAACTTGTAACGGTGCCAATGAGCCTACCCGATGTATTACTAAAATAGTAATTGACACTATAATTAGTACTGTTAACTTCTTGCTGTTGGTTAACAATAGTGGCTTCTTCACCACTAAAACTGCCCTGTCTGATCTTTAAGGATTGGACATCATCCATGTTAAAGGGCAATACCGAAACCAACGATAAGCTATTTGAAGTCAATTTATCGTAGAGCTTTTTGGTATGTTCAAAATTCGAAGTAAATAAAATACCTTTGTAAACGCCCTTTTCCTTATTGAATACGGTTTTGCTTCCATGCGGGCCTTCTATACTTAGGGAATATTTCCCTATTGCTTTTTTCGTGATGATGGTACTACTGTAATTTTCTACATACTGGCTGTTAAAATCATTTTCTTGATTTTCTTCGACAACCATTGTCTCTACGTTGGCAATATCTTCTTGACCACCAATGCTTGCATAATATTTATCAATTGTTTCTACAAAGGGTTTTGTGTATATGTTTTTTAATTCTGCTTCGGTTTTGGGGTAGGCTTTAAGCTTTTCATGAATATTGTGCACTTCCCTAAACCTATCGTCAAGCCCTTGTTCCTTCATGGCATTTATATAGGTCTGGGTATTTTCCAACAAACTGCGCAACAATGTAAAGTCAAGCGTTGTTGATGGATCTGTAAATACTTTGTTTTCTGCACCCAACAACTGGTTTTGTGCCATGATTTTTAGGTAGAGTGTCTTTGAGGTAACTCCTATCCCTGCTTCAACTTCTGCAAGTTTCTCTATAACAGCCCTGTAATCGCCCGAGTTAAAGGCCTTTTCGGCTTCTTCAAATTTGAGCAATGTAACGGCATCTTGCCCCTGCATGCCAACGGTCAATAACAGCGATAATAAGAGGATACATTTTTTCATTGGTTTACTTATCAATTGTTCTTTATGGGAACTCCCAGACCTCCTGTGGTTTTGGGGCCCGGTTTATCCATAACATTTTTGTGCTCTTTTTTGAGTGTCCCCAAAGGAATGCCCAATGGGTTGGAGTCATTATTGGATTTTATCCCACTTTTGGGTTTTCCCTTATATTCCACTTCTTTTATACTAACGCCCTCGATGGACTTAAAACTATTTACAAATTCGTTCCGCATGGTTTTGGCATCGTCCAAAGTGAGGTAATACCCTTGCATGGTAGGCCTGTGTGGGACCAGTACAGCAATTTCCTTATCCACTCTTCGCTGATAAGGCCAAGTGCCATTGTCGTATTGTGCTATTTCAAAGACATTGGAGACATAAACAGTGGTGTTTTTCTTGTTCATGGTACTGGAATCCGTGGCATAAAAGAAGTAATAGATCCGGTCGGTTTGCAGCTTGCTGCTAGACAAAGGGAGCGGCAAGCTTTCGCTAAAGGCATGCAAGATATTTTTGCGCTGATCGATGACCATTTTAAATGCTTCGCGTCTTAATCGCTCCTGTTCTTCCCGGTACCGTTGTTCCCTTTCCCGTTGCAATTTTAAGCGACGTTGCCGTTCTGCCTCGGCACGTTCCTCTGCTTCCCTTTGCTTTTTTCTTTGGGAGAGATCGGCGATTATGGATGCAGCTGTACCAACTACTACAGCACCGACCGCACCTTCCACATTCCCCTGTCTGGCAAACTCTTCCGCCAGTGGCTGTACTCCCTCTATATAATTGGTTCCACCATTTTGCATCTGTTGGGCCCATTGGCCCATCGTCTGATCGGCGGCATTTTGTAAATTTTGCGATTGACGTTGCTGTTCGGCCAGTCTTTGTCGCATTGCGGCGATTTGCCGGCGCCTTTCCTCCATTTTTTTCTGGTAGACCTGGTTTTGACCGGCACCTTGACGGGCATAATCCGAAGTAGCTGTGGAAACGGATTGGTTATTCCCTATTTTTAAAGCCGCATCATTATTAAGCGTAGAAGGATTTTTATAATTATCGGAAATTGCCCCTGCATCCATACTGGACAGAACCAAAGTCTTTTTCTTTTTCTTGGTCTGCAGGCGCGCAATGGTGTTTTGTGCACTTATAATGTCGTCTTCTGCATATTTGGTGCTTACATTTCCCCCAAAACGTTGATTGATATCTTTTTGGACACCAATAGCTTGTCGCTTATAGGTTATGAACGCCTCCAATTTGTCAATGGCCTCTTGTCTGTCCGCTTCAAAATTTGGATTGTTGTCCGTTAATTTGTTGCTGGCCCGATGCCCTTCTTCCCATGCTTTCTGGGCCTTATCGTCCAAAACGTTCTTTTGGTCATACATGGCCTCAATCTCAGCTTGTCTTTTTTCCTTCTCTGCCGCTTTCTCACATCTGCACTCCAAACATTCGATTATCCGTTCCATATTTTCATAACCGGCAAGGGACCCCCTTATATCGTCACAGTCAATTTTAACATTGGGCATTGCGGCAATCCCTTCACATTCCGTGCATGGAAAACTGTTCTGTGCCGTCAACGAAAAGGTAGAAATTACAAAAATGAAGACTGGAAGTGTTTTGAACATACCATTTAAATTAAGCAATGGGACAAAAAAAGCTGATGCCCGGACCAAATGCCTATTCACTGCAAAGCTACCTCATAAAAAGCCCCATGTAAATACCGCATTTTAGGTAATTTTAACATAAATCCCTAATTTAATCGCTGAACCGACCTAACAACTTAAGCACATGAACCCAAACCTTGTTCCTGTATTCCAGGCTTGGAAAAAGGGATATAAAGACCGCATAAAAAAGCCTTCTCGGTTTAAAATTCCGACAAAATTGGTGCGCATGGCTTCACTTTTTACGCCAGGCCAGTTCTATTTCTACATTGCCAACACATTTACCTTTGAGTTGGAATATGTTTCCCCTGGAGTAGTGGATTTGTTGGGTATGGATCCCGAGAAAACCACTATGGATCTGTTGTTGGACATGGCCTTGCCCGAGGTTATTCCCACCATTGCCCAAAAGGAAGCGGCCATCAGCGATTTTTTCAATCGTTTTCTCACCGAGAAGGAACGTTTACATTATAAAAATGTATATACCTATCCCTATAGAAACCATCGAGGTGAAAAACGTGATATGATGATACAGGTTTCGCCCTTGTCACTTTCCGAAGACGGTACAACACAGCATCAACTGGGCATACATACCGATATTACCCACCTTGGCGTTGAGCACAATGATACAGTATCCTATTTCAGCATTGATGGAGGAAAAAATTACTTGAACGTTTCTGCGAGCAAAGGTGTTTTTGATCCCAATATGGGAAAGGAGGTACGTAATGCAATAGCTAAATCCCTCACCAAAAGGGAAATAGCCGAGCTTTTGGCCAAGGGCCTAAATGATGCGGAAATTGCGGAGGAATTGAAGATAGCTTTTCTCACTGTCCGTACACATAGAAGGAACATGCTCAAAAAGACCCAGTGTAAAAATAGCGTGGAGCTGGTAACCCTATGCCTTATGTGCGGGATAATTTAAATGGACACATAAGTACGATTATAGGGTTACTTCCTTTAAGTTTGCCATCTAAATCAAGTACTAATATTAATATTGCGGTCGAGCGTCCAATTGCACAATAATTTCGTACTTCAAATAGTGAATAATCCTTTTCAAACCTATAAAAGCAGGCTTTACACTTGAAAAATGAAATAACAGCATCAGCACATGGTCAATTAAGCACCGAACGGCTATATTTTATAGATGCGTTACGTGCATGGGCCATATTGATGATGCTACAGGGACATTTTGTGTCCTCGTTATTGGCAGATACTTATCGAGAAGGAGGAGGTTCACTCTTTTTTGCTTGGAGTTACCTAAGAGGTGTGACAGCCCCTGTGTTCTTTACCGTATCAGGATTTATATTCACCTATTTACTCCTCAAGAGATATGGGATGGGATGGTCAAATCCACGGGTAAAAAAAGGGATTAAAAGAGGTGGCTTGCTCATTGTCATCGGCTATATATTGCAAATCCGGTTTGGGCGATTGTGGGAAGGTTCCATCAATCCGAACTTTGATATTGTCCACGTACTCCAATGCTTGGGGCTCTCCATTGTATTGATTATCATTCTTTATTTGATTTCCTATCGGTTCAAAACGTATGTTTTTCAAATTCTGCTGGGTTCCATTACCATTCTACTTTTCTTGTCCAGTGCCACCTTTGGCCAATGGGAATATAGTTCCTTGCCCGATGGGCTCTCAAATTATTTTACCCGGGCGAACGGTTCGGTTTTTACCATAGTGCCCTGGTTTGGTTTTGCAACGGCGGGTGCCTGCATTTCCGGATTCTTCCATTACAATCTCAACAAACAGGGGTTTTATAGGAAAGCATTATTGGCTACCCTCGCCGTTGGCACTCTACTTATTTTCCAATCCTATGAATTCATAAGGGATCTTGAAAACCTTACCGATCTCCAATTTTTTAAAAGCGCACTTGGGGAAAGCTATCTTTTTGCCCGCTTGGGCGTGGTCCTGTTGGTTTTTGCAACATTTATGCTCTTGAGAAACTTTTTGAACCACAAAATCGTCCTTGATATCGGTCGGCATACCTTGGCCATCTATGTTGTCCACTCCATTGTCCTCTACGGCAGTATCACAGGTTACGGATTGAGCAGGTACTATCACCACTCTCTGTCCCTATCACAAGCAATTATTGGAGCAGTATGCTTTGTTTTTTTGACAAGTTTCTTGGTTTTGATGTTCTATAAGAGAGTAAAGCAACCTATAAGTTAAAAACAATTTCATTGGAAAGACTGCATGTGGCTACATCCTATTAAAAAACAGCCAATCTTTATTAAATCTTTATAACACTATCCATACCTTTATGACCGCCAACCGAATTATGGGATTCTATGTCGTTTTTTAAATGGGGAAGGTTAAGGCTTGTTGATTGGAAGTATTTCAACACCCTTTTTCAGATAGCATTCTACGCCAGCATTATTGGGGTTTTTCTTTTTATTATCGATTTTGGGTTTGATAAATCACGGCAGGTCCAGAATTGGTTCAACACCTTCTATTTTGTGGTCATCGGTCTGGGTATTTTGGCCACTGTTCTGCGGTATGTGGAGCGCATTAAGCAAATCAAGCGTTCTGTCATCATTTTTGATGCCGTGACCATTTTGGCGACCATGGCCATACTCTATGCCCATTTTTTTGAAGCGGCGCACAAACACTTATCATTCCTGTACAATGACAATTGGGTGAAATTTGCCATCATCCTTACGTTTATTCGAGAATTTTCGGAGCAAAACATCAATTATAAGAAGACAAGGCTCAATCCGGCACAACTGTTCATTGCAAGTTTTTTGGGTATTATATTCGTGGGATCCCTATTATTGATGCTCCCCAATGCCACCTACGAAGGCATCTCGTTTTTGGATGCATTGTTCACTTCAACAAGTGCTGTCTGCGTCACGGGCTTGATCGTTGTGGATACCGGTAGCTATTTCACCACTTTTGGGCAATCGGTAATCCTTTGCCTTATACAGGCCGGGGGAATCGGCATACTTACCGTGGCCAGTTATTTCAGCTACTTTTTTAAGGGCGGGGCCTCTTACGAGAACCAGTTGACCTTAAGTGATATGACGGGAAGTAAAAAACTCGGCGAGGTGTTCTCCACCCTCAAACGTATCCTTCTCATCACATTCTCCATAGAATTGGTAGCGGCCCTATTGATATATATAAGCGCGGACAAAACTGTATTCGGGTCATTTTTTGAGCGTTTCTTTTTCTCTGTGTTCCATGCGGTATCCGCTTTCTGTAATGCAGGGTTCTCAACCCTGCCCAACAGTCTATACGAAACAGGTTTTCGTTACAATTACCCTCTCCAAGGTGTCATTATTGCCGCTTTTGTGCTGGGCGGGTTGGGTTTTCCCATTGTGGTCAACATTATAAAATATCTTAAATATTTCTTTCTCAAAAAGTTCTTTTATTTTAGAGGGAAACAGCAGACACATAAACCTTGGGTATTGACCCTGAACAGCCGTATTACGCTCATAACCACCTCAACCCTGACTGTTTTGGGAACCGTGATGTTCTATTTCAATGAATATAACAATACCCTGGCAGAACATGTTGGTGTTGGGAAGGTAGTGACGGCACTTTTTGGTGCAGCTACTCCCAGAACGGCCGGTTTCAATACTGTGGACATGGCTGCTTTGGACTTTTCCACCGTTATGATGATTTTTCTGTTGATGTGGGTCGGGGCTTCGCCAGCTTCCACGGGAGGCGGTATCAAAACCAATACCTTTGCCATTGCCACACTAAATTTTTTGAGTCTTGCCAAGGGAAAATCAAAGATTGAGATCTTTCGTAGGGAAATTGCGGAAATATCGGTGCGAAGAGCCTTTGCGGTAATAGCCCTATCATTGATGGTCATTGGTACGGGAATCATCCTTATCTCTGTTTTTGACAGTGAAAAGAAACTATTGGATATCGCCTTCGAATGTTTCTCGGCGTACAGTACCGTAGGATTGAGTCTTGGAATAACCGCAAAGTTGAGCGCTGCCAGTAAGTTTGTTATAATAGCAGTGATGTTTATTGGACGGATCAGCATGCTTACCTTATTGATTGCAGTGTTCAAAAAGATAAAACAAAAGAATTATAGGTATCCCGTTGAGGAACTTACTATAAACTAAAACATAAGTATGAAGTATATCGTTGTGGGATTGGGCAGTTTTGGAGCTTCACTGTCGGAAAAACTTACCGAACAGGGCAATGAGGTCATTGGCATTGACACCAACATGAATCGCGTGGATAACTATAAGGAGCGTATTTCCCATACCATTTGTATGGATGCCACGGATGAATTTACTGTTTCTGGATTGCCCCTGGACGACACCGATATGGTGATCGTGGCCATTGGGGAAGATAAGGGAGCCAGTGTAATGGCCACGGCACTATTCAAGAACTTCCAGGTAAAACGCTTGATCAGTAGGTCCATTGATGAACTGCACGAAAAGGTGTTGCATGCCATTGGGGTGGACGAAATTGTACATCCCGAGGAGGAATCGGCTGAACGCTGGGCCAAAAAGCTGTGCTTAAAAGGAGTCGTCGATTCCTTTGAGCTGAACGATGATTACAGTATTGTCGAGGTCAACGTGCCCATTAAACTGCACGGAAAGACCATTAGGGAGAGCAATATCAGGGAACAGTACAATTTGCTGGTATTGACCACAATTGCAAACACGGAAGAACGGACCATTGTGGGAAAGACAAGGAACGTTACCAAAGTAAAGGGTGTAGCCAATCCCAATAGCGAACTCAATAAGGATGACATTATCGTGGTTTATGGTTCCAACAAGGACATCAAAAGGTTTTTAAAGGAGGATTAATACAAAGACCTATCCATTTTGAGTTCACCAAAAAAAAGCGTTATGATATGTTACCGGTTTTTTGTTGGTAACGTTTGCAGATTCCCTTGGTCTTTAATTTAGTTTAAAAACCTCCCTTATTTGTCGTAGGCCCATATGGCCTTCAATAAGGCCAGAAATCAGAACAAGGCATTTTTGACCGAGCATTAGCACCTCCTTTTAAATTATTGATGGTATACCGGAATTCTTTTATCAAAAGATAGGATTAGGGACATTTGTGTCACCTAACATAAGTGCAACGGCAACGGGGGCAGGTGTACAAACGTCTTTGCCAAAAAGAGGTTTTGTCTCAACGTCCCCTTGTACGGGACCATTGACACAGTGCTCCTCAAGCTAAAAACTGGTGTGCAAAACTTCGCTCTTGGCCAACGATCACTGTGTTGCCCTATGCCTGCCATCAGTATCGCAAATAGTACTGTCGGGGTCACCAATACCAACCCTTGTTTTGACAAATGCAATGGCAGTATGGATGAGAGGTGAACATTGAGAGCTAACTTATTGCCCATAGTACGGGCCCCTATAAACTTAAACCAAAATGTTAAATGGATCCAAAATATAAAAGTACTGGCCATTAAACATTTTTTGGCCCCCTTATTCTTGGAAGCAATGGAAAACATTTGGTCTTTTGGCCAAATCCATTGTGGTTATGCTCCATTGGAAAAGTTGACTTTTAAGAACCATTAACATTACATACACGAACCTTAAGTAATCCTTATAATAATCGTCCCAACCACCACTTTAATTTATGCCCAAAACCTTGGAATAAACGTTACAAAAAACATAAACCCCAGTATTATTGGGATTTAAGGGCTATATTTCTTATCTTTGCCCTGATGAACGTCAAGCTCCACGAGAGAAAAAATTGCAGGATCCTAAGTTTTAATTATCTGGTATTTAGAAACCAGCCAGATAAGTTTATACCGCCTACGCTATAATTACCTTCCCTTAACCCGGGAAGTTGACCCCATTATAATGGGAATTACGGAAAAAGATTTCCGCCATTTTCCATGAGCCCTAGTCGTAACCATTAACAAAAAACCAAATCCATTATCGTTCAAAACAAAAGCATGGTAATCAAAACCTACGATGCCTATACTAGACTTTCTACCATGGAAGCAAATCGGTTTGCCAACTTTCTTTTTGACCATCAAGAGGGAAAAAAGGCAGAGAAAAAAGCCATTAGAAAAGCTATTCAGTATTCCACCAAAGACATTCCCGGATTGGGCGGATATGTTTTTGCCATGGAAGAAAAAAATGAAATTTTAGGTTTGGCCGTTGTGAACAAGACCGGTATGGGAGACTATATCCCCGAAAACTTTCTTGTATTCTTTGTAATACACAGAGACCACAGGGGCAACAACATCGAACAGAAACTATTGGACTATACACTCCAATATTGCAAGGGGGACGTTGCCATCCACATTACCGGTGAAAACCAATATCCGAACAAAAAATTTTTCGAAGAAAAAGGGTTCAATGCAACCCATTTAGAAATGAGATTGAACAGATAAATCATTATATGCTAAAAATAGAAGTTAAGCCGGGCGAAAGTATTGAAAGGGCTCTAAAACGCTACAAAAGAAAATATAGAAACACCAAGCGTTTGGACCAAATACGAAGCCGTCAAGAATACACTAAAAAATCAGTAGAACGCCGTAAAACATTAAAAAAGGCACAATACAAGGAACAATTCCTGAACGAACAGGAAGACCAATAACATAAAAACTCTAGTATCAACAACAATAAAATGAGACTTTCAAGAATTAAAAGGGAAACCAAATATGAAAAACGTTACAGCGTTAAAATGGGGGAACTTACCACCCAAGTTACGTATATCAAACAGTACATTATAGGGCTTCCCGTTCGCACTTTGCACAAATACCGTGAAACTTACTATGGTGAGGTCAAAGATTGTGAAGAATGTAATGTATTAGCATAACACCATTATAATTTAATAACCCTTTAATAAAACAAATGAAAGTATTGGTTATTGGCGCAGGTAACATGGGGCTTACCTATGCCACAGGTATGTCCAAATCCAAATTGTTGAAGAAACGCAACATTATGGTGCTGGACAAGTCAAAAGAAAAATTGGAAGAAGTGGGAAAAATTGCCTATTTCGATGCCATTGACAAAATCGAGGATTGTGTTCCACAGGCAGACATTATCTTTTTGGCAGTAAAACCCTACCATGCGGAAGAACTCTTCCAACGCATGAAAAAATTGGTAAACCCGGAACAATTGTTCATTTCCATTATGGCGGGGGTCACCATAAACTATATTCAAGAAGCCTTGGGAATAAAAAAAGTGGTGAGGGCCATGCCCAATTTGCCGGCACAGGTTGGGAAAGGGCTGACCAGCTATGTTTCCGCCGAAGAAGTATCCCGTTTGGAACTTTTTATGGTAGAAGGCCTGTTGGACACCACAGGAAAATCGCTCCGGGTAAAAAATGAGAAATTCATTGATGCCTCCACCGGAATTTCCGGAAGTGGGCCGGCATACGTTTTTTACTTTATGCAAAGTATGATGGAAGCCGCCCTACAAATGGGATTCTCCGAAAATGTATCCAAAGTATTGGTGAGCCAAACCTTTACCGGTGCGGTAGAGTTGTTCAACCAAAACAACCTGAATCCCGACACCTGGATGGAAATGGTAGCCTCCAAAGGAGGAACAACCAGAGCCGCCTTGGACTCCATGGAAGACAATAATGTAAACGAATTAATCAAAGAAGCCGCCTTCGCAGCATTTGGCAGAGCTGTGGAACTGGGCGAAGAATACTAAACCATGTACAAAGAACTAGTGGTCATCAAAGTAGGCACAAATGTGATGACCAACAAAGACAACAGAATAGTAAGACCTGTGCTAAACAATTTGGTGCAACAAATTGCAGAACTGTACGAACGAGACATCATGACCATTTTGGTCTCCTCCGGATCGGTAATTGCCGGTAAGGAGGTGCTGGGAAAAGCAAAAATCAAGGACAAAACCCAACGTAGGCAAGTGTATTCTGCCATTGGGCAACCCAGAATGATGAGGCATTATTACAACATCTTTAACGATTACGGTATGAAATGTGCCCAAGTACTCCCCACTAAAAGGGATTTTAACCCAGGGGTGCACCGCGACAACATGATCAATTGCCTTGAAGGCCTCCTTTCCGAAGGAGTAATCCCGATAGCCAATGAAGATGATGCCGTTTCCGTATCCATGTCCATGTTTTCGGACAACGACGAGCTGGCCACCTTGCTTGCGCAATTAATGAGGGCCGATAAATTAATCCTGATGACGGATATTGACGGCCTGTATGATGGACACCCTGAAAAGGCGGATTCCAAGGTAATCGATAAAGTTGAGCCCAAAGAAGACCTAGATAAATATATTGAAGAGGGCAACAAACAAGAAGGTGAAGGCCGCGGCGGTATGGGTTCAAAATTGAGCTACGCACAAAAAGCAGCTGCCGATAACATTCCATCCTACATTGTTAACGGTAAGCGGGATAACGTAATCCTAGATGTTATAGACGGAAAAAACGTAGGAACAGAAGTTTCAAAACCAGAGTAATGAAGTTATTAAAAACAGATTTAAAAAATAAAGTATTACAAGATATGGAGCGTATTCTCGATCAAAACCGAGAAGAATTGCTCCAAGCCAACAAAAAGGATCTTGACGCATTTAACCGCGACGATCAAGCATTGTACGATCGTTTGGTTGTAGACCAAAAGAAGGTAGACCAAATGATCCAGGCCGTAAAAGAGGTTCGTTTGCAGGAGGACCCTGTTAACAAGGAAATCTCCACAAGAGAGCTGGACAACGGGTTGAAAATCATCAACCGTACAGCCCCTTTCGGCACTATAATGATTATTTACGAATCACGTCCGGATGTAACCGTCGAGGCCGCCGTACTAGCTTTCAAGGCCAACAACAAAATATTGTTGAAAGGTGGTAAAGAAGCCTACCATAGCAATAAGGCCCTTGTAAAGTTTTGGCACCAAGCCTTGTCCGAAAACGGATTACCGGAGGATTTTATCCAGTTCTTGGAAATGGACAGGACACAAACTCAGGAATTTTTAAGGAATCCAGACCAAGACTTGGACCTTATCGTTCCCCGTGGTGGTGAGCGCTTGATCGCCTTTGTAAAGGAACACGCCAAATGCGCCGTTTTGATAAGCGGTAGAGGAAACAATTTCCTATATGTACACAAAGAAGCCGATTGGGAAAAGAGCCTAAAAGTAATATTGAACGCGAAAACCCATAAAATCTCTGCCTGTAACGCATTGGACAAAGTTTTGATGGATACCCAAATTGACGGTTATGAGGACAAGCTCAAGGAATTGCAGCAAGTCCTTACCGCCAACAACGTATCCATCTTGGTAGATGATCAAGTCAAAAAAGTATTGAAGGATGAGGAAGTAATTCCGGACCCTTCCGTTTGGCAAGAAGAGTTTTTGGCCATGAAGTGTGTTATCGGTGCCGTCAACAATATTGATGAAGCCGTAGAGAAAATCAACAAAAACTCTGGCGGGCACTCTGCCTCCATCATGACAGAAAACAATGATGTGGCAAAAACCTTTATGGAAAATGTGGACTGTGCAGCAGTGTACCAAAACGCCTCCACCCGATTCACCGATGGTGGACAAATGGGCGTTGGTGCGGAATTGGCCATTAGCACCGATAAATTGCACCATCGCGGGCCTTTGGGCCTAAAACAATTGGTGACCAACAAATACTATGTATTTGGAGACGGTCAGATAAGGGTGTAAACATGAGCTTACATAATTCAAAGGGAGGCCGATCGGCCTCCTTTTTTTATCCCAAAAACATGGCACCATTCCCATTTATCTTTCAAAAAGAGCAAAAGCTTACTTTATTGGTGATTTCTCCCTCATTTATTGGTCAATTTTTAATATATTATCTAGATTTATTACTTAAAACATAAAGAATATGGGAAAATTTGAAATTAAAACGGATAAAGCCGGTAAGTACAGGTTTAATTTAAAAGCTGGAAACGGCCAGGTCATTTTAAGCAGTCAAGGGTACTCCTCCAAGTCTGCCTGCGAAAATGGAATCGAGTCCGTGAGGGCACATGCTCCGGACGATGGGAATTTCGAAAGAAACACAGCAAAGGATGGAAGTCCATTCTTTAACCTGAAAGCTTCCAACGGTCAAGTCATTGGGAATAGCGAAATGTATTCCAGCGAATCGGCCATGGAAAATGGTATTTCTTCCGTTAAAAAGAACGCGCCAAGTGCATCGGTAGAGGAAATCTCTGAATAAAACCTTATCATTTATACAAAAACACAGCAGTCCTTTGGGCTGCTTTTTTTATGTCCCTTTTTTGCATCCATCAAATCAAAACGGTCATCCATAAAACGGGCTGCCTCAATCCCTTTTGCAGCTCTTATCCTTGTTCTGCAATAAGGCGTTAAAGCCAATTGAAAAAGCAAGGTCAATGGTTTAGCGCATACACATAGGTCATTCACATTTTTGCAAGTACATCGGATGGCGGTCCCCTAAATATGGACCATGATTTGGATGTGAACATTTCGCCAGGGAAAAAAATGATTTGATCGAAGCCATGAAGGCTTGTAAAAATCGTTTGAAAAAAAAACAGGAATCAATCCTTCTTGTTCACCAACCCTTTCGTGAACTCGTTCAAGGCCTCTACCTTTTGTTCAAAGTCCCCTTTCAAGGTTTTGCGGTATTCGTTAAGGTTGTTGACCAGCTCGTCAATATTTTCAGGCAGTACATCCTCAAAAAATTGACGCAGCCGTTTGGCCGTGGTCGGGGATTTTCCGTTTGTGGAAATAGCGACCTTAACATTGCCCTTGGTCACAATGCCGCCCATGTAAAAATCGCAAAATGGTGGATTGTCCGCTACATTTACCAATATACTCCTGTTCCTACAGTCCTGGTACACCTGTTCGTTCACCTCTGGCTTGTCCGTAGAGGCAACAACAATATGTTTTCCTTCCAAAAAGTTTTCTGAATACGCTTCCCTTGTAATGTCCACATTGTGCTTTTCGGCCAGTTCCAATGTAGCTGGCAAAAATTCTGGAGCTACCATCTGAACCCGGGCATTGGGACTGGATTTCAATAAAAATGTCAGCTTTTCCAATCCAACATTGCCTCCTCCCACAATTAGTACGTTCAAGTTTGAAACTTTCAAAAAAACGGGGTACAACTCATTCTTCTCCATAGCAAATCAATTTTAGCGGCTTACCTTCCTTATTGCAATGCTAAAGATAACGACTATTTTTCCGGATGTATACTTCTTAAAGTGAAGATATATTGCCCACTATTTAAAATGTTGGCGTTTCTTTCTGCTTTTGGGAGGATTTGAACTCGTACCTCACAAACAGCTCGTGCGACCCTCCCGTGTAGCTTGCCAAATTGGAAGTAGTAAGATCATAGGCATAACCTGCGCTAAAATTTGGGTCGATCTGCATCCCCAACAAGGTAGAGAATGAATCGTCCCACCGATAGGCCAAACCAAAGGTAAAGGTCTCCTTGAGCAGCGCATTTACCGATACATCGGCTATAATAGGCGCTCCTGGCACCCATTTTACAAAGAACCCGGGCTTGAGTTTCACATCAGGGGTCAAATCAAACACTTTACCACCAATAAAGTAATAATGTAAACGCTCCGCTGCAATTTCCTGTTCTTCCCCGTCATAATGTTTTTGTGAAAAGAAACTGGGTATGGCAAAGCCCAAGTACCCTTTTCCGGAATCGTAATATATCCCTGCCCCTATGGTCGGGAAAAATTTGCTCTTTATATTGTTTTGAAAGGCAACATCGGCCTCTTCCGTGAGTCCTTTGGAAAAATCCACATCAAAAATACGCCCGCCAACCTTCATGCCAAAGGAGAGTTTTCTGTTGGCACTGTCCAGTTGAATGGTGTAAGAAACGTTTCCGTCCAAAGAAATTTCGGAAGAAGGCCCCAAGGCATCACGGGCAATTATCCCCCCTATCCCAAGTTTGTTCTCCAAAGGTGAATCTACCGCAAGTACTTGGGTATTTGGCGCACCTTTTACCCCGACCCATTGGGAACGGTGCATCAGCAAAGCGGTTATATGCCCATTAGTGCCCGCATAGGCCGGGTTCACGCTCATAGTGTTGTACATGTACTGGGTAAATTGAGGGTCCTGTTGCGCATAAATGGAAAATGAGCCCGCTACGACCAGCAATACACAAACTTGCTTGAGTCCTTTGGCCCTATATTTTTTTGAAACAATTCCCATATTTATCTATTTATATACAACCAATCTGTCCGTGGTTCGGACCCATCACCCAAATCCAGTACGTAATAATAGGTGCCTACCGGCAATTGGTCTTCTTTTTGAACAATGGCCCGTCCGTTGGGCGTACCGTCCCAATCATTGTTGTACGAACGTTTTTCAAAAACAATGTTGCCCCATCTGTTATACACCTGGAGCGTATTGTTCGGATAACGGGAAATACAATCAATCTTAAAATAGTCGTTAACACCGTCCCCATTGGGCGAAAACTCATTGTACACCACCAAACAGCTAGGTTCCACAAAAGCTTCGGCAGAGTTGTTCGTTTCATCGGTGTCCCATTGATCCGTATAGGCCAAACCTGCCACATTTAGGTATTGTTCAATATCCAAGACCTTTACCGTAAGCAACAATGTTGCGGATTCGGAAACAGGCAACGATTCAATTTCCCAAAAAGATGACGCTGCATCGTATGTGCCCACTGTTGCTTGCGAGCTTACATAACCATAGCCCAAGGGCAGTTGCTCCTCAATTCCAAGATGAGTGGCATCATCCATACCTTGATTGGTTACGGTTATTTCAAAAACGACCTCATCACCAATGTTGGGCATGGCCTTGTCCACATTCTTTGTGATTGCAATGTCTGTAGTTTGAGGCACTACATTGGCAGTGGCTTCGTCATCATCTGCAATACCATCTGCAAAATCATCCTCATCCGGCCCCGTTGAAGGGTCACTGTCCGGATCAGCATACATACTTCCCGAAACGAAAGCTGCATTCAAATATTCGTCCTCGGCCCCTGTTGGCGCATTTACCACGGCCAAAATTTCCAGACTTTCTGTGTCCTGATTCAGAATAGTTCTGTTTACGCTCCAAATCCCGGAGTCAACATGGTAAACCCCAGCCGTTGACGTGTGGGATTCGTAGGAGTAACCAGACGGCAACACATCGATTACCTCAACATTTCTGGCATCTGATGAGCCATGGTTGGTGACACGCACCACAAACCGAACCACATCCCCCACATTGGGATTGTCATTATCCACCGTTTTACTAAGGGATAAGTCACTCGATCCCTCTGGAATCGGTATTACGGTTTCTTGGTCATCTTCGGAACCCAAATTATTGTTTGGGGTTGAATCTGGGTCATACGCATCCAAAGCGGTAAGTTCCGCGGTATTCTGGTAATTTCCACTGGAAAGCACCCTTGCCCGTATTTCCAAAGTTTGGGTTGAGCCGTTGGAAACGGCCGGTAAATCCCACGAACCTGCGATTTCATCATAGATTCCCGATGTTGCGGTTGCGGACACAAATGCGTATCCGCTTTCAAGCCTATCCCCAATAATCAATCCTGAGGCATCGTTGGGACCATTATTGCTTGCCCGAATGGTAAAAACAATTTCATCGCCCACTTCTGGGCTCATATCATTCACTGTTTTAGACACCGAAATATCGGTAATGTACCTTGGTGTTACAGCTTGTTCGTCTTGATCATCTTCGGCCAGTATATGGTTGTTTGGCGTTGAATCCACATCAAAAAAAGATGCATCCACCACTTCTGCTGTAGCGGTATAACCTCCCGAAGGGTTCACCTCGGCTACAATGTTCATTTCCATTTGGGATTCAAAAGCAACAGTACCAACATCCCAAACCCCGTTGGATGGATTAAAAAGTCCTCCCGAATCATCCGAAATATAGGTAAAACCATCGGGCAGTACATTTTTAATTTCAACGCCCAAGGCATCGCTCGGCCCCTCGTTTATAAGGGTTATGGTGAACATGACCAGCGCCCCTACATCGGGAAAATCATTGTCCACACCTAGGTTCAAGGCCAAATCGGCGGACGGAATGGGCGTGGTTCCGGCATTATCTTGGTCATTTTCAAAAACGTTGGTATTGTTCGGAATGGAATTCGGGTCGTACTGATCGGAAGCAAATACTTCGGCAACATTAAAATGGTCCCCTGAGTTATTTACCGTGGCCACAATGGTCAAGGTATCCGTGCTTCCATCTGCCAAATCACCCTTAAGTTCCCACATGCCAGAGGTTGCATTGTAAATTCCTGCCGTGGTCGTATGGGAAACATAGGTATATCCATCGGGCAAAAGATCTATTACCTCAACACCTGAGGCATCACTGGGCCCAAGATTGGTGATGCTTACCGTAAAAATAACCTCTTGTCCCACATAAGGGCTCAGCACGTTCACGGATTTACGCAAAAGAAGATCTGCAACAGGGATTGGAATAGGTTCAATGGTCTGTTGATCATCTTCAGATTCGTTGTTGTTGTTAGGGGTTGAATCCGCATCTTTTTCAGCAACATTGGTCAACTCGGCCGTGTTCACATAATCTCCCGTTGATAGAACCTGTACGGTTACTTCCAAGGTCTCTAAATCTCCATTGGCCAGATTGCCAACGACCCAAGAGCCATTGGTTGAATTATAAGTCCCAACAGATGGAGCGGCATTCACCAATTGATAACCCGAGGCCAAAACATCGGTGACCACCACATTGGTGGCATCGCTTGGCCCATCGTTTTGAACGGTTATGGAAAACACTATCTCCTCTCCCACTTCAGGTATAAACTCATCTACCGTTTTGGTGACGGAAATATCCACCAAGGGTTCCGGTATTACAGAAACCCCGTCTTGATCATCCTCACCGGGTGCATCGTTATTTGGAGTTGAATCAATGTCCGTTTGGTCATACCCCGTTATTTGAGCTGTGTTGTCGTAGTCCCCAGAGGCATTTACCTTGGCAAGTATATTTAGGCTTGTGGAACTTCCGCTGGCCAAAGACCCTACATTCCATATCCCAGTGGCCTCATTGTACGCGCCTTCGCCATTGTCCGTCACGTAGGTGTAACCTGAAGGCAAAAGGTCTGTAACCTCCACAGAGGTCGCTCCACTTGGGCCTTCGTTGGTGACAGTAAGGGTAAACCTGACATTATCGCTCACCAATGGCGGTGACTTGTCGATTGTTTTTGTCAAGGATAAATCAATATCCCCAGAAGATTGAGAATATGCTTTTTGAAATGAAACGAACGCAAGAAAAACTACTGCCAATAAAAAACACCTATAAAGTAGGGAGGATTGGGGTTTGTTCATAGTTTAGTTGATCAGGTTGGTCTTACGTAGTAAGACATACCCAAACATATCGAGAACATGGCACAAATGGGAAGTTATGTTGTATGGCGGGATGCTTTTGTTGTGAAAACCCAAATAACCGATGAAAGAAACACCCTAAATTTAGGGTCCATTGAGCTTTTTGCCCAATACGAAAACAAACTAGGTCGGCGGTCAAGGCCTATCCGGTTCAATCAACCCCAATAAACGCACAAAATATTGATTATGACATTTTTACAATAAAAAAAAGCCCTAGTTTCCTAGGGCCTTTCATTCATTTATGGTCGGTCGTTTTCTTACCTATGCCTCACAGCTCACACAATCCTTCTTTTGCTTGAATTTCTGCGCTGCGTTCATACTATGCTGATAGTACAAGGATTTTAGTCCCAATTTCCATGCCGTAACGTGGATTTTGTTGATGTCCTTTGTAGGCATATCGGGGTGTACGATGATGTTCACCGATTGCCCCTGATCAATATGGTTTTGTCTGTTGGCCGCTTGGTATACAATATCCAACTGATCTAATTCCGAATAGGTCTTGAACACCGCCTTCTCCTCCTCGGTCAAAAAGTCCAAATGCTGCACGGAACCATCCATATCACGGATGCTCTTCCATACCTCGGAAGTGTTCTGTCCTTTTTCTTCCAACAAGTCCATTAAGAACGGATTTTTGATGGTGACCTTGATCTTGGCGATATCCTTTACGTAGCAATTGGACCAAATAGGCTCAATTCCTTGGGATACCTGCCCCAAAATAAAGGCAGATGATGTAGTTGGCGCAATAGCGTTCAAGGTTGCATTGCGTCTTCCATAACCTTTTAATACTTCTGGCTCGCCAAAGCGTTCTGCCAATTGCTCGGATGCTTTGTACGAACGCTCTTTTATTTCCCTAAAAATCTCACTGTTCAAGTTATAGGCCTCTTGGCTGTTAAAGGCCAATCTTTTAGACTGTAAAAGAGAGTGCCATCCCAAAGCACCCAAGCCCAAGGAACGGTTTTGTTTTGCAAAATTGTAGGCCCTTTCCATAAATAGGAAAGTTTGTTGGTCTTCCCTATCGGAAGAATCCCTATAAGCTTCCAGTTTTTCGATGAACTCGGTGATTACGGCGTCCAAAAAGTGAACCATGGTCTCCACGGCATCGGTCTTTTTCCATTTGTCGTAATGCATTAAGTTGATACTGGAAAGCACACAAACAAACGACCAATCATCATTGGAGGGCAGCATAATTTCGGTACACAGGTTACTGGCATGTATCCGGTGGTTCTTGTCCTTATAAACATCTGCGGCACCATCATTGGCATTATCGGAGAAGAATATATAAGGATACCCCATTTCGCCCCTGCGCTGCAATACTTTGGCCCACACGGTTCTTTTATCAACATCACCCTCGATCATTTCCTGCATCCATTGGTTGGTCACCGTTACCCCGTGGGTCAATTGCTGTATAGGGTTGCCTTCGGTGCCTATTTCCAAAAACTCCATAATGTCCTTGTGGTCAATCGGCAAATATGGAGAAAAACGTCCGCGACGTACCGACCCTTGGCTTACCACATCCACCATGGATTCGAACAACTGCATAATATGGACCGCTCCAGAAGCTTGTCCATTATTTTTTACAGGAGCTCCCCTATGTCTTATTTTACCAAAGTAACCGGATGTTCCCCCACCAAGCTTGGACATCATCCCCACCTCGGATTGGGTGTAAAGGATATTTCCCATATCGTCATCGATATGCGATCCAAAACAGCTAATCGGCAACCCGCGCTTTTTTCCAAAATTGGACCATACCGGAGAAGCCAAAGAGAAGAATCCTTCGGACATATAGCCATAGAATTTGTCCGAATACCCAGGAATCTTCAAAATCTCCTCTGCTCTATCACCAATCTCACGGATGCGTTCCTCGGGCCCCACCCCTTCGGTAAGATAACCAGATGCCAAAAACTTCCGGCTATACTCGTTCAACCATTCAAATCCTTTGTCTTCCTCACTTTTGAGTTTGGACAAAGTATCCTTTCTTGCATTTACAAGTTCTTGTGTTTTGTTATCCTGCTTTTGATCGGTGGTCGGGGTTATTTGTGTTCTCTTCTCCATAATTAAAAAAGGTCGTCGCTAGTTATACTTTGTGTTCTTTTGCTATAGTTGATGGATCTTTTTACAAAAAAGTCTCCGTGTTTTGTCCCTATGATCTCGTCATCGAACCATTCGGTCTGTTCCAATAGTTTTTGATCGACATCGAATACTTTGGAAATCCCAATGCTCTCCAATGAGTTATTGAATCTGTTCTTGATGAATTCGTTGACCAATTTCTTTGGCAAAAAGTCCAATTCACCTTCTTCAAAGATCCAATCCACTATTTTGCTTTCTGCCTCAAATGCCTTTTCGCAGATATCCTGAATCATCTCTTTATAAGCATCATCGAACCACTCCGGATGTTCTTTTTTGATGATGTTGATCACATCGATTCCAAAATCACCATGAATCTGCTCCTCTTTTGAGGTAGCCTCTACCACATTGGAAATTCCTTTTAGCACATTTTTATGCTTGTTGAACGCCATGATGATCAAGAACTGGGAAAACAGGGATACATGTTCGATAAATAGGGAGAACAGCAAGATGGATTCCGCATACTCCTTGTTGTTCTCGCTTTTTGCATTTTTAAGGGCAGTCTCCAAATACTGCACCCGCTTCATGATAACCGGTTTTTTCTTCAGGTTCTCGAACTCTTGGTTCAAGCCCAAAATTTCCAAAAGGTGGGAGTACGCATCGTGGTGGCGCACTTCACTTTCGGCAAATGTTGCCCCTACCGAACCGATTTCCGGTTTGGGCATACGGTGATATATGTCGCCCCAGAATGTTTTTACCGCCACCTCAATTTGGGAAATGGCAAGCATGGTGTTTTTTATGGCGCTGCGCTCCACCTCGTTCAAGCCGGATTTAAAGTCTTGGATATCACTGGTGAAATTAAATTCTGTATGTATCCAATACGAATGTCGGATAGCCGGAACGTACTCATACAATTGGGGATACTCATAAGGCTTCAGGTTGATACGCTTCTCGAAAATATCCGATTCGCGCATTTGTGCCCTTTTGTTTCTGTAAATAATGTAGGCCTTTGCGGCATCGTGGAACTCACTGTTCATAAGTTCGTTCTCCACCACGTCCTGTACCTCTTCAACGGTAGGCAAATAATGTTCATCCTGACTTTTTCGTTCCAATAACACCTTGCTGACGTTACTGGCAATGGTCTGCGCATCGGTAATATGGCCATGCTCCACAGCTGTCATGGCTTTCAATATCGCATTCGTAATCTTGTTTAAATCAAACTCTTGCGTACTAAAGTCCCTCTTGGTAATATGAGTAATCTGCATGAAGAAAACGGTTTGGAGTTGTAAAAAATAGCTTGAATGTAAAATTCATATTTTCTTCTGTTGAATTTTAAGTTTCACCCATTAGGTTCTTAACACTTTTATCAACATTCATGTTTTGTAACCGCAAAAACCCTTCGGAGCAAACGCGGAATAAGGGCTCGGAAAAAAATCCAGCAAGTATGATTCCTGCTAATTTTTTTTCACAGTTTTTTAACAAAAATGTGCGAAAAATAATTGAGCGCAGTGAATGCACAACATCAGCGACATTTTGCGCAAAAAAGGACATGTTGCAAAAATTAGACTTTAGGAAAGCGGTTACGCTTACTTCTGGAAGAACAAACCTCAAAAAATATGGTTCTTTTCAACTTATAATATCTTTATAATCCAGAACGGCAATAATTAGACATATGCAAGTGCAATTTCGTACCAAAAAAGAAGCCAATATGGAGCAGGAAAGGGAGTTCTTGGCACTTTCCCCTATTGAGCGTGTTTATCGTTTCTTGGTTCTCATGCAGCGCATCAACCGATTTCCGACAAAGGCCAAGCATGATGAGAATAAATTCATCATACAGATTACTACCGGCAAATGAGGCAATGGAAAGAGGATATCGACCTTTTTTTTGGAAATGACCAACAATAAAAACTAGTTAGAAAAGTCTACATCTTCTAATAGTTATGCATTGGGATACCTCTCAAAAAGGTTCTATGGGAACTCTTTAAACTTAACTGATTTTGCCACGCTCAGTAAATTAGTTGGATTTGGGGCTTGCAGCACTTCACTCCGTTTCGTTCGCTTTTTTATTCAGCTTTCTTTTGCGACCGTGGGGAGCAAAAGCAACGAATTTCATCAATAGCGTTTTTTCCCGTCCATTTGTTCCAATTTGGGGACGGCAATTAAATGGAACAAGTAAAGATTGAAAAAATGTTGGCCGTCACCTTTCTGAGAAATATTTTGCAACATTTAACTTTCGGATATATTGTATGAACACTATCCATTACCATACTTTTTTATAGACATTTTTTGGGAACACAAAAGTTTAAAAAAATACAAATACACAAATTAATAGTTTGCATATTTGAGTAATAATAAACCTTTTAGGCTTTTAATAGTTTAAAAAAGATTTAATACAAAGACTTTTAGTTTGGATAAACAACAAAAAATAAACCGTTTTCTCAATTCACAGCCTCCGGGAGTTGTCTATTTAAGCTCATGGTTAACGGAAAATGGATTCTCCACACAATTGCTCAATCGATATAAAAAGAGCCGCTGGATATATTCCATAGGTTCCGGAGCTTGGATGAGAATGGGTGACAAGCCTACCTATCAAGGTGCATTGTTTGCATTGCAAGAACAAGCTAACCTAACTATCCATCCAGGGGGTAAAACCGCCTTATCCTTATTGGGAAAAGTCCATTATCTGGAACTATCCATAAAACAAATAACGTTGTTCGGGAGAAGCGAAGAAAAATTGCCCGCTTGGTTTTTAAAATACAACTGGGGGTTAAAAGTAGACTACTATAGTTCCTCCTTCCTTCCTTCCAATATAGGACTACAAAACTTGGAGCAAGGGGCCTTCAATTTGTTGGTGTCGAATCCAGCAAGGGCCTTAATGGAATGTCTGTATCTAGTGCCCAAAAAACAAGAACTGGTCGAGTGCTACGAAATAATGGAAGGATTGAACAACCTTAGGCCGAAACAAGTACAGGAACTTTTGGAGGCCTGCTCATCCGTAAAGGTGAAACGACTTTTTCTGTACATGGCAGAAAAGGCAGGGCACGATTGGTTTAAATACACCAACTTGGAAAAAATCGATCTTGGAAAAGGAAAACGCTCCTTGGTAAAAGATGGTGTTTATATATCCAAATACCGTATCACGGTCCCTAAAGCATTGGAAAATTATGAATAATTTCAAGCAACAGGTCTCCCTATTGTTGCAGGTGTTGCCGGAGGTGGCAAAGGAACCGGATTTCGCACGCCATGGTATATATAATTTTTCTTCTCATAGCCTCAAATATCGTTATTCCCCCTACTTTCCTACCTATCCCAATGATGATAAGGGTTTTCAAACTAGGTTAGATGTTTTTTCAACTTACCAATCATACCCTTTAGGTAAGATGGAGATGGGTATACCTTGACCAAGAGCAAGAAATAGGATCAAATGGTACCAAAAACGCACAACCAAAATGTTAAAGTTGAAGAATTTAAAATGTTGTATGTTGTACCAAAATAAAAAAGCCGAGATCTAAATCTCGGCTTATCCCTTTTTGTACCTTGGGGGGGAATCGAACCCCCACTCCCGAAGGAACTGGATTTTGAATCCAGCGCGTCTACCAGTTCCGCCACCAAGGCATTGGCACCACATTTTTTAAATGCGAGTGCAAAGCTAAAAAATATTTTTTATTTATCACCAAAAAATACTTTGATTTATCCTTTAGCAACCCGAATTAATTCTTAAATTTGCACCTCCTTACAAAAAAGTACTTTAAAACGCTAGTTAACAAGAGATTGTAATGGCCTATCAAGTTCCGGAACCTAAAATTTTTGCTTGCACCCAAAGTGTAGAACTGGGCAAGAAAATCGCTGCTTCTTATGGTGCAGAATTGGGAAAAGTCCAATTCTCACGCTATAGCGATGGTGAATTCCAGCCATCGTTCGAGGAGTCCATTCGGGGAGCCAGGATTTTTATCATCGGCTCTACCAATCCAAGCTCGGAAAACTTGATGGAAATGTTGTTGATGTTGGATGCTGCCAAAAGAGCTTCCGCCAGGCACATTACGGCCGTAATGCCCTATTTTGGTTGGGCCAGACAAGATAGAAAGGACAAGCCACGCGTTCCGATCGCCGCAAAGTTGGTCGCCAAAATGTTGGAGACCGCTGGCGCAACAAGGATAATAACCATGGACTTGCATGCAGACCAGATCCAGGGCTTCTTCGAAAAGCCAGTGGACCATTTGTTTGCCTCTACCTTGTTCCTACCCTATTTAAGGGGACTTAATTTGGACAATTTGTGCATTGCATCTCCCGATATGGGCGGTTCCAAAAGGGCTTACGCCTATTCCAAAGCTTTGGAATGTGATGTAGTGATCTGTTACAAGCAACGGGCCAAGGCCAATGTAATTTCGCACATGGAACTTATTGGCGATGTTCAGGGCAAAAACGTAGTTTTGGTGGATGATATGGTCGATACTGCCGGCACACTTACCAAAGCCGCCGATTTGATGATGGAAAGAGGAGCCGAGAGCGTACGTGCCGTTACAACACACGGATTGTTGTCCGGCAAGGCATACGAAAGAATAGAAGAGTCAAAATTATCGGAACTGATCGTTACCGATTCCATTCCGATTGATCACGACAAGGAAAAAATAAAGGTATTGTCTTGTGCCGACCTTTTTGCAGATGTTATGCACCGGGTACATCACAACACGTCAATATCTTCAAAATTTTTAATGTAAATCAATTTAATATATAACAATGAAGTCAATTACAATCAAAGGATCCCAAAGAGAAAGCGTGGGCAAGGTTTCTACCAAAGCCTTACGTAATGCTGGAAAGGTCCCTTGCGTGCTGTACGGAGGGGATAAACCAGTGCATTTTTCAGCAGATGAAATCGCGTTCAAAGACTTGGTGTACACCCCAAATGCGCACACCGTGGTAATTGAATTGGAGGACGAAAAATTTGCCGCCGTACTACAGGACATTCAATTTCACCCTGTAACGGACAACATCCTCCACATCGATTTCTATCAATTGTTCGAAGACAAACCAATCACCATGAGAATCCCTGTACGTTTGGAAGGAAACTCCCCTGGGGTGAAAAATGGTGGGCGCTTGCTGTTTAGAAAGCGAAAGCTCTCCATTAGAGCATTGCCCGATTTACTTCCCGATTTTATCACCATTGATATTTCCAAGTTGAGAATCGGTCAAACCATTGCCGTGGAATCCATTCTAAACGACGATTACACGTTCTTACACCCAGATAGTACCGCTATCGTTCAGGTTAAAGCTTCTAGAACTTCTGTTGATGATGAGCTAGAAGATGAAGAAGATGAAGAAGGTGTAGAAGGAGAAGCTACCGAAGGTGGCGAGGCCCCTGAAGCCGAAGCTGCAGAATAGCACCTTGAAAGATTTGTAAGAGCATCCCTTTTTTACCTTGGTAAAAATTTGGGATGCTTTTGTATTTTTAGACAAATGGAACAAAGTAGATGCTCAATATTATCAAACAGCTTTTTGGCACATCAAAACAACTATTGCAAGAAACTGACCCTATGAAAAAATTTTTAATTGTCGGCCTTGGGAATATTGGAGCCAAATATGATGAAACCCGTCACAACATAGGGTTCAAGGTTCTTGATTATTTGGCCGAGCAAGAAGGCTTTACTTTTGAAAGTGCCAAGTTGGGAGCCGTGGCCACCTTTAAGCATAAGGGAAAAAGCGTGGTCTGCCTAAAACCATCCACCTATATGAACCTAAGTGGCAAAGCTGTAAAGTATTGGATGGACAAGGAAAATATAAGCCTGGACAATATTCTCGTCGTTACGGATGACATCAACCTTCCCTTTGGCTCCATTCGCCTTAAGGGCAAGGGCAGTGATGGTGGACATAATGGACTGAAAGATATTCAAAATGTGCTACAGACTACCAAATACAACCGTTTTAGATTTGGTGTGGGTTCCGATTTTAGCAAAGGTAACCAAGTTGATTATGTTTTGGGCAAATGGGACGACGAACAGCAAAAAGCCATGCCGGACCGACTGAAAAAATCTACAGATCTTATACGCTCGTTTGTGTTTGCCGGTGTAAAAAACACCATGAATCAATTCAATGGCAAATAGTTTAAAGCACTTTAAAGTCAAACACCCCCGAATCGGAACTATTCCCCTCTAAATCCGTTGTGACCACCCTCCAATAATAAACAGTTCCAGATTCAACACCTACCGGTATTTCCATGGTGCTTGCATTAGTGAGCCCAACTGATGTTGTCGGTGGATCGGTATCCGAAAAGAGCACTTCAAAAGATTCAATATCGTTATCCACATCTGCACCGGACCATTCCAAAAGTACTTCGTTTGCAATATCCTTTTGCACCGTAGAGCCCGATGTTGGGCTTACCAATTGCGCAGGAAAAGGTGCATAGGTGGTTTGTGCACCTGCATTATAGAACAACCAGGTTGCACTGGAGGCTATTTGATCTGATGCTGAGTTCCGAGACGTTACGGACCAAGCATAAGGCGTTCCCTTAGTTATGGTAAGACTTGCGGATGTGGATGAGGTGGATATATTTTGCGGGACATTGGTGTCCAAATTTACAACGCTCAATGTATAGCTTTCCGTATTATCGGACGCCATCCACCTAAATGTGACCTGAGTGGATGTTTCGCTGATATCGGTTCCTGTAGTGCACTCAGAATTTTCTTCGGGAAACACCAACGCTGCACCCTTTGGGGCGGGTGGTGGACCATCATCTCCCCCACAAGAAACCAACAAAGCCACTATGGACAGCCTAATTATATTCCGAATCATCTTTTTACAAGTTTAAACATTTCTTTTACCCCCGCTTTTTCAACACCCAAATAATAAATTCCTTTGGGGAGGTTCGACAAATCCAACTGTAAATCATTGCCATAAACCTTTCTGTTATCGGTTCGAACCAATCTACCATTGGCAGTAAATATTTGTATGCCTACATCTCCTTCATAGCCCGCCAAATAAACCTCGGTAACGGCATCTACCGGGTTTGGTGAAATAATGGGCCTTGAAGAGTAGAACAGGGTCTTTTCAACCATGCCCTGACATGGCAAGTTTGAATACACCCTTAATGTATTGACACCTTCCTTTAAAGCAAGTTGAACTTTGGGTGCTTCGGTCTGTGTTACCAATCCATTGAGCTCGACATTATAAAATGAAGCCCCATTCAAATCCACGTTCACAATACCTGAATCTATCACCGCATCCATATCCAGCACATCGGGCTGGGTAATCATGGCATTAAAACATATTTCTTGATAGCTAATCGTTCCATTGGTTCCTGTAATACAAAGGGAATATTCTCCTGCAGATAAATTGGCAAAGGTTTGGGAGTTTGTAAAATCAAAGGATTCCGTACCATTGGCACCATCCAAAACTGCAGTATAGGTAATGGAGGTATCAAAAGGGTTTACCGTTATTGATCCATTGTTGCTGCTTCTACAGGTTTCACTTTCAATTTCGATTTCAAAATTATCCGAAGCAAACCTATAAACGGCACAGCCGTTGGTATCCACTTCCGCACCTTTGGGCGTTCCCAAACAAAGGTCGTCCCCATCATCAAAAACACCATCCTCGTCCTCATCTGGACGGTAGTTCCCTTCTATACAAACATCCAAAGAGAAACCTATCAAGGTCCCCCCATCACTTGCAGCAGTATCCTGTATTTCCAATACCCACTCACCCAATATGGATTCTCCCTTTAATGATGCCAATGACCCTAGAGGTGTTACCGTTCCAGAAATGGCAGGATTATCCCCGCATGTTATGGGGCTCCCATCATCATCAAAAACCGCGTTGATGTTATTCGCCTCTCCACAAGTGTTCGAAATTAACGTTACCACGGTTCCCTCCGGGGATGTAAGGGTAATGATCAAATCCTCCACATAGGTATGGTCCAACTCCAAGTTTACATTCACATCTGAAATGGGCAAATCTTCTACAAATAGAACCGATGTGGTAACGCTTGGCGTTCCTGAAGCTGAAATGGCAAGCGGCAAATCGTTAGGTTCCCTATTTTTACAGTCCACTTGCGCAGTAACAAAACTGAAAGTGGTTCCAAAAGTTCCTGTTCCACATCCGTTGTTCGGCCTAACCCTCCAAAAATACTCGGTTTCCGGCTCCAGATTCGTGGCCCTGTAATTGGTGAAGGGTATGTTGGCCGACTCTACAACATCAACAAATCCAGCATCTGTTGCCACTTCCACATCGTAACTTGAGTACAATGGGTCTTCCTCCCAGTTGAGTTCTGTATCCAAAGAAACTCCGACTTCACCATTAGCGGGAGACAACATTGCTACATCGGAAAAAGTGCCATCTTGTACCGATAGGGTAACAACCACGCTTTTGGTCACCGATGCGGAAGTAGCATTTACAATAATATCGTAAACCCCGGGGGCAACACTATTGGTATTGGATAAGGTCAGGTCCACAGCGGTTTGATCGGCACTGGCCTCCGTCGGGGAAAAGTTAGCTGATAAACCCGCTGGCACATCTGCCGAAAATGTAGCGGTTTCGTTGAATCCGGCGTATGTTTCGTACACAAAGGGAATCACTATATCATCCGGTTGACAAACTTCATGTTCCAACGTTTCAAAATTTAGGACCACTTCGGATTGTTCAATGGTAAAGTCAGTGGCGTTTACGGCAAAAAATACATTGTCGCTTGCCTTCACCATAATTCGAGCAGTTTCCGTAATATCCGCTGGCAAAAGCACTTCTTCGGAACCATCATTAACGGTGTTTTCCAATAAGGTGATCGGATAGGTCAAACCTCCGTCCAAAGAAAGAAAAATAGCTACATTCTGGGCGTTTATGGGAGCAACATCGGTATTGGCCACGTCCCATGTAATTTCTTGGACCGATCCTGCCTGATAGACCTCACCGGCTGCTTGGGAGGTAACCAAAAAAGGACCGGAGGCCTTAATGACCTTGACATCCAATACATCGGAAACTACCTGCCCCCCTCCCGCTGCATTGTCCCGAACAGTAAAGGCAAACCTAAGGTTTCGTTCTATATCGGAAACGGTTTCCCATGCACTTCCGGTAGCGGGGTTGGTTTGCGTTAAATTTCCCTGGGCCACTTCCGATAGCCTTGGGAAATATCGTGTGGGCTCCATGGAGGGTGGCACCGATCTAAAATTCGCACCGCTTGGATTGGTGGATCCAAAAGATGAGGTTGTCACCACACCATCATCAATTTGTTCCCAAGTATAGGTAAGTACATCCCCAACATCGGGGTCGGTGGCAATACCTTCCAGAACAAAGGCCGTCCCCTTTGGAATCGTAAAATCATTGACCGGGGTAAGTACTGGCGGCGAATTTACCAGTGCTTCGGTTTGCGCACATGAGGTTGTCGCGAGGTACGTAGCTATCTGAAGAATGCTATTGTAATGAAAATAATCGTCTCCTTGAGATGTTACATTATTGCCTTCAACAATTCCCGCATACCCCATTATTGTGGAACCACTTGCAGGTTCTGCTTGCACCCCGGTTCCTTCGGGTTCGAACGACCATGTATGGTTGGCCCCAAATTGATGGCCGAGCTCATGGGCCACAAAATCCAAATCGTATCCATCTCCTTGCGGATTAAATGCTGATGAAAAAGCACTTCCTTTTCTATTATCCACACAAACTGAAGCAATAAACCCTGCATTTCCATTATCCAAGCCTTCGTTCACTTTATGAAAAAGATGACCTACATCGTAATTTTCCTCTCCGATAAAGGAAGTTATGGTGGACTGTACCTCCGAATTTAAACTACTATCATAAGGATCCGTATTCGCATTGGTAAAGATGATTTCATCGTTGTCTGGAACAAGCTCCAATGTAACGCCCAAATCCGTTTCAAACACTTCGTTAACCCGTGTTAGTGTAGCATTGATTCCCGCTAGGGCATCCGCAATGGTGCCGCCCATTTCTTGGGTATATTCTCCCGATGCGGAAATCGCAATTCTGTATTTACGCAACACTTGATCATCCACCAAAGGAACAATGGTCTTTGCCGTAGTGCCCGATGACTTGCTTCCTGTACCGAATAAATCCTTGCTGGTCTCGCAGATAAAATCCATTTTTGAGGAAAGACCATCCTCTTTATCATACAAAACATAGGCATTCGGTTTATTGGAAACCGGCTCCATAAAAGCTGTTTTGTTGTCCTGCAAATCCACCAACATAGTTTGAATACCTTTGTGCGAACTACTTAGCTTCACTTTATATCTACCATCGGAGCTCACCCCCGTGTACGATTTGATATTCGGATATTTCTTGGCAAGATCAGGGTGCAGCACAGAGGTTTCCTTCAAATGGAACGGAACAATAACCCCTTCGTTGTTAGGCAGATAAACAATTTTTCGATTCGTTTTTGCTGATGAAAAAGGTTTCATTTCCTTTAAAAAACCTTCCCTATCCAAGGACAAAACCTTCTTGGCACCTGAAATATCTGTCAGGGAAGCACTTCGCAGATCAGACTGTTTGGGAATGCTTTTCCAATAACCTTGCTGCCCGTAAATGCAAAAGCAGTTAAAAAATATGGCTATTGAAAAAACAAAATGTAATTTAGCTTTCATACACGGTTAGGGCATAGTATAATTTCAAATGTAAGCCTTTTTTTATTTCTTTATTGCGTTGGAAACAATCCATAACATTTCTGATTTTAAGCACATTCCGCACCATACAGTGGTAACTATCGGCACTTTTGATGGTGTACATCTTGGGCACCGCAAGATATTGGAACGTCTCACAAACAATGCCAAAAACACGGGGTTAAAATCCACAGTGCTCACTTTTTTCCCCCATCCACGCATGGTTCTGCAAAAAGATGTGGACATAAAACTGTTGAATACCCTCGAAGAGAAAAAACAGATTTTGGAAACTTTGGGGCTGGATTATTTGATTATTCACCCCTTTACCAAACAATTTTCAAGGCTCTCAGCTATAGATTTTGTAAGGGATATCCTCGTAAACAATATCAAATCAAAAAGAATCATCATAGGGTACGACCATAGGTTTGGACGCAATCGAAATGCCAACATCCAAGACCTTATTTCCTTTGGCAATACCTTTAATTTTGAAGTGGAAGAGATTCCGGCCCAAGAAATTGAGGATGTTTCCGTAAGTTCCACAAAAATTAGAAAGGCGCTTTTGAAAGGCGATGTGGAAACCGCCAACAACTACCTCAGCTATGCCTACATGCTCACGGGAACGGTAAAAAAAGGCAAAGGTTTGGGCAAAGATTTTGGCTTTCCAACGGCCAATCTCCATATAGCCGAAGCATACAAACTCATCCCTAAAAATGGTGCCTATGTGGTAAAAAGCAACATCGATGGAAAAGAGTATTTCGGGATGATGAACATCGGCTTCAACCCAACCGTGGATGGTTCTAAAAAAAGCATAGAAGTCCATTTTTTTGACTTTGATGGAGACCTGTACGACAAAAAAATCCAGGTGGATCTGTTACACCGCATTAGAGACGAGCATAAGTTCAACTCCGTTGAAGAACTAAAGGAACAATTAAAGAAGGACAAAAACCATTCATTGGGTCTAATCTCCAAATAAATGCTGAGCCAATTTCTATTTAGGAAGATTGACAATGCACAACTTGTGGTTTTCAGAGTGTTTTACGGGCTTTTGGTCAGCGCGGAATGTTATGGCGCCATAGCTACTGGTTGGGTGCGTAGAACCTTGGTGGAACCAAAATTCACCTTTTCCTTTATCGGTTTTGAATGGTTACAACCCTTGCCGGGCAACGGCATGTACATTTATTTCGCCGTAATGGGCACTTTGGGACTTTTGATCGCTCTTGGGCTCAAATATCGCTTTAGCGCATTGGCTTTCGCAGTATTGTGGTCAGGGGTGTATCTGATGCAGAAAACATCCTACAACAACCACTATTATTTGCTGATGTTGCTCGCCTACATTATGGCATTTCTTCCCGCCAACCGAGATGCATCTTTAGATGCAAAATTAATCCCCAATCTACGTTCGCAAACCATGTACAACTGGGTTCGATGGACCATCATCCTGCAACTCTTCATCGTGTACACCTACGCATCGGTGGCCAAACTGTATGCGGATTGGTTGGATTTTAGCATGATCGAAGTGTTGATGGGCTCCAAAAAGGACTACTATGTGATCGGCGACCTCCTCCAACAAAAATGGGTACATAAAATAGTAGCGATTTTCGGTATTTGTTTTGATTTGCTGATTGTACCCGCCCTGCTTTGGAAACCCACCCGAAAAATTGCCTTTGTGCTGTCCATTTTCTTTCACTTGTTCAACAGCATCGTCTTTCAAATAGGTATTTTTCCTTACCTATCACTTGCGTTTACAGTCTTCTTTTTTAAACCACAGACCATCAGAAACATTTTTCTTAGAACCAAAAAGATACTGCCAGAGACCAAAATCATCATCCCTAAAACAAAAAAAATAGTCTTAACGGTTTTGGGCATCTACTTCCTGTTTCAATTGGTTTTGCCCCTGCGCCATCATTTCTTTAAAGGTGATGTGCTCTGGACCGAAGAAGGCCATCGGTTAAGTTGGAGAATGATGCTACGCAGCCGTGGCGGAAGCATCTCGTACAAAGTGGTGAACGCAGAGACCAAAGACACGATCAAAATCAACCTTAACGATTATCTCACCACAAAACAACAACAACGGGTTGCTTGCTATCCCGATTTTATTTGGCAGTTTGCACAGCACCTAAAAATAGAATATGCCGAAAAAGGCCAAAACATTCAAGTTTTTGCAGAGAACAAGGTCAAGGTAAATCAAAGGCCCTATCAACAATTTATTGATCCCAAAGTGGATTTGGCCAGTGTTACGTGGAAACATTTTGCCCATAACGATTGGATTCTGCCCGCTCCCAAGGAATAAAGTTGGGCACTTCTCAAGATTGAATTAAATTTGCGCCTCAAAACAAGGCTATGCTTCAAATACAGAATATCAGGGAAAACAAGGAAGGTATCATTGCCGCCTTAAAAAAGCGAAACGTCGATGCTGAACCTATGATAGCAAAGGTGTTGGAACTCGACGAAAAAAGACGTTCCATCCAAACCGAACTGGACGCTACCTTGGCCGAATCCAACAAACTTTCCAAGGAAATTGGCATGCTTTTTAAAACAGGAAAGGCACAAGAAGCCAATGTCCTTAAAGAAAAAACCGCTGGACTCAAAGAAACATCAAAAACATTAGGGGACGACCTAAACACTACTGCCGATGAATTGCAGCAGCAATTGTATTTGATTCCAAACGTTCCCCACGAGTCCGTTCCAGCTGGCAGTACAGAAGAAGACAATGAAGAGATTTTCAAAGAAGGAGACATCCCAACATTGCCCAAAGAAGCACTTCCGCATTGGGAATTGGCAAAAAAATACGACATCATCGACTTTGAGCTTGGCGTAAAAATCACAGGAGCTGGTTTTCCAGTTTACAAAGGAAAAGGTGCCCGCTTGCAGCGTGCCTTGATCGCTTATTTTCTGGGCAAAAATGCCGAAGCGGGCTACACCGAAATGCAAGTGCCGCTTATGGTCAACGAAGACTCCGGTTATGGAACAGGCCAATTGCCCGACAAAGAAGGCCAAATGTACCACGTACCGGCCGATAATCTGTACCTTATCCCAACCGCCGAAGTACCCGTGACCAACTTGCACCGTGGGGATTTGTTGGCAGAGAGTGATTTTCCCATCAAATATACCGGCTACACCCCCTGTTTCCGTCGCGAAGCAGGTAGCTACGGGGCACACGTTCGTGGTTTGAACCGTTTGCACCAGTTCGATAAAGTGGAAATCGTGCGATTGGAACACCCCGACAATTCATATCAAGCCTTGGATGAAATGGTGGAACACGTAAAAAATATACTGCGCGAATTAAAATTGCCATACCGTATTTTGCGTCTTTGTGGTGGCGATTTAGGCTTTACCGCTGCCCTTACTTTTGATTTTGAAGTGTTTTCCACGGCACAGGACCGCTGGTTGGAAATCAGTTCCGTGTCCAATTTTGAAACCTTTCAGGCCAACCGTTTAAAACTTCGTTATAAGGATGAAAACGGAAAAAGTCAATTGGCCCACACCTTGAATGGGAGCGCTTTGGCCTTGCCAAGGGTGTTGGCGGGAATCTTGGAAAATTATCAGACCGAGGAAGGCATAAAAATACCGGAAGTACTGGTGCCGTATTGCGGTTTTGACACCATCGCTTAAACATTTCAGCCATTTATTTGGATTCGCTTAACAGAATCCCCCACATTTCTGCGTTATATTTGAAATAAACCACTATGGATTTGAAATCCACGGTTTTTATTTTTTGAGTACAAATTGTCATCCATACATAGTGGAGCGACGAGGAGTCTTATAATTTTTAATTTGGAATGGGATTCTCACTATGCTCGAAATGACAAGATACCCTTAGTTATTACTAGATCATAAATATGCCTTTGCAACGTCTTTTATTTCTCATATTGATTTTATCCAGTTCTATTGGAATGGCTCAAGAAGATTTCTTGGCCAAACAATACTTTCAGGATGGTGATTATGAAAAAGCCGTGGTGTTCTACGAAAAATTGGTGGAGACCAATCCAAGGCGCACGGATTATGCCGAAGGCTTGGTGGCCTGCTACCAACAATTGGAACGTTATGATGATGCCGAGGCATTTTTACTTCAAAAAATAGAGGACAGCTACGCCTTTCCCACTTTTTACATTGAATTGGGGTACAATTTCACGCTAAAAAATGAAGCTGAAAAGGCGAATGCCTACTACGATAAGGCCATCAACAAAATCGAGGACAACCCAAACTATGGGTACAGCGTAGGCTATCGGTTCCAAAAATATGCGCTGCTGGATTATGCCATCCAGGCCTACACAAAAGCGATGGAACTGAAGCCGGACCTCAACTACGATTTTCAGTTGGCGCGCATCTATGGTGAGCAGGGCGACATCGCAAAAATGTACCAATCCTACCTCAATCTTATCTGGGAAGGACGAACATCGCGCTCCAACGTACTTCGGAACATTGATGATTTCATCTCCGAAGACCCATCCGACGAAAACAATGTCTTGTTGCGAAAAGTACTGCTTCAAAATGCACAAAAAGCGCCCGATATTCTCTGGAACGAGCTATTAAGTTGGCTTTTTGTTCAACAAAAGCAGTATAGTAGTGCCTTTGGCCAAGAAAAAGCCATTTACAAACGAAGCGAAGGCCAGTCCGTAGATAGACTGGAAAACCTGGGAAGCATAGCTTTGGAGGATAGGGATTTGGAAACCGCCACATCCATCTACGAATTTATTGTGGACAATACCGAAAACCCACGGACCAAACTTAATGCAGAGCTTAGCTTAATTGACATTGCTTTGGAAAACCCCACGGAAAAAGTATTGAAAGATGTTGAAAAACAATTTCAGGACTTGGTGGAAACATACGGCAACCAGAGCAGAACCCTTCAACTACAAATTGCCTATGCCAATTTCTTGACATTCAAAAAAGAGCAGCCCGAGCCTGCTATTGCGATGCTCAAACAAAGTTTGGAGCTGCCAATGGGCCGAATTACCATGGCCTATATAAAGCTCGCTCTTGGCGATATTCTGGTGTTCGATCAAAGATTCAACGAGGCCCTGATCTTATTTACCCAAGTGCAAAAAAGCATGAAGAACGATGTGCTAGGGCAAGATGCCCGTTTTAAAGTGGCACAGACCAGTTTTTATAAAGGGGATTTTGATTGGGCGCTCACTCAACTTAAAGTACTGAGAAGTTCCACATCCCAGCTTATTGCCAACGATGCCATGCAGTTGAGCCTTTTAATTTCTGACAACTCCCTCGAAGATTCCACCCAAACCGCCCTTAAAAAATATGCCAGAGCAGACCTGTTGGCCTATCAAAATAAAAACAAGGAAGCCATAGACGCCCTTGAAGATATTTTACAAAACCATAAAGGGGAAAAAATCGAGGACGAAGCTTTGCTGAAACAAGCGAAAATCCAAGTTGAACAGAAAAATTATGAAAGTGCCGAGTTCAACTATCAAAAAATAGTGGAGTTCTATGCTGATGGCATTTTGGCCGATGATGCACATTTTGCTCTTGGAGAGCTGTATGAGAACTTTCTGAACGAACCCGAAAAAGCGAAAAATCATTACGAAAAAATCATCTACAATTATCAGGACAGTTATTATTTCCCCCAAGCGCGTAAGAGTTTTAGAAGGTTGCGTGGGGATGCGATCAACTAATCCCCTTGTCATCCCCCCTTCTACGATTTGTTAAGCACAAATTCCGGCGGGAAACTTATAAAAAGATTTCCCAAAAAATAGACTAATTTTCACCCTTATTAAACTAAAAGAAACCGAATGCTCATATACAACGTTACCATCAATATAGACGAAAGTGTCCACGACCAATGGTTGGATTGGATGAAGGATAAGCACCTGCCCGATATGCTCGCCACAGGAAAATTTACGCACGCCAAAATGGTAAAAGTCTTGGTGGAAGAAGATATGGGAGGTATCACCTATTCGGTACAATATACCACTGAGAACAGGGATACATTGGAAGCGTATTACAAAGAGGATGCAGAACGCTTACGTGGCGATGCCCAAAAAATGTTCCCCAATAAATTCGTCGCCTTTAGAACGGAATTGGAAGTCATCAGTCAACAAATACCTTAGTCTTTGGAGTATCTGTTTTCCTACGGAACGCTTCAAGACCTGCAAGTGCAGGAGCACGTTTTTGGTCGCTTGCTGACGGGAAAGCCCAATGCAGCCCTTGGTTTTAAAAAACTGGAAAATGCTGTTTATGGTCGTTACCCTCTGGTTGTCAACACAAAGAACCCTGAAGATAAAGTAGCGGGAATGGCCTATGGGGTTAACGATGCGGACCTTGAAAAAGCAGATATTTACGAGACCAGTGCTTACAAACGGGAAAAATTCCCCTTGGAATCTGGTGACGAAGCTTGGATCTATATCGAAAATTCCAACTAACTTGCAAAAAAACCATCTGTGTCCAAAAAGAAAAAGAAGAAGTACTCCAACGGCCCCTCTCACAAAAACAAATATGAGCAGGAAGATGGTGCGGTAAAGGCAAAAAAACATTTGGGCCAGCATTTCCTTAAGGACGAATCTGTGGCCGAAAAAATAGCTCAGACCCTTTCGTTGGACGGATACTCCAATGTTATCGAAATTGGCCCTGGAATGGGAGTGCTTACCAAGCATTTGCTGAAACGGGATTTGGACTTGGTAGCCATGGATTTGGACGAAGAGTCCATTGTTTACCTCAACCAGAGCTTTCCTTTGGAACATGCCGATATCTTAAAGAACAACAATCGCCTCAACATTATTGAAGCTGACTTCCTCAAGTTTGACCTAACCCAACTTTACGGAGACGAACAGTTTGCCATAACGGGCAACTTTCCATACAACATTTCCAGCCAGATAGTTTTTAAAATGCTGGAAATGCGGGAACAAGTCCCAGAGTTTTCGGGAATGTTCCAAAAAGAGGTGGCCAAACGTATCTGCGAAGGACCTGGAAGCAAAACCTACGGAATACTTTCGGTTTTTGTCCAGGCCTATTACGATGCTGAATATTTGTTCACCGTTCCACCAAGCGTTTTCGACCCTCCACCAAAGGTGGATTCAGGCGTTTTGCGCCTCACCCGAAAAAAAGAGCTGACCTTGCCCTGCGATGAACGCCTTTTCTTTAAAGTGGTCAAAACGTCCTTTAACCAAAGACGTAAAACCATACGTAACAGTCTTAAAACCTTCAACCTTTCCGATAATCTAAAAGAAGATACTATCTTTGACCAGCGCCCAGAACAGCTGAGTGTAGCTGACTTTGTAACGTTGACTCAAAAGATAGCCAATGACCCCGTTTAAACTCACAGACGAACTTTTAGAAGAAATCAGGCAACTGATTGCCGATGGCAAGGACGCCGAGCTTCAGATCATGATGAAGGAGTTCCACTATGCGGATATTGCCGAGATAGCGGACGAACTGGAGGTTGAGGAGGCAACTTATCTGATCAAGCTGCTGGACAGCGAAAAAACTTCGGACATCCTTGCAGAAATGCACGAGGATATCCGTGAGGCCGTACTTAAAAACCTTACCGCCAAGGAAATTGCAGGAGAGCTTTCCGAACTGGATACGGATGATGCCGCGGATATCATCAACGAGCTTCCAAAGGAGCTTGTTCAAGAAGTCATCTCAGAAATAAAAGATAGGGAGCACGCCAAGGACATTGTGGATCTTTTACGGTACGAAGAGGATTCCGCAGGTGGTCTTATGGCGAAGGAGTTGGTCAAGGTCAACGAAAATTGGACGGTAACCACTTGTGTGAAGGAAATGCGTGCACAGGCGGAAAACGTAACCCGGGTACATTCCATTTATGTGGTGGATGATGAGGGCAAATTAAAAGGAAGGCTTTCCTTAAAAGACTTGCTTACCGCCTCGACCAAAACGCACATCAAGGATGTTTACATTTCCAAGGTAGATGCCGTAAACGTAAACGAAAAAGGCGAAGAAGTTGCCAAGATTATGTCCAAATACGATTTGGAGGCCATTCCAGTGGTAGATGAGATCGGCCGATTGGTGGGACGGATCACCATTGATGATATTGTGGATGTAATCCGTGAAGAAGCGGACAAAGATTACCAAATGGCGGCTGGTATATCACAAGATGTGGAAGTAAGCGATAGCATTTGGATATTGACCCGTGCTCGACTCCCTTGGTTGACCTTAGGCCTTTTGGGCGGACTTGGTGCTGCGGCCATTATGGGCACTTTTGAGGATATGATCTCCAAGCACGCCGTTTTGTTCTTTTTTACCCCATTGATCGCGGCCATGGCAGGCAACGTGGGCGTACAATCCAGTGCCATTGTAGTACAAGGCTTGGCCAACGACGATTTAAAGGGAAGCGTTCGGAACCATCTGCTAAAAGAAATGCTATTGGCACTCTTGAATGGATTTATTTTAGCTATTTTGCTTTTGCTCTTCACTTGGATTTGGAAAGGTGCCTTTGCCACGGCATTGGCCATTTCACTTTCCTTGATCGTGGTAATTGTGGTAGCAGGGTTCATCGGTACATTTATCCCGCTGTTCCTTCACAAAAGAAATATTGATCCCGCCATTGCCACGGGCCCGTTTATCACTACAAGCAATGATATTTTTGGAATACTGATTTATTTTTGGATAGCAAAAGTGATTTTGGGGATATAAATCCAAAGAATGAAACCCATCAACCTAAAAGAAAAACACGCTGAGTTTACCGAACAATGGCACCCCCATCAAATTGCCGTAGTGGACGACATGCAAGTGCTGTTGGCAAAACTCCAAGGTGAATTTGTTTGGCATGCCCACGAAAACGAAGATGAACTGTTCCAAGTAATAAAGGGAACACTGTATATGCAATTTCGCGATAGAACCGAAGTGGTGAAGGAAGGAGAAATCATCGTGGTTCCCAAAGGCGTGGAACACAATCCCATGACCAAAGAAGGCGAAGAGGTACATGTACTTCTTTTTGAAAAGATGGGTACGGCGCATACCGGAAAAGTCCAACACGAAAAAACACAGACCCACTACCCAAAAATCTAGGAGTTGTATATTTGCCCCCATGAAAGTTCTCCACCTCGATACCAATCACCCGTTGCTCCTCGAACAGTTTGCCGAGCTTGGGTTCGAAAATCACGAAGATTATACTTCCACCAAAGAGCAAGTAGAAGAAAAAATCCACCTGTACGATGGAATCATTATTCGAAGCAGGTTTACCATAGACCAACAGTTTTTGGACAAGGCCACCAATCTAAAATTCATTGGAAGAGTGGGCGCCGGATTGGAAAATATTGATGTGGAACACGCCAAGTTCAAAGAAGTATTTCTTGCATCGGCCCCGGAAGGAAACCGAAATGCCGTAGGCGAACATACTTTGGGCATGTTGCTCTCCCTTATGAACAATATGTGCAAGGCCAACCGTCAGGTAAAAAAAGGAAAGTGGAAACGCGAAGCCAACCGTGGTGTGGAACTGGATGGCAAAACCGTGGGCATTATTGGCTATGGGAACATGGGCAAGGCCTTCGCCAAAAAACTACGCGGTTTTGATGTAGAGGTCATTTGTTATGATATTGTCGGAGGCGTTGGGGACGAAAATGCCCGTCAGGTTGGGATTATGGAATTTCAACAGCGCTCAGATGTCATCAGTTTACACGTTCCCGAGACCGAACAAACCATAGCTATGGTGAATACGGAATTTATTAAGGGCTTCCATAAACCTTTTTGGTTGTTGAACACCGCCCGTGGCAAGTGTGTGGTGACCAAGGATTTGGTGAAAGGCTTAAAATCTGGAAAAGTACTCGGTGCAGGACTGGACGTATTGGAATACGAGAAAAAATCCTTCGAGAACATGTTCGTGCAAAAGCCCAAAGCTTTTAAATACCTACGCAAAGCCAAGAATGTGCTGCTCACTCCGCACGTAGCTGGTTGGACGGTAGAGAGTAAGGAAAAGTTGGCCCAGACCATCGTTGACAAAGTCAAAGAAAGATTTTGTTAACTTTCTAACCCTTACCCATCCTACTTTTGGCCCTGGCCATCCTTAAATTTGACCAGATATGACCATAAATGCCAAAACACCGGACGAATACATCGAAAAGTTGCCCGAGGAACGCAAAGCAGCTCTTTCCAAACTTCGGGAAACCGTAAAAAGCAATTTGCCAGAAGGTTTCGAGGAATGTATCAATTACAAAATGATCGGTTTTGTAGTACCGCACTCCTTGTATCCGGCTGGGTACCATTGCGCCCCAAAACAGTCTCTTCCCTTTATCAATATCGCTTCTCAGAAAAACTTTGTGGCACTTTATCACATGGGGATTTATTCAAACAAAGCATTGTTGGATTGGTTTGTTGCCGAATATCCCAAGCACGTGAACACAAAACTGGATATGGGCAAAAGCTGTATTCGATTCAAGAACATCAATAAAATACCTTATGCGTTGATTGCCAAACTTTGTCAAAAAATGACACCGCAAGATTGGATTGCCCTGTACGGACAAAACATCAAAAGATCATGAAAAATAGAGTAACGGGACTGGGAGGGTTTTTCTTTAAAAGCAAAGACCCGAACAAAATCAAGGAATGGTATAAAAACCATTTGGGGCTCAACACCGACCAATACGGCTGCACATTTTGGTGGAAGGATAAAGAAGGCAATGATTGCTCTACCCAATGGAGTCCGATGGATGAAAGAACGGGATATTTTAAACCAAGTGAAAAGCAATTTATGATGAATTTTAGAGTGGAAAACTTGGTAGAACTACTCGAAGTTTTGAAAAAAGAAGGGGTTACTGTTATCGGCGAAATCGAAGAATATGAATATGGGAAATTTGGTTGGATTCTAGGCCCCGAAGGTAATAAATTGGAACTTTGGGAACCTATTGACAAAGCCTTTCTTTAGGTATTGAATAATTTCCTACTTTTAAAGTTAATTAACCAACACTTTTAAACATGTCAGAAGAAGAGAAAAAAGACATCGGCGACAAAGCCGAAGAAGCAGCCAAGGATTTTCAGGAGGATGTAAAAGAAGCCTTTGACCCCAAAAACCCTGAAAGCGGCAAAACGGTGGCAATTATTGCCCATTTAACAATTATTGGATGGATTATTGCAATAATAATGAACAGTAGCAACAAAACGGAGGTCGGTTCTTTTTATGTAAGGCAAGTCCTTGGGATCGGTTTACTTGGTTTAGTTCTGGGCATTATACCCGTAATCAATCTTATAGCTTGGATTTTCCCATTTATTTTGTGGATAATAAGCCTGATTGGCGCTATCAATGGAACTCAAAAACCTGTTTTCCTAGTTGGGGAACACTTCCAAAAGTGGTTTAAGAGTCTATAACTATAATTGACAAAGGCTGTCTAAAATGCTATTAAAACGTCATTCTCAGTTCATTCCAGAATCCCATCGTACGGACTAACAAAGTATCATGAGGACCTGAAACAAGTTTAGGTTGACGAAAATCAAATTTTAGATAGCTTTTTTATACTCTTATTCATCGTAATATTGCAATCAATAAATCAGCTATGATTATCAGAACAATGAAGGCATCGGATTGGGAAGATGTCTCAACAATTTATTCCGAAGGAATCGCCACGGGCCTTGCCACTTTTGAAACCGAGCCCCCCACTTATGAGCATTGGGACAAAGCACATACAAAAGAGTGCCGTTTGATTGCTGAAAAAGATGGGGAAATTATGGGATGGGCTGCACTTTCTCCAGTTTCCAGCCGATGTGTCTATGGTGGCGTTGGGGAAGTCAGCGTTTACATTGCCGATAAAAGTCGTGGTATGGGCGTTGGCAGACTACTAATGCAACATTTGATCGAAGAAAGTGAAAAAGCTGGTTTTTGGACCATTCAATCAGGCGTATTTCCAGAAAATATTGCCAGTATTAAACTACACGGGAAAGTAGGCTTCCGCTATATTGGAAAACGTGAACGTGTGGGCAAAATCCACGGGGTTTGGAAGGATAATTTATTGTTTGAAAGACGTAGCAACAAAGTTGGAATGGATTAATCTTCTTCCATAGTTCCATTGCCCTCGGCCACTTTACGCTCCAACTCGGCCTGAAATTCTTCCATAACAGGCTTTACGGTACTTTCTGGAAGGTCTGCAATACGAATATACATTAACCCATCCACCGAATTATTGAACAATGGGTCCACATTAAATGCCACCACTTTGGCATTTTGCTTAATGTATTTTTTAATCAGAACAGGCAATCGTAAACTGCCTGGCTCCACTTCGCTGATCAGTTTGTCGAACTTGTTCAGGTCGGCCTGTGTCTCATCAAACACAAACTCCTTATCGGCATCTTTTAGTTTTACCTTGAACTCTTTTTTGGGTCGGATATATTGTGCTACATAAGGATCCCAATAGTTCGATTTCATAAACTCGATCATCAACGATTTTGAAAAATTGGAGAACTGGTTACTGATACTTACTCCTCCGATCAAATATCGATGTTCCGGATGCCTCAAGGTCGTATGCACAATTCCTTTCCAGAGCAAGAACAAGGGCATCGGTTTTTGCTGATACTCTTTTACAATATAAGCTCTGCCCATTTCGATGGATTTTTCCATCATTCCGTATAATTCGGGTTCAAATCGGAAAAGATCTTGAAGGTAAAAACCATCAATACCGTACTTTTTGAAGATTTCCGACCCCAAGCCCATACGGTAGGCACCAACTATGGTCTTTTTATCGTTGTCCCATAAGAATAAATGATGGTAATAGGAATCAAACTTGTCCAAATCAATGGCATTGTTGGTACCCTCTCCCACTTCCCGGAAAGTTACTTCGCGCTGTCGTCCAATCTCGTTCAAACAAAAGGGCATATCCTTGGCCTGGGCCAAAAACACTTCATAGTTCTTGCTTTGCAACATGCGGCAATCTTTCTCCCTTAATTTATCAATCTCACCTTCCAACACCTCTGCGCCTATCGCCGTGGCTATTTTCTGGGGTGGTTTCGGGATTTTAAGAGAAGTGGGAACCTTGTCTATAAAACGTTCCTTTTCAAAAGCATTGGCCAATAAATAGGTCTTTTTCCGAAGAAGTTCAGCAAAATCCTCCAAAGTCTGTTCCTCATTCTGGGTATTTACGGATATGGGCTGACCGATACGCACCTTAATGGGCCTTCGGCTCTGTGAGGTAAGCTCGGAGGGCAGCCTCGCCGTTCGGAATACATCATCTATCTTGGAGAGTCGGTAAAACAATCGACTGTTGCGAGCGTGGAAATATATAGGTACCACGGGCACTTCGGCCTTTCTGATCAGTTTTATGGCAGCTTCTTCCCACGGTCGGTCCACCACCAATTTTCCGTCACGGTACGTAGACACCTCTCCCGCCGGGAAAATGCCAAGCGGATGTCCATCACGTAAATGTTGGAGCGCATTTTTGAAACCAACAATACTACTTTTCGCATCCTTATGGTTTTCAAAAGGATTCACAGGCATTATGTAAGGCTTCAACGGTTCTATGCGGTGCAACAAAAAATTTGCGATTATTTTATAATCGGGTCGCTCCTTCAATAGTAATTTGAGCAACAACACCCCGTCGATTCCTCCCAAGGGATGATTGCTAATGGTGATGTATGGCCCTGACTTGGGCAATCGTTTTATATCCTCCTCCGGAATTTCAAAATCGATTTCGTAGTGGTTCAAAATAGCATCGAGGAATTCTGGACCAGAAAGCTCTTTGTTTTTGTCGTAAAATCTATTGATGGTGCTAATTCTAGTGGCTACCATTAAAAGCCATCCTACAAATGTTCCCAAAAAGCCATATTTGTCAAGATGGATGACTTTCGCGACCTCTTTAGCAGAAACCAAGCCCATAGAAAAAGTATTTAGGTACGTGTAAAGATAGAAAATAAACCCTAGAGCACTTTTTACCTAAATATTAAGCCTAAGCTTTTATTTTACAACCAATTGAACTGTTTCCTTGCCTCTTTGCTCTACCAACACGGACTTTCCATTTTGAAGGGATTTGACCGAATCATCGTTAAAATGGCGAATGGTATAAAGCGATACATCCTCGTGGCAAACTACTTTGAATTTTCGTTTGAGTTCTTCCAACAAAGGGGGTAATCCCCGGAATTTATTGTCCAAACATACGGAAAAGCTAATGGCGGAATTTTGGATTAGGTCAACTTTGAGCCGATGGTCGTGGAACAGCTTGAAGATTTCACTGATATTGTCCTCCACAATAAAGGAAAAATCCAAGGATGAAAGCTTTAGTAACACTTGATTCTTCTTCACGATAAAGCAAGGTACCTTTGGTTCTATGCCATTGCCTTTACCTACTGTCGTTCCTTTGTCCTTAGGATTCACAAAAGATTTTACCTTTAGCGGTATTTCCTTGCGTTGTAGGGGTTGCAAGGTTTTGGGGTGAATTACAGAAGCTCCATAAAACGCAAGTTCAATGGCTTCCCGGTAAGAAATCTGGTCCAGCAATTGCGCATTTTCAAAATTTCTGGGGTCTGCATTCAAAACTCCTGGCACATCCTTCCAAATGGTTACCGATTCGGCGTTGAGGCAATAGGCCAAAATTGCCGCGGAATAATCGGAACCTTCCCTGCCCAAAGTGGTGGTAAAGTTGTTATCGTCGCTACCCAAGAAACCTTGGGTAATGTTCAGTTTTGATATATCCACTTTGGAAACCACTTCTTGTTGTGTGCGCTCCCAATTTACTTGGGCATCCCTGTTACTGCTATCAGTTTTGATAAGGGTACGGACATCCACCCAGGTATTTGAAATACCTATCTCGTTCAAATATGCGCTGACTATTGTAGTGGATAACAATTCGCCATAACAAACCACCTGATCATAAACAAATGCATATTTGGGTGATTTGTTCCATGCCAAAAAGCCTCTTACCTCCTCAAAAAGCACCTTTACTTTATCATAAACCGGATGGTTGGGGTTTTGGAATAGATCCAACAATATGTTGTTGTGATATTCCACTACTTGTTGCAAGGATTCTTGAACGGTGTCTTTATCGTTAAAATAGGATTCCACCACCTTTTCCATGGCATTTGTGATTTTACCCATTGCGGAAATCACCACCAAGGTGTCGCTGTAACCTACTTCCCGTAAAACGTTGACCACATTTTTAATCGCATCTGCATCTTTAACGGATGCTCCCCCAAACTTAAATACCCTCATGTATTTTATATTCTAGAATTTAGTCGGCCTAGTTAAGGCTTTCTATATAATTTTTGATTCCTTCTTCGTCCAATTGCACCACGTCCCAATCGCGCAGTACATTAGCCCCTTTCTTTTCATAAAATTCGATGGCAGGTTCATTCCAATCCAACACCTCCCAACAAATGCGCTTTACGCCCAAACTGGCCCCATACTTGACCACCTCATCCAGCAAAGCCGTTCCCAGTCCACTTCCACGCATTTTTTTGGACACTATCAAATCCTCTAAGTGAATCGCGGGACCTTTCCATGTGGAATATCTTGGGTACACCAAGGCTATTCCCGCAATGCCATCTTGGGTATCGGCAACAAAACAATGGAACATTTTTTGGTCACCAAAACCATGCGAAACCAAATCTTTCTCGGTTATCTCTACTGCATTCGGTTCCTTTTCAAAATCGGCCAATTCCTGAACCAAGTTAAGCACCTGTCCCATATCCTCTGGTCGAGCGTCTCTGATTGTATATTCCATAATTGTTACAAATAAAACTCAAAGTTATAAAATTACATAATTAAAGTCTTACGAAAACGTTGTAGTTTCACAAAATGCCCGATATTTGTCCTTAAATAAAACAGCCTTTCCATGTTTGAGAAGCAACACCGCACCCTCGGTGAATTTATCATCGCCAACCAAAACTCATTTCAATATACTTCTGGAGAATTGTCAAGATTGCTGAACGGTATCCGTTTGGCGGCAAAAGTAGTGAACCACGAGGTGAACAAAGCAGGTTTGGTCGATATTATTGGAGCAGCGGGAGAAACCAATATTCAAGGGGAGAATCAGCAAAAACTGGATGTTCTCGCCAACGAAAAGTTTATTCAAACGCTAAAGAACAGGGAAATTGTTTGCGGAATCGCCTCGGAGGAAGAAGACGATTTTATCAGCATCAATAGTTTTGACAAGCAACACCAGAACAAATACGTTGTCCTTATCGATCCTTTGGATGGTTCATCCAACATTGATGTAAATGTATCGGTGGGAACCATTTTTTCCATTTACAGAAGGGTAACGCCCGTTGGCACACCGGTTACCCTGGAGGATTTTTTGCAGCCGGGAAAACATCAGATTGCCGCGGGGTACATTATTTATGGAACATCCACCATGTTGGTCTATACCACAGGTGATGGCGTTAATGGCTTTACTTTAAATCCTGCTCTGGGGACTTTTTACTTGTCCCATCCCGATATGCAATTCCCCGAAACGGGTAAAATTTATTCCGTAAATGAAGGTAATTACATCCATTTTCCGCAAGGGGTAAAGGATTACATTAAATATTGCCAAATGGAAGAGGGAGATAGGCCCTATACTTCGAGATATATCGGGTCGCTTGTTTCGGACTTTCACCGCAACATGATAAAAGGCGGTATATATATGTATCCGAGAAGCAGTAAGTCCCAAAACGGTAAGCTCCGTTTATTGTACGAGTGCAACCCCATGGCATTTTTGGCCGAACAGGCCAATGGTAAGGCCAGTGATGGCTTTCAGCGCATTATGGATATACAGCCCACTGAACTTCACGAAAGGGTTCCTTTTTTTTGTGGTAGTAAAAAAATGGTGGAAAAAGCAGAAGAGTTTATGGCCAAGGCCTAATTTTCCCTTTTTACCAATTCATGGTAATCCTCGAAGGGGATTTCCCCCCTGAAAATTTTGATGGATTTATCAATGATCTGAGCTGCTGTTCTTGGAGAAAAACCAAGTCCAACGGCATACTTTTCCACAATTCTGCGCTCTTCATCATCAATATCGTGATCCGAGAAAATAATCTGGAAGAAATCAAACAGCCTTTTAAATCTTTTCTCGCCACTGTGCGGAGTTTCAATCGGGTACTTATTCTCCTTTTTCATCACCTCCTTAAACTCATCTTCACTAATGTTGAGTTTAAAGGCAAACTTTTCCAAAATGGCCATTTCCTTTGGGTTAATGTCCCCATCGGCAGCTGCCAAACTTGCCAATGTGGCAAAATGGGCCATGTTTCTCCTATGGTCTCCGTGCTCGTAAAGATCTAAAATTGGCATACCTTATATTTTGTGGCACAAATATAAATCTTATCGCAAATAAGTGGGTACAAACCCAGCAAAGAAATTTGTATTTTTCAATCTCAAGTACCACGGCTCTGCAAGAATCAGAATTGTTCCATATAGCTGAAAACTGGTTCCAAGAACAAAATTGGAAACCCTTCCCGTTTCAAAAAGAGACCTGGAATGCTTTTTTGAAGGGCAAACATGGTTTGTTGAACGCACCTACGGGCAGTGGAAAAACCTATGCGCTTTGGTTTCCGATCGTGCTCAACTACATCAAAAATAATCCTGATTACAAGACCAAGCACAAAAAAGGACTAAAAGCCATATGGATAACCCCATTACGCGCACTTTCGCAAGAAATAAAACAATCCGCAGAACGAATTACCAAGGATTTGGAAACCCAAATGACCGTAGGGATTCGCACCGGAGACACCTCAGCCAAAGAACGGGCAAAAATGCGTACCAATATGCCCGACCTATTGATTACTACGCCAGAGAGTTTGCAGTTGTTGTTATCATCCAAAGAATACGGTAAAACCTTCAAAAACTGTTCTGCCATTGTGGTGGACGAGTGGCACGAACTTTTGGGCACCAAGCGCGGTGTTCAAATGGAGTTGGGGCTGTCCCGATTAAAAACGGTCTGCAAACAATTGCGAATTTGGGGCATATCGGCCACCATTGGGAATCTCGAACAAGCACGCGAAGTATTGCTGGGACCTACATCTCCAGAACTTGCCAATTCGGTCTTGATCAAGGCCAAGCTGAACAAAAAAATTACGGTAAAAAGTATTATTCCAGAAAAGATGGAAACTTTTCCATGGCGCGGGCATTTGGGACTGCATCTTTTGGATCAGGTAGTGCCCATTATCAACAATAGTACAACCACTTTGCTCTTTACCAACACCCGAAGCCAATGCGAAATCTGGTTTCAAAAAATACTGGGGAAATATCCTGGGTTTGCCGGGGAAATGGCCATGCACCACGGCAGCATAAACAAAGAGACCAGGCTTTGGGTGGAGCAGGCCATTCGCAACGAAAGCCTTAAAGCTGTGGTCTGCACATCGAGCCTTGACCTTGGGGTTGATTTTGCTCCCGTTGAGACGGTGGTGCAGATTGGTGGGCCAAAGGGCGTGGCCCGTTTTTTGCAACGGGCAGGGCGAAGTGGTCACCAACCCGGCAAGGAAAGCGTTATTTATTTTTTGCCCACCCATGCCATTGAACTGGTAGAGGCATCGGCCATGCAAAAAGCAGTAAGGAACAGCGCAGTGGAAGACCGAATACCCTACCTCAACAGTTTTGATGTCCTCATTCAATATTTGACTACACTTGCTGTCTCCGATGGGTTTTATCCAGAAGGGGTTTATCCTGAGATCAAACAAACATTTTGCTACCAAGCCATCACCGATGAACAATGGCAATGGATCCTCAATTTCTTGGTGATGGGCAGCCAGAGCCTTAAAAGTTACGACGAATACAAAAAGGTGGAAATCGAGGAAGATGGAAGATTCAAAGTAAACAGCAGGGCGGTTGCCATGCGGCACCGATTTCAAATTGGAACCATTGTGGGCGACGCCACCATCTCCGTTCGCTATCAAAAAGGAGGATATATCGGCAGCATTGAAGAATATTTCATCTCCAAACTGAGTCCTGGCGATGTATTCACCTTTGCGGGTCGGAATCTGGAATTCATCAGAATAAAAGGAATGGCAGCGCATGTGCGAAACTCAAAAAAAAGAACCAATAAAGTACCCAGTTGGATGGGTGGAAGATTGAGTTTTTCCGCAAAAATGTCGGAGCTGTTACGCCAAGAACTGTACACCGCTGAACTGAAATTCTCCGAACAATCGGAAGAAATTCGAGCATTGCAACCGATGTTCAACAAGCAGCGGGAAGAAAGCATAGTGCCACGACCGCATCAGTTTTTAATCGAAACCTTCAAGACCCGTGATGGTTACCACCACATGTTTTACCCGTTTGAAGGCAGGGCGATCCACGAGGGAATGAGCAGTCTTTTGGCCTACCGGATCAGCCTACTTGCACCGATCACTTGTTCACTGGCCTTTAACGACTACGGTTTTGAATTGCTATCGGATAGGGAAATCAACATTCGGGAAGTTTTGGACAACAATTTGTTCACCCCCGAATACATGTTGTCCGACCTTCAAAAAAGTTTGAATTCCAACGAAATGGCACGCAGAAAATTTCGTGATATCGCCGTAATCAGTGGAATGGTTTTTTCGGGATATCCCGAAAAAGGAGTCAAAATGAAACACCTACAAAGCAGTTCGGAACTGCTCTTTGGTGTTTTCCGTGATTTTGAGGACGATAATCTGCTCTACCAACAGGCCTACACCGAAACCTTTGAACACCAGCTGGAAGAAGGGCGTTTACGATTGGCCTTGGAACGCATTGCCCAACAAGAGATAGTTTGGAAACAATGCTCCCAACCTACGCCCCTATCTTTCCCGATAATTACGGACAGACTCAGGGAAAAACTGTCCAACGAAAAATTAGCAGACCGTATTAAAAGAATGGTGGATAAATTGACCAAATAGCCAAAAATCGTCCAAGTATTTGCCATTCCGTGCTCCAGCCGGCAATGTTCTGTATAAAGACAACACGGTCATTTCGAAATGAGATGCAATGCATTGATTGGGAAATCTAAAATCCTAACTGGGATTTCTCGACTGCTCTTTCAATTACGCTCTGGATAGAACTCGAAATGATAACGGAACTATTTGTGAAAATTAGTGCCATTCGATTTCAAAAGCCTAAAGAGGTTTCTCACACGCGCTCCGCTCGGTTCGAAATGACAATTGCTTTAAATTTGTTGTTCCAGACTCAAATGACACAAAACATTCAAATACAAAATCAAGAATTCCAACTTCACCCTTTGGGTGGATTGTTTTGGATAGAAAAATCACTCTTGCTTATCAGTGATGTGCATTTGGGCAAAGTATCGCATTTTAGAAAGTTTGGGGCTGCCGTGCCCAGAAAGGCCATCCACAAGAACTTCTTGCTCTTGGATAAAATCGTTGCCGATTTTCAGCCCTTTCAAATCTGTTTTTTGGGAGATCTGTTCCACTCATCATTAAATAAAGAGTGGGAGTTCTTCGAGAATTGGGTAGCCAAAACCCCTGCTGAAATTCTGCTTGTGACGGGGAACCATGACATCATTGCGCCAGAAAAATTCAAAAAACTGAAGGTCTTGATATTTCCAGAACTGGTCATGGACGCTTTCTTGTTGACCCATCATCCCGAAGAACGAAAAGACCATTTTACCTTTTGCGGGCACATTCACCCTGCTATAAAACTTAAAGGATTTGGACGGGATCGCATAAAACTGCCTTGTTTTTTTAAGTCCGACAACCAAATGATCTTACCTGCTTTTGGTCAATTCACTGGAACGCACGCACTCAATCCCAAGAAAGGTGACGAGGTATATGCCATTGTTGAGGACAGTATTATTAAGGTCTAGACTCCTTGCTTGACACGGAATCCAAGTTGAGGTTTCTCGACTGTTCCTTCGACTGCGCTCGAAATGACATCCGTGGTTCAATTGTCATCCTATGTTTGTAAGAGGATGTAACTATGTATTGATAATTTAGAGGATTATCAATAAAAAGGAGAAAGAGCAAGACAATTAAGATGCCGAAACGCCGTACCGGTCGGCAGGCAGGGATTCAGTATGATGACGACTCGGTCATTTCGAAATGAGATGCAACGCGTCGATTGAGAAATCTAAAAAAACATTTTTAGTAAAAGGTTTCGCGGTTTATCTTTGCCGCAAAGTTTTTTGGATTGACCAAAACCCCGATTTCACAACTTTTTGAACAGTCTCCCCCACTTGGGAAACTGAGGGAGATTATTGCCCAAACTGTCACTTCGAGCGCAGTCGATAAGTCCTTTGCCAACCAAAAAACCAATATAAAGGGACTTGTCGGTTCTTCACTTTCCTTTGTAGTTTCCGAAGCTTTTAAGTCGGCTGAATCACCATTTCTGTTGATTTTGAACGACAAAGAGGAAGCAGCTTATCATTTAAATGATTTGGAACAACTAATTGGTGAAAAAGATGTGCTTTTTTACCCAGGAAGTTACCGCAGACCTTATCAAATTGAGGAAACCGACAATGCCAATGTGCTGTTACGCGCCGAGGTTTTGAACCGTATCAACTCCAGAAGAAAACCTGCGGTGATCGTCACCTACCCCGATGCCCTTTTTGAAAAAGTGGTTACCCGAAAGGAGCTTGACAAGAACACCCAAAAAATAAAATTGGGCGATGAGATTTCGTTGGACTTTTTGAACGAGGTGCTTTTTGAATACCAATTTAAACGGGTGGATTTTGTGACCGAACCCGGGGAATTTTCCGTTCGTGGGGGTATTGTGGATGTATTTTCCTTTTCGCATGATGAACCTTACCGAATCGAATTTTTTGGCGATGAAGTGGACAGTATCCGAACTTTTGATGTGGAAACGCAACTTTCCACGGACAAGGTGAAGAAAATCGCCATTATTCCCAATGTGGAAAACAAGTTCACAGAAGAAGTACGGGAAAGCTTCCTGAAATATATTTCACCCAAAACGGTGGTCTTTGCAAAGAACCCTTCTTTGATCTACGACCGTATCGATTCCTTTTTTGAAAAGGCAGAGGAGCGTTTTGCCAAGTTGAGCCAAGAAATCAAACATGCAGAACCGAAGGAGCTTTTTTTGGATTCAGCTTTGCTGAAAGCTCAGTTGAAGGATTATTTATGTTTCGATATTGGTCCTTCTTCTATCACTTCGAGCCCTTCGACTGCGCTAGGGATGACAGCTTCAGTTGTCCAATTCAACACCAAACCCCAGCCAGCATTCAACAAAAAGTTCGACCTCCTCATTGAAAACCTCAATGATAATCGGGATGCGGGTTACAGTAATTACATTTTCTGTTCCACCGAACAACAGGCCAAGCGCTTCCACGATATTTTTGAAGAAGTGGACGAAACGGTTCACTACCAGACCATCATTTTTCCTTTGTATAAAGGGTTTGTGGATGACGACCTTAAATTGGTATGCTATACCGACCATCAAATATTTGAACGCTATCATAAGTTCCATCTAAAAAATGGCTACGCCAAAAAACAGGCCATCACGCTCAAGGAACTCAACAAACTGGAAATTGGGGATTATGTTACCCACATTGATCATGGTATCGGTAAGTTCGGGGGGTTACAAAAGATTGATGTGGAAGGCAAAAAACAGGAAGCCATCAAACTGATCTATGGCGACCGCGACATTTTGTACGTGAGCATCCATTCGCTTCATAAAATATCCAAATACAACGGCAAGGACGGTGCCCCACCAAAAATATTCAAGCTCGGTTCCGCTGCTTGGAAAAAACTCAAACAAAAGACCAAGGCAAGGGTCAAAAAAATTGCTTTTGACCTTATTAAAGTTTATGCCAAGCGAAGACTCGAAAAAGGGTTTAAATACGCTCCCGACAGCTATCTGCAACACGAGTTGGAAGCATCTTTCTTGTACGAGGACACTCCCGACCAGGAAAAAAGCACCCAAGATGTTAAGAAGGATATGGAAAGTGAACGCCCCATGGACCGACTTATTTGTGGGGATGTTGGTTTCGGAAAAACCGAGGTGGCCATCCGTGCGGCATTCAAGGCTGTGGACAATGGCAAACAGGTGGCTATTTTGGTCCCTACTACCATTTTGGCTTTCCAACATCATCGTACTTTTTCGGAACGATTGAAGGAAATGCCCGTAACAGTGGATTACCTCAACCGCTTTAGAACGGCCAAAGAGAAAAGGGAAACCCTTGAAAATTTGGAAAATGGAAAGGTAGACATCATCATTGGCACGCACCAGCTGGTCAACAAAAATGTAAAATTCAAGGATTTGGGCTTGCTCATCGTGGATGAGGAACAGAAGTTTGGTGTTTCAGTCAAGGAAAAACTACGTTCCATAAAGGAAAATGTGGATGTGCTTACCTTAACGGCAACTCCTATCCCAAGAACCTTACAGTTTAGTTTGATGGCCGCTCGCGACCTATCCGTCATCAATACGCCGCCACCGAACCGCTACCCCATCGAAAGCCATGTGATTCGATTGAACGAAGAAATTATCCGTGATGCCGTGTCCTACGAAATCCAACGCGGCGGGCAGGTGTTCTTTATCCATAATCGCATTGAGAACATCAAGGAGGTGGCCGGAATGCTCCAACGTTTGGTGCCAGATGCCAAAATTGGGATAGGACACGGACAAATGGAAGGCAAAAAACTCGAAAACCTTATGCTTTCCTTTATGAACGGGGAGTTTGATGTTTTGGTCTCCACCACCATCATAGAAAGCGGGTTGGATGTGACCAATGCCAATACCATTTTTATCCACAATGCCAACAATTTTGGTTTGAGCGACCTCCACCAAATGCGTGGGCGTGTTGGGCGAAGCAACAAAAAGGCTTTCTGCTATTTCATTACCCCACCTTACGAAGTAATGACCACGGAAGCCCGAAAACGCATTGAGGCCCTGGAACAATTTACAGAGCTGGGCAGCGGTTTCAACATTGCGATGAAAGACTTGGAGATTCGTGGTGCAGGTGATTTGTTGGGAGGTGAACAAAGTGGGTTTATCAACGAAATTGGGTTTGAGACCTATCAAAAAATATTGTCCGAAGCCATTGAGGAACTCAAGGAAAACGAGTTCAAGGAACTGTATGATGAAGTAGAGGGCGACAAGGAAAAAGTATATGTAAAAGAGATGCAGTTGGACACGGATTTTGAATTGCTCTTCCCCGATGATTATATCAACAACATCACCGAACGTTTAAACCTCTACACCCAATTGAACGATGTGGAGGACGAGGAAGGGCTTCAAAAGTTTGAGGCCCAGCTGGTGGACCGTTTTGGCGAATTGCCCGAACCCGTAGTTGATTTGATGAACTCCGTCCGCATTAAATGGATTGCCACCCACATTGGCTTGGAAAAGGTAATCATGAAAAAGGGCAAGTTTATCGGTTACTTTATCGCCGATCAGCAATCCAGTTTTTATCAAAGTGCCGTGTTTACCCAAATACTGCAATACGCACAGACCCATCCCCAACTTGTAAAGCTCAAGGAAAAACAAACCCGAAACGGACTTCGATTGTTGTTGGTTTTTGATAGGGTTACGAGTGTGGACAAGGCATTGAAGGTTTTGGAGCCGTTCATGCCCGTAAAATCATCCCAACCTAGTGATGTTTCCGCCTAGGTTAAAGAGATTTCTCACTCCCGATAAAAATCGGGATGTTCGAAATGACAAGTACAAGTATCGTTCCTGCGATGGCAAGAATCCATCTATAATGAGATTCTGGAACCTGCCTTTACAGGCGGTTCAGGGAAACGAGAGTCTTTAATAAATCTCAAATATGCAAGAGATCCCGTGTCGTATTTCGACTTCGCCCAACAATCGCACGGAATGACATTACAAAGCCTCATACACCTGCTTCACAAACTTCCCCATTTTTGAAGGCTCCAACCAACGGGTCACGATGACCAATCCACTTTTTTGGTCCACCACAATAAAGTTGCCGCCAAATCCAGCGGCGTAAAACACATGTTCGGGAACACCCTCCCAATGACGGCTTCCCTTTTGGTTGAGCCACCACATATAGCCATAATTTACATTGGGCACCGAAGGTATGGTTGCTTTTTTAATCCAATCTTCACTGATTATCTGCTGATCCTCCCACTTTCCATTGTTCAGGAACAACACCCCAAAACGGGCCATGTCCTCAGTAGAAATAAAAAGTTCCGCGCCTGAGTGTCCCCCACCCGTAACGGATTTCATTTGCATCCCATCGACTACGGTCCAAGCATTTTCGTAGCCGAACCAGCGCCAAGTAGTGGTGGCCCCAATTTTGTCCATCAGTTGCTCTTTGAGTACCATGGGCAAGGGTTTTCTCCACACATGGGTGAGCGAATAGGCCAATACGTTTACTCGAACGTCGTTGTACTCCATTACTGTGCCAGGCGCGTTCAGTTTACGGAATTTCCAATCGTCCAGACCACCTTCGCTGGGCGGGCGGTCGGCCCAATCCTTACCGCCCCAAAGTTCCCCCGACCAATCTGAGTTTTGTTGTAGCAAATGCTCCCAAGTTATTTTGGAATTATGTTCCCCATCAAAAGTGCCATCCCAAATATAGTCGCCTACTTTATCTTTGGTGTCGTCAATCAATCCTTGGTCTTCGGCTACACCTGCCACTGTAGAAAGAAAGCTTTTGGTAACGCTAAAAGTCATATCCACCCGTTTGGTGTCGCCCCAAGAGGCCAAAACATACCCATTTTTCATAATCATTCCAGCAGGTCCGCCCCTTTTTTTGGTAGGCCCCAGAATTTGATGAAAAGGTTCGCGTTTGAAGCCTTCCAATATGGCAATCCGCAAATCCCTGGAACCAGAATATTCATTGGCATTGGCGTATTCCACGGCTTTGTCCAAGGCTTCTTGGTCCAACTTAAATTGTCCTTTTTCTGCTGCTTTCCACGTTTCGTAGCGTTGTGGGAAATTGATGTTTTGAGCGTTGACTGTACAGGTTGTGGTGAATGCAACAAGAAGTGCTGCTGCAACTAAGGTGTTTTTCATTTTTGAAGTTTGGTTTGGACAAGAAAGGTAGTGATTGTTGATGAATTTATCGCACCCGAAAAACCCGAGGGTATTTTAGTCAGATTCCGAAAAGTAGCCGTTCTTTTTTAGGTGGTGCCATGCTTCGCTCTCGCTGCTTTTTTGCCAACTTTACACTAATTTTTTTAATATTCAATGATGAAAACCGCATCCTTGGGAATGAGGTAAATGGACTGTCGTTTGATTTTGGGGGGGAGAGTATAAAAATATAGGCCAAATAGCACGAATATAGCACCATTAGGCCCAATAAACTACAAAGAACCCTCTTATGGTCATTTTTGCAAAAAGTGTCTTTTTCTACAACGAAGAAGGTTTCGTTTTGGTTTAGATCAAGAAAAGGAATCCCGGACTATAGTGATTTTAAATCTTTGATGGTTTTGAAAGCAACGTCGACCTGTTCATCGTTCACCAAAATAGTAAACTCGTTGGTGGTAGAAATTACCTCGTAAAGCACAATGCCTTCCCAGGCCAAGCGCTGAAAAATAAAATAATAAATTCCGGGAACCGAAACATTCTCTGCGGGCAATTTTACGGTAATTGAGGAAAGTCCTTCGGCTTTTTGGGTGCAGCGTTCCATTTTAAAGTACTTTTCCACAACACCGTCCATTATATTACTGATCACAATATTGATCTCGTTCACTCCTCGCGATGAAGTATAGAATACATCTTGGTTAACATTGACCTCTTCCAACAATCTAGCTTGTTGCTGCAAAATGGTGTCCGAAGCCAAAAATGTGTAATCGGTAAGGTTGGAACGTACCGTAATCTCCCCAATATTCTTAAGGACCTTAACAATTTTATGGGTGGCCCTAAACTCCAAATCGTCGGATAGGCGTTTAAGCGCCATTACAATGGCTCCATCCTTTACATCTTTACCCAATTCCTCCGCTATTTCCGGTTTTATCTGTCTGGATAAAGAGGTTAAGTTGATAATCCCTTGTGCCAAAGCGGTTTGTAAAAAGGGCTTTTTCTTGATGTAATGCTCAACTACTGCAGATATTGTTTTCATTTATTCAGTTGGTTTTGAACAAAAATAACATATTGTTACAAAACAAACAAATGGTTAGAAATGGCAGAATGCATTTTCAAAGTGCTCAATGTCAAAATTATCAGCATTTTTTACCACGGTAATTGCATCGAACCTAGCCTCTAAATCACTATCCAATTCTTCCATGTAATGGTTGGCCGCCATAGTTAAAAGCTTCACTTTTTTAGGTGTGATGACACGGGAAATATCTTCCAAAAACCCCATATTTATTGACTTTACTTCAACTCTTGCCAAAAAACCATCTTTCTCCGCAATAAGATATACCCCGGCATTGGGATACCTAAAGTTAAGTGCTCTTATCCCGTATCCGGAAGCCTTTAAAAAGTCTACTGCTTATTACTCTCCCAGTTTTTCAAATGTGTTATGACCGTCCATACAATTTGTAAAAATCAAAAAAAAATAGGCATTTTATCGAAAAAATTGGTCGTTCATGGACTTTAGTGCGTTAAGATTGTACTTTGTTGGCTCAATTGAACCACATCCAACACTAGCATAAGCAATAGTTACCCCCAAACTATGTAACAAATTAACGCCAGACATTGCTATGGAGTACTTTATCAATTGTAATTCCTCAACTTTGGCGCCGTACACTACTCCATTAGATGAGTTACGTGCTGCCCACTTGTACCGAAGGCTTGGTTTTAGTGCCTCCCTAGAAACCGTGAATGCCGCTGTGGGGCAATCAGCAAGTGTCCTCGTGGACAACTTGGTAGACCAAGCCCTCAGCTTACCGACCATACCTCCTCCTGAATGGGCGGATTGGACCGGTGCCAATTATCCTGAAGATGATGATTTGACCAGACAACTGCGCAGTGCACAAGTTGAAGGTTTTACAACTACATACGGCAACGCACTTTTGGACAATAGCCTCAGGGATAGAATGAGCTTCTTTTGGAGCAACCACTTTGTTACGCAGTTGGAGACCTATAATTGCCCACAATTCCTTTATTATTATATTCTTTGCTTGCAGCAGAATGCATTGGGCAATTTTAAGAACCTCACCAGTGAGGTCGGGCTCACCAGTGCCATGCTCTACTATTTGGACGGTGCCAGAAACCGAGGGGACAATCCCAACGAGAACTACGCGCGTGAACTTTACGAGCTTTTTACCTTAGGCGAAGGGAATAACTACACAGAAGAAGATATTATTGAAACCGCTAAGGCACTCTCCGGATACACCGAACGTGGTGAGGAGAGTTGTACACAGGTTACCTTTAATCCGGAGGATTTCAACACTGAAAACAAAACAATATTTGGTCAAACCGGTAATTGGGGGTACGATGATGTCATTGATATACTGTTCAATCAAAGACCTGATGAAATTGGATGGTTTATCTGCAAAAAACTGTACGAGTTCTTTGTCCATCCAGAAGCAACCGACGAAGATGGGGGAATTGCCCCACAAATTATTGATGGTTTGGCAGATACCTTCATTGGCAGTGGTTTTGAGATTGCCCCGGTACTGCGTCAACTTTTCAAAAGCCAGCACTTTTTTGATGAAACCGCGATTGGTGTCATCATAAAAAGTCCAGCCGACCTTTATTTCAATTTATTGAAGGAAACCGGCTTCACCTACGATGACGGAACGGTTTTAAATATGATCGATGCCTGTTCCTTAGTTGGGCAACGCTTTTTTCAACCGCCTGAAGTGGAAGGTTGGCAACGTGACCGAACATGGATCAATACCAATTTTATTATAGGTAGGTGGTTAACCGCAGAAGTGTTCTTGGAACGTTTTTTTCAAAACGAACCAGAACAATTTAGAAATTTGGCCATGGATGCCGTTGGCCCAGCTGATAGCAATACAAGCAACCCGGAAATTGTGGTTAGGGCTTTGGTGAACAAGTTTACACCAAAGGGCCTATTGACGGATGCCGATTTTGAAAGAGCTATGGATGCCTTCAAAATTGACGATGTTCCGGAAGAATATTACTCACCCGATTATTTTCCCGGAGGAACAAGCCAATGGATGCTTCAAATGAGTGCAGAATCACCAACACAGGTGCATATCCTGTTGCGTCATTTATCCAGAGAACCCGAATTTCAACTCAAATAACCCCACCACCATGTGCGATAATCACCATACCCACGATACATCTCCCCACAAAGGCCTAGAACACGAGGGCCATGATCTGGAACACAAAAAATGGAGCCGACGTTCCTTTGTCCAAGCATTGGGCATAGCAGGTTCGGGTTCCATGTTCTTGGGGAGCCATCTAATTTCGGCTTCCTCACCTTCACCGCTTACCGCTGCAGTTGCTGCCGCGGAAACAGACAATATTTTAATCCTGATCCGTCTATCGGGAGGGAACGACGGACTCAGTACCGTAATCCCTATCCAACAATATGATACGTATGCAAATGCAAGGCCCAACATTTACATCCCAGAAAGCAAGGTCTTAAAACTTACCGACGATTTTGGGGTGCCCACTTACATGGGTGCCTTGGAATCCCTTTGGGGCGACGGCCAATTTAAGGCCGTGCACGGCGTAGGGTATGAAAACCAAAGTTTGTCCCATTTTACGGGCTCCGATATTTTTGCCAATACCGATTTGACCACTACCGGATTCTCTGGAGAGAACACTGGTTGGATGGGCAGGCATTTTGAAGAACTTTACCCCGATTACCTAATCAATCCGCCGGCTGCCCCTGCTGCCATTCAAATTGGAAACTTGGCAAACATGGTTTTTCAAGGGGAAGAAACCAATTATGCATTTGTGACCAACAATGTAGATCAGTTGGAACAGATTGCTGAGACCGGTGCTTTTTACGATATCGAAAATGCTCCGTTTGATGATTGTATGTATGGCGACCAATTGAGGTTTCTCCGTGGTGTTGCCAATACGACCTACGAGTATGCAGGTACGATTCACGATGCCTACATGAGAGGTCAAAATCAAGTAGAGTATCAGGACAATGGCTTTGCAAGGCAATTGGCGCTCTTGGCACGTTTGATCAAAGGGAATTTGGGCACCAAGGTCTACATGATTTCCTTGGGAGGCTTTGACACCCACGGCAATCAACCCATCGTGCACGAACGTTTGATGTCCAACCTATCTGTGGCCATCAACAATTTCTACGAAGACCTTGCATTCACAGAGCAAGATGATAACGTACTAAGTATGACCTTCTCCGAGTTTGGCCGTAGGATTTTTGAAAATGGTTCCAACGGTACCGATCATGGAAAGGCCGCCCCTACCCTGTTCTTTGGTTCAGGATTGAGCGGTAGTGCCTTTGTTGGCGAACACCCTTCGCTGGATGAACCCAACAATCGCGGCAATTTGGAATACACCATGGACTTTAGGAACCTTTACGGAACCGTATTGGCCGAATGGCTCTGTGTTCCAAGGGAATCCGTGGAACAACATCTATTGGGCCATCCCTACCAAGCTATCGATCTAGGCTTCAACTGCAGTGGCGAGGAATTTGATGATATTGCCATGGACAACGACCCACCTACATTGCCGGAGACCCCGCCGAGCCAAGACCCTCTAGACCCGAATGTTGATATTTTGGATACCATTGAACATGCAGCGGTTTACCCTCCTGAATCGCCAAGAAACCCTAAAATTGAATGGATTATGCCTATAGCTGCACATGTAGATATTGAACTCTTCAATATTTTGGGGCAGCGTGTAGGCACCTTGTTCAATGAAATGGTCATGGAAGGTAGAATGGAGGTATACATTCGGGAGCGACTACGCGATAGCTTATCCACAGGAAAATATATTTACCGAATTTCTGTGGGCGATAAAAAAATGAGCAAATCAGTAATGATTTCTTAAAAAAGCGGGGCACTTTGTTGTCCATTTTTCGGAGCCCTTCGGTAATGCACCCCCCACCCCAAATAGGGTAACATTTTCGGAGGTTCCTTTTTTATGTCTATCCCGTTAAAATCAGTATTTTTGGGCCTAATTTGAATTATACATGACTCAAAATACATCCCCTTCAAGGTACACCATTACTGCAGCACTGCCTTACACCAACGGCCCCATTCATATTGGGCACTTGGCCGGTGTTTACGTTCCTGCGGACATCTACACCCGTTATTTACGGTTAAAAGGAAACGACGTAGCCTTTGTCTGCGGCAGTGACGAGCACGGTGTGGCCATTTCCATGAAGGCCAAAAAAGAAGGGGTCACCCCAAAGGAAATTATAGACAAGTACCACAACATCATCAAAAAATCCTTTGCTGATTTTGGTATTTCCTTTGATAATTATTCCAGGACCTCGGCACAAGTTCACCACGAAACTGCTTCTGAGTTTTTCAAAAAAATGTACGAGCACGGTGATTTTATCGAAGAAGAAACCGAACAATTGTACGATGATCAGGCCAAACAGTTTTTGGCAGACAGGTTTGTCATCGGAACTTGCCCCAAATGTGGGCACGAAGAAGCGTATGGCGATCAATGCGAAAATTGCGGGTCATCGCTGAATGCTACCGACCTCATCAATCCAAAATCCACCATAACGGGAACGGTTCCCTCCTTAAAAAAGACTAAACATTGGTTTTTGCCTTTAGATAGATACGATGATTTTTTGAAGGAATGGATCATTAAAGACCATAAAGCCGATTGGAAACCCAATGTGTACGGTCAATGTAAATCTTGGATAGATGAAGGGTTGAAACCGCGTGCCGTGACCCGTGACTTGGACTGGGGCATCCCCGTTCCCGTAGAGGGCGGCGAGGGAAAAGTACTCTATGTGTGGTTCGATGCGCCTATTGGCTACATTTCTTCCACAAAAGAATGGGCCGATCGCGAAGGAAAAGATTGGGAACCGTATTGGAAGAACAAAGACACCAAATTGGTACATTTTATCGGCAAGGACAATATTGTGTTCCACTGTATCATCTTCCCGAGCATGTTAAAGGCCCATGGCGATTTTGTACTACCGGACAATGTTCCTGCCAATGAGTTTCTGAACCTTGAAGGGAACAAACTATCCACCTCAAAAAACTGGGCGGTCTGGTTGCACGAGTATTTGGAAGAGTTCCCCGATATGCAAGATGTGCTCCGATATGCTCTGACCGCGAACGCACCAGAGACCAAGGACAACGACTTTACTTGGAAAGATTTTCAATCGAGGAACAATAACGAACTGGTGGCCATTTTTGGCAACTTCGTGAACCGTGTGACGGTGTTGACGCACAAATACTACGGAGGTGGGGTTCCAGCCCCAGCCGACCTTACAACTGTAGATAAAGAGGCCCTGCAAGCCTTGAGGGAATTTCCAGAAATCTTGTCCAAATCACTGGAACGGTACCGTTTCCGTGAAGCGGGCCAACAGTTGATGAATTTGGCGCGATTGGGCAACAAATATTTGGCGGACGAAGAACCTTGGAAACTCATTAAAACGGATGAGGAACGTGTAAATACCATTATGTACGTGGCACTTCAGATTGCAACGGGATTGGCAGTGCTTAGCGAACCCTTTTTGCCGTTTACTTCAGAAAAATTAAAGGGCATTCTAAATGTAAGGTCGAGCGCAGTCGAGATCGATTGGGATAGTGTTGCCACAGCTGAAACATTACTTCCCGCGGGACATACCATCAACAAAAGTGAACTGCTTTTCCGAAAAATCGAGGATAAGGAAATTCAACAACAATTGGACAAACTGGAAGCCACCAAAAAAGCCAATGCTTCGACTAAGCCGAGCACAGGTGCAATGGACAATGAAATAGCCCCACAAAAAGACACCATCACTTATGATGATTTCTCCAAACTCGATATGCGTGTGGGAACTATTATCGAAGCCCAAAAAATGCCAAAGGCCGACAAACTCTTGGTATTGAAAGTGGACACAGGTTTGGACACCCGAACCATTGTCTCCGGAATTGCCAACAGCTTTAAGCCTGAAGACATTGTGGGCAAAAAAGTAACCGTTTTGATCAATTTGGCCCCAAGAAAATTGCGGGGAGTGGAAAGCGAAGGGATGATTTTGATGACCGAAAACAGAGATGGAAAAATCGTTTTCATGAACCCAGATGAGGATGGGGTTGATAATGGGGAGGCTATAAGTTAATTCATATCCAAAGGAACTGTCCGGTCGAGCGGAGTCCAGGCCCACATTAAAAATTTGGATTGTAAGACTTCTCGACTGCGCTCGAAGTGACAACAACTAAATAAACAGCATGCAACTTGTCCCCTACATAATCCGCCACACCAATCTTTCCGAAAAAAGTGTGGAGAACACCGTGGCACTTTTGAACCAAGATTGTACCGTTCCCTTTATTTCAAGGTATCGAAAGGAACTTACGGGCAATTTGGATGAAGTTCAGATTGGTTCCATTGTGGAGTACAAAACCCAGTTCGAGGCACTGGAAAAAAGAAAAGCGGCCATTGTTAAAGCAGTTTCGGAGCAGGATGCCCTTACCCCAGAACTGGAAGCAAAGTTTTTGAACTGTACCGACTTGACCAGTTTGGAGGACCTCTACCTCCCGTTCAAAAAGAGCAAAAAGACCAAGGCGGAGACCGCACGTAAAAATGGGTTGGAACCTTTGGCCAAGATCATTATGGCGCAACGGAGCGATGAAATCGAATTCATTGCTTCCAAATACCTGAACAAGGACGTCATCAACGAAGATGATGCTCTTGAAGGGGCCAGGCACATCATTTCCGAATGGATCAACGAACGGACCGATATCCGAAATCAGCTACGCGGTCAGTTGGAACGCCATGCCCTTATCACCACCAAATTGGCCAAGACCAAAAAGGATGATGAAAAGGCCCAAAAATTCAGGGATTATTTTGATTGGAGCGAACCCTTGAACCGCTGTCCCTCGCACCGATTTTTGGCCATCATGCGAGCCGAAAAGGAGGGTTTTATCCGGGTAAAAATCGAAATAGATAACGAAAGGGCCCTCCAAAACATCGAAAGACGCTTGATCAAATCCAACAATGCCTGTTCCGAACAAATCGAATTGGCCATAGCGGACGCCTACAAACGACTTTTGTTGCCATCCCTGTCCAACGAACTTTTAAAAACCGCTAAGGAAAAAGCGGATGCTTCCGCCATTCAGGTTTTTTCTAAAAACCTGAAACAGCTGCTCCTTGGTGCACCCTTGGGCGAAAAACGTATTTTGGCCATAGATCCAGGTTTTAGAACGGGCTGCAAAGTAGTTTGTTTGGACGAGCAGGGCGATTTAAAACACAACGAGACCATTTATCCCCATCCCCCACAACGTGACAGCTCAGGGGCCATCAAAAAGATAAGTTCCTTGGTGGATGCCTACAAAATTGAGGCCATTGCCATTGGCAACGGAACAGCATCTCGCGAAACCGAGCAATTGGTAAAACGTATTCCATTTAAAAAAGAGATTGAGGTGTTTGTGGTGAGCGAAGCTGGAGCATCTATTTATTCGGCTTCCAAAATCGCACGTGACGAGTTCCCAAATTACGATGTTACGGTAAGGGGTGCCGTTTCCATCGGTCGCCGTTTGGCCGATCCCTTGGCCGAATTGGTGAAAATTGAAGCCAAGTCCATTGGTGTGGGGCAATATCAGCATGATGTAGACCAAACCCAATTGAAAACATCATTGGACACCGTAGTAGAAAGCTGTGTAAACTCCGTTGGAGTCAACATTAACACGGCGAGTGTTCCCTTATTAAGTTATGTTTCCGGTATTGGACCCAAATTGGCCGAAAACATCGTTGCCCACCGTAACGAAAACGGGAAGTTCAAAAATAGGGAGGAGATCAAAAAAGTAGCACGATTAGGTGGAAAGGCCTTTGAGCAAAGTGCAGGGTTTTTACGCATCAAAAAGGGTGATAATCCTTTGGATGATTCCGCCGTACATCCAGAGAGCTACGGTTTGGTATCGAAAATGGCCAAGGATCAAGGCGTCCCACTCAAAGAAATCGTAGGGAACAAATCGGCCCTGCAAGGCATCGACCTAAAATCCTATTGTACCGACACCATAGGTATGCCCACCTTGGAGGATATTCTGAAAGAATTGGAAAAACCGGGCTTAGATCTCAGAGAAAAGGCCAAGGTCTTCACGTTTAACCAAAACATCAAGGAGATTACTGACCTGCGACAAGGTCAATTGCTACCCGGCATTGTCAACAACATTACCAATTTCGGTTGTTTTGTGGATATTGGGATCAAGGAAAGTGGTCTTATCCACATTTCCAACCTTTCCGATTCTTTTGTGAAAGATGTGAGCGAACATGTAAGTCTTCATCAGCAAGTGGTTGTTAAGGTTTTGGATGTTGATGTGCCACGAAAGCGAATTCAGTTAGCATTGCATAAACAAGATGCTTAAAATAGCCTATCACCCCCTTTACAAACATCCATTGCCTGAAGGACATCGTTTCCCCATGATCAAATACGAGTTGTTGCCACAGCAACTGCTCCACGAAGGAACTTGTACTGAGCATAATTTTTTTGAACCTGAATTAGCTGAGGACCATCATATTTTAGCCGTACATGATGAGGTTTATTTTAAGGATTTGGTGGATTTGAACCTCTCTAAAAGCGCTGTCCGCAAGATTGGTTTTCCATTAAGTGATGAACTTGTTTTAAGAGAGCGAATCATTGCTGACGGTACAATAAAGGGATGTGGATTTGCGCTAAAACATGGCATTGCCATGAACATTGCTGGAGGAACGCACCATGCTTATTCGGATAGAGGAGAAGCCTTTTGCATGCTGAACGATCAAGCGATTGGCGCTCGATACCTTTTGAACAATGAACTAGCCAAAAAGATATTGATTGTGGACTTGGATGTTCACCAAGGCAATGGAACTGCGGAAATATTTAAGACAGACCATTCTGTTTTTTCGTTTTCCATGCACGGAAAGGGCAACTATCCCTTCAAAAAAGAGGTCTCTGACCTTGACATTCCTTTGGAAAAGGGCACTACGGATGAGGAATATCTGTCCATTCTAAAAAAAAACTTGCTGGAATTATTGGAACAGGTTCAGCCTGATTTTATCTTTTATCTCTGTGGTGTGGATGTTTTGGAATCGGATAAACTGGGCACCCTGTCCATGACATTGGAGGGGTGCAAGGAACGTGACCGTTTTGTGCTTCAAACCTGTTACGATGCAAAAATTCCCTTGCAATGCAGTATGGGTGGCGGTTACTCGCCGGACATCAAAATAATAGTAGAAGCGCATGCGAACACTTTTCGTCTTGCCCAGGATATTTATGAGTAATTTTAACGACTACTTTTGCTTTATAAGCTCATGAAACTTTTAAAATACCTCGCCTTCTTTTTATTGACCATCTGCATGACGGGTCAAGAACTTCATCAGAACAAAGAAAAAAACCTTTGGAACAATTTTACCTACGATGCCGGAAATATGTTTGGCAGTGTGGGTTATGCCTATTCCCGCCCCTTCCATTGGAAAGGCGATGACTGGGCCAATTTTGGATATTTAACCGGGGGTACTTTGCTTCTGTTTACGGTGGACGACGGGCTCAATAAATGGAAAAATGGTTTTAATCAGGATATCCCAGATGTAATTATGGATTATGGCCATGAATATGGCAGCCCCGAAAACAACTATATGCTCACGGGAGGTGTTTATCTTGCGGGCCTATTTACCAAAAATGAAAAATTGAGGCGAACCGGTGTCCTTCTAATTTCCTCAGCTACGGCCGGAGGTTTTTTACAGCAAGTGAGCAAACGAACCATTGGTAGGGCTCGACCTAAAAGTGGGGCAAGTTCCGGTACATTTGACCCACTTCACCTGGACAGGGTCTACAATTACGATTCCTTCCCTTCGGGCCATGCGATGTTGGCATTCAGCAATGCTTATGCCATCGCCAAACAATTTAAAAGCCCTTGGGTCAAGGGTGGACTTTATGCGGTAGGTATGATCCCCGGTTTGGTCCGGGTTATGGATGACTTCCATTGGGTTTCCGATGTTGCCTTCAGTACCGTGCTGAGTATTTTTATTGTGGAGTCCATAGACAGATACTTGGATTCCAAATACGATGAAAAGTACAATGATCGCAAACCCAAAAATGTGAGTTGGAACCTGTCGTTTGGACCCAACACTCTGGGTGTTTCGCTTCATTTTTAAGCAATACAAAAACAATAATGTTAAATTTTATTTAGATTGATTTAAAATAGTTACTTTCGCATCCTATTTCGTTGCTGTTCATGGGAAAGAAAAAGGACAAAAAGAAACTCAAAAAAGCTAAGCTTAGAGAATTGCCGCCAACCGGCAAGGTAAAATCCAAGTGTTGCGAAAAATACAAGAAAAGCGAAAAAAAGCGCTGCAAAAAGTGTCCTTGCTTTGATCTTCTTCAAAAAGTTGCATAATCCTTTTCTGGATAATTTACCCATTTAAACCCCGTAACCAAACGTATTGGTTTCTCTATTTGTCCTATTTTTAGGGCAAACTAGAAACCATGATCAAAAAAACCTCCCTTTTATTTGCCATGTTCCTTGCATCCAGTCTATCGATGTTGGCGCAGGACAAGGATGCAGTCATTGAAGCCATAATTCAAGAAGCCAACGAAAACTCCCAATTGGAAACCCTTGGCCATGAACTTATGGATGGCATTGGACCACGATTGGTAGGGACACCCCAAATGAAGAACGCTCACGATTGGGCCGTTGCCAAATACGAAAGTTGGGGAATTCCCGCACGTAACGAACAATGGGGAGAGTGGAAAGGTTGGGAACGTGGAATATGCCATATTGATATGGTACATCCCAGAGTACAAAGTCTAAGGGGCACCCAATTGGCTTGGAGTCCCAGTACTCCCAAAAAAGGAGTAACCGCAGAATTGGTGGTTTTACCTACCGTATCCGACTCTTTGGAATTTGTGAATTGGTTGCCGAACGTAAAAGGGAAGCTGGTAATGATTTCCATGCCACAACCCACGGGAAGACCCGATTATAACTGGGAAGAATTTGCTACGGAGAAGTCTTTTGAAAAGATGAAGAAGGAGCGTGATGGGCAAACCGAAGCTTGGAACCAAAATATGGGAAATACCGGACTGAACAGACGCACCCTTCCAGTTGCATTGGAGGAAGCGGGTGCCGCAGGCATTGTTTCTTCCTATTGGTCCAGAGGGTTTGGGGTAAACAAAATATTTGGGGCTTACACCAAGGAAATCCCAACCGTAGATTTGGAATTGGAGGATTACGGCATGTTGTATCGATTGGTAGAATCGGGGCAACAGCCACAACTTCATATTGTGGCAGAGTCCAAGGAATTGGGCAAGGTACCCACATTCAATACCATAGCGGAAATCAAAGGCTCCGAAAAACCTGATGAATATGTGATTTTATCCGCCCATTTTGATTCTTGGGACGGGGGAACCGGTGCTACCGATAATGGAACGGGGACATTGGTGATGATGGAAGCCATGCGTATTTTGAAAAAAGCCTATCCAAACCCAAAACGAACTATTCTTGTGGGACATTGGGGCAGCGAAGAGCAAGGTCTGAACGGGTCAAGAGCCTTTGTTGAGGACAACCCTGGGATTGTTGATGGTGTCCAAGCCGTTTTTAACCAAGACAATGGAACAGGTAGAGTGGTCCGAATCTCTGGTGGTGGGTTTTTACACGCTTATGATTATTTAGGAAAGTGGCTGCATGAAGTGCCGGGAGAAATCACGGATGAGATCGAAACGACTTTCCCTGGAACACCTGCCCGCGGCGGTTCTGACTATGCTTCTTTCCAAGCAGCAGGGGCACCCGCCTTTAGTTTGAGTTCATTAAGCTGGTCCTACTGGAACTACACATGGCACACCAACAGGGATACTTATGATAAAATTATTTTTGATGATGTTAGAAACAATGCCATCCTCACAGCGATTCTTGCCTACATGGCCAGCGAGCATCCCGTAAAAACATCTAGAGAAAAAGCGGCGTTGCCCATAAGCAGCAGAACCGGAGAACAACTGGAGTGGCCAACACCCCGTTCACCAGAACGCAATGGTGGTCAGAATTAAAAAAAACATAGGCTACAACAAAAGAGGGTATCTATAAAGCAACAAATTTTGATTATATCAGGTTGAGCCCTTCGGCTACACTTAGGATAAACCAAAGTCGAAACCTCTTGGTTATCAACCTAATTTAGGTTCTCGACTGCGCTCGAACCGACAGCTAATAAGCTTTTTAAACACCCCCTTTTGATTAACCAACTAAAAAAGCACATTTAAAAAATTCGGGGAGAAGCTATTTGGACTATTTCACCAGTGGCTTCTTTTGATAAGCTTTGATTGTCTTTATAGGTAAGGTAGAAACTTGCTTGTTGGTAATAGTAATCACTATGTGTACATTGATTTTCACAAAATTCGGCATGTTTGGAATAGGCCGACCTTTTTGCTTTCATGTAAATATGATAGGCCTTACTATTCTGGGTCTTTAAACCCTTTTCATAGCGTACTTGGTCGTACCAAAAGTCCTTTTCGTCTTCTACATTGTAAAACACTGCCGATTGCTCGTTTTGAGCATCTTTCCGAGCCTGTTTTTCATAAAAGGAAACTGTGTAGTCCTGTGCCATAACCACGGTCGCCAGACCCAATGCAAACAGTACCGTAAGTAGCGTTGTTATCCTCATTAAAATACGTTTTAAAAGTTACTTTACTCATTTACTAAAGTTCTGGCCTTTGGTTATGTAACAACCCAAAATGTAATTACCCTAACGAGAAAATAAAAAAAGGGGCCGTTGCCCCTTTTTAGTCGAAACCAGTTGTTTGGACTTACTTGCCAAGCATCAACAATTCGTTGCATTTAATTTCGGTGGTATATCTTTTTTCACCTTCGTTGGTTTCGTAAGAACGACTTGTGAGTTTGCCCTCTATCATAACTTCTTTGCCTTTGGATAGGAAGTCCTCGGTTATCTCCGCCAATTTGCCCCAAGCCACTATATTGTGCCATTGCGTATCGGTTACTCTTTCGCCCTTCGCATTTTTGTAGGATTCATTGGTGGCTATGGAAAACTTGGCCAATTTGGTTCCATTTTCCAAAGTGATGATTTCTGGGTCGTTCCCTAAATTGCCGATCAACTGTACTTTGTTTCTAAGTGAATTCATAATAATAATGTTTAAGTTTTTAAAATTATCCATCGAACACTCATTGTCCGACGAGGCAAACCTAGAAGCACTTAATAATGTTATTCGGTTTGTAATCATTTGTTTTCGTTTGTAAACGTATGTAAATAACTACACTCAATTATATGTGGGCACCTATATGTGATTTAGTTACGGTTTTAGTGTCAAAAAAATAACCAAATACCCTAACCCAATGTCAATTCGAAGTATCGATAAATACGCTGTAATTAAAAGATTTAGTCTGGGTAAAATGTTATGAATTGGATACCATCTACATCCAAGAACACGACCCCGTAAATGAGGAGCCACAAAAAGTAATTAACGGAGAAAAGGAATACATTACCGACATACCTTCGGATATATATGAATCACTTTACAAAGGTTTTATTGAAAGAGAAAATGAGACCTCCTGAAACCAAAACAACTCCCAATAAACGTTAAATTAAGTTAAACAATTGATTTACATACCTATACATGTATCATGTTTAAAGAAGTCATGATTATAATTTCTACCAATAATCATGGCAATAGAGGTATGAATTAGGCTTATTTACCCTTTAAAAGTCATTCAAAAACCAATTGCATCAAGAATTCCATCGTTTCGATCAATCTCCCTGGCTACTGACTTGTACTTTTATACCAAACAAATCAAAAACATATTATATGGAAGCTATTAAAGCAAAAAATAAAACTTTTAAAAAATTGGGATTCACTTATTTAGAAACCGCAGAAATTGTTGTTAGCCTAAATACATTATTGGCCAACTATCAGGTATTCTACAATAAGCTCAGAAATTTTCACTGGAACATTGAAGGGCCGGATTTTTTTGAACTCCACGAAGAGTTTGAAAACGAATACAACACGGTTAAGGAAAACATTGACATCGTAGCGGAAAGAATCCGGGTGTTCGGTGTAAAAAGCAACTTCACCCTAAAGAAAACCATGGAACTCTCCAAAATCAAAGAACAGGATAAAAACCTATCTGCCTTGGAAATGGTGAGGGAAGTCATGCACGACTACGAAATCTTGCACGACAGTATGCTGGACGGTGTAAATGCAGCCCTTGAAACTGGCGATGTTGTTACAGAAAACATGTTGACCGAGTTTATGACCGAGCTGGAGAAAAGACACTGGATGTTCACATCTTACTTAAAGTAAGAGATAAACAATTTATCCAGAAAACTGATCTATTAATCACAAAAAACAACACTATGAAAAAGTTACTCACTATACTATCATTTACAACCCTGATCGCATTTGCGGGATATGGTCAAAACCAAAATCCCGGAATCATGAAAGCCACCACACAACTTAAAACCTTCACCCTATCCGAAGATGGAAAAGAAAAGCAATACAGCGTAAAGGTGATGGAACGCAGAAAGTACGGAATGGCACTGGACAATGAAGATAAAGGTATGGTCAATCAAGATAGAAAACCATCCTCCCCTTTTGTTACCAAATTGGTAGCCATTGACAGTGATTCCGATAAAAACTACGACGATTATATGGTGCTGAAATATAAAGGTACCGAGAACAATGATTTTGAAGTAGTGCAGACCGACAAAGGGTTTGATATTAATGTAGATGACAAAACCATGCATTACGATGTATTGGAAAGTAATTATATCGTGAACAAGAAGAACAAAAACTTCTTTATTATAGACGAATTTGAATCGGAATAGTTGATATAATTTCGTTTTTTGATTGATGATAAAGCCAGGGTTTTCCCTGGCTTTTTCTTTGTTTAAATCGATGGATTAAAACTTATATTTGGAGTTTAATTTCAACCTATGGATTCTTGGTTACGTCCCATACAATTGGAAGGCGAATTGGTAAAGCTTGTCCCCCTGCAGAAATCGCAGAAAGTGGATTTGGCCTTTGCCGCATCGGACGGAAATCTTTGGGAACTTTGGTACACCTCCGTCCCTTCTCCCAAAACCATAGATTCCTATTTGGATATGGCACTTTCCGAACAAGAAAAGGGAAACGCTTTGCCCTTTGCCATCATCAATAAAAAAACAAATACCATTGTAGGTAGCACGCGCTACTTAAATGTGGATTCCAAAAACAAAAGGGTGGAAATCGGGGCGACCTGGTATGCCAAAAAAGCGCAACGCACGGGAATCAACACCGAGTGCAAGTACCTTTTGCTAAAATATGCCTTCGAAAATTTGAACTGCATTGCCGTGGAGCTCCGCACCCACTACCATAACTTTCCGTCGAGAAATGCGATACTGCGTTTGGGAGCCAAACAAGATGGTATTTTAAGAAACCATCGTGTTGATGACTTTGGAAACCTTAGGGACACCGTGGTATTTTCCATCTTGAACAGCGAATGGAAGACCGTTAAAATTTCATTGGAGCATAAAATGAAGAAAAGGTATTTGAGCTAGTGTTTGCACAGCTTCACCAAGTGGGCAAAATTGTAACTGGCCAGCTCTAGATTTTCGGCAGTCTTCGCCTTCGCATCATCCAAGTTACCAACTTGATTGAGAATGGAAACGGCATAATCCAGTCCCATTTGTTGCATTTCGTCAATGGAAACATCAATGGAACCACAGAAGGCCGCAATAGGTACATTTCTTTTTTTGGCGGATTGCACTACCCCATTTATGGTTTTTCCCGAAAAAGTCTGCCCATCCAACTGTCCCTCTCCCGTAATTACCCAATCGGCACCTTGCAGTACTTCATCAAAATTGGCAAGTTCCATCACCAAATCAACTCCAGAGGCCAGTTCGGCATTCAAAAAAACCACGGAGCCCCCTCCTACGCCACCAGCTGCTCCAGCACCAGCAATTTCTTGTACATCAATACCAAAAGTAGATTGCAGCACCTTGGCAAAGCTTTGCAATCCTCGGTCCAGAAACTCAATATCCTGATCGGAAGCACCTTTTTGCGCCCCATAAATTTTGGCAGCCCCATTATCCCCATAAAAGGGATTGTTCACATCACAGGCCACTTGTATTTTAGCCTTGGACAACTTTGGGTTCACATGTTCCCTATCAATCTTTGCCACATTCCCCAGATGTTTCCCAATGGGTTCCAATTCATTGCCATCAGCATCCAAAAAAGAATAGCCCAAGGCCTTGGCCATGCCCATGCCCCCATCGTTGGTAGCACTACCACCAATACCCAAAACAATTTTTTTGGCCCCCTTTTCAAGGGCGTCGACAATCATTTCGCCAGTGCCCAAGGTTGTGGTGTCCATGCAGTTCATTTCCGGTTTTTTGAGCAATGTATATCCCGAGGCTTCGGACATTTCGATGAAAGCTGTTTGTTTGTCCTCCGAAAGCAAATATTGGGCCGTGATTTCCCGTAAAAGTGGGTCTTTTACCGTTACGGATACTTTTGAAGCATTCAGATAGTCCTCCACAACATCAATGGTACCATCGCCGCCATCGGCCAAAGGTCTATTTATGATTTCCGCATTCGGGAAAACTTTTTTGATGCCACGGGCAACGGTTTCACAAAATCCACGTCCAGTTAACGAGCCCTTATATTTATCGGGTGCCAAAATAAATTTCATGTCCACAATGTACTCAAGTTAATCGAGTTAACCCATACATTTTGATAAGTCACCTTATCATCAACAGTACGGCACAGGTTTTGAACATAAGGGAGAAGTATTTAACTTTAATAAAATTACATCATGAAAAAGACAATCATTTTTTTAGCCACAGTTTTATTCGCTACTACCATTTTTGCCCAATCCAAAAACTTTTTGGACACTCCCTACTTGGAGACCCAAGCGCAAGTGGACACCTTGGTCACACCAGATAAGATCTATCTGAACATCATCATACAAGAAAAGGACACCAAAGGGCGTGTTTCCGTTGAGGAACAAGAAAATCAAATGGCACAACGCTTTAAAGCAATGGGCATTGATTTAGAGAAGCAGTTGGTCATCAAGGATATGGGCAGCAATTTTAAAAAATACTTCCTGCGTCAAAAAGAAGTGCTCAAAAGCAAACAATACTCCCTAGTAGTTTATTCAGGTAAAGAACTGGGCGATGTGATGATGGCTTTGGAACAATTGGACATTGCCAACACCAATATCGAAAAAACCGAGTACTCTAAAATGGACGATCTGGAACTGGAACTTAAAACAAAGGCCGTTAAAAAAGCCATGAAAAAAGCGAATGCTTTGACCAAGCCACTAGGCCAAAAAGTAGGCATGGCCATCCATATTGCGGATAATTCCCAATATTACCCAAGGTACAACCAAGCCCCGATGATGGAAATGAAAGCCGTTTCCGCAGATATGGGCAATGCACAACCCCTGGACATCGATTTTGAGAAAATAAAGGTGGAAACCACCGTAAACGTTAAATTCGCCTTGTCCAATCAATAACAAAAATATTCATCAATCAAAAATCCTAAATATGAAATCAATCGCACTTATTTTTATGTTCAGCGCCGGAATTGTTTCGGCGCAACAAACCATGCATCTGCCCAAAGGTGGATCATCGCCCAAGGCCAATCTGGAAGATGTTTCTTGGATAGAGGGCCACTGGCAAGGTGAGGCCATCGGGGGCATTGCCGAGGAAATTTGGAGCGCCCCCATGGCCAATTCCATGATGTTTGTGTTCCGACTGGTGAATGAGGGCAAAGTCTCCTTCTATGAATCGGGACACATTCAGCAATTGGACAATTCCCTCATACTCCAGCTCAAACATTTTGATGGCAATATGAAAGGTTGGGAGAAAAAGGATGAAACCATCGATTTTAAGCTGGTTAAGCTTGAGCCAAACAAGGTATATTTTGAAGGACTCACCATGGAAAAGATAAGTGACGACCAAATGAATGTTTGGGTCCTTATTGAAGAGAATGGAAACCAAGAAGAAGTCTTGTTTGCCTACAAAAGAGTAAAGTAATTTAGTTTTACCACTAGAAGTTGAATTAGTATCTTTAACAGACTAACTAATTCCAACACTCGTGAAACTAAGACCTCTACTTTTATGTGCCATAGTTTTGGCATGGCATTCTATGGATGCCCAACGACGAAACAAAAAATCGGACCAACCGTCCATTGTAGTTAACGATTCCCTTTTTCCGGGATTAAAATGGCGTAACATCGGGCCGTTCCGTGGTGGCCGTAGCGTTACCTCTACCGGTGTTATGGGCCAGCCCCAAACCTACTATATGGGGACTACCGGAGGTGGCATCTGGAAAACCACCGATGACGGTCTCAATTGGGACAATATTTCCGATGGATTCCTAAAAACAGGAACCGTAGGCGATATTGCCGTTTCCGAAAGCAATCCCAATTTGGTTATTGCAGGAATGGGAGAACACGCAGCTCGTGGGGTTATGACCTCCATGGGCGATGGTGTCTACAAATCTACCGATGCCGGAAAAACGTGGAAACACATGGGACTGGACCATACTCGTCACATTTCCGATGTAATTATCCACCCCACTGATCCCGACATTCTTTTTATTGCTGCCCAAGGTGCACAATATGGACCATCCGAAGACCGTGGCATTTACCGCTCCAAGAACGGAGGAGAAACTTGGGAAAAAGTACTTTACGTGGACAACATTACCGGAGCTTCATCACTAAGCATGGACATGAACAATCCTTTGATCCTGTATGCTGCCATGTGGCAACACGAAAGAACCCCTTGGACCATTACTTCCGGAGGGGCCTCTTCGGGCCTCTATAAGTCCACAGATGGCGGAACCACTTGGGACAAAAAGGAAAAAGGACTTCCAAAAGAGTTTGGAAAATCAGGATTGTCCGTATCAAGGGCAAATTCTGATGTGGTATATGCCGTAATTGAGGCCGAAGGCGAAAAAGGCGGTGTTTATAAAAGCGTTGATGCTGGAAAGACCTGGAAACAAACCAACAAGGACCGAATCAATATTGCGCGTTCTTGGTACTACATGGAGATTTTTGCGGATACGCAAGACGAAAACATCGTTTATGTGCTCAATGCTCCTGTTACCAAATCCATTGATGGCGGTAAAACATTCACCCCCGTTTCCACACCGCATGGAGACAACCACGACCTTTGGATTCATCCCAACAACAACCAAATAATGGTCAACTCCAACGATGGTGGTGCCAACGTTTCCAACAACGGCGGTAAGAGCTGGAGTTCACAACAATATCAGCCAACAGCACAATTTTATCGCGTAATCACAGATAACTTGGTACCCTATAATGTGTACGGTGGGCAGCAGGACAATACTTCTGTGGCCATTGCAAGCCGCACCCATGACGATGGTATCGATTGGAAAGATTGGCATGCCGTTTCTGGATGCGAAAGTGCTTATTTGGCCTTTGATCCAGACAATCCCGAATTTATCTATGGCGGATGCTATCAAGGTATTATTGAAAAATGGGTAAAGGCCTCCCACGAAGCAAAACCCATCAAAGAATATCCTGAATTGGGATTGGGAAACATTCCAAAGGATTTCAAATTCCGATACAATTGGAACGCTCCCATTATTAGCTCGCCCCACGATCGCAATACCATTTACCATGCCGGAAACGTAGTATTCAAAACCCAGGACGGCGGGTATAGCTGGGATGTGGTAAGCCCCGATTTAACAAGAAATGAAATAGAAAAGCAGGGCCCGGGAGGAGGTCCTTACACGAACGAAGCGGCCGGGGGAGAAAACTATAACACCATTATGTACTTGGTAGAATCCCCACACGAAGAAGGTGTATTATATGCCGGTTCGGATGATGGTTTGGTACACATTACCAAAAACGGTGGGGAAACTTGGGACAACATTACCCCGCCCAACATCAAAGAAGGTATCATCAATAGCATTGAAGTATCTCCACATGACCCAGCCACTGCTTACATTACTTTGATGCGATATAAATTCATGGACTTGAACTCTTATATCCTCAAAACCACGGATTATGGCCAAACTTGGACCAAAATCACTAATGGGATTGATGGTGAACACACTTTTGCACGCGTAGTGCGCGAGGATAAAAAGCAAAAAGGATTGCTTTATGCAGGTACCGAAACCGGGTTATATGTTTCTTTGGATGATGGCCAACATTGGCAGCCGCTACAACTAAATTTGCCCGTGGTTCCAATCAATGATTTGATCATTCAAGATAACGACCTAGTCGCCGCCACGGCAGGAAGAGCTTTTTGGATATTGGATGATCTGGGCGCCATTCAACATAGTTTGAATCCTGCATCCGAACTCCAAATTGTAAAGCCAAAACCATCTTACCGAATTTTTAACGGTAGTTCGGACAAGCCTGTTCCCGGTTTGGGCCAAAATCCAAAATCCGGTGTTACTTTCGATTATTATCTGCCCAAAAAACTGGATTCTGTCGAGCTAAAGCTCGAAGTACTATCAGGTGGAAAGGTCATCAAAACAGTCACCAATCAACCCGAAGAAGATTTTAAAAGCTGGCCGGGCGGACCCCCTAAACCAGATGTGTTGCCATCGGTTAAAGGATACAATCGCTTTACATGGGACTTTACCAAAAATCCCGTACCTGCCATTGATGAGGTTTTTATGTTCGGAAACTACAAAGGGGCGCGTGTGGCTCCCGGAACGTACACCCTCCGCCTAACAATGGAAGGGAAAACTGTTGAAACCGAGGCCAAAGTACTTGCGGATCCCAAAGTAGAGGGCACTCCGGCCGATTATGCCGAACAGCAGACCATTCTCAACAGAATTGACGAGACTGTGACCAATATGCACAAGGCCGTTAACCAAATGCGTATGGCCAAATCTCAACTTAAGCACTATAAAAAGTTGCTCAAAGACAATGAAAGTGCCGCAGCGCTTTTGGAAAATGGCGACAAATTGTTGGAGCGAATCAATACTTGGGAAGAAAATTTGATTCAACCCAAACAAAAAACCTTCCAAGATGTGGTAAATTTCAGCAGTAAGCTGAATGCTGATTTTATGAACCTCAAAGGGTTTATTGATGTGGCCGAACCAAAGGTGACCGAAGGTGCCAAAGCAGTTTTTAGAGATCTGTTGGCACAATGGAAAACCTATGAAGATGAGAAAAATGCCATTGTGGGCAGCGGCATGGCAGCATATAACGAAATGTTCAAGGCTTTGGACATACCTGCCATTATTTTAACAGGAGAGTAATGGCAGCGTCCTTTTGGTTAGATCAGGAGTTCACAAAACAGGATTATTCGCAAACCAAGTTGCCCAAGGGCGATTACGAAAATTGCCGTTTTGTGGACTGCCTGTTCTCCAAGGGTTTTTTGGACAATCAGAACTTTGTGGAATGCGCTTTTGAAGGCTGTGATTTTACCAACACCAATATTTCCCACACCATTTTTAACGATGTTAGCTTTGAGGAATGCAAAATGGTAGGTCTTCAATTTGAGACCTGTAACCAACTTTTGTTATCACTTAATTTTGTGGGCTGTAATTTATCCGTAGCGTCATTTATCGGGATGCATCTGCCCGGCATCCAATTCAATGATTGCAAACTCCATCAAACTGACTTTTCCGAGGCCAGCTTAAAACAGGCCAAATTCCCTAATTGTGATTTTGAAAATGCCATATTTGAGAATACTGATCTTGAGCAAGCTGATTTTACCTCGGCTCTACATTTCAACATAGATCCTTCCACCAACCAAGTGAAGAAAACCCGTTTTAGCAAGGAAGGATTGATTGGTTTATTAAAAAAATATGATCTTGTGGTGACCTAATCTTAATCCTATGACCGAAAGAAAATGCTTGGTATGTGGTGAAAAACTTGTAGGCCGTATCGACCAAAAATACTGTTCCGACCATTGTAGAAACGACTACAACAACCGATTGAACCGAGATAGCAAGAACTTGGTGCGCAACATTAACAACAAACTTCGCAAAAACTACAGGATATTGGATAGCTTTCCACTACGTGACGGTAAGACCAAGACCACTAAAATGCGATTGCTGGACAAAGGTTTTGATTTTGAATATATAACCAACCTTTACACTACCAAAAAGGGAAGTACCTACTATTTTGTATATGATTTAGGGTACTTGCCACTTGATAATGATTATTACATGATCGTGAAAAGAGAGTAGCCTCCATTATTTCCAACTATGGGAAGTTAGTTTTAAGGCCGCAATCACAATATCCTTTCGGCTTATCTGCCCCACAAGAATATCGTTCTTCATTACGGGCAATCTACGCCTGTTGTGCCTATCAAAAACACCTGCAGCGTCAAAAATGGACATATCGTACGGAATGGTCTCCACATTTTTGGTCATAAAACGCTCAACGCTCTTATCCAAAATAGGTTGATTAAAGTATCTGCTCTCCGAAATTTGCTTCATACAATCCGCCTCGGAAATAATACCTACCAAAAAACCATTGTTGTCCACAACCGGACCACCGGAAATATGGTGTTTGGCAAAAGTCTCCATCACTTCCAAAATGGACTGGTCCGGAGAAAAGGTGATCAATTTTTTGGTCATGTAATCCTCCACCAAAATAGGGGCATTGTACTTTTTCTTGTTCTCCTCCTTGCTTCGTACGCCTTGAAAACTCTTTATTGCCATATGGTTAGATTTTAAATTTAAATAATAAATATAGACTTTTTTAGCGAATAACCTAATTTTACATATCAAAATGTAAGAACCTTTCATAATTTCATACATTTAAGATGTAACAACACTAAGCCATGAAATTTTCCAGAACCCTTGCTCTAATGCTACTGATTTTTTCCGTGTATTGGAGTTTTAAATCTTTAATGCCTTCCTATAAGCCTGATAAGGGGATTTCTTTACAATCCTTTTCCACGGACAGGGCCTTGACCCATGTAGAGCAGCTATCCAAAAAACCCCATGCCGTTGGTTTTCCCGGACATGAAAGAGCCAAGAGCTACATTATTTCCGAATTGAAAAAAATGGGTTTGGAGACTATTACGCAAGAAGGCCATACCGCAGGTGATTGGGGCAACTTGAGCAGGGCCACCAATATTTTGGCCAGAATTCAGGGAAGCGGAAATGGAAAAGCATTGCTTTTATTGTCGCATTACGATAGCAGTCCGCATTCTTCCCACGGAGCTAGTGATGCTGGTAGTGGTGTTGCCACGATTTTGGAAGGTATCAGGGCATTTTTGAACGAAAACAAGGCTCCCAAGAACGATATCATCATATTGATTACCGATGCTGAAGAACTAGGACTAAACGGCGCCGACCTTTTTGTAAACAAGCATCCTTGGGCCAAAGATGTAGGACTCGCCCTAAATTTTGAAGCCCGGGGCAGTGGCGGTCCAAGCTACATGCTTATTGAAACCAACAGGGGCAACAGCACTTTAATAAAAGCGTTTAAAAAAGCAAATCCCAAGTATCCCGTAGCAAATTCACTGGCCTATAGCATTTACAAGATGCTCCCTAACGATACGGACCTCACCGTTTTTAGGGAAGATGGTGATATCGAAGGTTTCAACTTTGCGTTTATTGATGACCATTTTGATTATCATACCGCTTTGGACAATTACGAAAGACTGGACAGGAATACCTTGGCGCACCAAGGCAGTTATTTAATGCCCTTGCTCACCTACTTTAGCGATGCCGACCTGAACAACCTAAAAAGTTTGGACGACGAAGTTTACTATAACCTCCCCTTCTACAACATGGTCTCCTACCCTTTTGAATGGATTTGGCCCATGTTCGGTGTTGCAGTCCTGGCATTTCTCCTATTGCTGATTTCCGGGGTCAAAAAAAAGAAACTCAATACCAAGGATATTTTTAAGGGGTTTGTACCCGTACTGATCACCTTAATAGTCAACGGACTGGTAGGCTATTTTTGTTGGTCCGTAATTACTTGGTGGTATCCAAGTTTTAAGGATATGCTGCATGGCTTTACCTACAACGGCCATACCTACATTGCCGTTTATGTCATGTTTTCCCTGTTTGTGTGCTTTTACACCTATCATAAGTTCCGAAAAACCAGTACGCCCAATTTATTGGTGGCACCTCTATGTATTTGGTTGCTCATCTGTGGATTGGTAGCACATTATTTAAAAGGTGCCAGCTTTTTTATTGTTCCCTTGTTCGGGTTGTTGGCAGGACTTCTCGTGACCATCAATCAAGAAAAACCCAATCCGTTCCTAATGGTGTTTTTGGCATTGCCCGCGGTGCTCATTTATTCGCCATTCATCAAAATGTTCCCTGTCGGCCTTGGTTTAAAAATGATGGTTGCCGCAACACTCCTAACAACTCTATTATTTTTTCTAGGGCTTCCGTTTTTCGGTCAATTAAAAAGTAAAGGAAGGTTGGCGTATTTATTTTTGTTCCTCTTCTTCGCTTTTGGCATTTCCAGCCATATCCAATCCGATTTTAACGAGGAAAGACCAAAACCTAGTAGCCTTTTGTACGTTTATAATGCAGATACCGATTCTACCCAATGGGCGACTTATGACAATGTATTGATTGATTGGAACGGCCAGTTTTTGGGGGATGGTAAAAGAAAACCCAACACAGAGACTATTTCCAGTAAGTACCGTACAAATTTGAACTATGTGGCCGACGCACCAAAGAAAAATATTCAAACTCCCTACATTGATACTGTAATGGACACCGTTATTGGGAAAAACAGGATCATTGAGCTCTGTGTTACTCCAAAAAGAGACATAAATCGCCTTGAGGTATTTACAAATCCAATTGATATTAGGTCGGCCAAAGTCAACCGGATTGCATTATCCTCCTATTTTTTGGAACATAGAAAGAGTAGATTGGTCACCCACTATATCACCAACAATGATTTCACGGAACTACAGTTGGAATTCCCCAAAGATTCCGTTTTGGAACTTACTTTGTATGAAGCTTCCAATAACCTTTTAACACATCCTGATTTTAGCATCCCGGAGCGGCCAAAAAACAGTATTCCCATGCCTTTTGTGCTAAATGATGCTATATTGACCATAAAAACCTTACGATTTGACTAAAAATATAGGAATAATGGGTTGTGGATGGCTTGGTTTGCCCTTGGCCAAAGAATTTATTGAAAAAGGGTACACCGTTCACGGAACCACTACATCTTCCAGTAAATTAAACATTTTACAAGATGAGGGAATAACTCCTTTTACAGTACGTTTATCCGAAACGGGCATCGAGGGAGACATTAAAGGGTTTCTTTCCAACATCAAGACCTTGATCATCAATGTGCCACCCAAACTACGGGGCAAGCAAACCGAAAGTTTTGTGGAAAAGATGAAATTCCTGATGGCAGAAATAAAAAAAAGTGAGGTTTCCCATATCCTATTTGTGAGCAGTACCGCGGTTTACGGCAATGCTGAAGGAGAAATTACCGAAGCATCCCCAACCCAACCTGCCACCGAATCGGGCAAACAACTTTTGGAGAGCGAAAACCTATTGGCAAATGAAGAGGGGTTCAACACGACCATCATAAGGTTTGGCGGACTGATCGGACCTGACCGACACCCTGTGACAATGCTTTCGGGCAGAGAAAATCTCACCAATGGCAATCATCCCATCAACCTAATTCATCTCAACGATTGCATACACTTGATGTCTACCATTTTGGAACAAGGATATTGGGGCGAAGTATTCAATGGCGTATATCCGCATCATCCCAAAAAACAAGTGTATTATTTTGAAGAAGCCCAAAAAAGAGGCTTGCCCGCTCCATCATACAAAACAGCATCGATCAAAAAAGAGGGAAAAATGGTTTTGAGCAAGAATTTTTTGGATAAGGGCCATCTTTTTACCGCCTCCATCATTTCCTAAAAGGCTCTAAAACCCCTGCAATTACTTATCGAATTCTTAACAGGCTGGTTAGGAATATTTTGTTAGATTTGGCGCATTAAATTAAAGATCAATGAAAAAGACTGTACTCTTATTGCTCCTATTGGTGGGGTTTAGCGGTATTTCCCAAACCAACAATGCGCTTGTAGAACATTACAAGGCTTATTACAAAGAAATGCGTTTGCAGGGTGACGTAAACGGTGTTATCGGTGCTCTGACGCACCTAAACGTATTGTCCCCGTCCAAAGAGCGAAGAGACACTTTGGCTTTTGTTTATATGAACAACGGTCAGCATATGCAGGCCCTAAACACCATAGGTGTGGAGAAAAATGCAGATGATTCCGACCTTGCCGTACAAATCAAGGCCTTTTCCTTAAAGTCTTTGAATCAGCCCAAAAGGGCATTGGAACATTTTGAGGAGCTGAATTCACGAAATCCTTCTCCTTACTTAGCGTATGAAATGGCCGACCTTAAAATTCAAACAGGGGATATAAGTGGAGCGACCACCAACATTGAATATGGCATTGCGAACGCCACCGATGAAATGAAATATGCCTTTTATGAGCGGCAACAACCCTATGAGGTTCCCCTAAAAGCTGCATTCTATCATTTGAAAGGTTTGGCTGACTTTAACAAAGACAGGGAAAACATTGATGCCGCCATCGCTTCCATCGACGAGGCCCTTAAAATTGCACCTAACTTTAACTTGGCAAGTTTGAGCAAGCAGGCTTTGGAATCCAGAAGAAAAGAAGCTACCGAGGGAACTAAGAACTAGACTATTGCTTCTTTTTTAGTTCCTGAAGCAGTTCGTTATCCCTTTTTTCTTTGATTTGGATGAGTTCGTCCACATTTTCGTTGGGCACTGCGATCGACAATACATAATGGGCAATTTTCCATTGTCCATTTACTTTTTTCAGCACTCCGGAGCCGCGACATATCTTCATTTGGGTGTCCAAAAGTTCATCGAACCAAGCAAAGGTCCCCGATTCGTTTAAATAAATGTTGCGCTGTACTGCGGTAAAGCTCCAGGCTTTCCCCTGATCAAAATAAGGTTTAGAGAATTTTCTAAATGCTTCGTTCTGCCAATTTTCCATGGCATCGGTTCCCAAAAAAACACCGTCTTTGGTCATTTTGCCGAAATAGGCATCAAAATCTGCATTGGCCGCAGCCAAATGCCAGCTATCCAATACCTCGTTCACCTTTTTCTTTTCCGCATTCTGGGCGAGGATGGTCATGGAAACCAGCAACAGTCCCATTGTTAAAATTTTATGCTTCATCCAAAATCAATTTTTTGTCCAACTGACTGTTCATGATCACGTTCAACTGTTTGCGCATGGAGTTGTATGCTTCCAATACTTTTACAGTTGGCTCCGTGGTCGGTTGATTTTCGAGAATACTTGCCTTTGTTTTGTACAAAAAAGTACGCAGTACCCTTTGCCTGCTCTTCACTTGAAAGGTATCGAACAGTTCTGGGTATTTTCCATCGGCCATTTTTTTCTCCTTTTCGATAAGGTCGTCAATGGCCAAGGCCAGGTCTTCGTTGTTCGTGGCTTTATAGAGCACGTCCATGCTGGCATTCAAATCCTTGAATTGCTGCCATTGTTCAACAATTGCCGTTGCATCTGGGTTTATACTCACTTTCTCGGGCATTTTTCGATAATTGAACTCCAATTCTTGGCTTTCAACTTCGGCTATGGCCTTTTCAGTTTTTTTACATGCCCCCAAAACTGAGAATAGGATAAGTATGCCTAACAATTTTCGCATAAGCGAATGTACAAATTTTAATAAAGGGTATCTTTGCCGTGAAACTAAATTAACTTTGATTTTAATGCACAAACCCATTTTAATAATCGGCGCATGTGGCCAAATAGGAACCGAACTGACCTTTGAACTTCGAAACAAATACGGAGCTGAAAATGTGATTGCCAGCGATATTAGGGAAGGTAGCAACGCATTGATGCAGTCCGGCCCTTTTGAGCTTCTGGATGCTACCAACTACGCCGCGATCGAGGATGTGGTGATGCATTACGAAATTGATGAGGTTTATTTAATGGCGGCCATGCTGAGCGCCACTGCGGAGAAATTTCCGATGCGTGCATGGAACCTGAACATGAACTCGCTCTTTAATGTGCTCAACTTGGCCAAGGAAAAGAAAATATCCAAGGTGTTCTGGCCGTCGAGCATCGCAGTATTTGGCCCCAATACACCCAAAAAAGATACGCCACAGAGCACTGTAATGGAGCCTAGCACAGTTTATGGTATCAGCAAGCAATCTGGTGAGAGATGGTGCGAGTACTACCACAAAAAATATGGGGTCGATATTAGGAGTGTTCGCTATCCTGGATTGATAAGCTGGAAAACCATGCCAGGCGGTGGCACTACCGACTATGCCGTGGAAATTTACCACGAAGCCCTTGACAAAGGCACGTACGAGTGTTTTTTGAACGGTGACACCAAACTTCCGATGATGTACATGGACGATGCCATAAGGGCCACCATAAGCTTAATGGACAGTCCTTCGGAAAAAATTAAAGTGCGATCATCATATAATTTGGGAGGAATGAGTTTTACGCCAAAGGATATGGCAAAAAGTATTGAAAAGCATATCCCTGGTTTTAAAGTAAGTTATGCTCCCGATTTTAGGCAAGAAATTGCCAATTCTTGGCCAAGCAGCATTGATGATTCTGCCGCAAGAGAGCAATGGGGTTGGGAACCTAGATTTGATTTGGACCAGACCACCGATGAAATGCTTAAAAATCTAAAAGAATAAGAAGTTATTCCTCTTCGGAATCTGAAAAGTCCTCATCGCCCTCAGGGATTTTTTCAAAATCCTCCGAATCAAAATCCTCGCCATCATCTTCGTCAAAATCGGCCATGGTCCGCTCCAATTTGGAACTGATCTTTACCAGATATTTGGTATCCTGAGTGGATACTTCTACGGCTTCTATGGATTCTCCTTTTAAGTTCTTGAAGTTGATTACATCATCGTCCCCATATCCATCGGGGTATTTTTCCACCAAAAGCTTGAGCACCTCCGAGGTCAATTTTTTATAGTCTACAATTACGCGTTTGAGGTTATCCATGATGCTGTGGTTACTTCTTGCCCTAAGTTAGAACAAATGTGATTGTATTGAAAAATTATAAAAAAATTCTTGGGTTGTCAAAATTGAAATGGTTTTATCGACCAAATATGGTGTAAACCTGAAGATAGTATAAAAAAGGCTTGAGAAGAAGTACATAAAAGATTACGTTAAGGCAATTATTGAACCCTGAACTTTGTTACCACTTTTACAGGTTGTATTCTAGTTGTAAAGCCTTCAATTACAATCTCAAATTCCCCTTCGAGATCAGATGTATAAAATTCCAAAGTAGTTGTAGGTTCCCCCAGCTCCAAATTAGGCTCCCACAACAATTGCTGTCTAAAATCTGGAATTGTCCCAAAGGTTTTGTTCCCATAATTTTGTTTGAAATACTTTTTTTGAGGTTTGGGCCTTAGCAATGAAATTTCATTAAAATATGTTTTCTGATAATTTTCTGCAAAATCAGAATCAAATGTTTTTACATCAAAAACTCCTTGAAAAATTTGGCCTCCAACAACATATTGGTTTCTGGCCAATCTTATGGTCTCTACCTTTTTTATATCATAGTCTATTAAATCCTTATGGTCTTGGAGCAGAATCCCATCAACAATTATCAACGGATTGTACCCCACATCCATGTTGGTGGCCTCAAAATCCCTGACAAAAATATTCTCCTCTCCCTCATTATTTGAAGCAATCCAGGCATTAGCAACTATCTCCACCAAAGTTTCCCTAAAAGTGGGGAAGCGTGTATACTCATCTAAATTGTACTCTATAAAATTATTGCCATAGATGGGTATAAAATTATTGTTCAACTTTACGGTATCGGGTTTACTGTTGAAATATGCATTTTCTATTTGATTATGGGTACTTCGTTCCTCAATCAATTTTTTCATGCCCTTGTTTAAAACAAAATGTTTTGATGGTCTTTTACTCAAATTTAATTCGGGAACCGGGGCAACCTCAACCGAGTATTGGTCCTTATCAGCACCCCATACCTGAAAAATTGATTCTGTATCCAAGTTTTCCGAATCCAACGAAAACCTAAACTTACCTTCTGAATCGGTAGTGACCATTTTAAACGAATATTGGTTTCCAGGCAAGGAAAAAACCAACTTCTTGTTCATTGTTTGCAAGCCGCTGTTACTGGATAGGCGACCTATAACCATTTCTCCCCTTAGGTCGGGCAAATAATCATTACTTGCCACATCCAAATCCACTGATCTATATTTCTTAGTGTAATCTACTGGCGAGATTCTATCACCATAAGCAAGTTCTTTGGATATTTTTCGCACTGATATTGAGTAAATTCCATAATTATTTGGTTTGGCTTCAACCGTTAATCTCACTTTTTCTCTTTTTCCATATTGCGATTTATCCATGACCAGCCCCAAATCCTTGCTCAAGGTTTTTGTAGCTTCCTTGTTTAAATTCCTTAGACCATGCTCCAATGAGTCTTTACCCCTCGATTCCCAAAACACTTTTTGATCATTGGTATAGGGGTTCAAAACAACAACATCATCTGCAAAAAAGGTGTCGCTTGGCCAGTTTTTCATATAGGTTGTGTAGGCTACAAAGGTGTAATGACCAGAATCCAAATTGGTTGGCACAAAAATGTCTCCCTGTCCCATTCCATCGACCAGTTTTACCTTTTGAATTATTTTGCGCTCCCCTTCCCTGTCCAAAAGTTCTACATAGGCAACCTTGCTTGTATTTGAAAGGGATTGATTCTTTTTGCTGAGGGCATACAACTTAAAATGAAGATACTCGCCCGTGAACAGAAGGTTGGTATTATAATGGACATAGACGCCCTCCGTACCAATATCTTTGATCAAATTGGAATATGCGGAATTGGGCACATTGGACTGGCCCGCAGCAACCGCAACGAGGAAAAAGGTCATTATTTGTAACATATACTTTTTTAGCATTGTCATATCCAATTATTGTTCTACCCAAAAATCCGGCACTTCGTTGGAACCATACAAGGTGCAGTCCACACATCCAGCAGGAGCAACTTGATAGACAAAGGGCGGGTCTTCCCCAATATATTTGTATTGACCACTCTGTACCCGTTGAAAAAGTTCAGGGTCGGAAAGTGAGCTGTAACGATCGAACCCACAATCATCCAAAAATGGGATATCGTTCCCAAAAATTTCCTGGAAACTGAAAAAGAACCGGTTTGTGGTAAAGGAGACCACCTCAAAGAGACCTACCACTTTAACGCTATCATCGCTCACATGCCTAACGTTACCAACTACAAGACCGGGTTGGGGCTGAGAAAACAGATTATCACTACTGGAAAAGCTCTTCAAGGTTTGATAAAACTCATGGGAGACCCTGGTTTGGGCATATTGCTTCACTAAAATACTATATCTATGGGCTATTCTTCTATCCCTTCGTTCTATAAAACGAACAGGGAAATCTTCGACTCTGTCCTCCGATAGGTTATTGGTTTCTGCAATCAATATGCTATTTGATGTTTCGGTAACGTAGCAAACCCTTTCTTCCTTTTCCTTGTAAACGATTTCGAGAAGCGGCGGTGACTCGGAAACAACCCTAAAGCCCTGTAAAGGCTTATAAAAAGATTCCCATCTGTAGGTTTCTTCGTACTCATATCTAAAATATCCTTCATTGTCGCCTGTAGATGTTCCATCCACATATATTTCGACCCCATCTTCTCCATCTTCGTTCAAAACCCTCTTGGCCGTTATCTGATCTATTGCTGTTGGGGCCGTTAATTGTACTTGGGGCGAAGCAAACGTTTCACCCTTTTCATCCGTGACCTTTAATTGATAATCCACCTCAGGCTCTGCAGCAAACCCAACAGTGGATTGGTATACTCCGGGCGATGCTTCCTCAAATTGAATTGAACTGGCATTGTTTACCAGAACCTCCACCGTTGCTCCGGAAACCTGGACTTCGTCATCACCTTCTTGGTAGCTTCTGGTAATAAAAATTTTGTGCCGTTTGGTCTCCGTGGTAATACTGGCATTGATTATCAGGATATCTTCAAAGTCCGTTGTCTCTACTTCAAAAGGCTCAGTGCAGGCGCCAATGGCCAGTAAGACCCCTGTGACTAACAAAAAGATAAAACGATTTCTTGTAGGCATACTGAGCGGTTTCAAAATTTAAAATTATAGGTAATGGAAGGAACCGGTATCGAGAAAATAGAGCTCTTGTAAGCCTCAACATTTCCATTCTCTGTGACATAAAAAACCGAGTAAGGGTTGTTCCTGCCCAATACATTGTATACGGAAATGGTCCAAAAGCTATGTCCAACCTTATTGAGCTTATGGTTTCCTTCTATATTAAACCCAAGATCCAACCTATAAAAATCAGGGATTCGGTAGCTGTTTCTATCACTATAAACGGCATATTCTGCATCATTAAAAGTGAAATTGCCTACGGGAACGGTAACAGGCCTACCGGTTTGATACACAAAATTGGCCGACAAACTGAATCTTTTGGTAAACTTGTAATTGGCCACCATACTCAAATCGTGAGGTTTATCAAAGTTCGAGGAAAAAAACTCTCCATTGTTCACTCTTTCCTCTTCGAATTCACTGTCCAATTTTAAAAAGGAGCGTGAATAGGTATAACCCAGCCAACCGTTTAATTTACCCTTGTTTTTTCTTAACAAGAATTCTACTCCATAAGATTTCCCTTCCCCTTGCAAAACTTCGGTCTCCACATTCTCGTTCATCAATAGCTGTGCTCCTGTTTTAAAATCCAACACCTTGTCGCTTGTTTTGTAAAACCCCTCCAAACTTATTTCGTAAGCATTGGCATCCAGATTTTTAAACACTCCAAAGGAGTATTGATGTCCTGTTTGTGGTTCAATGTTTAAATCGGAGAGTTTCCAAGTGTCAATTGGCGAAATTGTAGTGTTATTGGTGAGTATGTGAACATACTGAATGGACCTGTTGTATCCTGCCTTTAAAGATAGGCTGGGGGTAATAAGGTATCGTGCTCCTGCTCTTATCTCCGGGCCACCGTAGGTTTCTATCACTTCATTGTTGCCATATTGGATCGTGTCCCTAACAGTACCCTGGTTTTTCGGAGTTCCCTCTTCGTACTCGTACTGGGTTCGTTCTCCCAAAGCCATAAACGTGGAATACCTCAACCCCAAATCAACGGCAAACTTTTTGGTTATACTATAATTTGCCGATATATATGCCGCTGATTCCAAAGCCCTCTCCTTGGCCAAGGAATTGTATTCCACCGAGGATTCTTCGTTTAAAGGTTCCAAAGTCCCAGGTGCTACCGAATATAACTTTCCTTCAACACCGTAGTTAAACTTGAGGTCGGCACTGTGCAAGTAATCCAAGTTTATCCTCGCTTCTGTTTCGTTGATTTTATAACCTAAATCAAAATCATTGTTGGCCCCTCTTTCATATTCTATATTAAAGGTATAACCGCTATTGGCAATCTGAACCTCGGATAAGTGCTTATCGTTGAACTTGTGCTGCCATCTTAGTGACACCAAGCTGTTATCATAAATGTAAAGGGAATCAGAGGAAATACTAAAATTGTCCTTGCTGTAGTATGCCGTGGCCTTTATTTTGTTGTTCTCGTTCACCTGATGGGTATAATTGGCCACTCCATCATAAAATGTTGCACGACTTTTACTCAAAGATTCCTCTTTCATAGAGCGTAAGATCCAGTTGGCATAAGCACCCCTGGCACCAAACATAAACGAGGATTTTCCCTTAACCACCGGGGTTTCCAAAACCAAATTGCCTGTTACAGGACCCAATGAGGCTTCACCCTTAAACTCGGAATTGTCGCCATCTTTTGTTTTAATATCGAAAACTGAAGATAAACGACCTCCAAATTTTGCTGGAATGTTTCCCTTATACACCTCCAATTGCCCAATTGAAAAAGGGTTAATGGCTGAAAATATTCCAAAAAAGTGCTGCGGGTTGTACATGGTGGCGCCATCAAACAATACCAAATTTTGGTCTGCCTTTCCTCCCCTAACATTAAATCCTGTTGCCCCTTCACCTGCCGATGATATTCCCGGCAATGCCGTTGCAACTTTTAAGACATCCCTTTCACCAAGGACCAAAGGAATGGTTTTGCTTTCTTCACTATCAATTTCCTCTGTTCCGCTTACGGTTTCTTCAATATTTTTGTAAATATCCCCCTCCACTACCACTTCATCCAACTGCTCAAGACTTTCATTAAACTCCAAATCCAAAGTGCCATCATTAAAAATGATGATTTCCTTTTCGGCTCTCTCTATGCCCAGCGCCCTAAACTTTAAAATATTGGATCCTACTGGCAATTCAATACGATAAAACCCCTCAAAACTAGTTACGGCAAGCAATCGGTTATCATTGGTTGAAATGGTCATATCTGGAATCGGGTCTCCAGACTCGTAGTTTGTGATATAGCCGCTAAGCGTGTACGTTTCCTTTGATTGAGCACCAATTTCTCGGCCCACCCTAATGGTTTCCACATTTTTGGAAGCGCTTTCATCTCCTTTTGCATAAAATATTGGAGTTACTTTTCTGGAAGCTGACACGGTCTGGACTTTCGCTGAATCTTTTCCAAAAAATCCTTCGGGAAGGTTACTGTAAATAGTGTTATTGTTGGTAAGTATTATTTTATTGGGTGGATACAGAAAATAATTCACCGTTGTGCCTTCCAATAGGTCTGCAATAATATCTTCTATATTTTTATTGGTATATTTTTTTTGAATGAGACTGTCCGTAAACCAATTCTGCAGATAATAAATTTGATATTCTGTGTCCGAATTAATTTTTTGCAGGGCTTCTAAACGGGAAACGTTCTCAAAAGTGAAAGACAACTCTTTTTCGTTGAATTGGGAATATGATAGCTTGAAAACCAAGACAAACAGAATCAAGACCAAATAATTTCTCATAATTCTGTTGGGTTTACCAATTTATTGAACAACAGTTTAAAAAAAGTATCCTTGTCAGTTTTAAATGCTATCCTATTTTGCTTAAAGAAATCCCTAAGCTCTTTCTTTTGCGCAACAAAAACATGGCTCCATTGGTTTTTTGTGTTTGCTTCAAAGAGTTCTCCCCTATGCAGCAAAATGTAATCTGTGCTTTCCTCATATTCAGTGATCACTTGATTTTCCCGTCTTGATTCTACGCGCTTCTTTCTATACTTTTTTAACAACAAACCCCCTTCTTCACTTTCCAAAACCTCCAAATATCCATATTGTTGGCCGCCCATTAATGTAGAAGGCAAGCGTATAAAACGGTGCCCATTGATTGTAAACTCTTTTACCTTGTTTTTTACAAGTCGGACCAACAGACCGGTCGGGTTAAATCTTGGGGTGATCAAAAGCTCATCTAAATGAACATTGTACTTGAGATTTTGCTCAAAGTAGGGTTGTCCGTCAAAGATGATGTCCCCTTTCAAAAAATTGCTTTCCAAAAAATATGCATGTGTATCGGAGGCGCCTCTCGACCTTTCCTTGAATATAGGGCCATTGTACAATGCCATGTTTTGCTCCCCGACAATAGAGTCGAATGTTGAGTAAACTTTTGGTGCTGTTATTTTATTTGTTTGGCCTTGCACCCACAAAGAGGCACAAAAGATAAGTATAAGAACCATTAACTCAATAGGAGTATACCTCTTGGAAGTGCTAAAATTATGTCCCTTGTTGTTATTTTTTATCAATCTGGATAAAGCTATTTTAAATGGTAAATATAAGGTTTTGGTTATTTATTTAAATCCCACAAGATTAATGCATAAAATGTTGGATTAGTATTTAAGACCCATTGCCTTCAAAATTTGTACTGGAAAGCTTTGATGGGCACTTGCTATCAATTGTAAATGCATAATCGCCAAATCCAAACAAAGTGGACTGCCCCAGATTTGCGCCCAACAGGGTTCCCTATCGACCAGAAGATAGTATAAAAAAGGCTTGAGAAGAAGTACATAAAAGATCGCGTTAAGGCAATTATTGAACCCTGAACCTTGTTACCACTTTTACAGGTTGTATTCTAGTTGTAGAGCCTTCAATTACAATCTCAAATTCCCCTTCGAGGTCAGATGTATAAAAATTCCAAAGTATTTGCGACAGGACCGGATAATATACCGACCTGTTTTTCTTTTTTATGTACCTTCCCAAGTATATTCAGGGTTACATTTGGTATACTCTTACTGGAAGGAACAGTTTGAAAACAATTAAGTTATTACTCGAATATGAAAGAAGAAATCCAAACATATAACGACAGTCAACTACTCCCTGATAAAGAAATCTGCGATTTACTGGCAACAACAATAAACAACGAACTTACCGAAGCGGAAAATAAGATCTGGCACTCCCATCCTGTTTGGTTTTTGGACGGCAATCCAATTGTTGGGTACAGCATCCAAAAAAAAGGAATAAGACCTATGTTTTGGAGCGGTGCGGATTTTAAAGAAGACCACTTAAATGTAAAAGGAAAAAAATTTAAAGACGCCTCCATTTTTTATACCAGTGTACTTGAAGTTGAAACTTCGGATTTGACACGGTGGCTTAAAAAATCACTAGAAATACAATGGGACTATATAAATATTGTAAAAAGAAAAGGGCGCTTAGAAAAACTCAGATAAAATGAAAACCACTCCCGAACACAATAAACGAATGGCGAATATGACCTTTGCATCGGTATATCCACATTATGTTGCAAAAATTGGGAAAAAAGGTCGGACAAAAGAAGAATTACATCAAGTTATAACATGGCTAACAGGTTTTGACAACAAAAAAATAAAGGCCCTTATTGACCGGCGAGCAACGTTTGAAACCTTTTTTAAAGAAGCCACATTGAACCCCAATGCTAGCCTGATAAAAGGAGTCATTTGCGGGTACAGGATTGAAGAAATTGAAAACCCATTGACCCAACAAGTCCGGTATCTCGACAAATTGGTGGATGAGCTGGCAAAAGGCAAAAAAATGGAAAAGATTCTAAGAAATGGCTGAGCCATTTCACGGTCGGTGCAAAATTGACCTATGAAGGAGGCTTAGATGTATTTTTTCAATACTTAACATTTGGAAAAAATGAGGGTGGCTAAAAAGTGCCTATTGGGATGCGCCATTCTGAATTCGAGCCTGATGCAGGTCCATTTCAGGTTGACGAAAACCTACCTTTTAAACACCCTCTATGCTACACTACTACTGCTGGGCCATTTCTAAGTTAATGGTGATTTTCACCTCATCGCCCAAAGTTGGCGTGTCGTCGCCAACACCAAACTCCAATCGGTTAACGGTGCCAGTTAGTTTGAGTCCTGCCTTCAATTTTTGGCTTCGCTGGTCGGTAATTATCCCGTTCACTTTTCCCTCCAAGCTTACCGGTTTGGTAACACCGTGCATACTCAGGTCACCGGTCAGTTTAAAGGTATTGTCCCCCGTTTTTTCAAAATTGGTGCTTTTAAAGGTAATGGAAGGATACCTTTCTGCATCAAAAAAATCAGCACTTCTTAAGTGGTCGTCCCGTCTTTCGTTATCCGTATCAATACTGGTTGTTTTAATATCAACGGTAAATTCAGCCTCGTCAAAGGTGTCGGTTGCGGTCGCTGTGATGTCAAAATCACTAAAATGTCCTTCTATTTCCGATATCATTAAATGGGTAATGCCAAAACCTACCTTGGAGTGCGCTCCATCCGATTTCCATGTAGATTGCGCAGCTACCATCAAAGAGGTTAAGAATGCGAGTGCTAGAAATGTCTTCTTCATTGTTGAGTGATTTAAGTGTTAGTGATATTGTTTTTTAAACTTATGAGCCATCACTTTTGACAATGGCCCGGTCTAAATATGGACCATCAGCATGTAAATTATAAATATTTTCCGTGAACGACACAGGTTAACCCTCAATCAACCAATTAATTACGAATGGCAAGAAGTAAAATGTCGTTTAGGGGGTAAATTTGGTTGTTGGTAAAACTGCTTTTCATTTACAACAGTTTTATGTATAGTTTTGGCCCTAATTAATTATTGTGTATTGATTTCTAAAAAAGAACTTCTTTTTCAAATAGTACTCCACATACTAGTGCTCCTGTTTTTTTCTTTTGAAAGACATACAGGAAGCATAGTCGTGCACCGGGCTATATTCCTTCTATTTTATGCCGTTGCCACAGTAGCGATCACGTACTACCTCATGCCCAAATTTTTGTACAAAAAAAAATATTGGCAATTCTTTTTGGGGGCCGGCATGGTCGTGGCGATAATAATTACCATAGAAGAAACAGTTTTGGAACCTCTTATATTCCCCAATACAAAAAGGGCGGAAACTTTCCCCGGAATTTATGTCTCCCTTTTAGGGGTCTTGCCCGTAATGTTCATACTTTCTGGTTGTAAATTTGGATGGGATGCCCTGAAAAAACAGGCTCAGATAGATGAACTTGAGACAACCATTCAAGAAAGCGAACTGCAATTCTTGCGAAGTCAGATAAACCCCCATTTTTTGTTCAATAATTTGAACAACCTTTATTCCTATGCCCTTCAGGAATCACCAAAGACCCCGGAGATCATTCTTGAAATGAGCGGGGTACTGCGGTACATGTTGTACGAATCCAAGGAACAGTTTGTACCTTTAAAAAAGGAATTGGAGCAATTGGGCAACTTTATCCGGTTGTATAAACTACAGATAGAGGATAGGGGCGAGGTTCAGTTTGATGTGGACAAGATTGAAGGAGAGTACAAGATCGCACCTTTAATTTTGATTGTATTTATTGAAAATGCTTTCAAGCACAGTCAGTCCGGACAATCTTCCGATATCGAAATAGATATATCCGTAAAGTTGAACAATGCTACATTGGAGTTTAGTTGCAAGAACAATTATGAGCCCGGGTTTAGCCTGGACAGTGTTGCAAAGGGAATAGGATTAAAGAACGTACGAAAACGCCTTGAACTATTGTACCCTAAAAAACATGTTCTAAAAATAGAAGAGGCCGACAATTCCTATAATGTGTACCTAAGATTGGAATTGGAAAAAGTATAGGTTATGAGGTGTATTATTGTTGAAGACCAACCGCCTGCACAGCGAATTTTAAGAAAATTTATCCAAGATGTACCCACCTTGGAGTTGGTAGATGTATTTTCCGATGGGTTGAAGGCGATGGAATTCTTGAATACCGAATCGGTGGATTTGATGTTTTTGGACATCCACTTGCCCAAAATCAACGGATTGGATTTCTTAAAAAGTATTCCAGACCCGCCACAGGTTATCCTGACCACTGCTTTTTCCGAATACGCCCTTGAAGGATACGACCTGAATGTTGTGGATTACCTCCTAAAACCATTTTCTTTCCAGCGCTTTTTGCAGGCCATAAACAAAGTAAACGCCAAGCAAGAGCATATCATATCAAAAAACGATACTGCTCCCCTTGCGGAAATCTACGTAAAATCCAGCCACGAACATATCAAGGTATTGATAAAGGACATCTATACGATCACTTCAGATTCCGATTATACCGAAATCCACTTTCAGGAAAAGAAAATATTGTCCAATGAGTCCCTACGGCACTGGGTGGAGGTATTGGCCAGCAGCCAATTTCATCAAATACACAAATCCTATATCATCAACACCCAAAAGATCGACAGGATCTCGGGCAATTTGGTACTGTTGACCAATGGCGCCAAAATACCTATGGGGAGGGCTTACAAAGACAATTTCTTAAAAAGCGTATTGCAATAAAAAAGGCCCCGGAACAATTTTCGGGGCCTTTTCGTTTTTATTCAATCGGTTCTACCTTGCAAAGTAGATATAGATGGCAATTACAATAAAAGCGATAAACCCACTTGCCAGTTTTACATGTTTCCAAGGCTCTATGGATACCTGTTTGGTGTACTCCAGTTGGAAAGGTTCCTTTCTTGGATAGAATTTTCCAATAATCAGCATAATGATAATGTTGGAAACAAACAATATGGCCATTACATGAAGATAATGCGGATATGCCCCAGCTTCTACCATATTTAGTTCAACAGGGTCGGTAATACCATTTGCCTTGGCTTCGGCAAGGGCTTTGGCCACCATTTTTGGGCCAACGATAAATTGGCTGATGATATAAAGAACAGACCCTGAAAGAATACCGATTTTGGCTGCAATGGCAGGAACCCTTTTTGTTAGATACCCAACTACAATAATCGTGAAAATCGGGATACTGTAAATTCCGTTGATTTCTTGTAGGTAGTTGAACAAACTGCCCGCATTGGCAATGAGCGGGGCAATGAACATGGCGGCCAATGCCAAACATACGCCAAACACCTTACCGTATTTTACCACAATCATCTCCGAGGCATTTTTATTGATGTGCTGTTTGTAGATATCTATCCCGAACAAGGTAACCGAACTGTTGAGCACACTATTAAAAGAACTCAGGATAGCACCGAAGAGAACCGCGGCAAAAAAGCCCATCAACGGTTTTGGGAGCACGGCCCTTACCAATTCCGGATAAGCAAGGTCACTGCTTGCAAGCCCTCCTTCAAAATAGTAATAGGCAATCATGCCAGGCAATACCAGAATGATTGGTCCCAAAATCTTTAAGAATGCCGCCAATAAAAGCCCTTTTTGCCCTTCTGCCAAGTTTTTAGCGCCTAAACCACGCTGAATGATCTGTTGATTGGTCCCCCAATAAAAAAGCTGGACCAGCATCATTCCGGTAAAAATGGTGGCAAAGGGGACTTCTTGTCCAGGGTTTCCTGTAGAATCGAAACGTTCGGGATTGGCGGCCATTAAGGTTTCCAGCCCTCCCAAAATACTTCCATCGCCTATCGCCATCAATCCAAAAACAGGAATCAGTATTCCACCGATTATAAGTCCGACCGCGTTGATACTATCCGAAACGGCAACCGCCTTCAATCCACCAAAAACAGCATAAATAGACCCTATGATACCAATTCCCCAGATACAAATTACCAAGGCGGTGGAATCCGAGACCCCAAGTAATCCAGGAACATCGAACATGCCGCTAATGGCCACCGACCCAGAATATAGGATTACCGGAAGCAACACCACCACATACCCCGTTAGGAACAATCCAGAGGTTATGGTTTTTGTAGTGACATCAAACCGTTTGGCCAAGAATTGGGGCACCGTGGTCAATCCGCCTTTTAAATAGCGTGGCAGCAAAAATAATGCTGTGACCACAATGGCCAGGGCGGCCAAGGTTTCCCAGGCCATTACCGAAAGCCCGTCTTTATAGGCGCTCCCATTAAGGCCCACTATTTGTTCGGTGGACAGATTGGTCAATAACAGGGACCCGGCTATGACCCCTGCGGTAAGACTCCTGCCTCCCAAAAAGTAGCCATCGGAAGATGATTCATCTGTTTTTCTAACGGACCACCATGATATTATCCCCACCAAAAGCGTGAACCCTAAAAACGAAATAAGTGCCATAAAATAAAGTTTGATGTTTCGGCCTTAGGCCAAAACGGTTTGTTTAGTCGGTTGTTTGATCAAATATATTGGTTGATAATATTTTCGAACAATTCTTGCTTACCGCTGATCTTTTTGATGTCCTGATGGGTTGTTGCATGTGCATAAAGATCTTCCAAAGAAAGCTTACCTTCCTCGAATGCCTTCCCAGAGCCGGTATCAAAAGATGCGTAGCGATTTTTTCTCAAGCTAAGATAATTGGAATTTTCCAAAATGGCGTTGGCCGCCAGCAATGCCCTGGCAAATGCATCCATTCCCCCAATGTGCGCATAGAAAATGTCTTCCAGGTCGGTGGAGTTTCTTCTAAGTTTGGCATCAAAGTTAATGCCTCCACCCTGGAAACCTCCTGCTTGCAGGATCACCAACATAGCTTGGGCCAGCTCGTAAACATCAACAGGGAACTGGTCGGTGTCCCAACCGTTTTGGTAATCGCCTCTGTTGGCATCAATGCTTCCCAAAAGATTGTTGTCCGCTGCCACTTGCAGTTCATGCTCAAAGGTATGTTGTGCCAAAGTAGCGTGGTTTACCTCAATATTGAGTTTAAAGTCGTCCAACAAATCGTATTTGGTAAGGAAACCGATAACAGTGGCCGAATCAAAGTCGTATTGGTGCTTTGTGGGTTCCATGGGTTTGGGTTCGATGAAGAACGTTCCCTTGAACCCTTGTTTGCGTGCGTAGTCCTTGGCCATGTGCAGGAAGCGTGCCATATGGTCCTGTTCGCGGCCCATATCGGTGTTGAGCAATGACATGTACCCCTCGCGTCCACCCCAGAACACATAGTTTTCCCCTCCAAGTTTGATGGTTGCATCGAGCGCATTTTTCACTTGGGCCCCTGCAGTGGCTACCACATCAAAATCGGGGTTGGTAGCGGCTCCGTTCATGTAGCGTGGATGGCTGAAACAGTTTGCCGTTCCCCAGAGCAATTTAACTCCGGATTCCTTCATCTTTTCTTGGGCATAATCCGTTATGACATCCAACCTTTTTTCCGATTCGGCCAAGGTACTGCCCTCATCGATCAGGTCAATATCGTGGAAACAGTAATAGGGCGCACCAATTTTTGTAATGAACTCGAAGGCTGCATCCATTTTGTCCTTGGCCTGCTGAACGGGGTCTGTATTGGTCAACCACGGGAAATTTTTGGTGGGTGCCCCAAAGGGGTCGCTGCCCGTGTCGTTAAAAGTATGCCAGTAGGCGATGGCAAATTTGAAATGTTCTTTCATGGTTTTGCCGCCTACCATCTTATTTTCATCATAATATTTAAAAGCCAAAGGGTTGTCCGATTCCTTCCCCTCGAATGCAATTTTTCCAATGCCTTTAAAAAATTCTTTGTCTCCTTTTGTGATCATAATTGTTTTGTTCGGTTAATCAATATATTCATTTAGGGCCCTTTTCCAGATTTCATAGGCCTGTTTGTATTCGTTCAGTTTTTGGTTGTCGGGTTCATAGGTCAATTGGATAGCGTCTGATGCAGTGGCCTCTCCAATGCTTGCGAAATCTCCAAAGGCATAGGCTGCTGCCCTTGCAGCTCCTACGGCACCAGTGGTTTCCACAATATCAATCCGGCTCTTTGTGAGTGTAGAAATGGTTTTGGAAAATATTCCTGCCCTAAAAAGGTTATCATTACCAGCTTTTATGGATTGAATATCAACGCCGTCGTTTTGTAATATTTCCATGCCATACACAAACGCAAATGCAATGCCTTCGAGCGCTGCCCGGAATAAATGGGGCGTTTTATGGATGTTGAAATTGAGGTTAAGGATGCGTGAGCCTTTTCTACAATTTTCCAGCATGCGTTCCGCGCCGTTCCCAAAGGGAAGAATGCAAAGGCCGTTGGAACCGATCGGGATGGTTTCGGCCTGTTGGTTCATATCATTGTAAGAAAGTTCGTGGGTCAGTTCGTTTTTGATCCAACTGTACTGGATTCCTGTACCGTTGATGCACAATAATTTTCCTATTCGCGTTTTTTGAGCTGTATGGTTGGTGTGCGCGAAACTGTTGATTCTTGTATGCTCCCGCGTATTTTCTTGCCCAGATATGGCATATACAACTCCGGAAGTTCCCCCGGTGGCCGCAATTTGCCCTGGCTCCATTACATTAAGGGAAAGGGCATTGTTGGGTTGGTCCCCGGCCCTGTACATTATAGGAATGCCTTCGGGCAGGCCACTGTCCATAGCTCCTTGCTTGCTCACATAACCTTGTTCTGAAAACGAGGGGTGAATTTTGGAAACAAGCTTAGGGTCTATTTCTGCCGCTTCCAAAAGCCAATCGGCAAGGTCGTTCTTTTTAAAGTCCCACATTATCCCTTCGGAAAGTCCCGAGGGGGTGGTAACGCACTCCCCGGATAACCGTAAGGCAATAAAATCTCCAGGAAGCATAAACTTATGGATTTTTTGGTATGTATCGGGTTCGTTATCCTTGACCCATTTTAGCTTGGATAGTGTAAAATTACCGGGGGAATTGAGCAAATGACCTACACATTTTTCCTTCCCAACCTTTTGGAACAAATTTTCCCCTGTTGCTACAGCCCTGCTATCGCACCAAATAATGGAAGGCCTCAAGGGATTGAGGGCTTTGTCCACCACTACAAGTCCGTGCATTTGGTAGGAAATGCCTATTCCCTTTATATTGTTTTTATCGACATTATTTTCCGAAAGTAATTTTTTGGTAGCGATACACAGGTTTTTCCACCAAACCTCCGGATCTTGCTCTGCCCAACCTGGATTGATCGAGGCCATGGACATTTCTCTCTCAGGATATTGGGCCATACTTACAAAACTCCCATCGTCAGCACTGATCAAAGCAGCTTTTATGGAAGAACTACCAATATCAAAACCTATCCAATACATATAACAAGATTAAAATGGCAATGAAAATAGCTAATTATTATGAAGTGTGCCTTATTGTTTCAATAATTCAACATATAAATCAATAATCGTTTGCTAACCATAATTTAAATGGCCTTGATTCCGCAAGAATTGCAATTGGCGGCAAAATGGAGAAGTGTACAGGGTAAGATTATGACTTGTTTTAATGGTGTTATGCATTTTTTTGGTCACTATAAGGGATTGTAATCCATAAAAGAAAGCGAGGATTTCCAATTTGATCTCAGTTATATGGAATTGGCGGCGAACAATATTCTTAATTAAATTAAGGTGTCCCGCAAAAAGTGTGGATTTTATTTTTGGGTTGCTCAAAAACTTAAGGTTTTTCCTAAAATGGTTACCTTAGGGGAGTGTATTTTAATTCTATGGAAGAAGAGCTTTTAGCAACATTCAACAGCCATTTTGAACAACCCCTTATTGATGAGATTCTTGAAGTGGGGACATTAAAGGAAGTCCCGGCAGGCGAAACCATAATGGATATCGGACAATACATAAGAAGCATACCCTTGCTGTTGTCCGGAGCCATAAAAGTGCTCAGGGAAGATGATGAAGGGGATGAATTGCTCCTATATTATCTGGAACAAGGCGAAACCTGTTCCGTAACAATGGCATGTTGCATGGGGCAAACCAAAAGTGAGATCAGGGCCATAACCGAAACCGAAACCAAAATGATAATGGTTCCCGTTCAGAAAATGGAAGAGTGGATGGGCAAGTACAAAGGGTGGAGAAACTATGTCTTTGAAAGCTATCACAACCGTTTGAACGAGTTATTGCAGACCGTGGACAGTATCGCGTTCAAAAATTTAGACCAAAGATTGGTGGACTACCTCCAAAAGAAAGTCGAGGTAACCAACGACAACCGCATTCGAAACACACACCAAGAAATTGCCTATGATCTTCACACCTCAAGGGTTGTGGTTTCCAGATTATTGAAAAAATTGGAAAAAATGAAGAAACTGGTGCTTCATCGAAGTTATATCGAAATTGTGGATCTATAAGTGTATACTTTGTTACATTGGTTCTCCTTAGGCCACCCTATTTTTGTATAAAACCTATCACATGATCAAACGGTACTTGCCATTTTTATCTTGGATGGCCACATACAACAAATCATTGCTCCGAGGAGACCTGATTGCGGGCCTTACCGTAGGAATCATGTTGGTACCACAAGGAATGGCCTATGCGATGATCGCAGGAATGCCTCCAATCTATGGGCTATATGCTGCATTGGTACCTCCATTGGTATATGCTCTTATGGGAACATCAAGGCAATTGGGCGTAGGGCCTGTGGCCATGGATTCATTATTGGTCGCGGCAGGGGTTGGCGCATTGCAACTGGTAAACACGGAGGAATATATTTCCACCGTACTTTTTTTGACCCTGCTCATAGGGGGAATACAGCTTCTTTTGGGTATTTTGAGAATGGGGTTTTTTGTAAATTTTTTGTCCAAACCTGTCATTAGTGGGTTTACATCTGCTGCTGCCATATTGATAGGCTTGGGACAATTGAAACACATATTGGGGTCAAACTTTGCACAGTCCAGTAAAATTCATGAACTGGTGGGCAATATCATTGGAAGCTTAGACAATGTAGACCTACTGACCCTCGGACTAGGCGCAATCTCCATATTTTTAATGTTTTTACTGAAAATCATCAACAAAAAACTGCCCGCCCCCTTGTTGATCGTGGTGCTCGGCATCTTGGCAGTAGTGGTTTTTAATTTGGAAACAAAGGGGATTTATATTGTGGGCGATATTCCAGAGGGCCTTCCCGATTTTCAGCTTCCACAATTCCAATGGGACAAAATGGGACAGCTTATGCCCATTGCCATAACAGTGGCGCTTTTTGGGTTTATGGAATCCGTTTCCATAGCAAAGACAGTTGAGGAAAAACACCCGGAATACGAACTGGATGCCGACCAAGAGCTGCGAGCTTTGGGCCTTTCCAATATTTTGGGATCTTTCTTTCAGTCTTTTTCCGTGTCCGGCAGTTTTTCAAGGACCGCGGTCAATGACCAGACTGGGGCAAAAACAGGGATGTCACTTATCTTTAGCACACTTATTATAGCGGGCGTACTGCTCTTCCTCACCCCATTGTTCTACAAATTGCCCGCCGTGGTCTTGGGTGCCATCATCATAGTTTCGGTGGTTGGCCTTATAGATATAAAATACCCCTTGGTATTGTGGAAGAACAGAAAAGACGAGTTTTTCCTGTTGACGGCCACTTTTTTGATGACCCTTTTTATTGGTTTGATGGAGGGAATCCTTTTAGGGGTATTACTCTCCCTAATGTTGCTTGTATATAGGATATCCAAACCGCACATGGCCGTTTTGGGAAAAGTCAGGGGAACCCACTATTACAAGAACATTGACCGTTTCTCGGAAGATGTGGAAGTGGATGCAGATAAATTGGTCATAAGGTTCGATGCCCAATTGTATTTTGGCAACAAAGATTATTTCAAAAAACAACTCTATAGACAAATCGAGAAGAAAGGCCCTGTCCTCAAGTACATCATCCTAAATGCGGAGCCCATAAATTATATAGACAGCAGTGCTGCGAGCATGTTGGAACGGATTATACTCGACTTACGGAAAAAAGGCATCCATTTTTTTATAGCAGCCGCCATAGGCCCCACAAGGGATATTCTGTACAGCAGTGGTATTGTGGACATTCTTGGTGAAGAAAACCTGTTTGTCCAGACTTTTGACGCCGTGGACTGCTGTACCGAACAAAAAGAGCGAAGCCTTATGCAAAAAAAAGTGTCCTTACAGTCCAAGACAAAGAGTTTGTAACTTTGGTAACTGAAAAGCACAAGAGACAAATTTATTTTTGGTAAAAACCATAAGAAATGAAAATTGAACAGATTTACACAGGATGCCTTGCACAAGGCGCTTACTATATAGAAAGTGAAGGCGAAGCCGCCATTATAGACCCTCTAAGGGAAGTGCAGCCCTACATAAAAAAGGCCAAGGAAGATGGAGCCACCATCAAGTACATTTTTGAGACCCATTTTCATGCAGATTTTGTGAGCGGACACGTAACCTTATCGAAGGGGACAGGTGCGCCCATCATCTATGGGCCTACGGCCAAACCCTCTTTTGATGCGATTATCGCTAAAGATGGGCAAGAGTTTAAGTTGGGGGAAATTACCATAACAGCCATGCACACCCCTGGCCATACCATGGAAAGCACCACCTATTTGTTGAAGGATGAAAATGGAAAGGACCATGCCATTTTCAGCGGTGACACCTTGTTCCTGGGAGATGTGGGAAGGCCTGACCTTGCCCAAAAAGCGGCCCATATGACACAGGAGGAGTTGGCCGGTACTTTGTTCGACAGTCTTCGCAACAAGATTATGCCATTGGCCGATGACGTGATTGTTTACCCTGCGCACGGAGCAGGTTCCGCCTGTGGAAAAAATATGATGAAAGAAACCGTGGACACCTTGGGCAATCAGAAAAAAATGAACTACGCTCTGAGAGCCGATATGACGAGAGACGAATTTATCGAAGAGGTAACCGAAGGGCTTTTGCCTCCACCGCAATACTTTCCGTTGAACGTGAAAATGAACAAAGAAGGTTATGAGGATATCGACAAAATATTGGAAAGGGGAACCCAAGCTCTATCTCCAGAGGCTTTTGAAGCTGCCGCCAACGAAACAGGCGCTGTTGTTCTAGATGTACGCCATCAAGATGAATTTGCAAAAGGCCATGTGCCCCGCTCCATATTCATTGGATTGGACGGAAGTTTTGCGCCTTGGGTCGGTGCCCTTGTTGCCGATGTAAAACAGCCTATTCTGCTCGTAACCCCCGAAGGACGCGAAGAAGAAACCATTACCCGATTGTCAAGGGTAGGTTTTGACCATACCCTGGGTTACCTGAAAGGAGGAATTGATGCATGGAAAAACGCAGGAAAAGAAATTGATACCGTGAACAGCGTTAATGCCGAAGAGCTAAAAACATTAATTGATAAAGGCGTGCCCATTTATGATGTTAGAAAAGAATCTGAATTTAAAGCAGAGCACGTGGAGGATGCCCATTTAACCCCTTTGGACTTTATCAACGATCATATGTCGGAATTTCCAGAACAAGAAACCTTCTATGTCCATTGTGCAGGAGGTTATAGGAGCATGATTGCTTCTTCTATCTTAAAAAGCAGGGGGATTCATAACCTAGTTGACGTAGCAGGTGGTTTTGCCGACATAAAAAACGCAGGGATTCCTGTTACGGATTACGTATGTCCCACTACTTTGAAGTAAGGTGGGGATAACTTCTTAAAAAAGCATTAAAGTTGTTTTTGTGTAACTATCGTTACTGACCCTCATAGGTTGGCCGAGGTATTTTAGCCCCTTAAAACAACGATTCTATGTCAATATTAAGCTTTTTGTTCAAAGAACAAAACCTCCCTGATGAAATCAATATTTTGGATAGGGAGGAATATAAAACCGCCATTTCCAAAAGTAAGGTCCAATTGGTGGATGTCAGAACCAAGGGAGAGTTTCTATCGGGCCACATAAAAGGAGCCAGGAATATCGATTTTTTTCAAGGAGTTGCATTTGATGCCGCTTTTTCAAAATTGAAAAAGGATGCTCCCGTGTACATTTATTGCCAATCCGGAAATAGAAGTCAAAAAGCAGCAAAAAAGCTGGTGAGTTTGGGCTTCACCAAGGTTTACGATTTAAGGGGCGGATACATGGGTTGGCGCTATTGATCCGGATATAGTCAATATGAAAACAACATTCCGGGTACAAAACCTCAAATGCGGGGTAGTGTCAATACCATTTCAAAGAAATTATCAGAAATAAAAGATGTGATTGTGGAGAAGGATAGCTCATCGGTCGGCTTTGAACATGAAAGCTCCGATGATGCTTCCTTAATTAAAGAAACTCTCAAATAAATGGGCTATACCACTATGGATAAGGAAAATGGTTTTGTGGAAAAAGCAAAATCTTTTGTAAGTTGAACCAATGGTAAAATATCCAAATAATGCGATTTTATCCAATTTTCATATTAATTTTTCTGCTGTTCCTTTCTTGTAAGCAGGGGCCAAAAATATCAGATAAAAAAGTATCGCCCGAAAATCCAGATTATGCAGAAATGGGCATGTCCTATGCCCAAGAAACCCAAAAAGTTTTGGGAAAGGCGTTAATGGGAACTATACAGAACAAAGGCGTAAAGGAGGCCGTTGTTTTCTGTAACGAGAAGGCCTATCCGTTGACGGATAGTATGGCCACAAAGTTTAACGCCCGAATAAAAAGGGTTTCCGATAAACCCCGAAATCCCAACAATAAGGCCAATGCCACAGAATTGGCGCATATAGAAACATTTAAGAAAGCAATTGTCTCAGGTGATTCGATCGCACCTATTTTGGATAAGGCAAACGGGGAAGTTTATTTCTACTATCCCATTGTTACCAAAGGCTTGTGCTTGAATTGTCATGGAAGCCCGGAAAAGAATATTGCTCCAGAGGTATTGACCCATTTATCGGAATTTTACCCAGAAGACAAGGCTGTCGGTTATGGACCCGATGAGGTACGAGGTATTTGGAGTATAGTTTTCGATGCTTCGAAAAACCCTGATTAGATTTTATTTTTTTGGCTTTTTGAATCCATGGACCAATTGGCCCCAAAAACCTTTGGGGATATCCTCGTCTCCCGGAAAACCCAATTCAATTTTTCCGCCACTTTCTGGAACATGGTTAGTGCGGAAAATATAATCCCAAAGACTGAGACTTATCCCATAATTCATTCCATACCGATGTCCTTCTGGTAGATTGTATGCATGGTGGTATAGGTGCATCACGGGATTGTTCAAGATATATTTTAATGGTCCGTAGGTCAATTTGATGTTCGAATGGTTGAAATGCCCAATGGCTATAGCCGCAAAATGTACAATATAGGCCTGTTCGGGTTCAAAACCACCAAGAACCATCACCCCCAATGTTTTTAAAGGCTTGTAAAGAACATTTTCCATCCAATGGAAACGCATATGGGCCGCAAAACCCATTTCTTTAACGCTATGGTGCACTTTATGGAACTCCCAAAGCACGGGATACCTGTGCAGTAACACGTGGGTAAACCACTGCACAAAATCGAGAACCACAAAAAAGACTAGCAATTGAACCCATTGTGACCAATGTGCAATATCTACAATGGTCAATGTTTTTGAAGTAATTCCCACATCGGCAAAAAATACGCCGAGTACTTTGTAAACCCCATTTATTACAATGGCAAAAATGAAAAAGTTGAAAAACATGTAAAATGTGTCCAACCAAAAATCCTTTCTAAAAATGGATTGTTCTTTGCGCCAAGGAAACAAAATCTCCAAAACCCAAACCAAAACAGAAATTAGGATCAGTCCCCAGAAATAGTTGGTGTACCAGGGGACTTCAAAAATGATTGACTTCCAAGTCCACCTGGCCGTTCCCAAAAAACCGTTGATAAAAGCATCAAAATAATCCAGCATACTTGTATTGAGTCGTTAAAAAGGCTAAAAACTGATTCAAAAACAAAAATACTTTAAAAATAATGCTTCTGTGTAACCAAGTTTACTGCGCGGTTTTCAATAAAACCCAACTTTTTCAACCCAATTCATTGAAAATCAAAACAAAGCTGTACAAACTGATCCAATTTTTGGTAAATTGTATAGTAAGAATCATAAACTATCAATGATGAAAAAAAACATGGGCGGGGCAGACCGCACAATTCGGGTTATCTTGGCGCTTGGTGTAGGGGCACTATATTATTTTAATGTGATAACAGGAACATTGGCATATGTGCTGCTAGCTTTTGCAGCCATATTTGTCTTAACAAGTTTTGTTGGTTTTTGTCCTTTGTACACCCTTTTTGGAATCAATAGCTGCAAGGTCAAGGATTAATTTTTTTGGAAGGTTGAAAAAGGAGAAGTTTAAAAAAGTATTCAAAATGCGTCATTCTGAATTCATTTCAGAATATCATCATACCGATAAATCAATTGTTATGAGAAACTGAAACCTATCTTTTAGACCTCTTTTTGTGTTTAACATACAGGAATTTGATAAAAACCCGAAAGTTGGTTAAGGACCTTATGAGGATTATCATGTTTTGGTTACAGTACAGTATTTAATTTTGATTTAAACTTAAAACCAATACGTTGTGAAAACACTCTTTAGTATTCCATTGGTATCATGGGAGAACGGCATCTGGATGATAGGTGTGTTCGCTGTTGTGGTCGTTGTTCTGGTAATTGCAGTCTTTGCTATGATGAACAGCGATAAAAAATAAGATTTTTCCACATCTCTTTTGGCATCACAACAAACGAGCTTTTGTTTGTTGATGAGATAATTAGATTAGACTTCCACCTCTTCTTTGTAATGTGACCTAGGTCACTTTATATCTTAAAACCTAAAGGTAACTTTGGGTAAATGATATAAAATGGCCAAAATAGTCGTCCTTGGAGCTGGTATAGCTGGTCACGTGGCCGCATCCCATCTCAGAAGAAAGCTCTCCAAAGAGCATGAAGTAGTGGTGGTATCACCCAACAGTAACTACCAATGGATTCCTTCCAACATTTGGGTGGGAATCGGGAGAATGAAATCGAAGGACATTCTGTTCCCTTTGGCTCCTTTGTATGCCAAAAAACATATCGATTACAAACAGGCAAAGGCGGTCAGCTTTCATCCAGAGGGCGATACAGAAGAATCGAAGCCCTATGTGCTGGCAGAATATGTTGCCGGAGATGAAAAAGAAACCCAAGAAAAGGTAACCTACGATTACCTGATCAATGCCACCGGTCCAAAACTCAATTTTGAGGCCACCGAAGGGCTATCGCCCGGAAAAAACAAAGCCCATTCCGTTTGCACCTATACCCATGCCGATGAAGCATGGACCGCCCTGAATGATCTCATCCAACAAATGAAACAGGGAAAAAAGGCCAAAATTTTGATTGGGACCGGGCATGCGAAATCAACCTGCCAGGGTGCCGCTTTCGAATACATCCTGAACGTGGAACAAGAGCTGCGTAGGCACAAAGTGAGGGACATGGCCGAGATCACTTGGGTTTCCAACGAATACCATCTCGGGGATTTTGGCATGGACGGTATGTTGTTGAGTTATGGCAGTAATATTATGAAGTCCAGTGAAATGGTTGAAATGGTTTTCGAAGACCGTGGCATTTCATGGATTTTGGGAGCTGGCGTCCATAAAGTGGAAGATGGGGTGGCCCATTATGAAAATCTTGAAGGGGAACAAAAACAGGCATCTTTTGATTTTGCCATGTTGATCCCCTCTTTCTCAGGTCATGGGTTTAAGGCTTACAACAAAACGGGGGACGATATCACGGACAAACTCTTTAGGGGATTCATGGTCGTGGATGCCGACTACACACCCAAACCCTATGAAGAGTGGAGTGTGCAGGATTGGCCCGAAACCTATCAAAACCCCTCCTATCCCAACATTTTTGCCCCAGGAATTGCCTTTGCACCGCCGCACGGTATTTCCAAACCCAGAAAGAGCAAGAACGGTACGGATATTACACCCGCCCCTCCAAGAACGGGAATGCCATCGGGCATCACCGCAAAATTGGTGGCCGACAACATCATCGAAATGATCAAACATTCAGACAAGGGGTTGCACCATAAAGGATCCATGGGAAATATGGGTGCTGCATGCATAGCATCGGCGGGGTTCGGGATGACGAAGGGCAGTGGCATTAGCATTACCACCTATCCCATTGTTCCAGATTTTAAGAAATATCCGGATACACATGGCAGAAAATTGGGCAAAACCTTTGGTACCATTGGCCTTGCCGGACATTGGCTGAAGTTGGCCCTTCACCACGCATTCCTTTACAAAGCAAAAATGAAACCCTTTTGGTGGTTAATTCCAGAATAGACAGTTATGACACGAAGAATATCCAAATACAAACGATTTATGATGATGAACCCCATCATCCAGTTCTTTAAGTTCATCTATTTGAGCATTAAAGTTTTGATTGTGGTGGCTGGAGGTCACGGGGGAACCCGGAACGCATAACCCCCGTCCTACTTATTGAATTTGCCTCAATATGACCCATTTCTTTGGTGACAGGGGCATGTTGAGGTTCATTTTTTTTTATGGAAACAGGACATTTTTCTCGGTAACCAAGGTTACTGTGCAGGCGAATTGCCAAATTTAATTTTGCTTCAAATTAGTTAAATACATGAAACGAATAATTACATTTACCATACTCATTTGGATCCAGGGACAACTATTTGCCCAAGACCCTGTCAAGATTTCCATGGAAGAAGTATTGACAAAGGTGCAAGAGTCCAATGCCAGCATCAAGGTGTCCGAACAGGAGGCCAAAATGGCAAAATACGATTATAGGTTCTCCAATTCCATTTTTTTGCCACAGATAGCTGTGTCGCATACAGGAATGGCGACCACAAATCCTTTGATGGCTTTCGGTTCCAAACTCAACCAAGAGATTTTGACCCAGGCAGATTTTAACCCTGCCTTGTTGAACGATCCCGATCAGATCGAGAACTACGCCACCGTAGTTTCGGTGAAACAGCCCTTGATCAATTTGGATGGGTTTTATCAACGTAAAGCCGCTAAAACAACCATGGAAGCCAAAGAGCTTCAGGCCATGCGCACCCGCGATTATCTGGATTTTGAAGCCCAAAAGGCCTACGGGCAATTACAATTGGCACATAGAGCTGTGGATGTACTTCAAAAAGCCCATGAGGCTGCAAATGCCAATTTGAACATGGCACAGAACAGCTATGATCAAGGCTTGCTTCAAAAAGCGGATTTGTTGGAAGTGAAGGTACGGGTCACCGAGGTTTCCGATCAACTGAAGACAGCCAAAAGCAATGTGAAAAATGCATCGGACTATTTAGCCTTTTTAATGAACGAACAAGGAGATGTGGTCTATGAACCCTCCGAAGAATTGGTGCCTGATAATTTGGGCGAATCAGTGGACGTTTCACTGGAAAACAGGGCCGATGTAAAAGCCATGGATTTGGTGTCCGAAGCTTACAAAGCCAACATGAAGGCGGATAACATGACCTTTTTGCCAAGGCTTAATGCCTTTGCCAGCTACGAAATGTACGACGATCAAATTTTTCAGGCCGATGCCAAAGGATACATTATCGGGGCAAGTTTGAGTTGGGATGTTTTTAAAGGATCCCAACGCTTTGCCAAAGCAGGAAAGAGTAAAACAAGTTATGAAAAAGCGAAACAGGAATACGAGCAGTACGTCGCCAAAAGTACTATGGAGCTACAACGCACCAAACGGATGGTCGAGGATGCCGCGAGCAGGCTCCAGACCTCAAAATTGGCTATGGAGCAATCCGAAGAATCATTGAGAATCCGCACCAACCGGTTCAAGGAAGGTCTCGAAAAAACAACGGATCTATTGATGGCCGAAGCCACCTATGCGGAAAAACAATTGGCCTATTATCAAACCATTTTTGAATACAATCAAGCACAATCCTTATTAACATTTTTAACCAAAGAATAATTGCAACATGAAAAACACTACGATATATAAAAGCTTCACTTTAATTCTTGCATTGGGATTGACCCTTGCAGGGTGTGGGAGTGATGAAAAACAAGCCGCGACGACCTCTGAGGCGGTAAAGGTAACCGTTGCCGATGTGGATACTGGCGATAATTCCACCATTTTGGCCGGTAGTGGTCAAATAACAGCTGTAAACAGCGCCACTTTAAGCACTAGAATAATGGGCCACGTGGAATCCCTTCCTGTGAAGATAGGTCAAAAAGTAAACAAGGGAGATCTATTGATTTCCATCAACAACGTGGACTTGCGTGCCAAAAAAGCACAGGTGGAGGCATCCATTACGGAGGCAACTGTTGCCTTCAACAATGCAAAGAAGGACTATGAACGATTCCAGAATCTTTTTAACGAGAACAGTGCTTCACAAAAGGAGTTGGATGACATGACCGCCCACTACGAAATGGCCAAAGCCAGATTGGAAGCCGCAAACCAAATGAAGAACGAGGTTAACTCCCAGTTTGCTTATGCCAATATCAGGGCTCCATTTAGCGGAGTGGTGACCAATACCTACATTGACAAGGGCGATATGGCCAACCCTGGTGTTCCGTTGGTTTCCATTGAATCAGCTGGAGGAGGTTTTGAAGTAGTTGCGAAGGTTTCAGAGAATAATATTTCCGGTATAGAAGTGGGAACCAATGCTCAAATACTTGTGAAAACTTTGGATACCACGCTAACAGGTACAGTGTCCGAGTTAAGTGCATCGGCCCAAAATACGGGTGGACAATATTTGATGAAGGTTTTAATGGACAAAACGGAGGCCAAGATTTTGTCAGGTATGTATGCAACCGTTAGGCTGGAGGCGGAAAATGAGAGCAACGGAAAAAAAGTTATTACGGTTCCGTCCAAAGCCTTGGTGCATAAAGGACAGTTGACAGGCGTGTATACCTTGGGTCAGGATAATGTGGCCCTGTTGCGTTGGTTGCGACTGGGAGAGAATTTCGGAGACGAAGTGGAAGTGTTGTCGGGCTTATCCAAAGGAGATAAGTATATCGTCTCGGCCGAAGGAAAGTTGTACAACGGAGCCAAAGTAAGCATTCAATAACCCAAAAACGCTAACAATGAAAGACGGACTTGCAGGTAGAATTGCCAAAGGGTTTATCAGCTCCAAGCTAACGGTGCTCTTAATGATTGTATTTATGGTCATTGGGGTGTACAGTTCCTTCCTTATCCCAAGGGAAGAGGAGCCCCAGATAGACGTGCCCATGGCGGATATTTTTGTAGGGTATCCCGGAGCCAGTCCCACCGAGGTGGAATCCAGGATCACAAAACCGCTTGAAAAAATTATATCGAACATTAAAGGCGTAGAATACGTGTACACCACTTCCATGCAAGAGCAGGGAATGGCCATTGTGCAGTTCTACGTGGGAGAAGATATCGAACGATCTTTGGTGCGTTTGTACGATGAGATCAACAAGCACATGGACCAAATGCCGGCAGGGGTTACCATGCCCTTGGTAAAAACTCGAGCCATTGACGATGTGCCTATGCTAGCATTGACACTTTGGAGCGAGGAGTACGATGATTTTCAGTTAAGGCAGATTTCAGGAGAGCTCATCAACGAGATCGAAAAAGTAAATGGCGTTTCCATCACCAAAAAGATAGGAGGACGCAGTCCCCAGCTTCGTGTGGTGGTGGACAAGGATAAAATGGCCGAATCGGGCATAGATATGTTGGCCGTGGCCCAAATGATCAAGGCCAACAACCAGCAAATGGATGCCGGAAACTTCCTTTCCAACGATACCGAATTCCACATCAGTACAGGAAACTTTTTAAAAACCAAGGAAGACCTTGAAAACCTGATTGTAGGCACCAAACAAGGTCAACCTATCTATCTAAAACAGATATCAAAGGTATTGGATGGTCCAGAACTGCCTAAAAACTATGTTTCCCTTGGATTTGGGGCTGCAAGTGAAAAGGCAGAGACCTATAAATCAGAATATCCTGCGGTAACCATATCCATTGCCAAGCGCAAAGGTGCGGATGCCATGAAGATTGCCGATGTGGTCTTGGAGAAAGTGGATCATTTAAAAACAACCCTGATTCCAGATGAGGTAAAGGTTGAGGTAACCCGGAACTATGGACAGACTGCATCGCAAAAAGTATCGGAATTGTTGATGCACTTGATCGGCGCCATCATTGCCGTGACCTTTGTGGTCATGTTGGCCATGGGATGGCGAGGCGGACTTGTGGTGTTCCTATCGGTGCCCATTACCTTCGCATTGACCTTGCTCAGCTATTATATGCTGGATTACACCTTGAACCGAATTACCTTGTTTGCCTTGGTGTTTGTAACAGGTATTGTAGTGGACGACTCCATTATTATTGCGGAGAACATGCACCGTCACTTTAAAATGAAACGATTGCCGTTCAAGGATGCGGCCATTTATGCCATCAATGAGGTAGGGAACCCGACCATTTTGGCCACGTTTACGGTAATTGCATCCGTATTGCCCATGGCCTTTGTATCTGGGTTGATGGGGCCTTATATGTCACCCATGCCCATTGGAGCTTCCATTGCGATGTTGCTATCATTGTTCGTGGCATTGACGATAACCCCGTATTTGGGCTACATCTTCCTGAGGGAGAAAGACAAAAAGAAGAAAAAGGAAAAAGCCCCCGTTGAAATACAGGACACCTTCATTTACAAAGCTTACTCTCGATTTGAAAGCCCTTTGATAGAGAGCAGGAAAAAAAGATGGCTGTTCTTGGGGATTACCTTCTTCTTGCTGCTTGCCTCCATTGGAATGTTCTTTACCAAATCGGTAGCCGTAAAAATGCTTCCTTTTGATAACAAGAACGAGTTCCAAGTAGTGATAGACCTTCCCGAAGGAACGACCTTGGAAAGAACGTCGGCTGTAACCAAGGAAATTGGAGCATATCTTTCCACTCGTCCGGAAGTGGTCAACTATCAAACCTACGTTGGGACATCTGCCCCAATCACATTTAATGGTTTGGTAAGACATTACGACCTTCGTGGTGGTAGCAATATGGCCGATATTCAGGTGAATCTTGTTGATAAGCACGATAGAAGCGAACAGAGCCACGATATTGCCAAATTGCTCAGACCAAGAATACAGGAATTGGGCAAAAAATACGATGCGAACATCAAAATTGTTGAGGTGCCGCCTGGACCTCCTGTGCTCTCCACCATTGTGGCCGAAGTGTACGGCCCCGATTATGATAAACAGATTGCATTGGCCGAAAAGGTAAAAGGTATTTTGAACAATACCACCGATGTTGTGGATGTGGATTGGATGGTCGAGGATGATCAAGTCGAGTACGATTTTGTAATCGACAAAGAGAAAGCGATGCTTTATGGCATTACTCCGCAACAAATTGTACAGGTGATGGGTATGGCTTTTCGTGAACAGCCCGTATCGCATATCTACCGTGAAGATGCCTTTGATCAAATTGGGATTGTGCTTTCCATTAGTGAGAAGGATAAATCCAGTTTGGCTGAAATCAAACAGTTAAAGATAACATCACAGCAGGGCAATATGGTTTCCGTTGGGGATTTGGTTCAGGTAAAAGAAGGGATCAAGGCCAAGAGCATCTACCGGAAAAACCAAAAAAGGGTCGTGTATGTAATGTCGGATATGGCAGGGGAATTGGAAAGCCCCGTGTACGCCATTTTGGGGATGACGGACAAGTTGAACCAATTGGAGCTTCCGCAGGGATACTCCATCAACGAACTCTATATGGAACAACCCCAGTTTGAAGATGATTACACCGTAAAGTGGGATGGGGAATGGCAGATAACCCTTGAGGTGTTCCGCGATTTGGGAATCGCCTTTTTGGGTGTGATTGTCATTATTTATATGTTGATCGTGGGGTGGTTCCAAAACTTTAAGGCACCCATGGTGATGATGGTGGCCATACCACTTTCATTGATCGGTATTGTGCTCGGACACTGGTTGCTCGGTGCATTTTTTACAGCAACCTCCTTTATTGGTATGATTGCCCTTGCGGGAATCATGGTGCGGAACTCGGTGCTGCTGATTGACTTCGTCAATTTGAGATTGGATGACGGGGTTCCCTTGAAACAAGCCGTTATAGAAGCCGGTGCCGTTCGTACCACACCAATTTTATTGACCGCAGGGACCGTTGTTATTGGAGCCTTTGTGATTTTGTTCGACCCCATTTTTCAGGGATTGGCCATTTCACTGATGGGAGGAACCATAGTGTCCACTGTTTTGACGCTATTGGTAGTGCCATTGGTGTATTACTTGATAGAACGAAAAAATTACAAATAAGATGAAACCAACAACACTAAAATAATTTTTGGACAAAGAGTACAAGGATTCTTTTAGTCCTCAAAGGTTCCATATGACCAACGAAAAAACCATAAAAATAAGCACATGAAAATGATCATTGTTACCACGGTCGAAGAGTATGAAAAGGAAGTGTTCAAACTCTTCAAAAAGGCAGGTATAGAAAATTTTAGCGGGTCGGACATAGATGGGTACAAAAACACTCCGCCTATGTTCTACACCAATAGTTGGTTCCCCAGTGAAAAGGGGGGCGCAGCATCCAACCTGTTTTTTTCCTTCACCGAGGAAGAAAAAGTCACCGAGTTTTTCAAATTGTTGGAAGAATTCAACCAAAAAAGTGAGACCACAAACCCTATTCGGGCGGTCGAAGTACCTATTGAAAGAACTGTATAAAAATAAAATCATGAAAAATAGAATTGTAAGAGGCGTAGCGGGAACGTTTATATTGATAAGTCTGGTTTTGGCCATTTATGTAAGTCAAAATTGGCTTTGGTTTACTGCATTTGTAGGTGCTAATCTGCTTCAGTCATCCTTGACCAAATGGTGTTTGCTGGAAGATATTTTGAAGAAATTCGGAGTACAAGATTCCGATAAGAGCTGTTGTTGATATTCCATAGGTTTGATATTTAAGGCATTTTCGTGATCTTTGTCAAAAACTCACGGAAATGCTTTATCAACCTTGGCCTTGGTATGTATCAGGCCCGCTCATTGCCCTGATCATGGCTTTATTGATTCTTATGGGCAAACGTTTTGGAATGTCCTCCAACTTGGAAACTTTTTGTTCCATTGGTGGTGCAGGAAAGTTTTCGGATTACTTCAAAACAGATGTAAAATCCAAACGGTGGAACCTTTTGGTCGTCCTTGGTTCTGTTATTGGGGGATTCTTGGGCGCGCATTGGCTCTCTCCAAATCCGGCTGTGAACATATCGGATAAAACCGTTTCAAAACTGCAAGAACTCGGGTTTGACAGTGCAGGCACGGCCTATTTGCCCACGGAACTTTTTGGTATGGAATCCCTTACCGACCCTAAAGTTTGGATCATTCTTTTGGTGGCTGGCTTTTTGGTGGGTTTTGGTACACGATATGCTGGAGGTTGTACCTCTGGACATGCCATTTCTGGTTTGAGCAACTTACAGCGACCTTCTTTGATTGCAGTTATCGGTTTCTTTATCGGCGGACTGATCATGGTTCATCTATTGTTCCCCTTAATTTTTGCCGTATGAAGAATATAGTGTACATCATATTGGGTACCTTTTTGGGAATTGTTTTGTATAAATCGGAAGCGGCTTCGTGGTTCAGGATCTATGAGATGTTCCAGTTTGATTCGTTCCACATGTACGGAATCATTGGCTCGGCATTGGCAGTGGGCATTGTTTTGGTGCAATGGATCAAAAAATCGAAAGTAAAATCCTTTTCGGGAGAAACAATTGCTATACTGGACAAAGAAAAATCTATCGCTAGGTATATTTTGGGCGGAGCACTCTTTGGATTGGGGTGGGCCTTGGCCGGTGCTTGTCCCGGGCCTATCTATATTTTGGTGGGAGCAGGGTATTGGCCCATAGTCATTGTTTTGGTCGGAGCATTACTTGGAGCCTTTGCGTATGGTGTTTTAAGGAGTAAATTGCCACACTAAGAGTGACTTAACGGGATATTTGGACAAAACAACGATCATGAATGGTTTGTTGGTCTCCAGCATATAGCTTTGTCTGTCCCAAAACTTACGTAATAGTCCCTACATGAAGCTAACTACGTTTATTATAGACGATGATTTGGTGTCCCAATTTGCCACCCGATACTGCATACAACAATCCCACGGCGATTTTGATATTATTACTTGTTCCAGCGGTGAGGAGGGCATTCAAGCCTGTTTCAGTTCCATTGAGGAGCACGACAGATTACCTGACATTATCTTTTTAGATCTTGTTATGGATGGTATGAACGGATGGGATTTTTTGCAAAACCTAAAAAATTTGTTCGTGGAGCACGAACTTCCAAGCGTATATGTACTTTCAGCCTTTACCAATGCCAAGGATCGAGCCATAGCCAAAGAGAATGGGATAATCTCTGGTTACGTGGACAAGCCCTTGTCACGTTCTTATTTGGAAAAAATACTAAAAGAAGAAGAGAAAAAACGGACTTAGCCATACCGCTCCAATGGTTTAAAGGGAAAATCACCCTAAATTGACCCCTACGGTTGCATAAAGTTTTTAAAAAAACCTATTTTTGCAGTCCATTTTTACAGATGGCCCCGTAGTTCAATGGATAGAATAGAAGTTTCCTAAACTTTAGATGCAAGTTCGATTCTTGCCGGGGCTACTTTTTGACTTCCCAATGATTCAATGAATCATTAAATAAATGAAAATCAAGTATTTAATATTTTTTGATTTTAATTGGATTCCTTTGATATGTACTTTAACAGTTCACAAATCGTCAACATTTTTTAGATTGCTGTTTTTTAATCAAGTAATTTAGGTTACATACTTGATTTGACTTTCGTCTTCGTCAACATTTAACTAAAGGAAGACAATTATGAGTGGCCTTTGCCATGATCGCTGGCCTGTCACCCTTGGTGGGACTGTACGCCGCCTTTGTCATGGGTCTGGTGACCTCCATCTTTGGGGGAAGGCCCGGAATGATCTCCGGTGCTACCGGAGCCATTGCCGTGGTGATCGTTGCTTTGGCAAACAGCCATGGTGTGGAATATGTGTTCGCCACCGTGGTACAGGCGGGTATCCTTCAGATTATTGCAGGAACTTTGAGACTGGGCACCCTGATGCGCTTGGTACCTTTGCCCGTGGTATATGGGTTTGTGAACGGGCTGGCCATTATTATCTTCATGTCCCAATTGGACCAATTCAAGAATCCCTCTGGGGATTGGCTTACGGGCAGCGCATTGTATGTGATTCTGGGGCTGGTGCTTTTGACCATGCTCATCATTTGGGGACTGCCGAAGATCACCAAGGCCGTTCCGGCATCCTTGGTCGCCATATTGGTGGTCTTTGGGGTTGTGGTTGCTTTTGGAATAGACACCAAGACTGTAGGTGACATCGCCTCCATACAAGGTGGGTTTCCCCCGTTCCATATACCCGACATTCCCTTTACATTGGAAACCTTGACGCTTATTTTCCCATATGCGGCCATTGTGGCCGGTGTTGGCTTGATAGAAAGTCTGCTGACCTTGGAACTTATCGACGAGATTACCGAGACCCGAGGACGTACCAACAAAGAGGCCGCTGCACAAGGGGTGGCGAATATCGCCTCCGGACTGTTCTCCGGAATGGGAGGATGTGCCATGTTGGGACAAAGTCTGATCAACATATCCAACGGGGCACGTGCACGTCTTTCAGGAATTGTTGCCGCTGTAGCCCTGCTGCTCTTTATCATGTTCGGGGCTGGCGTCATCGAAAAAGTACCCATGGCGGCCTTGACCGGGCTGATGATCATGGTGGCGATCGGAACGTTTGAGTGGGTAAGTTTTAAAGTGCTGGACAAATACCCTAAATCTGATATCATCGTCATGGTGATCGTGATACTCGTTACGGTGTTTTTGCACAACTTGGCCCTAGCTGTTTTGATAGGGGTCGTGATATCTGCCTTGGTCTATGCCTGGGGCAATGCCAAGCGTATCCGTGCCAGAAAGCGAATCGACGAAAAGGGCATCAAGCATTACGAAATATATGGCCCCCTGTTCTTTGGTTCCATCAAGATGTTCAATGAAAAGTTCGATGTGCTCAATGACCCCAAGGAAATCATCATCGACTTTAGGGAAAGCCGTATCGTGGACATGTCCGCAATAGAGGCGGTGAACAAGCTGACCGAACGGTACCACAAAGTGGACAAAAAGGTATATATCACCAATCTATCAAGCAGTAGCCATAAGTTATTGATCAAAGCGGACAAGATGATCAATGTCAATGTCTTGGAATAACCCGTGGACGGGCCATTTTTGTAGGTTTATGGGAAAATAAAGAAAAAATTAAGACGGCCGTTAAGAAAGAACTGGAAAGGTTGAATCGGACCATTTCCATGTACAAGGATATGACCAACCGATCGAGCCCGATGATGTCATTGGGCGATGACATGGGCAAAGTCTGGTATTATTCAAGGTTGCCGCCCGGTTTGTCCATGATATAAAATACCATACCCCAGTTTTTTGAGCAAAAGTAGGGATTTGGGCTAAAAGAAACGCTTTCTCTTGAACCAAAGAAATACGATAAGGCAGATCAGAACCATAACCCCCAAGGTATAGAAGTACCCATTTTGCCTGCGAAGCTCGGGCATAACATCAAAGTTCATCCCATATATTCCCGCAATGAAGGTCAGGGGAAGGAAAAAAGCCGAAAAGATGGTGAGAACCTTCATGACATCGTTGCTTTTCTGTGCGGTGACCGATAGGTAGGAGTCCAGAAGCCCGTTGGTATCCTCCACGGCCTCGTCGTAGAGCAGGTGATGGGCGGTAAGACTGTCCTTGATGTCCTGTAATCTAGACTTGTGGCCCTTGCCCACCGCTAACTCGTTGATGACGGTCTGGATGAGCCCAATGAGTTTTTTACCGATACGAGCCTTGGATTTTAGGAAGTAAAGCTGCTCCAGAGTGAGATTGCTCCCTTTTTTGGTAAAGATATGGTTCTCCATATCATCGATCTTGTTGGACAGGTTTTCCACCGGTTCCTGAAAACTGTCCACCATGTTGTCCACGATATGGAGCACGAGTGCGTCCACATGCTTTATATGGGGGGGAGCACTATCGAGAAAGGCATACTCCGCCCTATGTATGGTGATCAAACGATCTTTGAACACAAAAAAGGCGATTTTGTTGGAAAAATCAATTATAGAGGTAGGTTTGTCAACTTCCTGTGTACATGCCCTCAATATCATAAAATAACCTTCTTCGATGGGTTCAAGCTTGGGAAGGTGCCCTGCCTGTAGGCTATCCTTAACCAAGATGGGGCTCAGACCTTTGGCGGTCACCAATTCATTGGCTTCCTCGTCGGAGGGGTCCTGTATATCGACCCATGTAAAATAAGGGTATTTTTTTTCTTTGATGGTGGCGGTACGTTGTTTATTGTTCATCGGCATATTTAATCAGTCCGTTGATTTGGTTGTTTTATTGTGGATTAAAATTACACACTTTCCAAAGGTTCTGGGAATTCAACCTACTGTTTTCTTATTGGACCATCTAATCTTGATGGATTTTGGAGTCCGAATGCTAAAATTCAGGTAAAACAACAATTTCCGAGGTTTAATTCATTAAAAGACATTACTTTTGGTGAACACGTTCACTTGATTATATATGATTAAAAGAATATTGGAACAAAAAATTATCCAAAAGTTGGACAAGGGCAAGGCAATTATCGTAATTGGTCCAAGACAGGTTGGAAAGACCACCTTGATCAATTCAATTTTGGAAAATAAGGAACATCTATTTCTGGATGGAGATGACCCTACGGTCAGAAATCTGCTGGGAAATGCAAATACGGAGCAATTAAAAAGTATCATTGGGAACCATAAGACTCTATTTATCGATGAGGCCCAAAGGATTGAAAATATTGGGGTTACCCTTAAGATAATTACTGATCAGTTCAAACAGGTGCAATTGTTGGTCAGTGGCTCATCAGCTTTTGAGCTCAAAAATCAAATGAACGAGCCTTTAACAGGAAGAAAATGGGATTTTCGGCTCTATCCTATTTCTTGGGGGGAATTTGAAGGCCATGTCGGATATGTGAAAGCAGAACAGCAACTGGAATTGCGAATTTTATATGGGATGTACCCGGACGTTATCAATAACCAAGGTGAGGAAATCGAAATATTGAAGGAGTTGACCAGTAGCTATTTGTATAAGGATATTCTCGCGTTCAGCGGCATTAGAAAGCCCCAGGTATTGGAGAAACTCTTACGGGCATTGGCACTCCAAATAGGGAATGAGGTCAGTTACAATGAAATCGCACAATTGGTCGGGGTGGATAAAAACACCGTGAACAGCTATATTGACATTCTTGAAAAGGGATATGTAATCTTTAGGTTGCCGAGTTTTAGTAGAAATCTTCGAAATGAGATCAAAACAAATCAAAAAATTTATTTCTATGACACAGGGGTCAGAAATGCCATTATCGGGAATTTCAATACACTGGACAGTCGTACCGATACAGGAGGGTTGTGGGAAAATTTTTTGATCAGTGAGCGTATAAAAAAGTTGACCTATGAGAGTTCCTTAGCCTCATCATATTTTTGGAGGACAAAACAACAGCAGGAAATTGACTATGTAGAGGAAGAGTCCGGTAAAATCAGAGGATATGAATTTAAGTGGAACCCTAAGGCCAAGGCCAAGTTTCCCAAAATGTTCATGGAGACTTATGATGCAGAAATCAATGTTGTGCACAGAGATAATTTTCGCGAATTTATATGATGGGTTTGACAAACACATTTTTTGTTCAAATCATATGTTATAACCCGAATCTCTATAAACGAGGAATAAAATATTGATGGTCAGGTACGTATTACTCTTGTAGTTTGAATTTATTATAATAATACCTCAATAGCTTTATTCACCACCGAAGTATCCAATTCTTTAAGATAGGCCTGTGTGATGGCCATGTTCTGATGCCCCAATGATTCACTGATAATATCTGTTGCGACACCTTTTTGCTTAAGGCAATTGGCAAAACTGTGACGTGCCACATAACTGGTCACAGATTTTTCAATTTCGGCCAATTCAGCAATAGCCTTTAAATCCTTGTTATAATTTTTAAGCACTTTGGTCTTACGGTTCTCTATCTGGTTAGGGCTAAGTTCGTCATGGAGTAAAATGGGAAAGACATATTTCGTGCCCAATGAATTCTTGCGATAATAATCCAAGATTTCCTGAACTGGTGGTAGAATCTGAATAGTGAAATTTCCCTTGGTCTTAGAACGGGTATAATAAATGTTCCCACCTTTGATGTCCTTCCATTTCAATTTCATCATATCGGCAAAGTTCATCCCTCGGGTATAGAAGCTAAAAACAAAGTAATTTCTACTATCGCGAAGCTCAGGATGGTCAATTAGGTCAACATTGATTATTTGTTTCACTTCTATAAAGTTAAGTGCCCTTTTGGCTCCCCTTCCTTTTAATATCGATACTTTGTATGCACGAAATGGGTATAACGATTCCTTTACAATGTTTCTTCTGATGGCCTGGTTAAACAAAGCCCTTATGGAACGCATCCGAACACCAATACCGCCATCTGTGCCACCTCGTGAGCGCAGATAGGCCTCATACTTTTCTAGAAATGCAGGGGGTTATGTCCGTAAAGGAAAGGTCTTTGTCCCACTTCAAAAATCTCTGGACGGATTTACTGGTGTCTTTGTGGAAGCGGGCATTGCCCATTCTACCGGCAAGCTTTAATTCTTTAATCAGTTCATCCCAAAAATCAAAAACGTTTCTTCTGACCGGATTGAACGCCAGCCTGAAATTATGTTCAAATTCCCTCAAAGAGAAATCATCCTTTTCCATTTCCAATTCTGCAATAACTTTTAACGCCCTGTCCCGAAACTTCAACAATAACCGATTGTCCTGAATAAAATTGCTGTGGTTTTTATTGAAGGAACCGGTGCGTTCATCCCATTCTTTCGGAAATGCGTTGTAAATGGTCTTGAAGTATTTAGATCGTCTATCTTTGGTCACACGAAGACATACCGGATAACTTCCATCAGAAAGCTGTTTTTTTCTTAAAACTGTTCGCACATTGATCATTTTTCAGCGGTATTTTGGGTACAACATAGGTACAACAAATGGTCAATTAAAGGTAGTATTGATACTTCTAAATGAAAAGAAAAGTTTCATAATATATTGATAATCAAACTATAAGAAGCCAAATGAAAATTAATGACAGCTAAAAAAAGCTGCTGTTAATCAGAGGGTCCTTGGTTCGAGCCCAAGAGGGGGAGCCCAGTAAACACAGGCCTTTCGAGAAATCGAAAGGCTTTTTTATTTTCACGGGTACAACATAGGTACAACATTCCTAAAAAGGTCAAATTCCACTTTTTCCGTTCTGTTTTGGCTTTATTCCGGTAGGTCTAAAGATGGCAAAGCTCCCATTTACGCTAGGATTTCTGTGAATGGTAAAAAAGCTCAACATCAGTTTAAAACGAAGAATTCAAATCACATATTGGGATTCTAAAAAGCAGCGTGTAAAAAGCTCTTCCTTTGAAGCTAAATCCATCAATCAATATCTTGATGAGTTCTACTCTGGTCTGTTCCAATCATTTCAACAGCTGCGCATAGAGGGCAAGCACATCACCCCTCATAGTGTAAAGGCCAGATTTATGGATGAGGAAGAGGATAATCAACATTTTACCTTGAGGGATATTGTGTCTTATCATAATACCAAAATGTTTCCCAAGCTACACTGGAATACTTCAAGATTATATCTCACCAGTCAGAAGTATATCTTTTTGTTTTTGAAGAAAAAATTAAAAAAAGAAGATGTCTGGAATATCCTACAAAAAATCCCTTTTTAGTCAAAAATGTATAGATACCATTAACCTATATTATTGAATTAAGAATAATTGGTTTAACAACTTAATTGGGCAAAAAAATACGGTCTTGCTCCGGGTGATAAATCATTTGATTATACGAAGGCCTAACTATTTCGTCTAAGGAAGCTACAAATCCACGAGTTCTCATAGCCGCGAAAACCAATATTTCCGCGTTTGGATAGATTTCTTTTAATTTCCTAACACAGGCACACGATGTTCTTCCCAAAGTAAAAACATCGTCAACAATAATTAACTTTTGAATAAACGCTTGTGGTGGCGTACACAATAAGCTGTTAAAATGGGTGTTGCAAGAGGGACGACTTTCAGCAGTATAATAATTACTTGATTTTGGGACAGGAGCTATTCTTGCAATTAAGTTTTGTACACTTCCACCAAAACCTGAATTCACAAGGTGCTCTGATAAAATTCTTGTTGGCCAAAGTGCACCCTCAACCATTGGTGTACTACGAGGTGCTGGAACCAATACTGGATTATCTCTGAACATCTCTGAAATTGGGTGATTCAGGGGTAATTTAGACATATAGTAAATGAGTCTTTCAATAACTAGGGAATTTCCTGACTTAATATTACCGCATATTCGTTTTGAAAGCTGTGCTTTTTCATTGGTTCCCCTGCTAGCATATTCAAGCATTGTAGCGAATGGAATCTCAAAAGGCACCCTCAAACTTTGAGGTCAAATAAGGGATGTCAGTAAATATCTCATCAACATTATCCCTTGAAAGTACTTGGGCGCCGTAATCCAACATTTCTTTCGCCCAAGAGATTTCCTTTTCCTTAATAACATTTTCCAAAATATATACTTCCCGCCCTAAACGAAGGGCCTCCCAACCTTGATGACGAGTTCCACTTTTTTCGGATGCCTCTATTATAATTGTAGCGTCTGATATTAGGGCCATTGTTCTATTACGAATTGGGAAATTCTTTGGTTGAGTCGGATATCCTTCGGGAAATTGTGAAACGGCTAAATGTTCTTTTTTAATCATTTCCAAGAGATTGGCATTCTCTTTTGGATATGAAACATTTAAAGGAGTTCCCAGAACCGCTATAGTTTGACCCCCAGAATTTATTGCAGTTTGGTGAGCAATAGTATCGATACCTTTTGCCAAACCGCTAACGACGATGATGTCATGTTTTACTAAAGTCGATGAGATTATTCTAGCTCTTTGTAAGCCTTCTTTGGTAGCGGCCCTAGAACCTACAACTGAAACCCTTCTCTTTTCATATAACAAATTTTCATTTCCACCAAAAAATAACTTTTCAGGTAAAAATTTCTTTTCGGCGTCAGTTAATAGTTGAAAATATGTTTCGATGCCCATGGGAAGAGTTTGTATTGGTACAACAATGTACAAAATTAAAGTAAAATATATTGCCTGAACCCTAGAATCGCGTTAAATCAGATGTGCGTAAATAAGGTAAAACCAAGTAAATAACCAGATCCTTATTCAGGCCTATTAAAAGAATAGCTTAAAAATGGCTAAAACTATATAGCCCATTCCCAGACTATTATTAATTTGTCAAAAGAAAAAAACTCTTTGTTTATTTATAGTTTGCCGCAAATCCATGCCTGTTTATGGGGAATTATAATATTATTTTTTCACTCCGCGTGCAAATAAAAAAGGCTCCAGAGTGTGAATTTCTCTGAAGCCTTACTATCTCTGCTCCCCCTCTTGGACTCGAACCAAGGACCCTCTGATTAACAGTCAGATGCTCTAACCAACTGAGCTAAGGAGGAATATTTTACCTTAAGCGGGTGCAAATATAATAGAATCTTTTTTACACCACAAACAAAAAAATTGCTTTTCTATTTAAAAAGCCATTTATACAAATCGTTGCCGTTAGCAAACAGCAATAAAGCAATCAAAATAAAGAAACCGATCATTTGGGCATACTCCAAAAATTTATCGCTTGGTTTTCGGCCGGTAACCATCTCGTAAAGCAAGAACATTACGTGACCACCATCCAATGCAGGGATAGGCAGAATGTTCATAAATGCCAAAATAATGGATATAAATGCCGTTGTGGCCCAAAATGCAGGCCAGTTCCATGTATCAGGGAACATGCCACCAATAGCTGCAAAACCTCCCACCTCTTTATAGGCACCCGTATCTGGGTTAAATATTTTCTTCATTCCCTTGATGTAATCCGAAAGTGTTTTTACTCCCTTATTCCATCCTGCGGGAATCGATTCCCAAAAAGTATATTTTAAAGTTTTTAATTCCAAATAGCCCGCCTCTTTATATTCTTCGGGTGACATTCCTAGAACCACACCCAATGTAGCTTCGTCCGTAATGGAAATGGTTAGGTCTACTGGACTTCCGTCCCTCATAACCTTAATTGGCACTTCTTTTCCTTTGTTCGCTTCTAAAATGGGGGTTACTTCATCTTTATACTCTACAGGTTTTCCAGCCATTTCAACAACTGCATCACCTTTTTGGAGTCCGCTGTCCGCATTTGGGGATTTTTTTGGTATGTCGTTGATTATAAAAGGGAGACGAAAAGATATAAAACGTGCCTTTTCCTTATCCTCAGATAAGGTTTCTATAAAATCAACAGGGATTGTTTTTTCAATAACTTGTCCATCCCTTTCAATGGTGTAATTTTCACCATAGACCATTGCTGGGAGCACTTGCTGCAATGCCTCTATCTTTTCACCATCAACAGACAAAATTTTATCTCCTGTACGGATTCCCAATTCGTCTCCCAAGCTCTTCTCCGTCACCCATATTCCATCCTTTAGGCTGTCGTTGGCAATGTACTCTTCACCATAAGTAAAAACCAATCCAATAAAAATAACTACGGCCAAAATAAAATTCACCGTTACCCCGCCCAGCATTATGATCAAACGCTGCCATGTCGGTTTACTGCGGAACTCCCATGGTTTTGGCTCTTGTTGCATCTGCTCCTTGTCCATGCTCTCATCGATCATTCCGGATATCTTCACATATCCGCCCAAGGGCAACCAACCAATACCATAAACGGTTTCACCGATTTTCTTTTTGAAAAGGGAAAATTTAACATCAAAAAAGAGATAAAACTTTTCCACCCTGGTCTTAAAAAGCTTTGCCGGGATAAAGTGTCCCAGCTCGTGAAGCACGATCAAAAGCGATAAGCTCAGAAAGAATTGTATGGTCTTGATCAATATAGGGGTCATTCGTCGTCTTTTGTTAAAACGCACAAAAGTAACCTTTTAGGTTTTGATAAAAAAACCTCAGTTTTCATCCCACTACGATTTAAGAAAGATTTAGCAACAATTAGTGGCTTTATACTTGAGGAATAGCCATTTGGACCGTAATTTTGTGACCATGGGATCATTTTTCGCAAAGTACAAGCTGTTCGGAATGGTAATGTTGGCGCTATCGGCAGTTATCGTTTATCTATTCTATAATGCGCTACAACCTAAAAAAATGCTTCCCGTGTACCAACCCTCTATGGTCGATAAATCTTTGGTTGACAGCACCTTGCACTACACCAAAAAATACCATAAAGTGGCCGATTTTTCCTTGGTGAACCAAAATGGGGATACCATCACCCAAGAGAATTACAAGGACAAGATCTATGTGGCCGACTTCTTTTTTACCACATGCCTTACCATTTGCCCGATCATGACCAAAAACATGACCGAAATACAGGATGCGGTGATGGACAATCCTAACATAATGCTCCTCTCCCACTCCGTGACCCCGGAAATAGACACTGTCGCCCAATTAAAAAGATATGCATTGGAAAAAGGTGTGGTAGATAGCAAATGGAACTTGGTGACAGGGGATAAAAAACAAATCTATGAGTTGGCGCGGAAATCGTACCTGGCTGTTAAAAATGATGGTGATGGGGGGCCTTTTGATATGATCCATACCGAAAACTTTATTCTGGTGGACAAGGAAAAACGGATTCGTGGCTTTTATGACGGCACCGATCGTGAGGATATTGACAAGCTCCTTGAGGACATCAAAATACTCGAAGCCAGTTACAAAGAGTAGCCCTTTGCACCTTTATCCATGAATACACCTTGTAATTTACCTTTTTTACTTATTTTTGCCCTTAATTAAATTTATTCTAAATAAGAACTGTGGCGACCGTAGCAGATTTACGATATGGACAAAAGGGCATAATCAAGGATTTTACCGAACATATCCTCCCTATAAAACTAATGGAGTTGGGCTGTCTTCCAGGAAATAGTGTGGAGCTTTTACAAATTGCCCCCTTAAACGACCCTATTTACATTAACCTCAGCGGAAGTCATTTGGCAATAAGAAGGTCTTTGGCAGCACTTATAGAGCTGGATATTATTGAAGAAACGCAGGCCAAATGAGCAAAAACATCAACGTAGCCCTTATCGGGAACCCAAATACGGGAAAAACCTCAGTTTTTAATCAACTTACAGGACTCAAACAAAAAGTCGGGAACTACCCGGGCATCACCGTAGAGAAGAAAGAAGGTATCTGTAAACTCCCAAGAGGGGTCAAAGCACATATTTTGGATTTGCCCGGAACCTACAGCCTAAACACCACTTCTTTGGATGAAAGTCTAGTGGTAGAGCTTTTGCTCAACAAGAATGACAAGGATTACCCCGATGTGGCCGTTGTTATCAGCGACGTGGAAAACCTCAAACGGAACCTTCTTCTTTTCACTCAGATAAAAGACCTTAAGATTCCGACCATTTTGGTCATAAACATGGCAGACCGGATGTCCCGCAAAGGAATATCGCTGGATGTTGAGGCCATGGAAAAAAAGCTGAACACCAAAATTGCTTTGGTAAGTACGCGAAAAAATACGGGCATTGAAAAAATCAAGGAACTCATTGCCGACTACAAGAGTATTTCTTCCAAACCTATCTTGGACCCGACCAGAATCTCCCCTGAATACTTTGAACGTCTTAAAACAACATTTCCACAGGAAGACCTTTACAAACTTTGGTTGGTGATCACCCAGGACGTGAACTTCATGCCCATAGAGAAAAAACGGATTCAAGATGCCACGGATTTCTCTACCAAATCCAAGGATGAACTAAAAAAATTACAGCATAAGGAAACCGTACTTCGATACCAGCTCATCAACAATATTTTAAAAGAGACCTATAAGGTCGATTTTATGGTGGCCAAAGGCTTACGTGCCTCTTTGGACAAAATTCTTACACATAAAGTCTTCGGTTACCTAATTTTCTTCGCCATTTTGTTGCTCATTTTCCAGGCCATTTTCGAATGGAGCTCCTACCCCATGGACTTTATTGACGAACAATTTGCAATGGCGGCAGAATGGATCAAAAACACATTGCCCCCTGGTGTTTTTACAGATTTGCTCGCCGAGGGCATTGTAGCCGGTATTGGCGGTATTGTCATTTTTATACCACAGATTGCCTTTTTGTTCCTCTTTATCTCCCTGTTGGAAGAATCAGGATATATGAGCCGCGTGGTATTTTTAATGGACCGCCTTATGCGTCCTTTTGGGCTGAGCGGAAAAAGCGTAGTGCCCTTAATTTCTGGAAACGCATGCGCCATTCCCGCCATTATGGCCACCAGAACCATAGAGAACTGGAAAGAACGGCTCATTACCATTTTGGTAACGCCATTTACCACCTGTTCTGCCAGATTGCCCGTATATTTAATTTTAATTGCCCTGGTAATCCCCGAAGGCAGCATTCTTGGACTCAGTTATCAGGCTTTGACTTTAATGCTGCTCTATTTGATCGGATTTGGAACCGCCCTGTTGTCCGCAATGGTCTTGAACAAGATTCTTAAAATAAAAAGTAGGTCTGTTTTTATGGTGGAAATGCCCACCTACCGACTCCCATTACTTAAAAATGTGGCCTACACCGTAATTGAAAAGACCAAGAGTTTTGTGTTGGGAGCAGGTAAAATTATTTTGGCCATCTCCATTGTATTATGGTTTTTGGGGTCCAATGGTTATTCTGATGATTTTCAGGATGCCGACCGTATTGTTACGGAACGAATAGAAAACGAAGGGTTGAGTACCTACAGTAAAAACTATGTCAAGAACAATATAGAAGCCTACCGACAATCTTCCGAAGCAAAAGGATTGCCTCCCAATGCCCTACAAGATTCCGTTCAGGTGCTCACCGCAGAGCTTTCCCAAAGGGCCGTGGCCCAGGAAATAGCCAGCTATAAGTTGGAGCACTCCTATATTGGACAGGCGGGAAAGGCTTTTGAACCCCTAGTAAAACCCTTGGGTTACGACTGGAAGATTGGCATCGCAGTTTTGACCTCCTTTGCCGCTCGCGAAGTATTCGTTGGTACTTTGGCCACCATTTACAGTGTTGGGAGTGACGAAGAGGAAACCATTAAAAACCGAATGGCAGCAGAACTGGGCGAAGATGGCAAACCATTGTTCAACTTGGCCTCGGGTATTTCTTTAATGCTGTTTTATGCCTTTGCCATGCAATGTATGAGTACCCTCGCCATTGTAAAAAGAGAAACCAATTCATGGAAATGGCCTATGATTCAATTGGGCTTTATGAGTGCTTTTGCTTATATTGTAGCATTGATTGCCTACCAAATCCTAATTTAAAAACAAACATGATTCAACAAATATTGGCATACGGAACTTTACTCATCGCAGCAGGTTATTTGGTTTGGAAATTCTTGCTCCCCAAATCAATCTTCAGCAAAGGAAACAACAATTCCAATTCCTGTGGCCAAGACAACTGTGGTTGTAGTTGACATCAAATTAAATTAGAGACAAAGGAATAAAGCAACAAGGCCCAGCCCACGACCAAAAGCAAACCTCCCAGCGGGGTAACCGGTCCCAAAAAACGAGGTTTGTTTCCTTTTGCAGCACCCAAGCAAAGTGCATAAATACTAAAGGAAAACAATAAGGTTCCAAAAATAAAACAGTTTACTATCCAAGAATCCAAGGGCTTGTCAAAACTGAGATTAAAGCCCAAGACCAATAGCACGATAGCGTGGTACATCTGATATTTAACTCCTGTCTCAAAACTTTGCAGCAGTTCGGGAGTCAATTTCTTTTTAAGGGCATGGGCTCCAAATGCCCCAATTATCACAGCCAAAAATCCGTACAAGGCCCCCATAAGCTGGGCCATAAAAATTGTTCCCATTTTTTAACTTTTAAAGTTTTACGTCGATTTCGTAATCGGAATGGATTTGGAATGCACACTCATTATACTTCGGCGGCCCAAAGGTTTTCATTTTCCCTTTGGAAAAAGCTACTTTTTCTTTGGGTACGCCCAACCAATTCGTATCCAATTTACCATTTCCGTTCTCATCGTGGAAAACCGCCAATGCATATTTGCCCGCAGGTAAATCTTCAATCATCAATTGTACAATCCCCTCGTGAGCAGCTTCCCTACCAGCTTTAAATACTCTATCAAAAGACAAAAAAGTAGCATCCGAATTGTAGACGGCCACATTTATATGCCCCTTATCGGATGCTACATTGTGCACATGCACCGAAATGTTATTTTGTGAAAATATGGACCAAGGCGCTAGAAATAGGGCAATAAGGAGTATTCTCATGGTAAACCAGGACTATTTAGGAAATTATTCGGGTGGCTCAGTTTCACCCAACAAATTACGCTGCAAAATAGTATATAATTTTTGGGTTTCCAGACTATCCCTAAGATTCAGGTACATTTTAAGGGAATCGTGGTGCACCACCTTTATCTTTTGTTGATACAGGTCATCCACAAAAACATATACTTTGGTATTTGTAATGGAGTCGTTGAAAACCCCTTTTTCCCTTTCCATCCAGGAAAACCCGCTGGAGCGTTCCATTTCGGGCAACTTGTCCACCAACAATACACTGTCCAATTCGGTCAAGGGTATTTTTTGATAATAGATACCAGAGAAGATCTTTAGATTGCCCTCTTCGATCTTGTGCCAGTTTTTATAGTGTTCCACAAAAGCGAGAACACAAAGTACTATGGTAAGCACTATCAAAACGTTCCACAACCAATGTCTTTTTCTTTTGCTCATCTTCTTACAATCAGGTGCTATTTGATAAGATTTAAAGGTAGTTCAATTCTTTTTAAGGGTCAAGAACATACAATCCTAGTATATTTGAAGCATTAAGAATCATTTTATGGATTTCACAGGAAAAAATGTATTGATAACAGGTGCCTCCCGAGGCATCGGAAAAGCAACCGCCATGGCGTTTGCAAAAAAAGGCGCCAAAGTAGGCATCAACTACAGAAGCAATGATGAAGTTGCCCAACAAACCTTGGCAGCATTGCCGGGTGAAGGGCATCAACTATTTAAAAGGGACATTTCACAAAAGACAGAAACCGAAGCCTTGATTAATGACTTTGTAAAAGAATTTGGTCAACTTGATGTATTGGTGAACAATGCGGGCATTTCCATTTTCCACGAAATAGACAAAGTGGATTTTGACCATTGGACCAATGCATGGGAAAAAACCTTTGAGACCAATTTGTTTGCCGTTGCCAATTTGTGTTATTGGGGCGCAAAAGCCATGATGGAAACAGGAGGCGGACATATTGTGAGCGTATCCTCCCGTGGTGCTTTTCGCGGAGAGCCCACAAAACCAGCTTACGGGGCCAGCAAAGCTGCATTGAATTCCATGAGCCAATCCCTGGCCAAAAAGCTGGCCCCGCACAACATTTATGTTGGAGTTGTTGCGCCCGGGTTTACCGAAACGGAAATGGCCAAAGAGACCCTTACCCCCGCCGAACGTGAAAACCTGCTCCGTGAATCCCCCTTTAAACGAATGGCCCAACCCGAAGAAGTGGCCCATGCCATTTTGTTCTTGGCATCATCCGAAGCAGCTTATTCCTCTGGTACCATTATCGATGTAAACGGAGCCTCTTATTTAAGATAGTCGATTATGAAGGCTGCCACCGTTGCCCAACTAAAAAAAGAGCTGAAGTTTAAATCGCAAGATGAAACAATGCAACTTTGTTTGCGATTGGCCCGATTCAAAAAAGAAAATAAGGAACTCCTCACCTATTTGCTATTTGAATCCGAAAGTGAGGAAGGGTACATCGAAACCGTAAAAGAAGAGGTGGATGATATGTTCGCCGACATCAACATCAACAGTTATTTCTACATTAAAAAGAGTGTTCGAAAAATACTTCGGACCATCAAAAAGTATATCCGCTATTCGGGAAATAAAGCCACTGAGGTGGAACTGTTGCTGTACTTCTGTGAGAAACTGAAATCTTTCCGGCCATCAATCAACAGGAATACGACCCTTAAAAACTTATACAACAGGCAATTGGAGTACATTAATAAAAAAATTCCATTGCTTCACGAAGACTTGCAACACGATTACGGACTAATTTTACAACAGCTAAACCATTAAAACCTGTTCGAAGACAACGATGAACCTGGCAAAAGCCGAGAAGAATTTGAAAAAATGCCCATTTACAAAAAAGGGGGCACATTTTTGACCTGGCCGATAAAATCGCTTCCTTGGTAAATGATGAAGAGAGGAGTATGCATCTCTCGAAGAAACAGAACTGGGCCTGTTGTGTCACCATGCCGAACCACTGCGTAACGACGCCATGCTTATATGTCCAAATAGGGCTACCTTTATACAATACGTATGGAAAACGCCACTATCATCAGAAAAGCAGCCCGCGAGGTCCAGACCGGTTGTTCAGGGCTGGAAATGTGGGGTTTCAAGCATACCGAGTATCTTGAGTTGTTACGAAAAGAAATTGAGGAATTCAGGATTTTGTTTGTAGAATTGGTACAAACCTTCGCTCCTTGGAACTATTCCCTGAATCGTTGGGAGCTCTTTAATCCAACCGGAATCAATTACGATGATCCAGAACTATAATTGGAATACACATCCAATTCAAAAAGTTTGAGTAAATTGAAGCTTTATTCTAACTACTCATAACCAACCTTGACATCATGAGAATACCAACAACCTCATTAAAAACGTGGATGCTACTTTCCATGTTCCTCTCAACACTATTTATTTACGCACAAAATGCATCCCCTATTACCGTTGACACCAGTTTTTACAGCGGTTTTACATGGAGAAATATTGGCCCTGACCGTGGCGGAAGAACCTTAGGGTGCGCCGGAAGCCCATCCAGGCCCAACGAATATTATTTTGGGGCCACAGGAGGTGGACTTTGGAAAACCATTGATGGCGGGAATACATGGGAATGTGTCACCGATGGCCAAATAACAAGCTCTTCCGTGGGAGCTGTGGCCGTAGCCGAAACCAACCCTGATGTGGTCTATATCGGGATGGGCGAGACCCAGCTTCGCGGTAGCATTACACAAGGGGATGGTGTGTACAAAACCACCGACGGAGGTAAAACATGGACCCACCTTGGCCTGGAAGAAACCCAAGCCATTTCCAGGGTTCGAGTAGACCCGACCGATGAAAATATTGTTTACGTTGCTGCACTGGGCCACCCGTATGGAGAAAACGAGGAACGTGGTGTTTTTAAATCTGTAGATGGTGGCGAAACGTGGAAAAAGGTACTCTATGTAAGTGATAAGGCCGGTGCAGCCGATTTGATCATAGACCGGAACGATCCCGATGTACTTTATGCCAGTACCTGGCAAGTGTACCGAAAAGCATGGAAAATGTGGGGCGGTGGCCCAGATAGTAAGCTTTGGAAATCTACCGATGGTGGCGAAACTTGGACGGATCTTACCGAAAACCCGGGAATGCCCAAAGGACCCATTGGCAAAATTGGGGTAACCGTTTCCCCTGCGGATTCCAACCGTGTTTGGGCCATTGTAGAGGCCAACGAAGGGGGCGTTTTCCGTTCTGATGATGCAGGCAAGACTTGGGAATTGACCAACAACGAACGCAAACTGAGACAACGTGCTTTTTACTACTCCAGAATTTATGCCGACCCCAAAGACAAAGATGTGGTGTACGGACTAAATGTAGGATTCTTTAAATCTACCGATGGAGGAAAAACTTTTGATGAAAAAATAAACACTCCCCATAGCGACAACCACGACCTGTGGATAGACCCCAACAATCCGAACAGAATGATAAATTCGAATGACGGCGGTGGCGTAGTAAGTATCAACGGAGGTAAAACGTGGACCGAGCAAGATTATCCAACGTCACAGTTTTATCATGTGATGGCCACTAGTGACGTCCCATATCATGTAGTGGGCGCACAGCAAGATAACTCTACCCTGGCCATGCCCAGCGATGGATGGGATTTTAAACAAGCCCGTGGGCCCAATCACGGATGGTATTATGCCGTAGGTGGTGGTGAAAGCGGTTGGATTACACAAAGCCCGACCAACCCCGATATTTTTTATGCAGGAAGCCAAGGAGCTCTTTTAACACGTTACGACCGCAGCAACGGTCAGGTCAGGGATATTCAAGTGTATCCAAGATTTTTTTCCGGTGAACCAGCAAGCGCGCTTCCAGAACGTTGGCAATGGACCTTCCCCATCATGTTCGCGCCAAAAGACCCGAATGTAATGTACACCTGTTCCCAACACGTTTGGAAAACTACCAACGATGGACAGACCTGGGAAAAAATAAGTCCAGACCTTACCTATGCCGACCCAGAAACTTTGGGCAAAACAGGAGGAGTGATTACCATGGACATGAACGGACCTGAAATCTATGCCACTGTGTTCGCTTTAGCGCCATCCAATCACGATATCAACACCATTTGGGCCGGTTCCGATGATGGAAAAATCCATATCACAAGGGATGGTGGTGAAAACTGGGAAGATATTACTCCAGAAGAGCTTCCTAAATATTCAAGGGTGAGCATTATTGAAGAATCCATCCACAATCCAGGCACCTTGTATGTGGCGGCCAACAGATACCAAGTGGATGACAGGGCTCCCTATGTTTTCAAAACACACGATTATGGGAAAACCTGGACCAAAATCATTACAGGTATAGAGGATGGACACTTTGCCAGAGCTATCCGTGAAGACCACAAGAGAGAAGGCCTTTTATTCTTGGCTACAGAACACGGTGTTTATTTTTCCATTAATGATGGAGCAGTTTGGCAATCCCTTCAATTGAACTTGCCAGATACCCCAATCCGTGATCTGGTGATCAAGGACAATGATGTTGTTTTAGGCTCTCACGGTAGAGGATTCTGGATTTTGGACGACATCCAACCCTTTAGGGAATATTCCGAAGACCTGAAAAGTGAAAAAAATGTGCTTTTTAAACCGACGGATGCGATTAGGGGCATTTACAACGCTAACTTCCAATACTATTTGGAAGAGCAAGTGGATACGGTCACTTTTTCAATTTTTGATGCAGACAATAACCTTATCGAATCTTTTGGTGGCAACCAACCTAAATATGAAAAGGACGACAATGCATCTTGGTGGAGTCGAGGGAACAGTACCAAGCCCACTACGGCAAAAGGTATCAATACCTTTACTTGGAACCTAAGATACCCTGGTCCAACCACTTTTGATGGCATCATAATTTGGGGAGCATCGGCCAGAACAGGTCCAAAAGCACCTCTTGGCTCCTATACTGTGCAAATGAAAGTGGGCGACGAAGTCATTAAAAGCTATCCATTTAAAATTGAAATGGATCCAAACTTGAAAGGAATCACTGCGGAAGACCTTCAAAAACAGTTTGAATTGGCTTCCAAAATAACCGACAAAGCTACCATTGCCAACGAAGCTGTGATTCAAATCAGAAGCATCCGCAAACAAATGGATAGTTTGGGCAAAGGCGTTTCCAGCAGAAAGTTCAAAAAGCTTTCAGAGGATTTTATGGAAACCTTGACCGGAATCGAAGAGGACCTTTATCAAACCAAGAACCAATCGGGGCAAGATCCCTTGAACTTCCCCATTAAATTGAACAACAGATTCAATGCATTGCAACGTAGCATTGAGAATGGGGATGCAAGACCCACTGATGCAGCTTATGTGGTTTACGATGAGCTTACAACGGAACTGGATGGCCACATGGCAAAACTGAACAACACATTGGATAAAGAGCTACCAAGAATAAATGCTATTTTAAAAGACAATGGAATTTCAACTATCGAGGCCCAATAGGGCCTTATGGTTTTTAAAAATGAGACTTATTCTAAATTAAACCCCATTATTTATCCTGCTACGTAATATTCGTAACTTTACGTAGTCAGGATGAATAAAATAGTTATCATAGGGATATCCTTGCTCATTCTGCTCCAGGGGGCCAACATTCATTTTAAGGATTTGGCGGAACTTGGGCAGCTTGTTGAGCACTACCAATTCCACAACGAGGAATATGGTGATGACTTTATGGTTTTTGTATCCAAACACTACGGGGAACTAAAAGCCTCACACAGCCAAAAACACCAAGAGGAGAAAAAAGAGCACGAAAAACTGCCCTTTCAGCATCAATCGCAATGTGCACAGCCCTTGGTTTTTGTCCTCGGAGCCGATGACTTTATCTATTCTCGCTCCGAAATCCCTGTCACCACCAAAGGCAATTTCCACTATCAAATGTCTTACTCCCACATTTGGGGAGACAACCTCTTCCAGCCGCCCAAACACGCATAATTCATAGTATTTCAGCTTTGCTGAACACTTTTCGCAAGCCTTATTCCACTTTAATAATGCTATTATTTTCTATGAATCATGTTTTCAAAAATCATCAACTTTAGTATTAAGAACAAGTTTATTGTTCTTCTATTTACGGCAGCTATAGCCCTTGTGGGTTTATACTCACTATCACAAATACCCATCGGCGCCGTACCCGATATCACCAACAACCAAGTTCAGGTATTGACCACTTCCAACAGTCTTTCCACACAGGATATGGAGAAGTTTGTCACTTACCCCATAGAGCTGGAAATGGCAAACCTCCCCGGCGTTAAGGAGATCCGTTCGGTTTCCAAGTTTGGATTGTCGGTCGTAACCATCGTCTTCGAAGACGATATGGGCACCTATTTGCCCAGACAACTCATTGCCGAAAAAATCAAGTCAGCATCCAGTCGTATACCCGAAGGGTTTGGCTCCCCAGAAATGGGGCCGATCACCACTGGCTTGGGCGAAATCTATCAATACATTTTGGATGTGAAGCCAAAGTACAAAGACCTATATACCTCAACGGAACTTAGGACCATCCAAGATTGGGTCGTAAAACGACAACTTTCCGGAATTCCCGGTGTAGTTGAAGTAAATACATGGGGCGGTCACCTAAAACAATACGAGGTAGCTATCCAGACCCAAAAATTGAACGCCTTGAACATTACCGCCAAAGAAGTGTTCACCGCTTTGGAAAAAAACAATAGCGTTACCGGTGGCGGCTATATTGAAAAAGTGAACCAAGCCTATTTTATTCGTGGTGAAGGGTTGGTAAGCAGCCTAAAGGATATTGAAAATATAGTGGTAACGACCCGAAACAGCATCCCTATTTACATTAAGGATGTGGCGAAGGTTGGTTTTGGCAGTGCACCACGCTTTGGTGCTATAACCGGCAACGGTGAGGGCGAGAAAGTCCTTGGGCAAATTATGATGCTCAAGGATGCAGATTCCAAACGGGTGATCGAAGCCGTTAAGGAGCGGGTTGCGTCCATATCAAAATCCTTGCCCGAAGGCGTTTACATTAATCCGTTTTTAGATCGTAGCGAACTCATTGGGCGGACAACCTTCACGGTGACCGAAAACTTGGTCCTGGGTTGCTTGATCGTCATTTTTGTGGTGGTCCTGCTCTTGGGCAACTGGCGTTCGGGCCTTGTAGTGGCATCGGTTATTCCGCTATGTTTGCTGTTTGCCCTTACCCTGATGAATATTTTTGGGGTAGATGCCAACTTATTGAGCCTTGGGGCCATCGATTTTGGAATTATTATCGACGGAGCCGTGATCATTGTGGAATACATTGCTTTCCAAATCACCCAAAAGAAAACAGAGATTGCCAATTTGGGCAAGAACGAAACACAATCCATCAAAGATGACATCACCCTCAAGGGTGCCACAAAAATGATGAACTCTGCCGTATTCGGGCAGCTTATCATCTTGATTGTGTTCATTCCTATTCTATCGTTAAGCGGTGTGGAGGGCAAAATGTTCAAGCCCATGGCATTGACCTTCAGTTTCGCCCTATTGGGGGCGATCCTTTTGTGCTTTACTTATGTGCCCGTTGCATCGGCCTTGTTCCTAAAACCATCCAGGGAATCAGCAAAAAGTATCTCCACACGTTTGGTCAACTGGATCAACAAACAATACGAACCGGTCATCGAATGGGCCTTGAAAAGTAAAAAGCTCGTGCTTTCCGTAGCTGCCGCACTTTTAGTAGGAGCCATTTTGCTGTTCTCCTCCATGGGAGGGGAATTTGTACCCACATTGGATGAAGGGGATTTTGTGATTCAACCCGTACTAAAAACAGGGACCTCTTTGGCCAAAACAGTGGAAACCACCACAAAAATGGAACAGATATTAATAGATCAATTTCCCGAGGTCAAACAGGTAGTAAGTCGTATAGGTGCTGCGGAAGTACCCACTGATCCCATGTCCATGGAAGAAAGTGATGTGATAATTTCCCTTAAACCCAAAGATGAATGGGTATCGGCCAAAACCAAGGATGAATTGGCAGATAAGTTCAAAGAAGCCCTTGCTGTAATCCCAGGCATGGAACTTGAGTTTACCCAGCCTATTGAAATGCGTTTCAATGAATTGATCACCGGGGTCCGGGCGGACATCGCTATCAAGATTTTTGGTGAAAACTTGGAAACATTGAACAAAAAGGCCAACGAAATCAAAGATCTTATCCAAAATGTGGAGGGAGCCTCCGATATTGTAGTGGAAAAAGTGGAAGGCTTGCCCCAGATGAACGTTTCTTTTGATCGTTCCAAAATTGCACGCCACGGACTCAACATAGCCGACCTCAACGAAATGATTTCGATGGGATTCGCAGGAAAAGTGGTAGGCAGTGTATTCGAGGGCGAGCGACAGTTTGATCTGGCCGTTCGTTTGGATTCCGAGAACCGTCAAGATATTTCCAACTTAAGAAACCTTTATGTGGATATCCCCAATGGCGGAAAAATTCCGATGAGCGAATTGGCCGAGATTACCCATCAAAAAGGGGCCGCCAAAATATCCCGTGATGACACCCAAAGACGTATCGTTGTCGGCATCAATGTAAGGAACCGTGACCTTCAATCCGTTGTCGACGATGTGCAATTATTGGTCGATGAAAACATTACACTACCCCCGGGCTACATCATCACTTACGGTGGCCAGTTTGAAAACCTTCAAAATGCAAAAGCCAGATTGTTGATTGCCGTTCCAATTGCCTTGTTGCTCATCTTTATTATGCTCTATTTTGCTTTTGGTTCTGTTAAAGAAGCCTTGCTTATTTTCTCGGCCATTCCATTATCTGCCGTTGGAGGTGTGCTTTTGCTTTGGCTACGGGACATGCCGTTTAGTATTTCTGCAGGCGTGGGCTTTATTGCTCTTTTTGGTATTGCGGTATTGAATGGCATTGTGCTTATTGAACATTTTAAGGAACTGAAAGGCAGTGATTTCAACTCCATGGAAGATTTGATCAAACAAGGTACCAAAGATAGGCTCCGAGCCGTGTTGTTGACCGCATCCGCAGCAGCTTTAGGTTTCTTGCCCATGGCGGTATCCACCAACGCCGGTGCCGAAGTACAACGACCTTTGGCCACAGTGGTCATCGGCGGATTGGTAACGGCCACCCTACTCACCTTGGTGGTTTTGCCCGTGTTATATGCGTATTCACACCATATTAAGTTTAGTGGGATGGGAAAAAGAAGAAAAGACCGTAAAGCGAAAAAGAGTGCTTTGACCATTATGTTGCTGTTGATTTCAGTTTCAGGGTTTTCGCAAACTAAATTGAATCTCGAGGATTTAATGGCACTTTCCCTTGAAAATAACAAAGGAATCCAAGCCGAATCCTTACTGGTAGATCAGGCGGAAACCCTCATAGGAACCGCTTTTGAGTTTGATAAAACGGATATTTATTACCAGTATGATGAGAACAACCTAGCCTTGAACGGGGAACCGCTCAAGGTTTTTGGAGCGCAACAGCAGTTTGAGTTTCCTACGGTGTACGGAGCAAAAAACAGACTTCAAAAATCGCATTATGAGCTTCAAAAATCTTCGTTTGAAATAAAAAAGAAGCAACTGTACCAAAACCTGAGTATTGCCTATTACCAATACCAGACCTTGAACCAAAAAGCAAGGCTTTACGCTTCGCTGGACAGTATTTATAGCAAATTTGCGCACGCAGCCGCCCGACGTTTTGAACTCGGGGAGACCAATTATCTGGAAAAGGTGACAGCCACGGCCAAACAACGGCAAATTGCCAACACCTATTCCAAGATACAACAGCAACAACTCACCACCTATAATCAGATTGTGAGCTTGGTGCAGATTGAAGACACCTTGGAGCTTGTGGATGAAGAACCACAAAAACTTAAGGTGTTGAATGCGCAAGGAATGTTGGAAACGGAAGCATCATTTTTGGACAAGCGACAAGAGTTGAGCAATGCCCAAAAGAGCCTGGAAGAAAATAGATTGCTGCCGGACCTGAACCTGGAATATTTTCAAGGGACCAACAAGGGCTTGGGAACATCGCTCTACGGTATTCAGCTGGGTGTCCGTATTCCCCTTTTCTTCTTTGGGCACAGTAGCAAGGTGAAATCGTCCAAGATCCAGACCAAGATTACGGAGATGGAAAATACCGAAATCACTATTGCGATGAACCAACGCTACAAAACCCTTCTGGGGCAATTGGAACAACAGGCCAAGGAACTCTCCTATTACGAAGACGAAGGCGGTCATCTTTCCGATCAGATTTTGAAAGCGGCCTCTGGAAACTTTCAAAACGGGGAAATCGACTTTTTCCAATACATCCAAAGTTTAGAAAACGCCTACGAGATCCAACTGGATTATTTGGATGTGCTCAACCAATACAATCAAACCGTAATCGCCATTAATTACTTGACAATAACATTATAACAATGAAAAATATACTTCAAATAGCCGCTGTTCTCCTTCTGTTGATGGGCTGTGGCAACAAAAACAACGAAGAATCCTCTTCCGAAGAACAACAAGAAAAAACAGGAATCGTGGTCACTCAAGATCAACTCGACACCAATGACCTCACTATTGGTCCGATGGAGAAAAGAACCTTCCCAAAAATGGTGGAGACTTCTGGGATGATAGATGTACCGCCCGAAAACCGGGCTAGTGTAATGGCCTTTATGGGCGGTTTTGTAAAAAAGACGTCACTATTGGTCGGTGACCAAGTAAAAAAGGGGCAACTTTTGGTGGTTTTGGAAAACCAGCAGTTTTTGAAGATGCAACAAGAATATCTGGAGGTTTTCAATCAGTTGGATTATTTAAAAGCCGAGTTTGAAAGAAACCAAACCCTTTTTGCAGAAAAAATCGCCTCGCAAAAGAACTTTCTCCAAGCCAAGAGCGATTATGAAACAGCCAAGGCCCGTTACCAAGGCTTGCGAGAGCAATTGCAAATGCTGAACATATCACCCAGTAATGTAGAGCAGGGCAAGATTACATCAGAAGCGCCCATTTATGCACCCATTTCGGGAAGCATCACAAAAATGAATGTGGCCAAGGGAAGCTATGTTTCTCCTGCCACGGAGATTTTGGAGATTGTGGACAACGACCACGTACATTTGGAACTCACGGTTTTTGAGAAAGACATCTTAAAAGTGAAAAAAGGCCAAAAAATCCAGTTCAGGATTCCAGAAGCTTCAGAAGATGCCTTTAATGCAGAAGTTTATTTGGTAGGCACCTCCATTGACGGTGCCAAAAGATCCATCAAGGTACACGGGCACTTGGAACACGAGGAGGATGCGAACTTTCTGCCAGGTATGTTCGTGGATGCCAAAATTATGACGGACACCATCAAACCCCTCTCTTTGCCGGAAGAAGCAGTAATTGAATCCGAGGGGACTTCCTACGTGCTAAAATTGGTGAATAAAGAAGGGAGTCGATACACTTTTGAACGTGTTCCCGTAAAACAAGGCAATACTTATGGTGGGTATACCGAAATCATCTCAACAGGACTAACCGACACCGATCAGTTCTTGACCAAGGGTGTTTTTGATTTGATCGGGGGATAAATAAATCTATCCCAGCCCAACATCCAAGGTCATCATAATTATAAATCCACCGATAAAGCCCATTGTGGCGATATCGGTGTATTTGTCTTGTTGCGTTTCGGGGATTACCTCCTCCACCACCACAAAAATCATGGCACCCGCGGCAAACGAAAGGGCATAAGGAAGAATGGGCTCAAATGTCAATACGGCCCAAGCTCCCAATACCCCTGCTATGGGTTCTACCAAGGCCGAGGCCTGACCGTACATCCAACTTTTTCTTCGACTGAGACCATGCCTGCGCATTGGTACGGCAACAGCGAAACCTTCTGGAAAGTTTTGCAAACCGATACCCAAGGCCAAAGCCACAGCACCCCCAATGGTTGCGCCCTCAAAGCCAGAAGCAACACCTCCAAATAGGACACCGACTGCCAATCCTTCGGGAATATTGTGCAAGGTAATGGCCAAGACCAGTAGCGTGGTGCGGTGCCAGGGCGTCTTTACCCCTTCTGCATCATCCATTTTAAAATTGATGTGCAAATGGGGCAAAATTTTATCCAAACCAAAAATAAAACCCGCTCCAAGCAAAAAACCAACGGCTGCGGGAATCACTTTTACAAAGCCTTCCCCCTCGCTCATCTCAATGCCTGGTGCCAACAAGCTCCAAAAACTGGCAGCGACCATAACACCTCCCGTAAAGCCCAACATGCCATCCATCAAAGCCCTCTTTGGACTTTTGAACAAAAAAACCAGGCCTGCCCCGGCAGCAGTCAGTCCCCATGTAAAAAGCGTCGCGTACAACGCTGCCAATACCGGGTCTATTTCCTGAAAATAGTGTATTACTTCTTTCATCAATCGTTCTTTTTTACATATAAATTAGATGCTATTTGATGTGATATCCGCATTTCCTTGCCCTCCATTTGGATGCGCAGGGAATTGTCAAAATCTTCCTTGTCCAAAACTTTGATGGTGTTTCCCAAGGCAATATTGTTTTTATCCAAGAACTTGAGAAAGGGTACGGAAGAATCCTTAACCCCAACACATACTCCTTTGGAATTGATGGGCATATCACTGAGCAATTTTTCATCACGCTCCTGAAACTTTCCATCCTTGGTGGGAATGGGATCGCCGTGAGGGTCATATTTGGGAAATTCCAAGAGTTCGTCAATCTTGTCAATCAACTTTTCACTTTTGATGTGTTCCAGTTGTTCGGCCACCTCGTGTACCTCGTCCCAAGTAAAATCCAATTTTTCCACCAAAAAAACCTCCCATAATCGGTGCTTTCTAATGATGGACAAAGCTGTATTTATCCCTGCATCGGTCAATGAAATACCTTGGTACCGGACATAATCCACCAATCCTTTTTCCGATAATTTCTTTGCCATATCGGTTACGGAAGATGGTTTTGTTTCCATTTGCTCCGCAATCGCATTGGTAGTTATGGACTTGGAATCGCCACCACCTAAATGAAAAATGGTCTTTAAATAATTCTCCTCCGATCTAGTCATCAAAAAATATTTTTCCAAAAATACATTTTTATTTAACAAAATCTATTTTTAGTTTTGTCTAAATTTAATTTTATATACATTGAAAATAATTTATAGGCATATCATCTTTTTATGGCTTGGTTTGATAAGCAGTTGTTCTTTTGGGCAAACAGCATCTTTAAATGGAAAGGTTACGGACAACGGAGAACCAATACCCTTGACAAATGTGGTGTTGAAAGGAACCGAAATAGGAGCTGCTACGGATATTGATGGTCTATTTGAGTTGGCAAACGTTGAGCCAGGCGACTATGTATTATTGGTAACCTCTTTGGGGTATCAATCGTATCAAACCAAAATCAGCTTAAGCGCCAATGAATCAAAAACCATCAACATACAATTGGATGCTTCTGCACAAAGTTTGGATGAAACCGTGGTCACGGGCACCCTCAAACCCGTTAGCCGATTGGAAAGTCCCGTGCCCGTCGAGGTCTATTCCCCTAACTTTCTTAAAAAGAACCCTACTGCTAGTGTTTTTGATGCACTTCAAAACGTAAACGGGGTGCGTCCGCAGATCAATTGCAATGTGTGCAACACGGGAGATATTCACATCAACGGGTTAGAGGGACCATACACTTTGGTTCTTATCGATGGGATGCCCATAGTAAGTGGTTTGGGGACGGTTTATGGCCTTACGGGTATTCCCAATTCCTTGATTGAGCAGATTGAAATCGTAAAAGGCCCTGCTTCTTCACTTTACGGAAGTGAGGCTGTGGGTGGACTCATCAACATCATCACCAAAAATGCATTGAGCGCTCCGGAATTTTTTGCCGATGGCTTTGCCACGAGTTGGGGCGAGTACAATTTGGATGTGGGCAGTAAAATTGAAATTGGCCAAAAAACAGATCTTCTTTTGGGCGTCAATTATTTTAATTACGACATCCCCGTGGACAACAACGGCGATAATTTTACCGATCTGACCCTTCAAGATCGTATTTCCATTTTTCAAAAGTGGAATTTTGAGCGAAGCGATAACCGTTTGTTCTCTTTGGCGGGACGCTTTTTTTATGAGGATCGTTGGGGTGGCGAAATGCAATGGACGCCGGAGTATCGTGGTGGCGATGAAATTTATGGCGAAAGCATCTACACCCGTAGATGGGAGGTGTTGGGGAAATATCAATTGCCTCTGGAAGAAAAACTCCTCTTGTCATTTTCCTATAATGACCACAACCAGAACTCGGTGTATGGCGATACGGAATATTTGGCAGACCAGCGCATTGGTTTTGCTCAGCTCACTTGGGACAAAATCGCCGGCAATCACGATTTGCTGTTCGGAAGTGCGATTCGGTACAATTATTATGACGACAATACACCTGCGACCACTGAGGCCGATAACATTTGGATTCCGAGTCTTTTTGCGCAGGATGAATACAGTTTTGCGCCCAAACATTCCTTTTTGGTGGGGCTTCGGTATGATTATGACCAAAGACACGGCAATATTTTAACTCCCCGGGCCGCCTACAAATGGAAGGTTTCCAACAACGATATTTTTCGGGTGAACGCTGGAACGGGATTTCGCGTAGTCAATTTGTTTACGGAGGAACACGCAGCATTGACCGGTGCGCGGGAAGTGATTATTGCTGAAGAGCTGAAACCCGAACGGTCAGTTAATGTCAACATCAACTATTTGAAGAAGATTTATAGTGATAACGGCACCTTTATCGGACTTGATGCTTCGGCATTCCACACTAGATTTTCCAACGTAATCTTGCCTGATTACGAGACCGATCCCAACCAAATCATTTATGATAATCTGGATGGAAAATCAGTTTCGCAAGGGGTAAGTGCCAATTTGGATATTGCTTTTCCGAGCAGTTTTAAGATTATGGTCGGGGCCACTTGGCAGGATGTGAGCAGTACCGAAAACGGAGTGACCCAGCAACAGATTCTAACCGAAAGCATTACCGCTACATGGAATTTATCATACACCTTTCACTCGTTAAAATTGACAGCGGACTATACGGGAAATTTATACGGCCCCATGCGATTGCCCCTTTTGGGTGACCTGGACCCGAGACAGGAATATTCTCCTACGTGGAGTATCCAGAACATCCAGTTTACCTACAAAGGATTGAACAATTTTGAAGTTTACGGAGGTATCAAAAACCTGTTGGATTGGACGCCGAACCGGGGCAATCCCTTTATCATTGCCCGAGCCAACGACCCGTTTGACAAAGAAGTGACTTTTGACAGTTCTGGTAATGCCGTGGCTACACCGAACAATCCCTACGCCCTTACTTTTGACCCCGCCTACGTGTACGGCCCCAACCAAGGCATCCGCGGGTTCTTTGGATTGCGGTATACGGTTTTTTAATACCAAAATGGTTTAATTCACCCCAAGAGTATTCCAAAAAAGAATATTTTTAGAGGGAATTGTTAACTTTGAGTGTGGAAACAACCCAAAATATAGTAAACAAACTTTCAAAGCTTAAGGTACGTTTAAAAGAACGCTACCCCATATCCTCTATGGCTTTGTTTGGTTCCTACGCTCGTAATGAGCAAACAGATACCAGCGACATTGATATTATGGTAGAATTTGATGGGAAAATAGGAATCAGATTTATCGATTTGGCCAACGAGATTGAAAAAGCTTTGGGTCTAAAAGTAGATTTGGTTTCCAAAAAGGGTATCAAAGAGCAATATCTTAACACCATTCTATCCGACTTGATTTATGTCTAAAAGAGACTATTCCCTTTTAATTGGCGATATGGTTGAATCTGCACGAAAGATTTTATTATATACCAAAGACATGGGGTTTGATGACTTTGAAGATGATGGTAAAACCGTGGACGCAGTTATCAGAAATTTTGAAATTATCGGTGAAGCGGCCAACCGCTTGAGCGAAGACTACAAATCCGATAACCCAGAAATTGAATGGAATCATTTAAGAGGTTTCCGAAATCGCATTGTTCACGAATATTTTGGAATTGATCTAGAAATTGTTTGGCAGATTATTGAAGATGATTTACTTAATCTTATTGAAGCCTTGACCGATAAACTTCAATAGCAATTCGCACTGTACATCCTGCTTTAAAGTATTCATGCTTTTATAAAAATCTTTATTCCTTCTTTCCCCTATCTTTGAACCCATGCCCAACTACGATTACATCATTATAGGAGCGGGAGCTGCTGGCCTGTTGTTGGCCGATGCCTTGGGCAAGGACAAATTCTTTGCTTCCAAATCCATTTTAATAATTGACAAGGACGACAAGTCCAAAAACGATCGAACTTGGTGCTTTTGGGAACGGGGCAATGGCCCGTTTGATGATTTAATCCATAAAACTTGGGACAACATTTATGTGGGCGGACTGCAACTTGAAAAATCCACCTCCATTTCACCCTACACTTACAAAATGCTTCGCAGTATTGACTTCTACAATCACTTTTTACCAAAGGTAAAAACCTATCCCAACATTACTTGGCTTCAGGAAGAAGTAACCGATATCCAAGAGCAAGAAAATGAGGTTTTGGTAACCACCCAATCACAGACCTCTACGGGCAAAAAGGTGTTTTCCAGCTTGTACGACGCATCAATTTCAACTAAACAGAAGGAGTTTCCCGTTTTGCAACAACACTTTTTGGGATGGCAAATAAAAACCGACCAGTCTGTTTTTAATCCGGGCGAAGCTACTTTTATGGACTTCTCCGTCCCCCAAAAAGGCAATACACGTTTTATGTATGTGCTTCCAATTTCAGAAACAGAAGCCTTGGTGGAATACACCCTGTTTTCAGAGCATCTTTTGGAGAAAAGCGAGTACGAAGAGGCCATCAAAACATACATTAAAGAAAAATATAACAATACCAAATACGCCATTGTGGAAACTGAGTTTGGCAGCATTCCCATGACCTGCTATCCATTTCATCAACACAACACCGACCGTGTTTCCCGCATCGGTATCGCAGGGGGTTGGGCCAAACCAAGCACAGGCTACACGTTTTATAACACGAGCCAGCAAGTGCCCAAATTGGTAAGTCATCTGAAAACCGGGAAACCGTTGTCCGAGTTCCATCAAAAAAGCAGGTTTTTGTTCTACGATATGCTTTTGCTGGACATTTTATATGAGAGCAATCATCTAGGACACGAAATCTTCGAGTCAATGTTCAAAAGAAGAAAGGCTTCCTTGATTTTGAAATTCCTGGAGAACGAGACCAATCTGTGGGAAGAGCTAAAAATTGTGACCGCACCCAAACCGATGCCGTTTATAAGAGCATTGTTCAAACGGCTGTTTTAAACGGTTCGCTCCATCAAACTTTCGCCAAATTGCTTTAGCAAGGCTTTGTTTTTTTCTGGAAGGTCGGTATTTGCCAAAGCATCAAATGCTTTTTGGGTAAACTCTTGGATGGCTTTTTTGGTTTCCTCCACTACCCCGCTTTCCTTAAAAATGGTTTTCACCGCATCCACTTTCGCTGTGGAATCTTCAGGTTTAATGGAATACAGATGCAACAAGCCATCTTGATCATCTTTGGAGGCTTTTTCCAAGGATTTTAGGAACAAATAGGTCTTTTTGTTCTCCATAATGTCCCCACCAACCTGTTTTCCAAAGGTTTTGGGGTCGCCAAAGGCATCCAAATAATCATCTTGCAACTGAAAGGCAATGCCCAGATTGCGTCCAAACTCGTAAATCGCATCGGCATCTTTTTTTGGAGCATTGGCTACGATGGCTCCCATCTTCATGGCGGCTGCGACCAACACAGAGGTCTTGTACTCTATCATTTTAAGATATTCGGGAATGGTAACATCGTCCCGGGTCTCAAAGTCCACATCGTATTGTTGGCCTTCGCATACTTCCAATGCGGTTTTACTGAACAATTTTGTGAGTTCTTTGTATGTTTCCGCTGGGTAGCTTTCAAAAAATTGATAGGACAGAATCAACATGGCGTCACCAGAAAGGATTCCCGTATTAACATCCCATCTTTCATGCACCGTTGTTTTTCCGCGTCGAAGCGGGGCATCGTCCATAATATCATCGTGCACCAACGAAAAGTTGTGGAACATTTCCACTGCCAATGCTGCATCCAGGGCATCCTCCGCTTTTACGCCAAAGGCCTCGGCCGTCATCAAAGTAAGTATGGGACGCATTCGTTTGCCTCCCAATCCTAAAATATAGTGAACAGGTTCGTAAAGGTTTTTGGGCTCCCCCAGCTTTATCCTTGTTTGTAAGTGCGTAACAAACTGTTCCCTATACTGACCAATGATATCGATATCTGACATGAAGCCAAAAATACGTGCAAATATTTAATTTAAGGTTGGCGTATTAGTTTAAAAGAGGATTACAAAGCATCCAAATCCACAAAAAAGCATCCTTTCAAAAAAAATTGTGGAGAAACTGCAATAGAAAATAATTTCTTCGTCTCTATAGATGAAAAGCAACCCGAACCATCTGAATGGCAGCCAAAACCGATAACCGAAATAACCTGACCGACTTCTTTAATGAGGAGTATGGCTCGTTGCGCTCTTATGTGCAGTCGAGGATTCAGGATACATCGGAACGGGATGCCGAGGATATTGTGCAGGATGTGGCCCTGCGGATGTTTTCCAGATCGGATGATGCCATACCCATAACCAATGTTGGTGGGTTTGTGTACAATGCCATTCGCAATAGGATCATTGATATTATGCGTGGTAAAAAAGAGAGAAAGTTGTCCAGCGAGGATATTGACCAACAATGGCGGGAGTTTGCGGATTTCTTTTATGGCGATGCGGATAACAGCTATTCACAAGAGATGGAACAAGCCCTAAAAAAAGCGGTAGAAGATTTGAAGCCCGCATATCGCGATATTGTGATTGCCATAGATTTTGAAGGATACAATTACAAACAAATAGCAGAAAGAACCGGGATACCGGCAGGTACGTTAATGTCCAGAAGACACCGTGCCATGTCGGAACTATCAAAAAAATTAGAGAATATTAAAGAACTGAGTTATGGAACATAAAAAAGAATTCGAGAAAGCCGTGGAAAAAAAGGTGAAGAGCACCGTAAAAAAAGTGGTCAAAATTGCCGCCATGGTCATTTTGGGGGTCCTGATCTTTCTGTTGGCCAATTATGTATTGATGCGCTTATGGAACTGGCTCATGCCCGACCTTTTCGGCGTGGGAACGGTTACCTACTGGCAGGCCCTGGGCATTTTTGTATTGGCAAAGCTTCTATTTGGCTTTGGCGGCGGCGGTAAGGGCAAAGGAGGTTCAAGTCACAAAAAGAAGATTAAATCGTCCAACAAGTGTGGTTCTTGGAGAAGGGATTTTGATGAGTGGAAACACTACGATCAATTTTGGAAAGAAGAAGGCGAAGAAGCATTCAAAGCATATATAGAAAAAATCAAAAACGAAAATCATGATAAATCAAAAGAAGAATAATCCAAAGAAGAAGTATTTACTTCAGTTCAGTCCCTTTTTTTGGCGGTTGGGAAACATTCGTACCGAAACCGACAACAACGACCGCCAAATTCCCCATGTGTTCAACGATAGTACAGAGTCCAGTTAAAATAAACCTTAAACCCATCGTTAAAAAATTGTAAAACCGAGGAAACTTTTTTTGTTTTTAAAGTTTCCATACCTACATTTGCTCCCTGATTATGAGGGAAAATATTATACAAAAGGCAACTGAAATGTTCTTAAACCTAGGGTTTAAGAGCGTTACCATGGACGACTTGGCACAGGAGATGGGAATATCCAAAAAAACGATTTACTCCCATTTTAAGAACAAAACAGAATTGGTGGAACAGACCGCAATAACAATGTCGGATACTATCACCTGCGGCATAGACGATATTGTTGGGTTCAAGAAAAACCCAATTGAAGAACTGTACGAAATCAAAAAATTTATAATGGTACACTTAAAGGACGAAAAATCATCCCCATTGTACCAACTGCAAAAGTATTATCCAAAAATCTATACCTCACTTAAAGAAATACAATTTGAATGCACCCACCGTTGTATTGCCGAAAACGTGAAAAGAGGCATGGAGCTGGGCATTTACAGGGATAACCTAAATGTTGAATTTGTATCCAGAATATACTTTACCGGTGTTACCAGCATCAAGGACAATAATTTGTTCCCAACAGAAATATTCAGCAAACCTGAATTATTGGACTATTATTTGGAATATCACCTTAGGGGGATTGTAACGCCCAAGGGAAGAAATGTACTCAACTCAATCATCAATTCAAATCAAGAATAAATGCAAAAAACACTAATCACCTTACTATTTATATTGCCCTGGTTGGCATCCGCTCAAGATACCATACCTAGTTTCAGCTTGGATCAGGCCATAATGTATGCTTTGGAACACAATTACAGTGCTCAAAATGCAGAGAGGGACATTGTGGACGCCCAAAAACAAAAATGGGAAACCATTGCATCGGGACTTCCCCAGATCAATGGGGCCATAAGTTACCAAAACCAGTTAAAGCAACCTGTTTCACAAATTCCTGCCGAATTTTTTGGCGGGGAACCCGGAACATACCAAGAAGTGGTTTTTGGACAGGCACAATCCATCTCGGCAACGGCTACTTTGACCCAACAAATATTTGACGGATCGTACATTGTAGGCGTACAGGCCACCAAAACCTTTTTGGACTATAGCCAGAACACTAAGGAAAAAACCGAATTGGATGTGCGAAAATCGGTGGTGGAAGCCTACGGCAATGTGCTTTTGGCACAGGAAAGTGTAAAGATTTCCGAAAAAAACAAAGCGACCCTGGAAGAAAACCTTTACGAGACCAAGCGTATTTACGAAAACGGCCTCGGTGATGAGGAAAGTGTGGACCAGTTGCAGATTACGCTCTCCACGGTGGACAACCAACTTAAAAATGCACGCCGCATGGAGAAGATAACCCTGCAAATGTTGAACTTGATGTTAGGGCTCCCCATTGAAACACCTACCGTGTTGACCGAGAATTTGGATGACCTCTCCCAAAGCCAAATTGATTTAGGATTGATCGATACCGAGTTCAATATAGAGAACAATGTGGATTACAAATTGGCGGCCAACCTCAACGAGCAGCGTTACTTTGAATTAAAACTGGCCAAAAGCCGCGCTTTGCCAACACTCAATGCCTTTATCAATTACGGGGGAAACTCCTTCAGTAACAATTTCAACTTTTTGGACAGTGGCCAACAATGGTTCGGTTCCTCCATTTTGGGGGTCGACCTCAACATTCCAATTTTCAGCTCTTTAAAAAGAAGTGCCAGTACACAACGTGCCAAGATTGCCCTGGAAAAGGCAAAAACCCGGTTCACCGAGGCACAGGAGCAAATCCGCCTTCAATTGGAAAGCGCCAAGAGCGATTACATCCTTGCCATAGAGCAATACGGCACGTCCAAGGACAATTTGGAACTGGCGGAACGCATCGAAAAAAAGAATCAAATCAAATATTCCGAAGGTTTGGCGACCAGTTTTGAATTGAGACAGGCCCAGACCCAATTATATACCAGTCAACAAGAATATTTACAATCCATGGTCGATGTGATCAACAAGAAAATAGCACTGGAAAACATTTTAAATCAATAATCTAAAGGAGAAAACCATTCCATCATGAAAAAAGCAATATATATATCACTAATAGCTGCAGTTCTTGCTTCATGCGGGGGCAGCGGCAGCAATTCTTTGGACGAAGTAATTGCCAGCAAGGATGTGGAAGCCATTCGAGCAAAACGAAATTCCGTTACCGAAGAACTTAAAACACTTGAGAATCAAGTTAAGAAGTTGGACGAAGCCATTGCAGAACTGGACGACAATTCAAAACTGCCATTGGTATCTACAATTACCGTAAATCCTAAAAAATTCCAGCACTTTTTAGAATTACAGGGCGATGTTAAAACAGACCAAAATGTACTGGTTTATCCAGAAATGGCCGGTACCCTTTACCGTGTGTACGTTGAAGAGGGACAACGGGTGTCCAAAGGCCAGTTATTGGCTTCGATTGATGACGGCGGACTCTCAAGCCAATTGGCTCAATTGAAAACCCAAGCGGAATTGAGCAAAACCACTTTTGAACGCCAAAAAAGGCTTTGGGAGCAAAATATCGGTTCCGAGATCCAATACCTACAGGCCAAGACCAATTACGAGGCCCAACAAAATGCGGTGAAACAAATGGAAAGCCAAATTGAAAAATCTTCCATTCGGGCTCCATTTTCGGGCATTGTGGACGATGTGATTAAAGATCAAGGAACGGTGGTAAGCCCAGGGCCAGGTTCCGAGGTTTTTAGAATAGTGAACCTTTCGGACATGTACATTGATGTGGAGGTGCCAGAAGCCCATTTGCCCAATGTAACCCCTGGTAAACTGGTAGACGCCTATTTCCCCGTTTTGGGAGAAACCATTACCACCAAAGTACGCCAAACTGGAAATTTCATCAATCCCAGCAACCGCTCCTTTATTGCAGAAATACCTGTGCCCAACAAGAATGGCCATATAAAACCGAATCTAACGGCACAGGTAAAGATCAACGATTATACCAATGAAAACGCCATCCTTATACCACAAAGTATAGTTTCGGAAAATGCAGAGGGTGAACAATATGTGTATGCTATCCGGGAAGATAATGGTGAGTTTACCGCCAAAAAATTAATTATCAAACCAGGTAAAAAACAAGGCGATTATCTAGAAGTTCTTGAAGGTATTTCGGCTGGAAACCAAGTAATAGTTGAAGGTGCCCGCAGCATAAGGGATGGGCAAACTGTCAAAGTACTGGACACAACCACAACCGCAAAAAACTAATTCACCAAAATGGAAAAAGCTAAAAAGAACGCAAACAAGGAATTCCGCCTTTCATCGTGGGCCATAGACAATCCGTCTGTGATCTATGTAATGATCGGGTTGTTCTTTATCATAGGTTTGTCTTCCTATTTTGCCATGCCCAGGGAAGATTTCCCTGAAGTGGAAGAAACCAAAATATATGTAAGTACCGTGTATCCCGGCAATACGGCTGAGGATATGGAGCGTTTGATCACCGACCCTCTCGAAGATGTGCTCAAAAATGTGAGCAACGTGGTCGAAATCACTTCAACTTCACAAGAAGACTACTCCATGATCATTGTTGAGTTTGATGAAGAAATTTCGGTCGAAAACGCAAAACAAGAAGTAAAAGACGAAGTTGATACCGAAAAAGCCGGTGAAGACTGGCCCATTTTCAACGGGGCAAAGGTAGAGCCCAATGTTTTTGACCTGAACTTGGCGGAATCCTTTCCGATAATGAACGTGAACCTCACGGGAGATTATCCTGTGGAAAAGCTAAAAGAGTTTGCCGAATATTTGGAAGATGAAATTGAAGACCTCCCCCTAATAAAAGAGGTAGATATAAGAGGTGCGCAGGAAAAAGAGGTCGAAATAGCGGTAGATGTTTATAAAATGATGGCTTCCAGGGTTAGCTTTGATGATGTCATCCAGGCCATATCCAACGGAAACATCACCATGTCCGCCGGTAACATGATCACCAGCGGCCAACGTAGGACCATACGCATTTTGGGCGAGGTCGAAAAACCCTCAGAACTGGAAAACTTTGTGGTCAAATCCGAAAACGGGGCCATTTATCTGCGGGATATTGCCACTGTATCGTTTACCGAGGAAGACAAGACCACCTATGCTAGGGAACACGGTTCTCCAGTGGTCATGTTGGACATTAAAAAAAGATCGGGTAAAAATACCATTGAAGCATCTGAACTTATACGGGATTTGGTGGATGAGGCCAAGGAAAATTACTTTCCAAAAGACCTAACCGTTAGCATTGCCAACGATTCCTCCAGCAGGACCCTGAACCAAGTGGATGATTTGGTAAACAACATCATTTTCGGGATTATACTCGTTGTAACCGTATTGATGTTTTTCTTAGGCTTTAGAAACGCCCTTTTTGTTGGTTTTGCCATACCCATGTCCATGTTCATGTCTTTCATGATTCTTACGGCCTTGGGTTATACGCTCAATACCATGATCCTCTTTGGATTGATCATGGGACTTGGTATGTTGGTTGACAATGGGGTTGTTGTGGTCGAAAACGTATATCGACTCATGGAGCAAGAAGGCATGTCCCGCAAAGAAGCTGCCAAAAAAGGTATTGGTGAAATTGCCATACCCATCATCATATCCACGGCAACCACGGTTGCTGCTTTTGTTCCCTTGGGAATGTGGCCGGGCATTATGGGCGAATTCATGATTTTCTTCCCCATTACATTGTCCGTGGTTCTAGGTTCTTCATTGTTCGTGGCCATATTCATGAACTCTATGTTGGTCTCGCAGTTTATGCAGATTGGTGAAAAGGAACTCACCAAAAAACAATTGATCAGACTCAGCATAATTTTAGGGGTGTTCGGACTGTTCATATACATTGTAGGAGGACCCGTTCGTGGCCTTGGCACATTAATGATAGTCGTCGGCATCATGTTCTGGATATACAAATATTTCTTGAAGCCATGGGCACGGGGATTTCAGACCAATAGCTTGGTAAAACTTGAAAACTTTTACGAACGTCAGTTAAAAAAAGCGCTCAAAGGCAGAAATGTGTATTGGTACTTTGGACTTACCTCGCTTCTCTTGATTTTATCATTTGTTTTCTTCGGGATGTCGTTGCAAACACAACGTACAAAAGTGGAGTTTTTTCCAGACAATACGCCCAACGAAATTTATGTGTACATCGAGTATCCACAGGGAACCGATATAGAAAAGACCAATGCCATCACAAAAAAAATTGAGGAAAGGGTCTATGGTGTAACCGGTAGGAGCAAATACAACAAAGGGGACTTCAATTACCTGGTTCAATCCAGCGTATCCCAAGTAGGTAAGGGAGCCGAAAACCCATTTACCGAGGGAGGTTCTGCTGCAGAAATGCCCCATCGCGGTAAAATTACGCTCTCCATGCGCGAGTTTAAATACAGGAACGGGCTGGATACCGAAGAACTTCGCCAACAAATTCAAGATACATTGTCCGGTGTGTACCCAGGTGTAACCATTTCCGTTGAAAAGGATGCTGTTGGCCCCCCTGCCGGCTATCCCATCAATATAGAGATAGAAGGCCAAAATTATGATACCTTGATAAGCACCGCTGAACGCATGCGCAACTTTATCAACAGCAAGAACATTGCGGGTATCGAAGAGCTTAAAATCGATGTGAATAAAGGTAAGCCCGGCATACAGGTTACAGTGAACAGGGCCAAAGCAGGAGAGCTGGGTGTTTCCGTAGCTCAAGTTGGACAGCAATTGCGTAGATCTATTTTTGGCGATAAAGCTGGGGTTTACAAAAAAGACGGTGAAGACTACGACATTAATGTTCGTTTTAACCAAGATCTTCGTTACAATACCAGTGCCTTGTTCGACCAAAAAATCATTTTTAGGGATCCCTCCAACGGTCAAATAAAGGAAATTCCCATTTCTGCCGTGGCAAACCAAGAAAACACCTCATCGTTCAGCGCCATTAAGCACGTCGATACCAAACGGGTGGTGACGGTATACTCCGCCTTAAAACCCGGGTTTACAGATGCCGGTGCCATTGTTGCTGAAATCCAGGAAGAAATGCAGGAATTCAAAGGCCTTCCCGAGGGGGTGAAAATTGATTTTACCGGCCAAATTGAGGAACAAGAAAAGCAAATGTCCTTTTTAGTAAGCGCATTCTTTTTGGGACTGGGATTGATCATGCTTCTTTTAATTTTCCAATTTGGCGGCATCTCCAAGCCCGCTATAATCATGATGGCCATATTCCTCAGTTTTATAGGCGTGTTTGGAGGATTGATCATAACAGGGTGGCCATTTGTTATTATGATGACCATGATGGGAATTATTTCCTTGGCAGGAATTGTGGTAAATAATGGTGTGGTACTGCTTGATTACATCCAAATCCTTATTGATCGAAAAAAAGTGGAGCTAGGAATTTCCGATGATGAACTGCTGAACCGTGAAGATGTTACGGATGCCATAATAAGGGGAGGGAAAGCACGTTTGCGCCCGGTTATACTAACAGCCATTACAACCGTTTTAGGATTGATTCCATTGGCCATAGGATTAAACATCAACTTCGTTAGCCTGTTCTCCGATTTTGATGCACAGGTTTACATGGGTGGTGACAATGTTATATTTTGGGGCCCGTTGGCCTGGACGGTAATTTTTGGCCTGATTGTGGCCACATTCCTAACATTGGTTATTGTGCCCGTACTGTTCAATATTAGTTACAGACTTAAAATATGGATCCAAAAGTTAAGGACCAAAAACCTTAAACCTGAAGCAGCAAGTGAATAATGGTTTATCCATAAATAATAGAAAATAGAAAAGCCCCGGCCAAATTGGCCGGGGCTTTTTTAAACTACTGATTTATCCTATTGGTTTACCGTAACGGCATCTCCTTCGTTCCAGTTTTTTACTTGCACTATACGGTTGTCCGTAAAGTCCACTTCGCGTAATCCATCGTTTTTCCAAAAAAACCATTTACCGGTTCTTTCTCCATTTTCGTATTGGCCAGTGGCAATTTTTTCACCTTCAACATTGAACATTACCCAATTACCATGTAATTTTCCGTTCAACATATAACCTGTTTGGGCAATTTCACCATTGTCATGAAAATAAGTGGCTTTCACCATTTTTCCCATTTTCTCAAAGGTCGGCTTTGCATCTTGGGCAGATACGATAACCGCAAACATCACCGCCAAAAATAATATTGCTTTTTTCATTCTTTATGGGATTTAATATTGTTTATTCCTAATGATAACGTATCAAATTTACTTAAATTTTACGTTAATCACACATTTAAATAACTTTTAGTTTACATTAAATTAACTTTAATATTTTAATTAATTGTTATTCAGTAAGTTAATTTTTAATTAAATACTACCAATCTGTACTTTTAGCGAATATTTTTACTCATAATCGTTCAATACTGCCCAATTGACCGCTTACAATGTTAATTTAACGTTAAGCAGGCCTCAATTATGCAATCACTTCTCCCTTCAAAAAAAATCGACAAACAGAAAATGGGCATATCTCCTAAAAAATAGCCACATTCCTATTAAATTTGCGCTCTCATAACAAACATCATGTACAGAAGCAATACTTGTGGTGCATTAAGGGCATCGGATATAGGTTCGGAAGTTATTTTAAGTGGATGGGTGCACAAGCTCCGCGACAAAGGTTTTGTAGCTTGGGTAGACCTGCGTGACCGCTATGGCATCACCCAATTGGTTTTTGACCAGGAACGCACTTCCAAGGAATTGCTTGAACAGGCTAGGGAACTTGGTCGTGAAACCGTTATCCAAGCCAAGGGCGAGGTTATTGAACGTGCTTCCAAAAACCCTAATATTCCCACTGGTGATATTGAGGTACTGGTCAAAGAACTTACCCTCTTGAACAAGTCCCTCCTGCCTCCTTTTACCATTGAAGATGAGACCGATGGCGGGGAAGACATCCGTATGAAATACCGTTACTTGGATATCCGTAGAAATCCAGTAAAGAACAAGCTCATCTTTAGGCATAAAGTAACCATGGAGGTTAGGAAATATCTATCCGACCAAGGCTTTATCGATATTGAAACTCCATATTTGATAAAATCCACTCCCGAAGGAGCTAGGGACTTTTTGGTGCCCAGCCGAATGAACGAAGGTCAGTTCTACGCCCTGCCCCAGTCCCCACAAACCTTTAAACAATTACTAATGGTCGGAGGAATGGATAAGTACTTCCAAATTGTAAAATGTTTTAGGGATGAAGACCTCCGTGCCGACCGCCAACCAGAGTTTACACAAATAGACTGCGAAATGGCCTTTGTGGAGCAAGAGGACATCTTGAACACATTTGAAGGTTTGACCAAGCATCTTTTGAAAGAAATCAAAGGTGTGGAAATAGGTGAGTTCCCGAGAATGACTTATGATGATGCCATGCGCCTGTACGGGAACGACAAACCCGACATTCGCTTTGGAATGCAGTTCGGCGAGCTCAGCCATGTGGCCCAGCACAAAGATTTTAACGTGTTCAACTCCGCGGAATTGGTGGTGGGAATCGCTGTTCCGGGAGCTGCTTCGTATACCAGAAAAGAAATAGACAAACTGGTGGATTGGGTAAAACGCCCACAAGTGGGCGCAAAAGGAATGGTCTATGTTAAGTGCAACGAAGATGGCACCTATAAATCTTCCGTGGATAAATTCTACGACCAAGAAGACTTGGCCAAATGGGCCGAGGTAACCGGGGCCAAACCAGGCGACCTCATCTGTGTACTATCCGGAAACACCAACGAAACCCGTGCACAATTGAGCGCTTTGCGCATGGAATTAGCAACTCGTTTGGGACTCAGAAAGGCTCATGAATTTGCCCCATTGTGGGTAGTGGATTTCCCATTATTGGAACTGGACGAAGAAACCGGTAAATACCACGCAATGCACCACCCATTTACCTCACCAAAACCTGGCCAATTGGAATTGTTGGATTCAAAACCAGGGGAAGTAAAGGCCAACGCCTACGATTTGGTATTGAATGGAAACGAAATCGGTGGAGGCTCCATAAGAATTTATGATAAAGAGACTCAAGCCACCATATTTAAACATTTGGGCTTTACCCCAGAAGAAGCGAAGGCCCAGTTTGGCTTTTTAATGGATGCATTCCAATACGGAGCACCCCCCCATGGCGGTATCGCATTTGGACTGGACAGATTGGTGGCCATTTTGGGCGGACAGGAAACCATTCGGGATTACATTGCGTTCCCCAAAAACAATAGCGGACGCGATGTTATGATCGATGCCCCAGCAAACATTGACGAAGAACAGTTGAAAGAGCTCCATTTAAAATTGGACTTGTGATATAAAGTAAATCCCGCTTTGTTAGCGGGATTTTTTAATACTTTTAATAGGTATTACGGACCTCCATGCCCTACAGCAATAAAAAACTGCTCACCCGCTTTTTAAAATGGCGATATAGAAATATCTCCAACAGGACCTTTATTCAGTTAATGAGTTTGGTCGTTGGATTTTTGGCAGGACTGGTCGCTGTTACCGTAAAAAACACCACTTATTTTATCGAGTCCCTTCTAAAGAAAGGAATCGTTTTCTCGGAGAACCAGCTGTACTTTATACTCCCGACGATTGGACTTACCTTGGTCTACCTCTATGTCAAATTTGTACATAAAGAACCTTTGCAACATGCGGTTTCCTCCATCATATTCTCACTCTCCAAAAAGAGGGGACTGCTCAAGCCAAAGGATATTTACACTCCTTTGATCACTGCTCCGCTTACCGTCGGTTTTGGTGGTTCTGTTGGTTTGTTGGGGCCAGCGGTAAAATCCGGGTCCGCAGTAAGCTCCAATTTAAGTAGGTTGTTCCATATTGATGCAAAAACCAGAACCCTTTTGGTGGCCTGTGCCTCAGCAGGTGCAATTGCATCTATCTTCCAATCGCCCATTGCCGCCATCATTTTTGCAGTGGAGGTTTTTACCTTGGATTTGACCATGATGTCCATGCTCCCCTTGCTTTTGGCATCGATTTCAGGGGTACTCACCTCCTATTTCTTTTTGGGCAACGAAGTATTGTTCAGTTTTTCCCTATCCGAAGGTTTTAAACTCGAGGACACTGCCTTTTATATTTTATTGGGGGTAGGTACAGGGTTCGCATCGATCTATTTCACCAAAATGTACTTTCGGATACTCTCATTGTTTAAAAAATTGAAAAGTCCAAAGTATAAATTATTGGTCGGTGGAATCGCCATCGGTATCATGCTATATGCCATTCCCCCACTCTATGGTGAAGGTTTCGGGTTTATAAACAACCTATTGGAAGGGGATCACCTAAAAGCATTGGGCACTACCCCATTTGATGCTTTTACCGACAATATCTGGGTAGTGATAGCCCTTCTGTTCGGCATCACCATTTTCAAGGCCATTGCCATGACCACCACCATCGGCGCAGGGGGAGCCAGAGGGATTTTCATCCCTACCATGGTCATGGGAAGCGCATTGGGCAATGTGGTTGCCAAGGTCATCAATAATTTAGGGTTGGGCTTCTCGGTCTCGGAAAGCAACTTTACATTGATTGGAATGGCCGGTCTCATTGCCGGGGTAATCCACGCGCCGTTGACCGCCATATTCTTGATAGCCGAAATCACAGGAGGATACCAACTCTTCGTCCCTTTGATGATAACCGCTGCCATTTCCTATTTAATCACCAAAAATGCCCTCGATTATACGATTTACACCAAGGAATTGGCCAAAATAGGGGCGCTTTTGTCCCACAACAAGGACCAAATGGTGCTCGGGCTCATGGAAATGGACGATGTCATCGAAAAGAACTTTAAACCGGTCCATCCAAAAATGTCCTTGGGCGAGATGCTGCATCAATCCGTATCCAAATCCAAAAGAAACCTGTTTCCTGTGCTTGATGATGAGAAAAAGTTAATTGGAATAATCGTCTTGGACGACATCAGGCCCATGATGTTCGACACAGAGATATATGACACTGTTTTTGTTAAAAATTTGATGCATGCTCCTCCAGAGGTTATCTTTTACGAAACGGACAACATGAAACAGGTAATGAAAAAGTTTCAAGACAGCGGCGCTTGGAACTTGCCCGTCATCAAAAATGGCAAATATGAGGGCTTCATCAGCAAATCAAAAATGTTGACCGCATATCGCAGAAAATTGATCAATTATTCCCAATGAAAATCAAACTAAAACATATCATTTTCCTTATCATGATAGCTTCTTTTGCTTCGATCTTCTATGGTCTTTCCCTGGATGAAGACCATCCGGAGGCCCAAAAATATATTGGAGGAGGTACCGTAGGCCTCTTTTTGGTAGCCATGCCTCTTTTTCTATGGAAAGAGAGCCAGGGCAAAAACATGAAAGATTATATGCTGACTAAGGAAAATATTAAGAAAATGCAAGAAAAAGAGCATAAAAAGTCAAAAAATCAATAATTTTCTTAAGATTTAAACTTCTTTTCATCCAATCAGCCACAAAAAAAGTTACATTCGTAATTTAACATTTATTTATTTTTTAATGACTGGTACAGTAAAATTTTTCAATGAATCCAAAGGTTATGGATTTATTACAAACGACGACACAGGAAAAGACATTTTTGTTCATGTTACGGCATTGAACGGTGTGGAATTGAACGAAGGCGACAAAGTAGAATACATTGAAGAAGAAGGAAGAAAAGGAGTGGTTGCTGCACAAGTGCAAGTAATCGGATAACAATATTTTATTTTGATTTTGATTTAAAAACCCTGGCGATGCCGGGGTTTTTTGTTTAATTCAGGTTTCTTCTTTGAATGAAGAATCGCTTTAACAGCTCGGAAGCTTCCTTTTCCATTACTCCACCAACAACTTCTGTCCTCGGATGCAAATGCCCTCCCATAACGCTAAACCCGCGCTCTAGGTCCGAAGCTCCATAGACCACTCTCGAAATTTGGCTCCAATACAAGCCGCCCGCACACATTTGACAGGGTTCCAAAGTAACGTACAACGTACAGCCCTGAAGGTATTTTCCGCCCAAAAAATTGGAAGCAGCGGTAATCGCCTGCATCTCGGCATGGGCCGTAACATCCTTTAATCGTTCCGTAAGGTTATGGGCCCTCCCAATGATTCGATTGTTTGTTACGATAACCGCTCCAACGGGAACTTCGCCATTTTCAAAGGCAATTTCTGCCTCTTGCATGGCTTTCTTCATAAAATAGTTGTCATCAAACGGGTTCTCCACGATTTTTATGTCATTTTTCAAGAGATTGCTAAGCTACACATAAAATAATCTTGAGGAGAATCAATACTTTTGTTTTTTATCCATTGAAAAGGCTGTTACCACATATCGAATCCCCCGAAGACCTCAAAAAAATACCTTTATATGAGCTGCCCAAACTCGCCCAAGAATTAAGGGAGTTTATTATTGATATTGTTTCCACCAAAGAAGGACATTTAGGTGCAAGTTTAGGGGTGGTGGAACTTACCATTGCCCTGCATTATGTGTTCAATACTCCCAACGACAAACTTATCTGGGATGTGGGCCACCAAGCCTACGGGCATAAAATTTTGACCGGACGAAAGGAAATCTTTGAAACCAATCGACAGTTGGGCGGAATTAGTGGTTTTCCAAAAAGAACCGAAAGCGAATACGACGATTTTGGAACGGGACATAGTTCCACCGCCATTTCGGCCATATTGGGAATGGCAATGGCATCCAAATTAAAAGGCGATTATACCAAACAGCATATTGCCGTGGTGGGCGACGCCTCCATTACCAGCGGAATGGCCTTTGAAGGATTGAACCATCTCGGAGTGACCCATGTAAACGCATTAATCGTGCTCAATGACAATGCCATTGGAATCGATCCCAGCGTTGGAGCCCTAAAAAAATATCTCACCAATGTAAAGGCAGGTACCGCCAAGGACGAAAATATTTTTGAATGTCTTAACCTCAACTATTCGGGTCCTATTGATGGACATGATATAAAAGCCTTGGTCAAGGAACTGGAACGCCTAAAACATGTGGAGGGACCAAAGTTGCTTCATATCATCACTACAAAGGGGAAAGGGCTGAAACAGGCTGAGGAAGATCAAGTGGTGTACCATGCTCCTGGAAAGTTTGACAAGCTTACCGGGGAACGTCTGAAAAAATCTGGGCAGAATGAACCTCCAAAATATCAAGATGTTTTTGGACACAGCATAGTGGAATTGGCCAAAAAAAATAAAAATATTGTTGGAATCACCCCTGCCATGCCCAGTGGCAGCTCACTAAAATTTATGATGGACCAAATGCCCGACCGTGCCTTTGACGTAGGGATAGCCGAGCAACATGCCGTTACCTTGGCTGCAGGAATGGCCACACAAGGTTTAGTGCCTTTTTGTAATATTTATTCCACTTTTTTACAACGGGCCTATGACCAGGTGATACATGATGTGGCCCTACAAAAGCTTCCGGTTATTTTTTGTTTGGACCGTGCAGGACTGGTAGGACAGGACGGCCCGACCCATCACGGTGTTTTTGATATGGCCTATTTACGCTGCATTCCAAACTTCATCATTTTTGCTCCAATGAACGAAATGGAACTCCGAAATATAATGTACACCGCACAAATGGGGCTAAATAATCCCATTGCCATACGATACCCTAGAGGTCGGGGAACGAACATTGATTGGAGGAATGATTTTGAGCGCATTGAAATTGGTAAATCCCGATGTTTGAAAGAAGGTTCTGAAATAGCGGTACTTACCATAGGTCACATAGGTAACACTATCGCCGACCTTATTAAAAATTTAGATGGTTCCGAAAAAGTTGGCCATTACGATATGCGTTTCGTAAAACCCTTGGACAAGAATGCACTACGCACTATTTTTACCGAATACAAGTACATTATTACTGTAGAGGATGGTACCAAAATAGGTGGTTTTGGTTCTGCTGTTTTGGAATTCGCCAATAAGGAGGGATTGTCAAAACCTGTTAAAATATTTGGAGTTCCCGATCAATTTGTTGAGCATGGCACCATACCCGAGACCCATCAATTGGCTGGTATAGATTTTGATACGATACATTCACACATACAATCAACCTTAGACCAATGCGAATAAATTGTTTTTTGATTCTATTCCTTACTGTTTTCCTATCTGCCAATGCACAGATAACCCGTTTAAAGGTTTTTGAACCCGACAGTACCGATGCCGGTTTTAAAATTGTTCGCATCAAAGATGTTAAACTAAAATATCTTACAAGAAGTGCCAAGCTCACCGACCCACGCACCGTTCTTAACCGAGTAAAACCTTTGAGTATTTGGTACAACCGTTTCAAGCCCACGTCATTCTGGAAAAAAGTAAACAAATTTGGGCTTAACATTAGCGAAGTAGCTTTTGTGAACTGGAATGCAGGGGGGGACAACTCTGTTTCGGCACTTGCAAGTGCAGATTTTGCCAGAAATTATAAGTTCCGATATTTAAACTGGAACAACGAGGTTCAACTTAGATACGGCCTCAATGCACAAGAAGGAAGGAAACTAAGAAAAACGGACGACCAGATTCGATTGTCCACCACCCTAAGTTTTAGAAAAGATACCATCACAAACTGGTACTATTCCGTTAAGGCAAATTTACGGACCCAGTTTTCCAACGGTTATAAATATCCCGATAGAGAAAACCCGATTTCCAGGTTTATGGCTCCGGGGTATCTGTTCGTCGGTGTTGGTACATCCTATATCCCGCCCAAAGATCAATTCAACCTATATATATCGCCTGCCACTATGAAATCGACTTTTGTTCTGGACGAAGTGCTCTCCAATCAAGGTGCATTTGGTGTGGAAGAAGGCAAAAGCGTGTTTTTGGAACTTGGTTTTCTGGTCACCAATACTTGGGAAACCGAAATCGCAAGAAATGTATTGATGAACCACCGAATCAATCTGTATACCGATTATATAAGCAGTTTTGGAAACATTGATGTTGACTGGGAGTTGAACTTTAACCTTAAGGTAAACGAATACCTCAATGCCAATATCGGCACCCACCTCATCTTTGATGATGATACAAAATTTGATGAGGAGATTGCAGAGGACGGCACAGTTATAAACCCTGGCATAGCCCGTATACAGTTTAAACAGTTACTGGGCGTGGGATTGCTCTATTCGTTTTAGAGCCTGTTTTAGATTTTTCGCCCCGTTAATTTATCATGAATGTGCACCGCTGCACTATCGGATAAGCTGGCCACGAAGCAACTGGTGTTCAACAATATTTTATATATCGTAGTATCTGAATTCTGATAGTTTTTAGGTAAACTTTTGATCAGCAATCGGTCATAATTGGTATCCTCCCCCTCTTTTACATTGATCAGTGCCGTAGTGTACATGTCCAATAGATCGGAAATTATACGGTAACCTGCCAGTTCTTTATCGACCACTTCGGTAGATTGATAGATTTTTTCCACGCTCAACTTAATGATGTCGGCTACCTGAGCCTTGTATTTTCCTTTGTCCAACAGAGAAACATCAAACACTCCATCAAGGATTTTATCCTCGTTCTTCACAAAAACATCCACGGCGTCCCCGATTAAGGTGCTAATGGCAAGTGCCCTCAAATAACTCAACCGATCGCTTGAGGTGGTCATGGCATTATACTTTTTGGTGTTGATGTTGTCCTTCACCAGATTGATCAAATACTCCAACGCATATTCCTCTGGAATGAGCCCCAAGTTGATTCCATCTTCAAAATCGATGATAGTGTAACAGATATCGTCGGCAGCCTCGACCAAATAGGTAAGCGGATGTCTCAAAAATCCTGTTTCCGGATGATTCGGGTTGGGCAAAAGGCCAATTTCTTCCACTAGCTCATTAAAAAATGATTTCTCCGATTGAAAGAACCCGAACTTTTTATCCACGATACTTTTGGATGGTTTTTTGGGCAAGGAGGCTTTTGGGTATTTTATAAATGCGCCCAAAGTGGCATAACTCAACCGAAGGCCTCCAGGAACGCCTTCGCGAGATTCGGTCAAGAGTTTAAAACCATTGGCATTGCCTTCAAAGTCAATAAGGTCTTGGTATTCCGCTGCGGTCAGAATATCCTTGTATTGCTTTCCTTTTCCTTGTTTAAAATAGTTGCCAATAGCCTTTTCCCCGCTATGCCCAAACGGAGGGTTGCCAATATCGTGGGCAAGGGCCGCAGCGGCAACTATAGCTCCAAAATCATTAAAATGGTGACCGTGCACTTCAGACAAAAACGGGTATTTGGTCAAAATTTGCTGTCCTGCAATACGTCCCAAGCTTCTTCCTACCACCGATACCTCCAAACTATGTGTAAGGCGGGTATGCACAAAATCTTTTTGGGAACCAACGGCTATGGGCATTGGAAATACTTGGGTCTTGTCCTGCAAGCTCCTAAAAGCGGACGAAAAAATGATCCGGTCGTAATCCACCTCAAAACCCAAACGGGTCTCGTTCTGTTCCTTGCGTAATCGTTTACCTGTGTCGCCCTGACGTTTTAAAGAAAGTAATTGTTCCCAGTTCATACTCAACTATAGGTGCAATATACATTTAACCTAGATTATACACCAAGAAAACTGGATATCACCTTAGTAAGCAATGCTTAATGATTACTTAAACTTAAAATTACAGTAAAGAAATTTGGATAGCCCAATTTTGACAAGGATTTCTTTTACGGATATTAGTTTTTGTCGACTATTCTCAGAAATCTGATGGCTACCTTTTAAAAGGTAGCCATTTTATTAAAAATAACATCCTTAAAATAACATAGAGGAAATGTTAACTTAACATTGAGTACGGTTATTTGCAGCGACAAAAACTAGTACCGTTATGAATACCAAAAAGTTAGCCTTAATCGGCTTCTTCTTAATATTTACATACGCACAATTTTCTTATGCCCAAGAGATTTCCTCAACAAAGTTTGGCAAAGGCTTGCTTAACATAGTTGGCAAAGATAGTACTTGGTCCATGAAGGTGGGGACAAGAATGCAAATATTATCCAATTTTAGCTGGACAGACAATGGTGAAAACAAATTTGCCAGCCCAGAACAGAATTTTTTGGTGAGGCGAGCCCGGTTAAAATTTGATGGTTTTGCCTATTCCCCAAAACTCAAGTACAAAATAGAGCTTGGCCTTTCCAATAGGGATCTTTCTGGAGGCTCCGAATTTACAAGAAATACACCTCGATACATTTTAGATGCTGTTGTAATGTGGAATTTTTACCAAAACTTTGAGCTTTGGTTTGGACAAACAAAGTTGCCGGGCAATATTGAAAGGGTCATCTCATCCGGAAACCTTCAGCAAGTGGATAGATCTCTATTAAATAGCAGATTTACTATTGACAGGGATATGGGCTTTCAGCTCAGGCATCATTTTTATTTGGGCAACAAGTTCTTGGTACGCGAAAAATTCGCCCTATCCCAAGGCGATGGAAGAAATGTTACCGAAGGTAATTTAGGAGGGCATCAATACACCACAAGACTAGAGTTATTGCCCTTTGGAAGGTTCACGGCCAAAGGGGATTATAAAGGAGCTGACCTAAGCCGGGAAGCTACCCCAAAATTAATGGTCGCAGCCACATACGATCTAAATAACAATGCCGTAAAAACCCGAAGCAACATGGGAAACTTTATGTTCAATGATACCGGGCTCTACCAAACCAATATTTCCACCTTGTTTTTGGATTTCATGTTCAAGTACAATGGATTTTCCCTGATGGGCGAATATGCAAATCGTGATGCGGACAACCCGATAGCCGTAAACTCGGACAATACCGAAACAGGGGATGTTGTTCAAGTGGGAAGGGGGCTCAATCTTCAATCGGGTTACCTGTTTAAAAATAATTGGGAAGTATCTGCCAGATACACCAACATTAAATTGGATTACGGCATAACCGGTAAAACACCTGAAACACAATACACCTTAGGGCTCTCAAAATACATTGTGGGCCATAAGCTAAAGGTTCAAAGCGATTTAAGCTATTTAAATATAGATGATGGATTTGATACATTAATGTATCGTTTACAAGTAGAGGTACATTTTTAAAAAATAACCTTAACATAACTTATTAAAAGGTCATTTCTGTAGATATTTGAAAAATTTTTCTGAATTTTAATTATGGACAACATTTATTTTTTGATTCTGGTCGCTTTGGGCATTTTAGCTATAGCCGACCTTGTTGTTGGTGTAAGCAATGATGCAGTTAACTTTCTTAATTCTGCCATAGGCTCCAAGGCCATTTCATTTAAGACCATTATGATTGTTGCCAGCTTGGGAATTGCATGTGGTGCCATTTTCTCAAGCGGGCTTATGGAAGTTGCCAGGAAAGGTATATTTAATCCCGGCGAGTTTTACTTTGACGAAATCATGTTCATTTTTATGGCCGTGATGATAACGGACATTCTGTTGCTGGATTTCTTCAACACATTGGGAATGCCCACCTCCACCACAGTTTCCATAGTTTTCAACCTCTTGGGTGCGGCCGTTGCCATGGCCATATTAAAAATAGCGGATGTAAACGGCAATTTCTCCGATGTTGTCAATTACATCAACACCGAAAAGGCCATTGAGATAATCATTGGTATACTGTCCTCAGTGGTAATAGCCTTTACCATTGGTGCCTTTGTACAATGGGTATCAAGGGTATTGTTATCCTATCAATTTCAGAAAAAAGCAAAGTGGGTCGGAGCCATTTTTGCTGGAATAGCGCTATCGGCAATATCCTATTTTATATTATTAAAAGGTATAAAAGGAACTCCTTTTGCCGATCAAACCTATGGTTTTATTGGCGGTATTACGATCAAAGACTTTTTAGAGACCGAAATTTACAAAGTTGCATTGATCAACTTTGCCTTTTGGGCCCTCCTATCCTATTTACTTATCCAGTTTGCCAAGGTCAATATGTACAAAGTTATCATTGGAGTGGGAACTTTTGCCCTGGCCCTAGCCTTTGCCGGAAACGACCTTGTTAACTTTATCGGTGTGCCCATCGCGGCATGGCAATCGTACCAAGCATGGGTTGGTTCTGGAGTCGCTGCCTCTGAATTTAGTATGGGAATCTTGGCCACTAAAGTCGAAACCCCAACAATACTGCTGTTCCTTTCCGGAATGATTATGGTGGCAACACTTTGGTTGTCCAAAAAAGCAAGATACGTGGCCGATACCGAGATAAACCTGTCCCGTGAGGGTGAGGCCAAAGAAAAGTTTCAACCCAATTTTTTATCCAGGGGGTTGGTCAGGTTCTCCATAGGTTTGTCCACTTGGGCATCCACAGCAGTACCAAAATCCATACAGAATAAAATTGATAAGCGTTTCGAAAAACCTACCGTAAACCTATCAAAGGACAAAGTACTCCAACTACCTGCTTTTGATATGATCAGGGCATCCGTAAACTTGATGGTTGCCGGCATACTGATTTCGATTGCCACATCGTACAAATTGCCGCTCTCCACCACTTATGTAACCTTTATGGTGGCCATGGGCACGTCGTTGGCCGATAGGGCATGGGGGGCAGAAAGTGCCGTATACCGTGTGGCTGGTGTGCTCAATGTGATTGCGGGCTGGTTCAGTACCGCCATCATTGCTTTCTTGGCTTCTGGAGTAATTTTGGCACTCATCAGCTTTGGAAAAGGAGCAGCCATCTCCATACTATTGTTCGCCGCTATCCTCCTTTTGGTAAGGAACTATATTTCCTATAACAAAAAATCAAAGGAAATAAAGGTCGAAGATCGCTTAAGAAAAGCGGAGAGCAGCTCTATTCAAGGAGTTATAGAAGAAAGCGCCGCCAATATTGCCAATGTAATAAAACGGAGCAATAAAATCTATACCAACTCCATCAACGGGCTTGCCAAACAAGCACTGGACTCCTTAAAAAAGAACAAAAAACAAGGCAATAAACTTGCAATGGAAATAGAAGATTTAAGGGAACATACCTTCTATTTTATCAAAAACCTGGAGGAAGCCCATATAGGTGCCAGTAATTTTTACATCAATATTATGGGGTACTTGACCGATATGTCACAATCCCTGGAATATATTGGGAAGGTTAGCTACAACCATGTCAACAACAATCACAAAAAATTAAAATACAACCAAATCAAGGAGCTAAAGGAGATTGACCACAAACTGGAAGAAATTTTCAATAGCACCCAAAAAGCATTTGAGGAAAAGTCATTTGAGCAAATAGGTGTCATTTTGGACTCCAAACAAGAGCTGTATGATTTGGTTTCACAAAAAATTGATATCCAAGTGTCTAGGACAAGAACCGAGGAATCCAGCCCAAAAAACACTACGCTATACTTCTCCATTTTACTCGAAACAAGGGATTTGATCACAGCCATGATGAATCTTTTGGAGCAGTATTACCGTGAACATGATAGTTCTGTTGAACCTGCCACAATAGAGATAAAATAAAATAGTACCTTTCTCATATCAACTATTAAATTTTTGGTATGAGAAGGTATTGCTTTGCTCTTTTATTGGTAAGTGTATTGTTCAGTGCGCCAAGTCATGCACAATCCCTTTCTGCAGATGAAGTTCTGGAAAAGGCCATTGTGTTCCACGACCCCAACGGAAATTGGGAAAACCTAAACACCACTTTTAAAGTGGTGATGGAAACCCCGAGCCGTCCAAAACGCACAAGCATCATTGGAGTGGACTTTCCCAAACAAGGGTTCAGCTTGAACGTTGGGCAAAAAGGCAATTCCTACGCCTATGAATTTAACAGGGGTTCCTGTGAAATCACCCTGAACGGAAGCGAAGACTTTTCCGAAGAAGAGGCCGAAGAATTCCAACTGAATTGTGAACGTGGCAACTTTATGAAAGATTACTACACCTACCTCTATGGACTTCCCATGAAGTTGAATAACCCGGGCACACATGTAGACCCCAAAGTTTACAATAGGACATTCAAGGACAAAAAATATGTGGTTTTAAAAGTTACCTACGATGCTGAAGTAGGCACCGATACATGGTATTTTTATTTTGACCCAACCACTTACGCCATGGAAGTATATCAATTTTATCATGAAGAAAGTAAAAATGATGGCGAATACATCCTTTTGACTGGATTAGAGGAAATCAACGGTATAAAAATGCCCAAAACAAGAGCATGGTACCTTAATAAGGGTGATAAGTATTTAGGCACTGATACCCTGGAAAAAATTTAATATTGATGAGAACAACGTATTTTCAATTGTGCATTCTTTTATTTACATGCACTGGCCTGTTTTCCCAAAACAAAGAAAAAGATTGGATGTTGGGGCCATTTGAACGCCCCAAAAATGCCCAGCCTATTTTACAGAAAGATAGTACATCTACCTTTAAAGACCCCATAACGCAAAAAATTGTCCATTGGGAATCCATGGCCACATTTAACCCAGCAGCCATGGCCAAAAACGATTCCATTTATGTGCTATACCGGGCCGAAGAAAAATTGGGGGAGAAAGAAATCGGTGGGCACCGTTCCCGAATTGGAATGGCCACTTCGGCGGATGGTACTTTCTACAACAAATGGCCACAACCTGTATTTTACCCAAAAAACGACAATCAAAAAATCAATGAATGGCCAGGCGGTATTGAAGACCCACGCATAGTTGAGACAGAAGATGGATTGTATGTTCTTACCTATACACAATGGAACCGTAAAGTCCCCAAGCTTGCCGTTGCCACCTCAAAAGGTTTAGTGCATTGGGAAAAGCATGGACCGGTATTCCAAAACTATAAGAACGGTATTTACCACGAAAAAGAAACCAAATCGGGAGCCATAGTAACAGCAATTAAGGATGGTAAACTGGTTGCTGCAAAGATTCATGGAAAATATTGGATGTACTATGGGGTGCCCCATATTTGGCTGGCCACATCAACCAATATGATAGATTGGGAGCCCGTGGAAACCTACGAAGGCAAACTGGCGCCTGTTTTAAGCCCTAGGCCCGGTTATTTCGATTCTTGGCTAGTCGAAGCAGGCCCACCTCCATTACTTACGGATAATGGTATTGTGGTTCTCTACAATGCAGGGAATTCACAAAATATTGGAGTAAAGGAACTCGGAAATCGGATCTATACAGGAGGGCAGGCCCTTTTTGATGCCCAAGAACCTTGGAAGCTATTGGACCGTACCGAGAAACCTTTTATAAAACCCGAATTGCCTTTTGAAAAATCAGGCCAATATAAAGATGGTACTACCTTTCTGGAGGGCTTGGTACTCTTCAAAAATGTTTGGTATCTGTATTACGGAACGGCAGATAGCATGGTAGGGGTGGTTACCTCAAAAAAATAGCGCTACCTATAAAAATTCATCTCATCCATATATTTCCAAACGGAATGTGGGAGCATGGGACGAACATTTTTACCTGCTTTGTGTGCTTTGCGGATAAAAGTGGATGATATTTCCATGATAGGCGCATTCACCATGCTAATTTTTGGATGTCCCTTAAATTGATGCGCTATCTTACCGTCCGAGACCCTAGGATACACATAAATGGAATAATGTTCCAAAATAGCCCCGTAGTTCTTCCATTTATGGAAGCTTTTTAGATTGTCCTCCCCCATAATCAGCGAAAATTGATGGTCTTTTCCGTATTTGTCATCCAAATGGGCCAGGGTATTGATGGTATAATTGGGCTGGGGAAGATCAAACTCTATTTTACTGGGTTTTAACTTGGGGTAATCCTGAACCGCTTCGAACACCATTTGATAACGGTGGTTATTATCCAAAAGGGATTGCTTCACCTTAAACGGGCTTTGTGGGGTAATCACGAACCAAACCTCATCCAGATCGGAAAACTCCACCAGATGGTTCGCCAAGACCAAATGGCCTATGTGTATAGGGTTGAAGGTCCCAAAAAAGAGCCCTACCTTTTTCATGTTCTAATCTTCTTTAAGGGGCATCTCGGCCCCAACAAATTCGGCGACCAATCTATGGGCCTCATTAAGAGCTACATCGAGGTCGTAGTTCTTGATGATTTTATCAAACTGAGGGGCTGTGGCCAGCTCCACGGATGCCTTGGCAATCCGCATGTTTATTTTGTCGTCGCTTTCAGTGCTTCTTTTCTTTAACCTGATCTTGAGTTCATCAACACTGGGTGGCTTAACAAAAACGGCCAATGTTTTATCGGGAAACTTCTTTTTGATTCGCAGCCCGCCGGACACGTCAATATCAAAAATGACGTTTTTCCCTTCGGCCCAAAGACGCTCTACTTCACTTTTGAGCGTGCCATAAAAATTATCGCGATATACTTCTTCCCACTCCAAAAAATCACCCTCTTTTATGTGCCTTTTAAATTGGGAAACCGACATAAAGTAGTAGTTGACCCCATTCTTTTCCTTTCCCCTTCGAGGGCGGGATGTTGCCGATATGGAAAACGCCAAGTTCAGTTCTGGTTGATCCAACAGATGCTTCACAATCGTGGTTTTACCACTGCCTGAGGGTGCCGAGAAAATGATAAGTTTACCGCCTTCTGTCATAACACATTGAGCATTTGTTCCTTTATTTTTTCCAGTTCATCCTTCATCTGTACCACCAATTGTTGCATGGGCGCATAATTGGCCTTGGAACCAATGGTATTGATCTCTCTCCCTATTTCTTGGGAAATGAAACCTAATTTTTTACCATTGGAGTCATCGGAATTCAAAGTGGTCTCAAAATATTTTAGGTGGTTCGCCAGGCGAACCTTTTCTTCTGTGATGTCGTACTTCTCAAGATAATAGATCAGCTCCTGTTCAAATCTATTGGCATCCAATTCCACTTTAAGGTCGGCCACCGCTTTGTCCAATCGCTCCCTTACCGTTCCCAAACGTTCGGGGTCCATTGCTTTCACGGCTTCCAAAAGTTCGTTTAAATTCTTCAACCTGGCCACAAAATCCTCCTCCAGTACCTTTCCTTCTTCATTTCGGAACTCAACAATTTTGGAAAGGGCTTCGTCCATGGCTTCTATTATGGCCTTGTACTCCTCTTGGTCAATATCGTCCTTATCGGTTTTGAGGGTATCGGGCATGCGCAATGCCATTTCCATCAATTTTATATCGTCGCCCTTGGCAATATCGGCCAATTGTTCCATATAATTCTTTACCACACCTTTGTTGACCTCTGCTGTTGTTTCCTCACCCGTAATTTCAACATAAAGGTTAAAGTCTACCTTGCCCCTGTTCAAGGCACCAGCGATCATTTTACGCAATTCCAGCTCCTTTTCCCTGTAGAATTGGGGAAGTCTGGCATTGATGTCCAAACTCTTGCTGTTGAGCGATTTGAGCTCAATGGTGATTTTTTTGGAAGGAAGCTGAACTACATGCTTCCCATAGCCTGTCATGGATTGAATCATATATAAATGATAAATTTTGCCAAAGGTAACCAAAATAGGTTTTGGCTATTGGAGATTCTGTATCAGTATAAAATAGCAATAAGGGAGCTAATCCAGCTCCCTTACCCAAATATTTCTATAACTGACCCTGCTGTTGTCGCCATGATCTTGAAGCCTAAGCGGCCCTTTGCCGTGTGGCGGGTTTTTGGGCCAACCAATGTAAGGAGTGGTTCCCTTTATCTCCACATGGTCTTGGATCAACACACCATTGTGAATTACCGTTAAGGTTCCAGACTTCACTTTTTGCCCCTTTTCAAACTCGGGAGCATGGTAAATCATATCGTAGGTGTTCCATTCTCCGGTGGGTACAGACGCCATGGCCAAGGGCACATGTTGTTTGTAAATAGAGCCTACTTGACCGTTGACATAGGTGTCGTTATCGTTGTTGTCCAGCACTTGCACTTCATACAGTCCATTCAAAAATACGCCACTATTACCTCTGTTTTGACCATCCCGTTGTACCTCTGCGGGTGATTTCCATTCGATATGAAGCTGGATACTTCCAAAATTTTGCTTGGTCTGAATATCCCCTGTCCTATCGTTCACCGTCATGCTACCATCCTTGTTCAATATCCATTTGGCGGCAGTACTGTCCACCGAACTGATCCACTTGTCCAAGGAGGTGCCATCAAAAAGGACAATGGCATCACTTGGCGGGGCCCCATCTTCACCAGGGGTCACTTTTGGTGGCACGGGTTTATAAAATTCGGTTTCTTCTGGTGTAGTCGGTTCTACTTCTTGCCCAAATGTGAACAGCCCCATTGAAAATGTTATCAACGTAAGGGCAATCTTGATTCTATTCATTTTAAAGTTCTTTTATTTTGATATTTCTATAGGCTACCACATCCCCATGATCTTGTAATCCAATTTTGCCTGTTTTGAATGCAGCAAAATCTTCCCAATCTGCAAATTTTGAATTGGCCACCAGCTCATCCCATTCTGGGCCTTGCACTGGAAACTCAACTATCTTGGTCCCATTCAAAACAACATGGCCTTGGTTGGTTTTGTGATTGATCATCAATTCCACGGAATTCCATTCCCCTGCAGGCTTCACCACATTTTCCGATGGAGGTATAATATCGTACAAAGAACCTGCCAATCGATCTTCCCCATTTTGTGCATCAGGATGTCTTTCATCGTCCAAAACCTGTATTTCCGGTCCGGTTAAGTAAGGCTGTCCGTATTTTTCACCTTCTTTCACTCCCCAAAAGAAACCGCTGTTTCCGCCTTCGGCAATTTTCCAATCCATGGTAAGCACAAAATCGGTAAACTCTTCATCGGTCACCAAGTTATAGTTGGCACCTTCGGGCCGCTCCTCTGGTGGATAAAAAACCATGGCCCCATCTTCGAGTTTCCAAGGTTCTGTTACCCCTCCTCCGTTGTACATGTGCCAACCGTCAAAACCGGTTCCATCGAACAAAGTGATCCACTCGGATTCCTTTTGTTCAGCCATCTCGGTCACCTTTTCTTCAACTTCTTCCTTAGTTTCCTTTGATTTGTCCTTACATGCAAAAGCAATGGCAAGGGCTACGAATAATATCGATTTTCTCATAATCCCAATATGTTTTTAAGTTTTTCTTTATCAGTTTCGGCACCTGCAAAATCGTCAAAAGTTTTTGTGGTCGCCTCTATAATGTGATCTTGTATAAATTTTGCCCCCTCACGAGCACCCTGTTCCGGGCTTTTTATGCAGCATTCCCACTCCATTACGGCCCAAACATCGCAACCGTACTGGGTCAATTTGGAGAAAATGGTCTTAAAATCTATCTGGCCATCACCCAAGGAACGGTACCTCCCCGCTCTATCGCCCCAATCGTTGTAACCGCCAAAGGCTCCTTTTTTGCCCGTTGGGTTAAATTCTGAATCCTTTACGTGGAACGATTTGATGAACTCGTGGTAATGATCGATATAGGTAATGTAATCCAATTGCTGCAATACAAAATGGCTTGGATCGTACAGAATGTTCACTCTTTTGTGATTGCCCGTTGCTTCCAAAAAGCGTTCAAAGGTATCACCATCGTGCAGGTCCTCCCCAGGGTGGATTTCATAACACACATCCACACCTTCTTCGTCAAAATGGTTTAGGATGGGCATCCAGCGGTTCGCCAGTTCCTCAAAGCCCATCTCTACCAAGCCAGCTGGTCGTTGTGGCCATGGGTGGGCCGTGTGCCAAAGCAATGACCCGGAAAATGTGGCATGCACGTCAAGTCCCAACCTGCGGCTTGCGGTTGCGGCCTTTTTTACGGTATCAACGGCCCATTTGGTACGTTCCTTTGGCTTTCCGTGCAATGCTTCGGGCGCAAAGTTGTCGAACATAATATCGTAAGCGGGATGCACCGCCACCAATTGCCCTTGCAAGTGGGTGGATAGTTCCGTGATCTCCAATCCGTACGAATTGACTTTTCCTTTTAACTCGTCGCAATAATCTTGGCTTTCGGCCGCTTTGTCCAAGTCAATCAGGAAGGATTCCCAAGTTGGTATTTGAATTCCTTTGTACCCCAAATCCGAGGCCCATTTACACATGCCGTCCAAGGTATTGAACGGAGCTTTACTGTCCACAAATTGTGCTAAGAACACGGCTGGTCCTTTAATTGTTTTCATTGAATTTAATTTTAAGAAATTTGGAAATCCCAATTTAATTGGGATTTATCCTCTATATTTAAGAAAAAAACTATGCTAATTTTACGTCTCATGTAGTAAGACATAAATATAGGGATTCATTAACAATTAAAACAGCTTAGAGTTTTTTTTTAAACACTACTTATGGAAAATGCTTCTGCCCGAAATCTGTGGGGCGACTTTTTGGATGCCCATTTGGAATTTGCTTCTGAAGATGCGCCCAAAGTGATTCATTTTTGTGATAATGAAAAAGATGCCGATTTGTGTGCCGATTTGGTTTGCAAAGAAATCAAAAGGGCCACCACCCATTCTTTAAAAGGGATTCAACTACGCAATGAAGCTTTGCCCAAAATCGGAGATTTTTACGTGGTTACCGATTGGGAGGGTAATGCCAAGTGCGTTATTCGTACCACAGCTGTTAAACTACTGCCCTTTTTTAGTATTCGGGAAGAGCATGCCCGCCTGGAGGGCGAGGGGGACAAAAGTTTGGAACACTGGAAAAAAACACATTGGGACCATTACACCCGTGAACTTTCTGAACTAGGCACCAAACCTACCGAGAGTATGATCGTGGTTTTTGAGGAATTTGAGATGCTTTATAAAAAATGATGGCCGCCCATAGGGCAGCCATCATGTCTTGTTTTTGGGTCCATAGACCAATATCAATCCATATCCACCCAAACATTTCCTTGTTTGTGGGAAGCTACGGTGTTCTCAATAAAATTAAGGCCTCTAACTCCATCCAACATGGTCGGGAACTCTCCGCTATTGTATTCTTCGCCGCGAATGGCCCTGGCCACGCCCAAATAAATATTGGCCATGGAATCAAAAATACCCTCGGGGTGTCCGGGAGGTAATTTGGTTCCATCCAAGGATAGGTCAGAATTATATTCATGGCCTGGTTTGTACACCTGCAATGGTTCTGGATCGTTCAATTTGTAGAGGTAATTGGGGTTTTCCTGTTCCCATTTCAAGCCTCCCTTTTGACCGTAAATGGCAATGGTGAGGTTGTTTTCCTCTCCTGTGGCCACTTGGCTTGCCCTAATGACCCCTTTTACGTTTTTGTCCATACGGATAAGGGCCGTACCATCCATGTCCATCACATTGTCATCGTACATATAATTAAAATCGCACAGCAATGATTGTACCTGCAAGCCGGTCGTATACTCAATCATATTGAAAGCATGCACCCCTATATCTCCCATACAAGAACTGATTCCCGCTTTTTTCGGGTCGAGCCTCCATACTGTTCCGCGTTTTTCCTTGTCATGGATGATAGGGTTCATCCAACCTTGATAATATTGTGCATCAACTTTATGTACTTTTCCAATGACTCCTTCCTTGATCATCTCACGCATTTGACGCACCATCGGATACCCTGTATAGGTATGGGTAACGGCAAATACAGTTCCCGCCTTTTTTAGGGTTTCCTGAAGAATTTTGGCTTCTTCGTAGGTAGTGGTCATCGGTTTTTCACAAATCACATGAAAACCATTGTCCAATAATTTTTTGGCCATTGGGTAATGTAGAAAGTTCGGCGTAAGAATGGAGCATACCTGAATACGTTCATCTTCCGGGAGCTTCATCTCTTCTTCAACAAGCGTATCAAAATCTTTGTAGACACGGTTGGTAGGAATGTCAATTTCCTTGGCAAACGCTATGCTATCTTCCAAATCTGGGTTGAATACCGCCCCAACAATTTCATAATTGTCATTAATGAAAGAGGCTACTCTGTGTAAAACTCCGATAAGGGAATCCCCTCCTCCTCCAAGAATTCCAAGTCTAATCTTTTTAGGCATTTTCTGTTATTTTATTTGATAATTATACTACTTCTTCTACGGTATGACCTTGTGGTACTCTTCGTTCTTCCAGCTTTTTTCTAAAAAGGAACAAAATGAAAAACAAAATCAATACTGCCAGGGGAAAAAACATCATTTTTCCCAAGGTTGCCTTTCCTGCGGCCAACTCTGCGACCTGGTCGGTCAACCCCGAGGCTACGGCTGTTTCCTTTGCGCTGTCCAACCATCCGCCGATTACAGGCTGCCAAATGGCCGTGGAGAACATTCCTGCACCTCCGACCAAGGACATTCCCAATGCCCCTGTTTTTGGAAGGTATTCCGAGGTAAACCCGATCATGGTTGGCCAAAAATAACAAACTCCGAGGGCAAAAAGAATGGCAGCAAAATAAATCATCGACCCTTCGGCAACACTCATGCTGTAAACCGCCGCAGTGGTGACCAGAGCGGACATCACCAGCACTCCTATGGGGTTAAGCCTATGTACAATGGGGCCTGCAAAGTACCGGCCTATGGCCATAATACCCGTCACCATGGCCAACACCAGCATTGGACTTGCTCCTGAATTGCCCAATATACGCTCTACCCATTGTTGTGGTCCAAATTCGGATATCGCGGTGAGCGTCATACAGATCATTATAAAAATGAACAATGGGTCTGCCAGCCCTTTGATATTTTTTGTGGTATCGGTTTCGATATGCTCGCTTTCCGGAAATTGTTGTTTAAAGAACATGTATCCGTAGATAAGTGTCGGTATCAGCATTACTGCTATCTGCAACTGCCATCCCATTCCAAAATCGGTCATGAACTTGGAGATAAGGGAGCCAATCACAATTCCTCCGGGGAACCATACGTGGAACCTGTTCAGCATAGCTGTACGGTTCTTGGTGAACATATCGGCGATCATGGGGTTACAGGCCGCTTCGACCGAACCATTGGCAAAACCAATAAAGAAGGTGGATATAATTAGCGTCCAGAAACCTCCTGCCATGATAGTGAGCACCAATCCAAGCATGTGGCAGACAAATGCCGTTACCATGAGTTTACGTGCCCCTATTTTATTGTAGAGCAATCCACCGAAGATCATTGCAATTGGGAATCCAAAAAAGCCCATACTGTTTATCCAACCCAATTGTTGATTGGAAAGCATAAACTCTTCCCCTAGTTGGGTCAAAATACCCGCCCTGATGGCAAAGGTCATGGATGTAACGACAAGCGATATACAGGCCGCTACAAATAGCTGATTTTTGTTTACGTTTTTCATGTTTGTATTAGTTGATTTTTGGTTGTATCTAAGATTTATATTCTACTTTTTCGTTTTTAAATATCAGTGCAAACAATATAAATACTACTGCTGCGAACCCTGCCGGATAAATCCAAATGGTGTCCCAGGCGTGAGTTCCATCTTCCAAAGTAAGCGAATCGGTTATTAACCCAGCGATCCAGAACCCTATTAACATTCCTACACCGTAAGTGGCCAAGGTAATCAATCCTTGTGCGGCACTTTTGTATTTTTCCCCTGCTTTGGTATCGGTATAAATCTGTCCGGATACAAAGAAAAAGTCGTAACAAATACCGTGCAATGCAATTCCGATGATCAGCATAAATGATAGTTCGTCGGCATTACCGTAAGCGAACAGCAAATAACGAACGGTCCAGGCCAACATGCCTATCAAAATCGTCCTTTTAAATCCAAACTTGGTAAAGAAAAAGGGCAGCGCTAGAATAAACAGTGCTTCCGATATTTGTCCGATGGCCATTTTCCCCGTTGGATTGGGCAACCCTATTTCCGCCAGAAAAGGGTTGGCGTTTTGATAATAAAAGGCCAATGGTATACAGATCAATACGGATGAGATAAAGAACACCAAAAAGTTTTTGTCCTTTAAAAGTTTTAGCGCATCCAGTCCCAACATATCTGAAATGGTCACCTTTTCATTTTTGTCTACTGTTGGAGGGGTTTTGGGCAATGTAAAGCTGAAAAGGCCCAACACGGCAGAAGCAATGCCCGCCATTAAAAATGTGTTTTTGAGCATTCCCGCTTTCAACGCTTCTGGCGAATCCCAAACAAAAAGATAGCTAATGACCAGACCGGCAATAATCCAACCGATGGTCCCGAACACGCGGATGTTCGAAAATTCTTTTGCAGGATCTTTCATTTGGTTGAATGAAATTGAATTCACCAATGCCAATGTGGGCATGTACAAGATCATGTATCCCAACACATAGGGGTAAAAGGCCGTAAAATCCGTTGACCGGTACATTTGGTACATTAAAAAGGCACCTATTAAGTGCAGTACCCCTAAAATTCGTTCTGCATTAAAGTATCTGTCAGCAATCAATCCGATAATGAACGGAGCAATGATGGCTCCCCATGACTGTGTGGAAAAGGCCATTGACGATTGTCCCGCTGTGGCCTCCAAATTGTTGCCCAAAAAAGTACCCAAAGTAACAAACCAACCACCCCAGATAAAAAACTCGAGGAACATCATAAAGGACAGTTGGAGTTTGGTTTTAATATTCATGTAAAGTGTTAGTTAGTTGCTTGTTATCGTTTGTAATGTACGTAATCCAAAGGTTCTGGCGCTATTCCAGAATTTCTCAACTCCATCATAATTTGCCCACGATGGTGCGTGGAATGGTTAATAATATGAAAAAGGATATCCTTTATTTCATTGGAAAAATTTCTTCCTTGACTGTTCTCGTACTCCACCCGTTTTTCAAAAGTATCCGTATTGGAAACAATTTCAAAAGAAGTGCGCTGGTTTTGGTAATGGATATCTTCCCACTTACTCAATTCGTGCTCGTCCCAAACACCAAATTCGGTTGGGATTCCCAACATGCGGTGGTTCCAGATATGGTGCGCATTGAGTATATGGCTAAAAAGTCTAATGCAGTTGTCCGGAACATGGTCCAGACCACTGCATTGTTGAATTACTTTTTTGTTACAATAAAAATTGTAATCGAAGAGTTGTTGCAAAAATCCCTTCATCTACCCATTCATATTAATTTGGACTACTCCAATACTTTTTCCAAAAGTGCCTTGGTTGCCAAAATCCCTTCTTCTTCACTAAGTTCGGAGCCTTCATATTCCACCCCCACAAAACCTTCGTATCCGGACTCTAGGACAATGTCCATAATTCTTGGATAATCCACCCTTGTTTCATACCCCTCCTCATCAAAACTATAGGATTTGGCACTAACGCCCTTGGCGTAGGGCATTAACTCCTTTGTTCCTTTATAACGATCATATTCTTCCAAACATTCGGACGAATAGTAATCGCCTGCTTCTCTTTTGATGCAGAAATTGCCAAAATCGGGCAATGTCCCACAATTTTCCATGCCCACTTTTTCCATAACCTCTGCCAATAGTTGTGCATTGGAAGATGGTCCTCCGTGGTTTTCAACAATAATATTGATGTTTTTGTCCTTGGCATAGGTGGCCAATTGCGTAAGCCCTGCAACAGAGGCCGGCATCCAAACTTCCGGATCCATGCTCCCGTTCAGGTTTACACGGATGGAACTGCAGCCCAAAGCTGCGGCGGCATCCACCCACTTGTAATGGTTTTCAACGGCTTTTGTTCTTTCGGCCTCATCAGGAACGGCTATATCCCCTTGACCATCTACCATGATCAAAACATTCGTTAAGCCATATTTTTCACTTTCGGCCTTGCTTTTTTCCACCCAGTTGTTCATGGCCTCTTCCGAAAAATTAGCGGCCTGTAGTTCCTTATAATAAAGGGCGCTTACATATTCGAGACCTTCAAAGCCCCATTCACTTGCTTTTTCTGCAAAAGTGTAAGGGTCTACACCCTCTTCAAGAATCATTTTATGGATGGACCATTGTGCCAAAGAAAGTTTTAAATCCGGTTTGGATTCTTCAACGGCTACTTCTGTTGCAGTTTCTTCGGCCGATTCCTTTTTTGAATTCTGTTTACAGGAATAAAATCCTAAAAATGCCACCATAATCAAGGCAACAATACTTTTCTGTGCTAAATTACTTCTGTTCATATTTTTACGTTAGTTAATTTCGTTCGGAATCCAAAAACTACAACGTTATAGTGCTGAATTCTCAATAAACATAGGGATTAAATGTAGAAAATTAATTTAATAATTAATACATTTAGCAAATAAACAATCCGAATAAATGAGTAAATTTTATTACAATCAGGAGCAGGAATCCTATGATGCCATCGTGGTAGGTACGGGTATCAGCGGTGGTTGGGCTGCCAAGGAATTGTGCGAAAACGGCCTAAAAACTTTGGTCTTGGAACGTGGGCCCATGGTAAAGCACCGTGAAGATTACCCAACAGCCGATAAGGATCCTTGGGATTTCCCCCATGCGGGAACAGCAACCCGAGAAGACATTAAAAAACAGGAGAAACAATCCAGAACAGGGTACACAACTGGAGCAGCATCCAAACATTGGTTTGTAAATGATTTGGACCACCCATACAACGAAACCAAGCGATTCGACTGGATGCGCGGGTACCATGTTGGTGGACGTTCCATTATGTGGGGACGACACAGTTACCGTTGGAGCGACATCGACTTTACCGCCAACAAAAACGAAGGTATTGCGGTTGATTGGCCCGTACGTTACAAAGACATAGCACCTTGGTACGATAAAGTGGAAAGCTACATTGGTGTATCCGGTGAAAATTTAGGTTTGCCGCAGCTGCCAGATGGAAAGTTCGAACCCATGATGGAACTGAACTGTGTGGAAGACCATGTTAGGGATAAAGTTGCAGAACATTTTAACGGCCGTGTAATTACAGCCGGTAGGGTGGCACACATTAATAGCGACAAGCAATTTGAAGGCGATGGCCGTGTTCGTTGTCAGTTTAGAAACCGTTGTATTAGAGGATGTCCTTTCGGAGCATACTTTAGCAGTGTTTCTTCTACATTGCCAGCTGCCGAAGCAACAGGAAACATGACGCTAAGACCGGATTCCATTGTTCACGAAGTAATTTATGACCCTAATACCAAAAAGGCTACAGGGGTTAAGGTTATCGATAGGGAAACCAAAGAGGAATTCGAGTTCAAGGCCAAAGTGATTTTCCTTTGCGCTTCTGCCGTAGCATCAACCTCTATTTTAATGCAGTCCAAATCCGATAGGTTCCCCAATGGTTTGGGCAACGATTCCGGTGAATTGGGCCACAACATTATGGACCACCATTTCTTGGTCGGCGCATCGGGTAAATTTGAAGGATACGAAGACAAGTATTATAAAGGAAGAAAACCCAATGGCACCTACATTCCAAGGTTTAGGAACCTCGGCGGGGATTCCAACATGAAGGATTTTGTTAGGGGCTATGGCTACCAAGGAGGTGCCAGTAGGGGCAATTATGAAGAAATGATCGCCGAGGCTTCTTTTGGTAAAGACTATAAGGATGCCGTACTTACCCCTGGAGGTTGGACCATGAACATGCTTGCCTTTGGAGAAATTCTTCCATACCACGACAATAAGATGACCTTGGATTACGACAAAAAAGATCAGTGGGGCCTACCTACCGTTACTTTTGATGCGGAAATCAGACAAAACGAACTGAACATGCGTAAAGATATGCAGGATCAGGCCGTCCAAATGTTGGAAAAGTCAGGAGCCAAGGACATTACTCCTTACGATAGACCTTACGCTCTAGGACTTGGGATACACGAAATGGGAACAGCACGTATGGGCCGTGACCCAAAAACATCCGTGGTAAATGGACATAACCAAGTGCATGGATGTAAGAACGTATATGTAACCGATGGTGCCTTTATGACCTCTGCAAGCTGCGTCAACCCATCGTTGACCTACATGGCATTTACTGCACGGGCCGCCAACCATGCTGCCCAAGAACTTAAAAAAGGAAATATATAATGGAAAGAAGATCAGCACTTAAAAATATGGGATTGGCCTTCGGTTATGCAGTGGCCACACCAACATTGTTCTCTTTGCTTCAGAGCTGCAAGAACAGGCCGGCCTACGCCGAATGGACACCCGGTTTCCTAAATAAAGAACAGGGATACGCTATGGCGCAGACCTTGGACGTAATCCTTCCCAAAACGGATACTCCGTCAGCAACCGAGATGAACGTGCACGTTTTTATAGATGCATACCTGAATGAAGTGATGCCTTTGGACCAAAGAGACTTTGTAGTCATGAAAATGAACAAATTCTATGAAAAGGTCCTTGCAGACTCCGGAAAGGAAAGCCTAATGGACATTGAGCCTGCTGATATTGAACCAGCATTGCAAACCTATCTCAAAAAACGCACCGAGGAAGAAGAAGAGGCACATTCCGAAGCCATTATGAACTATATGGAGGCTATTTTGGAAGGAGGCCAAGCCAGCTTGGATGATGATATCGCCCGTTTTTCGTTTGCCAACGATTTAAGGGATTTGGCCACATGGGCCTATAAATCATCAGAATATATTGGTGAAGAAGTATTGGCCTATTTGCCAATACCCGGCGAGTATGTTCCTTGTGGAGACCTCAACACCCTGACCAGCGGCAAAGCATGGTCACTCTAAGGTTTACCGGGCCATAAAATCAAAAGCCTCCAAATTGGAGGTTTTTTTTATACTTCCTTTAAAAAAATACCTCGGAACGTTCTAATATGGGGTGAACTTGTCCGAGGTATTAAATCAATAAACACTATCACACGTACTGTTTTCAGCACAAATCAATGTACACCAGGGAGCATAAAATTTGGGATGCTATAATGTACAGTAAGTTTTTTTTGCATCATTCAAAATCAGCTTAAATGTTATCGCAACCGATACCACATAAAAAGTTGAAACTTGAAGTTTGCGTTGGCAAAGATTTAAAAACGCAATGAATTTTTAAAGGTCTCTTTAGCTAAATAGGCATAAAGTTTTTAACATAAAATGTTGAAAATCTTGGTTTGAGAGTCGAAATTCCCGGAAAGACGGGAATAAGCTTACACCAAATAAAAAGACCAAGAAGCAATACTGTTTACTTATTTGGTCCCGCTTTTATGATGAACCGGCCAATGGGCCGAATATTACCAAAGAGTACGGCCTCTTCAATCATGTCCTTCACAAACCTATATCCGTCCTAGGTAGTTCCCCCGAAACCTAAAATCAAATTTAGATTTAGACCTAATTGAAGATTAATTGTGCAAGCGGTTTATACAATCAAGTGATTGGTTGCTGTGGCCGTACAATTATTTGGTAATACAAAATTTTTAAGAGCAACTGTTGGTCACAAGCCTATTTTATTTCTTTACAACTACCTTGTTCCAACCAGAATTTAATCCGGCATCATTCTTATCCAACACCGCCGCAAAAATCAAAGCCATTATCAAAATCAGAAATAATACTGCACATTTTCTCATTTCCAAAACATTATAAACCGTCTTTCAATTTTTGACAAGCCGAATATAAATAACAATACCCCACAAGTATGTGGTCTATGTATAAACTGTCCCTTTTTATGTATAATTGGTTTATAGGGTTTTCAGATTGAGTTTGTTTTCCCCTTACTGTTCTTTTATCGTGTACCTAAAATGATGGTTTTTCCCATGATTTGCCTTTTTATACCAGTTATACGTGCTAAATATCCATTAACACATAATTTTATTACTATGTGAAGAATAATTCTAAATTTGATATAACCTATTCTGTATTATGCTAGAAGCTGTAATAGTTGATGACGAAATAAAAGCCCTGCAAAGTTTAAGTTGGGAACTGACCAACTTGAGCGATGAGGTGGATATTATTGCATCTTTTACCGATGCCCGCGAGGCCTTGGATTATTTGGAGCAAAATACGCCCGATTGCCTGTTCTTGGACATAGAGATGCCCGCCATGGACGGGTTTCAGTTTATTAAAAACCTAAAGAACAAGAATTTCCCGGTCGTTATTACTACAGCCTATAACCAATATGCGCTGCAAGCCCTAAAGAATGAGGCCATCGATTATCTTTTAAAGCCCATTGACTCCGATGATCTTGAAGAAACCATTGCCAAGATAAAAAAGTTCAACTCCAAGAACTTGAGCATTAATCGGTTGGAGAAAATTCTGCTCAACTTCAATGCAGAATCACAGAACAAAAAAATAACCATCAACACCGATGGCAAACTGGTCTTTTTGAACAGTTACGACATCCTGTATGCTGAATCGGATGGCAACTACAGTACCATTTTCTTGACTGATGGTCAAAAAATACTACTTACCAAAAAACTAAAAGAAGTAAACACACTTTTACCCCAGAGCAGCTTCTTTAGAATACACAATTCGTACATTATCAATCTCAATAAAATAAAAGAGTTCCTCAAAACCGATGGTTATGTGGTTTTGGAGTCCAATCATAAAATTCCTGTTTCCCGGCAAAAAAAATCCGACTTTTTGGATATGCTTTAATCCCACAATGTCCCCGTGCCTATCGTAAAGCTCCAATACTCCGAAAATCCATATCGACCGCAAAGCACTACTTTGCTCGTGCTATTATTGTTTTCGTTTTTTGGTTCCTTGACCGCCCAGGAAATCCCAAAAGAATTTAAGGATAAGGCCGAAACACTCGTACAACTTCAGCCCAAAACGTATGAAGCTCTCGACAAAGAATTGAATTCAGAAAAAAGGGATACCTCGTTGTTGAGATATTTTGCCAATTTAAGCAAAGAGTATAATTATTTGGTAGGTAGAGCCTATGCCCTGAACCAATTGGGCATGAAATACAGAAATATTTCCCAATACGAAAAGGCGGTGGCCCTCCATGAACAGGCACTGGCAGCCTCCCAGGAGGCCAACAACATCGATTTTAGGATCCTTAGCCTTAATATGTTGGGAGTTGTGTACAGACGTACCGATGCCATTAAAACAGCCTTGGACTACAACCAAAAGGCCCTGGAGTTGGCAGAGCAGGTCGAAGACCCCTCGAACCATATAAAAAGAAGCATCAATGTTGCGCTGAACGGCATAGGGAACCTGTACCAAACCTTGGAACAGTATGATTTGGCAATACTACAGTTTCGGAGAGCCCTTAAACTTGAAGAAGAACTCGGCAATAAACTGGGGTTGGCCATCAACCATCAAAACATAGGGCATTGCCTTGAAGAAAAAGGAGATTTGGAAGGTGCTCTGGAAAACTACAGAAAATCGCTGGCCTACAATGAAGAGATCGATTCCGATATTGGCCGTTTGATATGCAAGAACAGCTTGGCCCAAATCTATCTTAAACAGGATATGCCCTACTTGGCATTGGTGCTTTTGGAGCCGCTACAGGAAGAGTCAAAAAGAATAGGCGACTTTTCCATAACCTCCCTGGTTTTTATCAATACAGGTTGGGCACAAACAAAATTGGGCAATTACATGGAGGCCGAGGACTTTATTAAAGAAGGTTTGCAAATGGCCCAAAACAGAAACATTCCCAGCAACATTCTGTACGCCTATGAAAAAATGTCGGAACTCCAAAATACCAAGGGCGACTTTAAAAAGGCTTACGAGTATTACAAAAAAGCCGACCAATACGACAAGCAGATTTCCAGTGCCACCAACTTAAGGTACATGAACGATATTATTGTTAAGTACGAAAACGACAAGAAGAACAACCAAATTGCCGTACTTGCCAAGGAAAATGAGATTGTTCGCCTTAGACTGAAAAAGAACCAAACAACACTTCTTGTCAGCGCTCTAATTGTTGGGCTGATTTTATCCATTCTCTATATTCTCTATCGCCAATACCAAAGTAAAAACGAGAAAAGGGTACTGACCTTGGAACAACAGATGCTCCGCAGCCAGATGAACCCACACTTTTTGTTCAATTCGTTAAACTCCATTAAGCTTTACATTATAAACAACGAGCAAAAAAATGCCGTCCATTACCTAAACAAGTTTTCAAAACTGGTACGGAAGATCCTTGAGGCGTCATCCCAAAAGGAAATCCCGCTATCGGAGGAACTCGGAACCATGGAGCTTTATATGAACATCGAAAACATTAGGTTTTCCAACGAGATTGATTTTAAGATCGAAGTGGAAAAAGATATCAATATAGACAATATCAAAATTCCATCTTTGACCCTCCAGCCCTTCTTGGAAAACTCCTTGTGGCATGGATTATCGCCAAAAGATGGCGAAAAGAAAATCCAGATCAATGTAAAGCACAAGGACAAAGGTCACGTAACCATCGAAATAGTGGACAATGGTGTGGGCCGAACCATGGCAGAAGTGAACAAAGAAAACAGGGTACTAAAGAGAAAGTCCTTGGGCATCCGCATTACCAAGGAACGATTGGCCAATTTTGCCAAGGATTATCAAAACAAATTCGATGTGGATATTTTGGACCTGTTCGATGAAAACGGAGACCCGAACGGCACCAAAGTAGTGCTGGACATTCCTACTATCTAAGGTTTTCGGCTGCTACTTCCTCCAATTCCCTGTACCAGTCCTCCCCAAATTTTTGGATCAAGGCATCCTTTACAAACTTATAGATCGGAACCTTTAATTCTTCGCCCAGGGCACAGGCAGGGTCGCAGATTTCCCATTTATGATAGTTTACCGCCGTAAATTCGGAGTACTCCCTTGTCCTTACCGGGTACAAATAGCACGAAATTGGTTTTTTCCACTTGGTGGCACCTGCCTCATAAGCGGCCTCGAGGCCACATTTTGCCATACCATTATCGGAAAAAATAACGTAGGCACACTCGTTGTTGTTTACCAGTGGGGTTTCCCATTCGCCATCCTCTCCTTTTACGAAAGAACCATGCTCCTCAATGGCGGCAATGCCTTCGGGGCGCAAAAATGGTTTTACATCTTGATAAATATTTACGAGTTTATCGGTTTCGGAATCATCCAAGGGGGCTCCATATTCCCCTCCTACGCAACAAGCACCTTTACAAGCATTTAGGTTGCACACAAAATCATTTTGCAATATCTCTTCGGATACTATGGTTTTTCCTATCTGGAACATACTAAGGGCTTACTTTTTGGACAAAGGTAATTCAAAACCGAAAATTTGATGATTTATAAACATTTTATGTAGTCCAAAAGTGTTTTTTACCCGTAAATTTGCCGTCCGAAAAAAATGATGCGATGAATTTTAATTTTAAGGAGATTGCCACCGCTGGAATGGTATTGTTTGCCGTAATCGATATTTTGGGAAGTATCCCCATTATTTTATCCCTAAGGAGCAAGGTTGGCCATGTGCAGTCGGAAAAGGCTTCCATTGTGGCCACATGTATAATGGTTGCCTTCTTGTTTGTTGGGGAAAGTATTCTCTCTTTGATCGGGATCGATGTAAATTCCTTTGCCGTTGCCGGTGCCTTTATCATATTTTTCTTGGCGATCGAAATGATCTTGGGCATATCGCTTTACAAGGATGATGAGCCGGAAACCGCCTCTATTGTACCTATTGCATTTCCGCTTATCGCAGGTGCGGGTACCTTGACCTCCATTCTGTCACTTAGGGCGGAATATCACGTGGAGAACATTATCGTCGCCATTATCATAAACGTTATCTTTGTATACATCGTGCTTAAGTCGAGTGCAAGAATCGAACGTATTTTGGGCAAAAACGGACTCAATATTATCCGAAAGGTATTCGGTGTAATCCTTATGGCCATTGCGGTCAAGCTTTTTGCCACCAACATCAACGAGTTACTTACACACAATATTTAAACCATTGATATGAACAAGACCTTTGCTATAGTTTTAATTATACTGGCGTTGGGCCTTATTGCCTATAATGTAACCTTGGTGGATTTTGAAAACCCGCTTCAGGGCGATAGCACCATTGCTTTGATTGGGATAGTGGCCTCGTTGTGTGCCATAGTGCTTATGTTGATCTTTATTACTTCCAAAAAGATAGACAAAAAGCTAAAAGACTAAGAGCCTGTTCAGGAATTTTTGATTGGAATTGATATAGGCCTTTTTTGATGCAGTTTGAGACATAATTTTTAAGCATAGCCGCGGCCACGGTTCAAAATTATAACAGGACCGATGAAAAGGTCAACGATTTGACCTTTGAAAGAGGGGCCAGATAGTGCCTTGGCAACAAAAAGGGGCACAACAGAACAATTGAAAAATTTCTAAAAAAACCCTAAATCAAGGTTTTTCTTCCACAGCACCAATTTGGGATTGATCTATCCTTGCTTTATCCAATGCTTTCACCTTATTGAGCATGGAATCAAAATCCCCCTTGATCTGGGCAGATAGGTTGGGCGAAAACAATTGTTCGGCAATATTGGCCTTTATATACGCCTTTATCTTTTCCTCATGGGCATAGAAATCCAATTTTACCTTTCTATCCAGTACAAATTGGATGAAGTTATCGAAAAGGATATCATCTACCTTGAATTCGTCCAAGAATTGGTTTTGGTCATAACCATCGTACATGGTCCTGTCCTTTTCCAAATGTTCAAAAACAAAACGGACAAAAAACTGATAGGTATCGTCCATGCTCTCTATGGCCTCTTCTTGGTTGTTTCCTATCGGAACAAAAACATCGGGGATAATCCCCCCGCCTCCATAGACCACTTTGCCCTTTGGGGTAACAAACTTTAATGAGTCTGCCACTTTAATACTGTCCGCAGATATAAGTTCGCCACTGGTGTAGCGTTCCATAAAACTTTTGTAATAGTCGTGGTTGCCGTTTTTATAGGTTTTTTGAATGGAACGTCCCGTTGGGGTGTAGTATCTGGAAACGGTCAGCCTAACCGCTGAGCCATCGCCCAAGGCCATTTCGCGTTGCACCAAGCCTTTTCCAAAGGAACGCCTACCTACAATAGTGCCTATGTCATTATCCTGTAAGGCTCCTGCGATAATTTCACTGGCCGATGCAGAGCGTTCATTAATAAGCACATATACCGGTTTGTTCTCAAAATCCCCTTTTTTGGTGGCGTATGCCTTTTTAATGCGCCCTTTCTTGTTTTTAGTGAAAAGAATCAATTTGTCATCTTCCAAGAACTCGTCGGCCAATTTTTCGGCAATGCCCAAATAACCACCAGGATTATCCCTTAGATCCAAGGTCAGTTTCTCTGCACCTCTTAGTTTTAATTTTCTCAACGCATCTTTGAACTCATCAAAAGTGGATTCGGCAAAACGGTTGATTTTGATATAACCCATCTCGTTGGTGAGCATGTAATACGCTTCAACACTTCTGATCGGAACACGGTCCCGAACCACGGGAACGTCCATTATTTTGTTTTCGGTTTTTCTAAAAACCTTCAAATTCACCTTTGTACCTACCTTGCCCTTTAAGGTAGAGACCACATCATCGTTGGCTATTCTTCTGCCGTAAAGCGTATCCGTGTCGGCCATCAAAATACGGTCGCCCGGTTTTATTCCACTGATGTAACTCGGTCCATTTTTGATGGTTCTTATCACGGTAATGGTATCCCTATACATGTAGAAACTCACGCCGATACCCGCAAAATCGCCTTTCATGCTTTCGGCCACCTCCTTCATTTCATCTTTGGGAATGTATACGGAGTGTGGGTCCAGTTTGCCCAAGATATTGTTCACGGTGACATCCACAATGCTATCGGTATCCACATCGTCCACATATTCGTAGTCGATATAGTCGATGAGCCGATTGAGTTTATCTTTCTTGGAATTGGTGGAGAACAATTTCTCCGGGGAATCGTTAAAATGAAGTTTCCCTCCTATAAAAATGCCGATGGCTACCGCTAGAGCAAGTAGGGTAGGCCAAATATATCCTTTGATCTTTTTCATATAGCAATTATGGTTTTAAACCATTTCTTCCAAAACGGGCAAATGGACGATTTCAACTCCTGCCCTTTCCAGAAATTTAATTCCAGAGTCGTCTTTGTATGCATTCTGGTATACCACACGTTTTATGCCAGCTTGGTGAACTAGCTTACTACATTCCCTGCATGGCGATAGGGTAATATAGAGCGTAGCACCTTCGCACGACTGTGTGGATGAGGCAACTTTAAGAATGGCGTTGGCTTCGGCGTGCAGCACATACCATTTGGTATACCCTTCATCGTCCTCGCAAAAATTCTCAAATCCCGTGGGTGTTCCGTTGTACCCATCGGATATGATCATTCTATCCTTAACGATTATGGCTCCTACTTGCCTTCTTTTACAGTAGGACAGTTTGCCCCATTCTTGGGCCATTCGCAAATAGGCTTTATCGTATTTTTCTTGTTTGCTCGCCTTCATAAATCCAAAAAACGCTGATAATTAAATAAATATACCTGCTTTGACAGACCCTTACAACCTTATTCAATAAAATTTAACTTAGGCCCTATATGGGGAACGTAGCAATAAGCAAGGGTATTGTAATGGCAATGATCAAAATGGATGCAACGGCTATAAAAATGGATCGCTTTACCTTTAATAAGTCCAAAATCACATGGGCAATAATCAAAACCACCAATATGATGATGATTTGAGATAACTCAATTCCCGTGGCAAAACCCAATAAGGGCGTAATCTTATCCTCTTCTTCGGCCATCAACATCTTAAAATAGTTGGAAAAGCCAAAACCGTGGATCAACCCAAAGAAAGCGGTGGCCAAAATGTGAAGAAAAAGACCCACGTCCAAGGCCTCTTTGTAGACATAGGCAAAATTGAAAAGCGCCGTAAGCAAAATGGTAACTGGAATCAAGAATTCGATCAGACCAACATCCACAATGGCAACTTCATAAACGGATAGAGCCAAAGAGGTACAATGGGCAATGGTGAAAATGGTGGCCAAAACCAATACCCGTTTCCAATGTTTAAAAGTAAACGGGACCGCTAAAGCCGATAAAAACAAGATATGGTCGTACGCACCAAAATCCAACACATGGTCAAGTCCCAATTTTATGTAGAACAGAAACTCCTGCATGATCTTTTGCTTCCAAATTTAACCAATAAAACCCACTTTTTGTTGATTTTAAATCAACGCAAAACTTTAATTAACTTTGCACGGCCCAACCCAATGTTGGGTCTTTTTATGGTCATGGGAAAAAAGAACACATACGGAATCCGAGCTTTTATCAACGATGTGCACCTTTGGTTAGGGCTTGTGAGCGGCATCATTATTTTCTTGGTTTGCCTTAGCGGTACCATCCTTACTTTTGAAAAAGAAATTGAACAGTGGTTCAAAAAAGATATGAAAGTAGTGGCTGTGGGGACAAAAAAATCGCTTTCCAGCTTGGTGAACGACCCCAACATCCGATCAAAAGGACTCCTTACCACCATCACTATACCTTCTGATGAAACTTCACCCTACAAATTATCCATTAAGGAAGATCCCAAGCAAAGAAGAGGCTCTACTTATGAAGTGAACCCTTATACCGCCGAAATTTTGGCGCCACAAGAAACGGGGATGGACAGATTTATGTTCATCATGTTTAAAATGCACCGTTGGTTATTGATGGACATTAAATGGGGAAGACCTATTGTGGGCATTGCCACCATTATTTTTATGATATTGGCCTTATCTGGAATTGTACTTTGGTTCCCCAAAAAAGTAAAATGGAAAACCGTAAAAGCCGGTTTCAAAATCAAGACCAGCGCCAATTGGAAGCGCATCAACCACGATTTGCACAACACCTTTGGCTTTTATGCCTGCATTTTGATATTGATCATGGGCATTACCGGGCTGTGTTGGTCCTTTGAGGGGTATCGCGATGGATTGAGCGCCGTTATGGGGACACGGGTGTTCGGAAACCGTGGCGGGGGCACAGAAGTTGATTTGGAGCGTTTGGACAACGGCAAATCCATTAACTTGGAAGAAGCCATTGCCCTTGCCAATAAGGAGTTGAACTACGAAGGTGAACTAACGGTGAGTTTGCCCAACGAAAAAAACCCGATCTATGGTTTCCGTAAGATTGCGGACAATTCTTGGTCAACCGTGGCTCAGGACAGACTACAGATCCATGAATCGGGCGAAATGATCAACAAAGAAATATATGCCGACAAACCGCTTAATGTGAAAATTGCTTCGGCCATAAAGCCGATTCACACCGGAACCATCTATGGCGGACCTAGCAAGTGGTTGTATTTCTTGGCCTGCTTGATCGGTACCAGCTTGCCCATTACAGGAACCATCATTTACATCAACAAACTAAAAAAGAAGAGCAAAGGAAGAAAGAAGAATAAATCGGCTATAGCTTAGGAAAGTCCTCTTTCCTTTTGAATGGTCTCGTAAGCTTTTTGGACCTCTTTAAATTTTTCTTCGGCCCCATTTCGGATGGCTTCATTTTCGGTGACCACACGATCGGGATGATACTTTTTTGCCATTTTCCTGTAAGCCTTTTTTACCTCATCATCGGTAGCCGTCTTCTCGATTTCCAAAATCTTGTACGAATTGTCCGTCGACTTTATGAACATCGCCATAATACTTTCAAAATCGTGCTGGTTCACTCGAAAATAACCCGCTATCTCCCGTAATTTTTGGATTTCCGCCTTGCTTACCTGTCCATCGGACTGGGCAATCCCAAATAAAAAGTGAAGCATTTGCAAGCGCACCTCGTATCGGGTGCGCTGAACCATAAAATTGCAGATATGCTGTGCGGATATCTCCCGATTTTTTATAACATCATTAAACGTCCGGAAAATCGCGTTCGCTTTTTCCTTGCCATAGGTGCTCAAAAAATACTGTCGCACATAATCCAACTCCCTTTGGTTCACCTGCCCGTCAGCCTTAATAATTATGGAACAGAGCGAGAGCAGGTTCAATTCAAAATCGGCCGGAGAAACCGATTGCCGGGTAACATTTTCAAATATGGACCTGGGGTTATTTCCAGAACCTCCCATATTATCCAAAAAGGTCCCGACGATAAACCCTAAAATCGCACCCGGAAATCGAAATAAATAATAACCGATAAAGGCGGCTATCCACTTGATCATGTTTCAAAATTTAAACGGCAAAGATAACGGTTTGATAGAGAAACAAAGCTTTAAGCAATGTTAAGGGTGATGAAAAAACGCTAACAATACCGTATCTTTGTACTATAATCAAAAAAAAGTCTATGTATCCAGAAGAATTGGTTAAACCTATGCGAGAAGACTTGGCCAGTGCCGGGTTCGAAGAACTACATACAAGTGAAGCTGTAAATGAGGCCTTAAAAAAGGATGGAACCACCTTGGTAGTGGTAAATTCGGTTTGCGGTTGTGCCGCGGCCAATGCAAGGCCAGCTGCTAAATTGAGCCTGCAAAACAGCAAAACGCCAAACAACTTGGTTACCGTTTTTGCCGGTGTGGATATGGAAGCTGTTGCAACGGCCAGAGACCACATGGTTCCCTTTCCTCCTTCCTCACCAAGCATGGCCTTGTTCAAAAATGGAGAGTTGGTGCACATGATAGAAAGGCACCACATTGAAGGCAGGCCTGCCGAACTTATTGCGGAAAACTTGATGGAAGCCTATAACGAGCATTGCTAAAATCAAGAAAATAAAATATGGAATGGCCACCCTAAAGGGTGGTTTTTTTATTTTTACGGCAACCAATAAAAATGTACACGTGCTAAAACTGCTTTCGTATCCCCTGACCGTTATTTTCTTTCTGCTTTTTGGCCTGGTCTTGGTTATTTTCCATCCCATACAGTGGGTTTGCCATACTATGTTCGGGTACAATGCACACAAAAAAAGTGTTTCCATATTAAATTGGTTCATTATGCGGTGCACCAATGTGCTAGGGACACGATACAGTTTTCGTAACAAACAAAACATCCCGACCGACCGACCACTGATCATAGTCACCAATCACCAAAGCATGTACGATATACCTCCTATTATTTGGTATATGCGCAAGTACCACCCCAAATTTGTGAGCAAAATTGAATTGGGAAAAGGAATACCCAGCGTATCTTACAACTTAAGGCATGGGGGTTCCGCTTTGATCGATAGAAAAGACCCGAAACAATCCATCGCCGAGCTTCAAAAATTGGGAAACTATATTGAAACAAACAACCGAAGCGCCGTGATTTTTCCCGAAGGTACACGAAGTAGAAACGGAGTACCCAAACCTTTTAGGACAACCGGCTTAAAAGTATTGATGAAGAAGGCGCCCTCCGCCTTGATCGTACCCATTAGTATAAACAACTCTTGGAAACTGTTGCGCTATGGCAAATTTCCGATGGGTCTGGGTTCCCATGTTACTTTTGAGGTACATCCTCCCATAGCGAACCAAGGCAAGGCAGAGGAGCTTATTGCTCAAGTAGAAAACCAGATTGTATCGGGAGTTAAAACCAAATGATGAAGGAAGACCCATTGGTGCAAGATACCATCAATTTTGTTAAAGAGGAGCTCCAAGATGCCGAAGGAGGACACGATTGGTTCCACATTGAACGTGTTTTCAACACCTCAAAATTACTGTTGAAACACGAACAGGCAGATGCTTTGGTCGTGCAACTGGCAGCACTGCTTCATGATATTGCCGATCCAAAATTCCACGGTGGGGATGAAAGCATTGGTCCAAAAACCGCGGAAACATTTCTTACATCCAAATCCGTTGATGCGGAGACCATCCATCATGTTGTGAACATCATCAAGCACATGTCCTTTAAGAACAGTCTGGAAACGGAAACAGAAAAATTTACATCCAAAGAGCTTCAAATTGTGCAGGATGCCGATCGTTTGGATGCCATTGGCGCCATTGGGATTGCCAGGGCCTTCAATTACGGAGGTTTTAAAAACAGGGAACTTCACAACCCCACGATTCCGCCCAACCTCAACATGACCAAGGAGGAATACAAAAAATCAAAAGGACCCACGATCAACCATTTTTACGAAAAGCTATTATTGCTCAAGGAGAAAATGAACACGGCAAGCGGAAAAAAACTGGCTGGGGAACGCCATCAATTTATGCTGGACTATCTCCATCAGTTTTACAAAGAGTGGAACGGGGATGAATAATCGCTAGGATTACTCTTTCAGTTTTTTGTATCTTGGGATTTCACTTAAATCAAACTAAACAAAATGCAAAGAAGAAAGTTCATCAAAAACACCGCGGCCGCTTCAGCTGCGTTTTCCATTGTCCCAAGTCATGTAATGGGCAGAACCCACATTCCCCCAAGTGACACGCTGTATGTAGCCGGTTTTGGTGTTGGCGGAAGGGGTAATTCCGTAATCAATGGCTTAAACGACACCGGAAGGGTGAAATTTGTGGCGTTCTGCGACGTGGATGACCGTCGCGCCCAACAAACCTACGAGCAATTCCCCGATGTAAAGCGTTTTAAGGATTTTAGAAAGGTTTTTGATGCACATATAAACGATATTGATGCCATCGCCGTGGCAACTCCAGACCATACACACGCCACCATTTCCTTACCATTTATGCGTGAAAAAAAACATGCCTACGTGGAAAAACCGTTGACCCACAACATTCACGAGGCACGTTTAATGACCCAAGTTGCAAAAGAGCAGGGTATCGTAACCCAAATGGGAAATCAGGGAGCATCCAGCGATGGTAGCCGAATAGCACGCGAATGGGTAGAATCGGGCATTATTGGAAAAGTACACACCATAGATTGTTGGACCAACCGACCTGTTTGGCCACAAGGCGTTCCCTTGCCTACAAAAAAAGACCGTATTCCAAGAGGATTGGATTGGGACCTTTGGTTGGGACCGGCCAAAATGAGGGACTATAACGATGCTTACCTTCCCTTTAAATGGAGAGGCTTCTGGGACTTCGGAACTGGAGCTTTGGGAGATATGGGATGCCACATTATGGAAACACCTTTTAGCGTTCTTGACCTTGGTTACCCCAAAGAGGCAGAAGCAAGTTGCACCACAGTTTGGGTAGATGATTTTGTGGAAGCGGATTATAGCCATTCCTGTCCCCCTTCTTCCAAAATTCACTTGAAGTTTGAGCACGAAGAGCACGGCGATATCGCTTTAAACTGGTATGATGGTGGTATAAAACCAAACTTGCCCGATGAACTTAAAGATGATGAAACCATCGGTGATGGTGGCGGGGGAACCGTTATGTACGGTGAAAAAGGCATATTGGTATGCGATACCTATTCCCGAAATGCAAGATTGTTGCCGTCCGAAATGATGGACCTGTACAAATCCCCGGCCCCTAAATACGATAGAGTGCCCGGTGGAATGAGTGGACACTTCGCCAATTTTGTGGATGGTTGCCAAAACGGTACGCCCACCTCTTCCAACTTTGAAAAAGCAGGAAGACTTACCGAAACCGTACTCATGGGCAACTTGGCCGTTAAAGCCTTTCAATACAAAGAGTTGCAAGAAGGGAAAACTCCGAGCGATTGGAGTCCTTACAACTCTCCTGGAAGAAGAAAGCTTTTTTGGGATGGCGACAACATGGAGATCACCAATTACGAGAAGGCCAACGACTGGGTAACCCGCGATTACCGCAAAGGCTGGGAATTGAAATAGATTAAGTTTTTTTATATTGAAAATGGCCCGTTTTGGGCCATTTTTTTGCTTATATCAATCTTGCCCTACACGGATCCCATTAATCGCCATAGTTATGGTTTATAGGTTTTGGGCACCCTAAAAATAGACTGTGCCTACCTTGGTAATCGACCTGTCCGTTGAACCTAAAATGGACCAAAGGCTTAGACCACGGCTCGGCCCGCCAATGGAAAACCTTTGATCGGCTTTTTAAAGGTTGACGGGGCAATTAAGCAAACACCAAGGAACATCTTGTTTTCTTTCTTAAAATAAACATCAAAAGTTTGCTTGCCAATGCCGATTCCTATAATTTTATGCATATATAGTTTTTAAATGCCCGTGGATTATCAATTCTAAGTCAGCCTTTTGGCCCGATGAACCGTTCAATCTTTAGGCATCTGCAGAAAGGGACGGTTATTTCGAACTGTTTCTGAACCAACGACAATAAACAGTCTGGCTCTTTCGCTTTTGTGTTCATCCATTTTTAAAGATCAATATAATTCTAACCTCTTGTAAAGATAGTTTAACAGTACATTTTAATTTCTATTGATTCCCGTTTTTGCGGGAAAGAAGATATGGAAGAACAAAAAATCCAAAAGACCGAACTCAAAAAAGCCTGTGTCAATTGTGGGGCAGAGCTAAAATACAAACCTGGCACCACCAGCATTAGTTGTGAATACTGCGGTCATAAGGAGGACATCTCCATAAAAGAAAGCGGTTTTGAAGAGTTAGAGCTGCAACCCTACCTACAAGAAATGGGGGCATTAAGGCACAGCGAGGAAATTTCCATGCTGCATTGCAAAAACTGTGGGGCCGACCAACATGTGGAGGAAAATTATAAATCACTCCATTGCGTGTATTGCGGCCAACCATTGATCATAGAAGATGCCTACAACGAAAACTGGATTTTGCCCGGTGCCGTTTTACCTTTTCAAATTGATAAAAAACAATCCTTTGCCATTTTCAAAAACTGGGCAAAGCGCTTGTGGTTTGCGCCGAACAATTTAAAAAAGGCTGCGCTGGACCCCCAGTTCACCAAAGGACTCTACTTACCGTACTGGACTTTTGATGCGCAACTCCATGCTTCCTATACTGGTCAGCGGGGCGAATATTATTACGAGACACGAAGGGTGCGCAATGCCAATGGCAAAATGGTGACCCAAAGGGTCAGGAAAACCAGATGGTACCCTGCATCGGGGGAAGTTTCGGGATTTGTGGACGATACCTTGATCAAAGCTTCGCACCAAAAGACCGGAAGGATTCCAAGTAAAATTGCCTTTTGGGATTTGAAAAAGCTTCAACCGTTCAACAGTGGATTTTTATCCGGATTTGTTACCGAAAAATATACCATCCCTTTAAAAGATGGCCATTTGCATTCCAAAGAGGTGGCAAAGGACATTGCAGATTCTTGGTGCAGGCGTGATATTGGTGGCGATACCCAACGTGTGCTTTCTATGGATATGAAACTGTCCGAAGAAACCTTTAAACATATTTTGTTGCCTGTTTACGTTAGCGCGTATCGGTACAATGGAAAAGAGTACAACTTTTTCATCAATGGGGAAAATGGACAAATATCGGGCACTAGACCTTATAGTTTTTGGAAAATCTTCTTTACAATTCTAGCGGCACTTGTGGTCATTGGGGTGATTGTCTTTCTATCAAAGAAATAATATGTAGTAATGAAGAAGCTTCTAATCATGCACGGCAGTGCTGATTGGCGGGTTTCGCCTGAAGAATCCCTAAACTGGTAAGTAAATTGTACAAGTACCAACAAAACACCCAACAAGATTTATTCTTTTTGAAGGGGCAGATCACGGTGTTCGAGAATTTGGGGAGGACAAGTTCTATGCAATGAAAGGACATTTTGACCTTTACCTTAAGGATGGGCATCCACCTCCCAATATGGAACCTCATGGACGGTATAGTACATCATAACATCCATCCCCCAGTTTTTGCACGTATATACCTGTAAATAGATAAGTTATGACCTACCAAAAATTTGCAGTGCTCGGCATTTTTGTCGCTCTGCTGTCTTTGTCTTGCAGGGACACCGAAAAAGAGGAAAAGGAACTGAATCAAAAACTGGAACAGATTGAATCTGTGGAACAGACAGTGGATTCAACCGTAAACGATGTGGACCAAAAAGCATCGGAAGTCGAGCAAATGATCCAAGAACTCGATAGTATCTAATCTAAAAAACCCAAAGTCACATGAAACGAATTTTATTGATTGTTTTGTTTTCCATTGCAGCCCTAAACTTGGCCAATGCCCAAGGGAAATCCCAAGAAAAAGGGCAGGGAAAACAAAAAGCCAAGGAAGTCAGGGAAAAATCGAAAGAAGTAGAAGACGAAGTAAAGGAAACTTCTGAAGAAGCCCAAGAAAAAAAGGAGAATGCCAAGGGCAAGGGCAAAGAAAAGGCCGAACGAACCGCTAAAGAAACGGAAAATGAGGCCCAAGAGGAATTGTCCAAGGGTAATTCCTATGGTAGGGAAAAAGGAGATATGTCCGGCAAAGAGTTCGGACAATATCGCGCATCGCAGGCCAAAGAAAAACTCAAGGAATCCGCGGAAGCATTGAAACAAGACGAAGAAACCTTAAGAAAAGGCAGAAGAGCCTTGGCCGATGCCAAAAAACGTGTTGAGGAAGCCAAAAACAGCGGAGAGGACGATGAGATAATCGCTAAAAAGGAAGAAAAGCTAAAGCGGGTGGAAGAAAAGCTGAACGAACTCGAGGTTTCCATTCAAAAAGGAAAACAAATTCTAAAGGAGAAGGCCGACCAGTTAAAAAAAGTGGGCAGCACTCCTGAAATGTAAGTAAATCCAGTCCAATAGGAATTTACAGAAGGGCTGTCCAAAAAGTATTGAAGCGCGTCATTCTGATAAGCAAATCGCTATGGGGACCTGAATCAAGTTCAGGTCGGTGAAAATCGACACTTTGGACAGCCCTTTTTATGTTCTAAAACTTCTAATCCAAGAACACTAAACAAACCGGATTGGGGTGTTTTACTTCGTTTAAAAATGTCAAGGTACCATTTTCAGCGTCTCTTTTGAATATGGCAATGTTGCTCGTTTTTTTGTTGGCCACCAGTAAAAATTCACCCGTTGGGTCCATGGAAAAATTTCGCGGCCAATCACCATGTACCGATTCCCGCCCCACCAATTCCAATTGACCGGAGTCTTTATCAACTTCAAAAATTACGATGGTGTTTTCCCCTCGGTTGGAGCCATACAAGAACTTTCCGTCCGGTGATAAATGAATATCGGCACAAAAGCTCTCTCCATCAAAATCGGCATCCAAAGTAGAGACCACCTGGACTTCTTTATAATTTCCGTTCCCAGCTTTTTCAAAAACGGAAATGGTACTGTTCAATTCATTGATGACGTACAGCAGCTGACCATTATTGCCAAAGGTAAAGTGGCGTGGGCCCGCCCCATCTTTAAACGGCAAGGAATTTTGTTCCGCTGGCACAAACCCATCCCCTTTTTTATTATACCGTTTAACGGCATCCAATCCCAAATCGGTCACCATAAGGCCACCGGCATTGAACTTGGCCATGTGCGCATGGGATGTTTTTACGGAATCCAAAGATTTATGATCAATGATCTGTGGATTATCCGCCAGAGAGCCATCGTCATTTAAAGAAAATATCGAGACATTGCCCCCAGTATAGTTGGCAACGGCCAAATATCCATCCCCTGAAAGGGAAACATGGCAAGGATGCGCGCCTTGGGTTCCCATACTATTTTGAAGCCTCAAAACGTCCTTGTTTAAACTAAAGGCAGTAACACCGCCGCCCAAACTATCAAAATCTGCCGTTTCCTGAACGGCATACAGATTCTTTTTATCATCAGAAATGGCCAAATAAGATGGGTTTGTCAGTTTGGCCGCCAATTGTTGGTTGGACAGTTCTCCTGTATTTGCGTCAAAAGTGTAGGTGTAGATGCCCTCACTATCACCATCGGTATAAGTTCCAACAAATAGGGTGTACATAGGTTTTTTTTCAGGTTTTTCAGCGCAGGCGATTGCCAAAACAGCAGCTATGCCCGCTAGAATATATTTTTTCATGGATGTTTAGTTAGGCCACCCAAATTAAGCATTCTAAATCAAAGAAAAAGTATTTAGGAAAGTTCGGATTTGATTTCTTTACTTAGAAAAACACCTGTGACCACGGTCGAAAGCACATCGGCAATACAGAAAGATAGCCACACCCCTATTTCGCCCATAAAATTGGGCAGCACCAAAATCAAGGGGATAAAAAAGAATCCTTGACGGGTCAAGGTCAACAACAGGGCTGGAATGGCTTTTCCTATGGCCTGAAAATAGGCCGCCCCGATCAATTGTATGGCAATGATGGGCGTAGCTGCAAAAACCAAACGCATGGCCAAGGGCGTATGTTGCAGTACAAAATTGTTGGTCGCTATTTCTTTTGCGGACAGTTCGGGCCTATTGCTCAAAAACAAGGATGCGATTTCCGAAGGGAAAACCATGAGTACCACAAAAACCAAGGTTGCGACCAAGGCTGCATATTTAATGGCCGTATATATAGATTCCTTTACCCGATCGTACATAACCGCACCATAATTATAGCCTGCGATGGGCAAAAAGCCCTGTGTTACCCCGAACACGGGGAACAGGGCAAACATGAGCATTCGGGCGATAATCGCATAGACCGCCACCATGGCCTCCCCACCTAGATTGAACAATATATTGTTCATCAACAAATACACAATGCTGGTTACGGCCTGACGGGCCAAGGTAACAAAACCCAAAGAACCTATTTCACGCAAGATCGGACGATCCAACCCGAAATGGGAGATATCGATCTTCAATTCCGAATTGTCTGATAGAAAAAAATAAAACACATAAAGGAAACAAAGCAAATAGCCTACCGTGGTGGCCCAAGCGGCGCCATGCATGCCCCAATCAAAAACATAAATAAAGATGTAGTCCATGAGCAAGTTGCCCACGGAAGGTATAATCATGGCAATCATCGCAAAACGCGGTTTCCCTTCGGCACGGATTACGGAATTGCCCATCATACAGAGTGCCAAAAAGGGAACTCCGTACAAAATGATGGTATAATAAATCTTGGCAGGTTCAAAAATGGAGCCTTTACCGCCAAAGGCTGGAATTAGGTTATCCACATAGTAAAGTCCCAAAGCCACCATGGCAATGGTAACCAATAAAGTCAATGTAATCTGGTTACCGAAGGTTTTAAGGGCCTTTTCCCGATTATTGGCACCCAGGGCCCTCGATATAATGCTAGATCCGCCAATACCAATGGCCATACCCAAGGCGGCGATAAAAAAAGATACGGGCAATACCACATTTATGGCTGCAATGGCTATGGATCCTATCCAGTTTCCCACAAAAATGGAATCCACCAACACGTTCAGGGACATTACCAAAATACCAATGGAAGCAGGAACGGCCTGTTTGACCAGTAATTTTCCTATAGGTTCCTGCCCAAGTTCATCTGAGGTTATTTTGGCCATGCCACGGTTGTTTGTTGCATTGAAATGGAATTATCGGATATGATATTCGGGCAAAATGGCTTTATCGGCCCAAGTATTGATCCATTTTGCCATGAGTTCGGCCCAATCGTCACGATCGTTCAAACACGGAACGTGGATGTAATCACCTCCTCCGGCTTCTTGGAACTGCTCCTTTCCTTCCATGGCAATTTCTTCCAAGGTCTCCAGGCAATCGCTAACAAATGCCGGGGTAATGACGGCCAAGTTTTTAACACCTGCTTCACCAAATCGTTCAAATTCTTTGTCGGTAAAGGGTTGCAACCATGGGTCGCTGCCCAATCTGGATTGGAAAGAGGTACTCACCTTATCTTCTGGCAAGCCCAATTGTTTTTTTACCAATTCGGTGGTATCGTAACACTGGTGCCTGTAACAGGTATGGTGAGCAACAGAGTTGGTCTTGCAACACTTGCCATTTAGTTGACAGTGGAACTTGGTCGGGTCTGATTTTCTAACATGTCTTTCTGGAATACCGTGGTAGGAGAAAAGGATATGGTCATAATCAAAACCCTTTAGGCCTTCGGCTATGCTTTTTGATAATATTTTGATGTAATCCGGATTACTGTAAAAAGCCGGTAAAGTGGTCAGGTGCATTTCGGGAAAATCCTGCTGTTGCACTTCCAATGCCTTTACCACCACCGTTTCGTAGGATGACATGGCATAGTGGGGGTACAAGGGCACCAATAAAACCTCATCGACCCCTTTGTCCTTCAACTCCTGCAATCCTTCTTTTATGGTGTTCGAACCATATCGCATGCCCAGGGCCACGGGAAGCTCGGTATGTTTTTGCACTTTTTCCGCGAATCTTTCGGAAATAACAATCAATGGAGAACCCTCATCCCACCAAATTTTGGAATAGGCTTCTGCAGATTTTTTGGGGCGGGTGTTCAAGATAATCCCTCGAACTATAATATTTCTGAGCACCGGGTTCACATCAATAACACGCTCGTCCATCAAAAACTCATCCAAATACGGTTTGACATCCTTGGCGGTTGGGCTATCTGGCGATCCCAAATTGACCAATAAAACTCCTTTTTTCACGGCTTTTCTATTTAGTCCGCTAAAATACAACACGAAGTGGACATCGCCTTTTCCTCATCAAAATACTTTCTTATGATGAAATAATGTTTTTCGATTTTGTTCAAGCATTCTTACCTGCTTGACCTTTTCTGTCTTATTTTTGAGATATGGAGTCTTTTTACGACAATGTTTCCAAAGAATCCCTCATTTATTTGGGCGTGGCCCTGCTTGTGCTCGTTATCCTTTATTGGGGTACTTCTATTATACTAAAACGCTTGGGGAAAAATCCAAAATACTTGCTGCCCAAAAGTGCCTTTAAACGATTGGCGTTTCCCTTAATTTTAATTTTTATCTCCGTACTGCTCCGAATGAAGGCCCTGCGAGATATTTTCGGCCTTGAAGATGCAGAATACTGGTTTAAAAAAGCGAGTGCCGTCCTCTTTATCTTCGCCATGGCCTGGGTTATGATAGCACTAATTAAAATTATAAAAAAGACTGTTATCCAGCATTACGATGTTGGTGCTGCCGACAACCTCAAGGCTCGAAAAGTATATACCCAGTTTACCATTTTGGAGCGCATTTTTATTTTCATAATAGTTCTACTGGGAATTGGCTTTATGCTGATGAGTTTTGAAGAAATCCGGGAAGTGGGCATCAGTATTTTTGCCTCAGCGGGGGTTGCGGGAATCATTATCGGGTTTTCGGCTCAGCAATTTATCGGAACTATTTTGGCGGGAATCCAAATCGCCATTGCCCAACCCATAAAATTGGACGACGTGGTTATTGTGGAAGGTGAATGGGGCAGAATCGAAGAAATTACGCTCACCTATGTGGTAGTGGGTATTTGGGATAAAAGACGTTTGATTGTTCCTACGCCTTACTTTATAAACCAACCCTTCCAAAACTGGACCAAGACCTCATCGGAACTTATGGGAACCATATTTTTATATGTGGATTATAAGGTTCCGTTTGATAAAATTAGGGAAGAACAAACCCGTATATTAAAAAATACCGACCTCTGGAACGGCAAAGTGGATGTGGTTCAGGTTACCGACACCAAGCCCAATTACGTGGAGATAAGAAGCTTGGTAAGCGCCAAGGATTCGCCCACCGCTTGGGATTTGCGCGTACATGTAAGAGAAAAGCTCATTGTATATTTGCAGGAAAATTATCCTGAAAGTATTGCAAGGACCACCCGATTATCCGTTGAACATAAAAACGATTTTAATGAGAAATAGAACCTTAATTGCCCTTTTGATTTTGGCGATCCATGCCCATGCACAACAAATCACTTGCTCGCCTGGGGACAAATCCCTTTTTAAAACCAAAATCAATGATTTAGAGCAAACAAAAGCCTCCAACCTAGGCGATACCATAGCCTTGGTGGGCCAATCTTTTTTGGGAACGCCCTATGTGGAAAAAACCCTTGAAGTTGGTGATACCGAAACACTGGTCGTGAATTTTGGAGGGCTGGACTGTACCACCTTTGTGGAAAATGTGCTGGCCTTGAGCTTGATGCTTCAAAACCAACAGAAAGACTTTGAAAGCTTCACTCAAAACTTGGAGACCGTTCGGTATAGAAATGGGAAGTTGGATGGGTATCCTTCTCGCTTACATTATTTTACGGAATGGATTCGTAACAACGAGAAAAAAGGATTGGTCAAGGACATAACTGCCGAATTGGATGGTGTTGAGCTAGAAAAACCCATCAATTTTATGGGTACCCACCGAAACTTATATCCTTTTTTGGCCAGTGACGAGAATTTTGAAGCGATGTTGGCAGTAGAAAAAGAAATTGCCAAAGAAGCGCTTTGCTACTTGCCACAAGACCAAATTGAAAGCAGGGAACATCTTATCAAATCAGGTGATATTCTTGCCTTGGCCACCTCTATAAAAGGGTTGGATGTGACCCACACTGGAATTGCCATCCATCAACCTGATGGAAGGTTGCATTTATTGCATGCCTCCAGTAAAAATGGCGAAGTGGAAATCTCCGATTTGCCCTTGGCGGATTATCTCAAAAACATCAAAAGCAATATTGGTATTATTGTGGCCAGGCCCACTTTACTTTCGCTTTAGGCACCATTCAATGGCCCCCAGCAAATGATTTCGGAACATGGGCTCGTCATAAGAGTCTTCGGTATGCCCTCCGCCTGTGTAAAAAGCTCTTCCCCCGTCAAATTCGTGATACCACGCAATAGGATGATTGGAGCCGTTGGTTCCGCCTTGGTAGGTACTCTCATCCAAATTGAGCAAAACCGTTGTACTGGAACCCAGGTTTTTGAAGTTATACCACTCATCCGTTCTTATCCACGAATCTGGTAAGTGCGCTGTTGATGGATGGGCTTTGCTTACCACATCAATGGTTGCTTTTCGGACATTGGGATCGTTGGGATGGCTCACAAAATAACCGCCAACCAGTTTCCCGTACCAAGGCCAATCGTATTCGGTATCGGCGGCTGCATGGACACCTAGGAACGAACCCCCTCCTTTGATGTACGATTCAAATGCACGTTGCTGTGCATCGTTCAACACATCCAAGGTTGTATTCAAAAAAACCACCAATTTATAGTTTTGAAGGTTTTGGGAAGTAAAGTCTTCACCTGACTCAGTTTGCAAGGCAACAAAGCCATTCTGCCTGCCAAGTTCCCTAAGGGTTTGCACTCCTTTTTCAATGGATTTATGTCTCCAGCCTTCGGTTTTGGTAAATACCATCACCAATTCCGGCATTTTTACATTTTCGTCTTCTTTTGCGGGTTCCTCTTGGGCACAAGCACAAACTACAAAACAAAAGGTTAGTAACAGGACGGTAAATCTCATAGTCATAGTTTTAGACGTTTGAAGTTAAGTATTTTTTTGGTGTAGTGCCGAACTTCTTTTTAAAGGAAGCAATAAAATGACTGGCGGTACTGTACCCCACTTTCAATCCTACTTCGTTCACATTGTGTTTGCCCGTTTCCAACATTTTTCGGGCATATTCCATTTTATAATCGAACAAGAATCCAAAAACGGAATCGCCGTAAATCTGTTTGAACCCCTCTTTCAACTTTTTGAGGCCCAACCCAACTTCTTGGGAAAGTTCGGCCAAAGTGGGTGGCTCTGCCATTCGGGAAATCATGATTTCCTTGGCCATCCGAATCCGGCGAACATTGTCCTCATCGGCCAAATAAGGGCATTGTTCCAAATCTGCATCTTCGGTTTTGTTGAAATACAGGGAAATCAATTCGTATACCTTGCCTTTCAAGTACAATTTTTTGATGGATGGGTGAAGGTTGAAATTCATCAACTGACTCAATACAACCGCGGTTGCAGGTGACACTATTTCTTGGGAATAATATTTCTTTTCCTTGTTATCATCACTTAAAAAAGGAATGTAATCCGCTTCGTCCGAAAACAAGGAGTGAAATTTTCTAATGGTCATCACAACGGAAAGCAACCAAGAACCAGGCGATACAATCAGGTCCAAAGGCAGATTCTTTTGGGTATTGTATAGGAGCAAGGAGTTTTCCTCGTTCACCTCCAAATAATAGTTGCCCTCGTTAAAATTAAATTTTGACCTCCCCTTTAAACAAAAGTGGAATTGTATGTACGAACTGTCGATATCCCGTTCAATAAGCTTTGGTTCTTGGGCATCGTTTTGGATCTTGAGTATGTAAATCCCGTCCTCGACCAAAATTTCGTCATACGAACCTCTAGCGATATTTTTCATATTTGTTTTCAATCCGGTATTGCTTTTTACTTAATTTAGAATCGCTCTAAATTGTGTTTATTACCATCAAATTTATCAATAATAACAATGCTTTCCATCATTTTCATCAAAAAAATAACACAAAATTACAGCGACGGTTATTTATAGTTCCGCTAGCGTTATTTTTTGGCCTACAACCCTATTATTTTTGTCCTGCGATTTATATCCTTTATGAGGAACTACCATATTTCAAAACATAATTCCTTCTACGCCATTGGGTTGAGCTATAAGAAGGCGGATGCAGAGGTGAGAGGAAAATTCAGTCTGGATGTTCCCGCCATTGACCATATCTTGGGCAAGGCCAAGGAAATCGGCATTGATGGTCTTTTGGCCATTTCCACCTGCAATAGAACCGAGCTTTACGGTTTTGCACAACATCCCTATCAATTGATCAAACTACTTTGCGACCAAACCAATGGTACCGTCGAAGAATTTCAAGAAGTAGCCTATGTGTACAAAAACCATGATGCCATTTCGCACATGTTTAAAGTAGGTACCGGTCTTGATAGTCAGATTTTGGGGGATTTTGAAATCATTAGCCAAATTAAGCAAGGGTTTTATCGATCCAAAAAGCTTGAGATGGCCAATCCGTTCTTGGAGCGTTTATGCAATGCTGTGATTCAGGCCAGCAAACGCATCAAAAACGAAACGGAACTATCATCTGGCGCCACATCGGTGGCATTTGCTTCGGTAAAATATATTCTGGACAATGTTGATGATATTTCCAACAAGAATATATTATTGTTCGGAACGGGAAAAATTGGAAGGAACACTTGCGAGAATCTGGTGAAGCACTCCGACAATTCCCACATCACCTTGATCAACAGGACCAGGGAAAAAGCAGAGGACATTGCGGGCAAGTTCCAATTGACCGTAAAGGACTATGGCGACCTGCAAACCGAGATTAGAAAGGCCGATATTCTTGTAGTGGCTACCGGAGCGCAGTTGCCCACGGTTTCCAAGGCCTTGATCTATACCAAAAAACCGTTGTTGGTCTTGGATTTATCCGTTCCCAAAAACGTGTCGGACGATGTGAAGGAATTGGACAATGTGACCTTGGTGCATTTGGACCAACTTTCACAAATCACGGACGAGACCTTGTCCAAAAGAAAGGAATATGTCCCCAAAGCGGAAGCAATCATAGAAAGGGTGAAAAAGGATTTCTTGAAATGGTTGGAGACCCGAAAGTTTGCCCCGGTGATCAATGCCCTTAAGGACAAACTGAACACCATGAAGACCGAGGAAATCGATTTTCAGACCAAGAAAATTGAGGGATTCGACCAAATACAAGCGGAAATCATCTCGGACCGGATCATCCAAAAAATCACCAAGCAGTTTGCCAACCACCTAAAGAGCAACGAGGTAGATACCGAAGACAGTCTGGAGCTTATACAAAAAGTTTTTCAGCTAGAACTACATTCCAAATGAGCAAAATCATCCGAATTGGAACCCGCGACAGCGAACTCGCGCTGTGGCAAGCTACCACCGTGCAACAAAAGCTGGAGGGACTGGGGTATGACACCATTTTGGTCCCCACTAAATCCATAGGTGACCAAGTGTTGGACAAACCCTTGTACGAACTTGGTGTGACGGGAATTTTTACCAAAACCTTGGATGTTGCTTTACTAAAAGACCAAATTGATATTGCTGTCCACTCCATGAAGGATGTGCCCACGCAACTCCCTAAAGGAATAGTACAGGTTGCCGTTTTGGAACGGGCCGTTAGCCATGATGTTTTGGTCCATAAAAGTTTGGCTTTTTTAAATGCTGACCAACCCGCCACCATTGCCACGGGTAGTTTGCGAAGAAAAGCGCAATGGCTGAACAAATATCCCAACCACAAAGTGGTCGATTTAAGGGGAAATGTGAATACCCGACTGCTCAAATTAATCGAAAACGATTGGCAAGGGGCCATTTTTGCCCAAGCAGGGTTGCAGCGGATCAAATTGTTGCCCAAAGATGCCCTGTATCTGGATTGGATGGTTCCCGCTCCAGCGCAAGGGGCCATGCTGGTCGTGGCCAAAGAAGAAGATGACTTTACCAAAGAAGCATTGGTAAAACTCAATCACCCAAGTTCGCAAACCGCCACTACCATCGAACGTGATTTTTTACGCACTTTGGAAGGGGGGTGTACCGCCCCAATTGGTGCGTTGGCCCAAATAAAAGATCAAACGGTTTATTTTGAAGGGGTTGTTTTCTCGTTGGACGGAAAACAGAAAATCGACATCAAAAAAGAAGTAAGACTGTCCGAAGCCAAAGACCTTGGGAAAATTTCTGCAGAAGAGGTTTTGCAAAAAGGAGGCGATAAATTGATGCAGGAAATCAGAAATGAAAACAGTGCTCTCCACTAAAATACTGACCCCTTCACAAAAGGAGCTCTTTCTAAATTCCGGTTTGGGATTGGTGGAGTACGATGCCCTGAAAATTGAATTTTTAGAGGTGAAAATTCCCTTGGACTATGTTAACTACATTTTCACGAGCAAGAATGCCGTAAATGCCTTTTTAAGGCAGGTTGAACATTTGGACAAATCCAAGTTCAATGCCTTTTGTGTTGGTGAAAAGACAACGTCCCTTTTGGTAGAAAATGGGCTGAAAATTGCTGAAATGGCCGAATATGCATCAGCATTGGCCAAAAATATTGTAGAGCGATATCAAAATGAGACATTTGTATTCCTTTGTGGCAACAAAAGGAGAGATGAACTTCCTGATATGCTCACAAAAAATAACGTTCAGTATAAAGAAGTGGAGCTGTATCATACCCATCTAAACCCAAAGGCATTTCAAAGGGATTTTGATGGCATTCTGTTCTTTAGTCCCAGTGGGATTAGAAGTTATCTTTTGGAAAACAGTATTGGAAACAGCACTTTGTTCTGTATTGGAGAAACAACTGCTGCTGAAGCCCAAAAACACTCAAACCATACCATTGTAGCCAACAAACCAACAGTGGAAAATGTGTTGGCACAGGCGATAAAAGAACTGTCATTCCACCCGGATGCTGAGCGTAGTCGAAGTACAATGCGAAATCAAAAAAAACCTTAAAAAGATTCCTGATGGAGTTTATGCTGAGTTAAACGAAGTACAGGAATGACAAATTAAAATCTATGATTAAAAACGACTTGTTCCTAAAAGCTTTAAAAGGTGAAACTGTTGAACGTCCACCCGTGTGGATGATGCGACAGGCAGGACGCTATTTGCCCGAGTTTATGGAACTCCGTAAAAAATACGATTTCTTCACCCGATGCCAGACCCCAGAACTGGCTTCCGAAATCACTGTACAGCCCATTCGCCGATACGGAATGGATGCCGCCATTTTGTTCAGTGATATTTTGGTGATTCCGCAGGCCATGGACATCGAGGTACAGATGAAACCCAACTTTGGGCCCTTTTTGCCCAACCCTATCCGCTCCCAAGCTGATTTGGACAAGGTGATTGTTCCCGATATCCAGGATTCATTGGGTTATGTGATGGATGCCATTGCCATGACCAAGGAAAAGTTGAACGATGAAGTTCCATTGATCGGTTTTGCAGGCTCCCCTTGGACCTTACTTTGCTATTGTGTGGAAGGTCAGGGTAGCAAAAGTTTTGACAAAGCCAGGGGATTTTGTTTTACACAACCCGAAGCTGCCCACGAATTGCTTCAAAAAATAACGGACACCACCATCGCCTACCTTAAAGCAAAGGTCAAAGCTGGAGTAAATGCTGTTCAGGTTTTTGATTCTTGGGGCGGAATGCTTTCACCTCAGGATTATCAAGAATTTTCTTGGAAATATATGCAACAGATTGTGGATGCCTTAAAAGATGAAGCGCCCGTAATCGTTTTTGGAAAAGGATGCTGGTTCGCTTTAAAAGAAATGGCAAACTCTGGAGCTTCGGCCGTTGGGGTCGATTGGACCTGTTCCCCTCAAAATGCAAGATATTTAACCGGAGGAAACGTCACGCTGCAAGGTAATTTTGATCCGGCCCGCTTGCTTTCTCCTCCTGCTACAATCAAGGAAATGGTCACCCAAATGATCCGGGATTTTGGAAAGGACAAGTACATCGTTAACCTTGGTCACGGTATTTTGCCACATATTCCCGTAGAGAATGCAAAAGCATTTATTGATGCCGTAAAAGAATACAAGGAGTGAACCTTTTTGCAGTACTAAAACGGGTTGATTTTAAAAATATACTGAAAGTTATAGGTATTGGATTAAGCCGTCCCCATTTTATTTGGCCAACCATAAAAGCTACCAAGGATTGCATATCCATATCGACCAAAAACTACGGCAAACTCCACCATAAAAATGGCCCTGCCAATGCGTTCAGACACGCTTTTTGGAATTATCTGATTGCAAAACGGTGTTTTAAATGGCAAGAAAATGAGGAAGTCGTATTAGCTTGGGCAAAAAAGGTGACGGATTGGCACGAGGCTTCATTTCCGAATAAAAGTTTGCCAAAGGCAATGGACTTGCACAATAACAAAGTGGGTCGTTTCATTTTTGAGCAAAACAGAGAAAAATCAGAACAAGAGGTCATCGAGGTATTAAAGCTAATGGCTTTGGAATCCATCAAAATTGATGGGAGTTCAACCCTTTCTGACCATAAAAACCGAATGGTACATATTTTAGCACAATGAAGGATAAGTTTTACCAATACATTCAACAACTACAGGACAGCATCACTTCAAAACTGGAAGAACTGGATGGCATCGCTACGTTTCAGCAAGACCTTTGGGAACGCGAAGAAGGCGGTGGCGGTAGAACCCGTGTCATTGAAAATGGTTCCGTTTTTGAAAAAGGAGGGGTCAATATTTCCAAAGTCCACGGGCCATTGCCAAAAAGTATGCAAAACTATTTTGGTGTGGATGATGTCGATTTCTTTGCCTGTGGCCTCAGCTTGGTGATTCACCCCAAAAGTCCGATGGTGCCCACCGTGCATGCCAATTGGCGCTATTTTGAGATGTACGACAAGGAGGGTAAGATCGTGGACCAATGGTTTGGTGGCGGACAGGACCTCACCCCTTATTATTTGTTCGAGGAAGATGCAGCCCATTTTCATGCAGTTTGCAAAAAAGCCTGCGATGCCCATAACCCAAAATTTTATCGGGACTACAAAAAGAAGTGCGACGATTATTTCTGGAACACCCACCGGAATGAAGCTCGCGGGGTAGGTGGATTGTTCTTCGATTATTGCAAAGCAACCGAAGAAACGAGCATGGAAGACTGGTACAATTTTGTAACCGAGGTCGGGGATAGTTTTTTGGAGGCCTACGCACCCATTGTAGAAAAAAGAAAAGACCTACCCTACTCTGAAGATCAACGCAATTGGCAAGAAATTAGACGGGGACGTTATGTGGAGTTCAATCTAGTGCACGACAAAGGCACTCTTTTTGGGCTGAAAACCAATGGCCGTATTGAAAGTATATTGATGAGTCTGCCCCCACACGTACAATGGCGATACGACCATCATCCCGAAAAAGGAAGTGAGGAAGATAAGTTGATAGAAGTACTACAAAGCCCAAAAGATTGGGTTTAATGCGTAGTTTTGCCTTGAAACCAAGCCTATGAGACAGAAAATTTACCAAATAGATGCATTTACCAGCCAGACTTTTGGCGGAAATCCCGCTGCGGTCTGCATTTTGGATTCGTGGTTGAATCCAGAATTAATGCAAAAAATAGCCCAAGAGAACAATTTGGCCGAGACCGCTTTTGCCGTCAAAAGAGATGACCAGTACGAATTGCGATGGTTCACCCCGGAAGTGGAGGTCGATCTCTGCGGACACGCCACTTTGGCAACCGCCTTTGTGCTCTTTCATTTTTACGAATTTCAAAAAAATACCATTCAATTCTATTCGCCCCGAAGCGGGAATCTAACCGTGAACAAGGCAGACAATGGTTGGTTGACCATGGATTTTCCGACGGATAATCTCGTAGCCATACAAAATATGGAAGCGCTGGACAATGCCATAGGGCAAAGCCCGATTAAAACCCTGAAGGGCAAAACGGATTACATGATGGTCTACCAATCCCAAAAGGAAATTGAGGCCCTTGAACCCAACCACCATCTGTTGGCGCAATTGGATGTTCGGGGGGTTATCGTAACTGCTCCGGGGGACGAAGTGGATTTTGTATCCCGCTTTTTTGCTCCCGCTTGTGGCATTCCCGAAGACCCCGTTACAGGTTCGGCGCACACTTCACTTAGCCCATATTGGTCAGAGGTTTTGGGCAAATCCAAAATGACCGCCAAACAGCTTTCCAAAAGAGGTGGTGATTTGGTCTGTGAATACTTGGGCGAACGAGTAAAGATTTCAGGAAAAGCCGCGCTTTATTTAACAGGAGAAATTGATATTTAATATCAGCTAAAACCATCAACTATGTACCCACTCATACGAAACAGAAGACTCCGTGCATCCGAATCCGTTAGAAGATTGGTTCGGGAAACCACCTTGACCCCAGATGACTTTCTGGTGCCTCTTTTTGTAGTGGAAGGCAAAGGAGTGAAAGAAGGGATTGCTTCAATGCCCAACTATTTTAGGTTGAGTTTGGACAATCTTGAAAAAGAAGTAAAGGAACTTTGGAAAATGGGACTTTGTTCCGTGCTCCTTTTTGTGAAGGTCGATGATAAGCTTAAAGATAATAAAGGAACCGAGGCATTAAACCCGAACGGGCTGATGCAACGTGCCATAAAAACGGTGAAAAACGCCTGTCCACAAATGTTGGTGATGACGGATGTCGCGTTAGATCCCTTTTCGTCCTACGGTCATGATGGCATTGTGGCCGAAGGGCAAATCCTGAATGATGAAACCGCTGAGGTTCTGGCAGAAATGAGCGTATCCCACGCCAAGGCAGGAGCCGATTTTGTGGCCCCCAGCGATATGATGGACGGTAGAATTTTGACCATTCGAGAAGCTTTGGAGGACGAGGGCTTAATCAATACAGGTATTATGGCATATTCCGCTAAATATGCAAGCGCATTTTACGGTCCCTTCCGCGATGCCCTGGACTCTGCACCTGTTGATATTGCCAATGTGCCCAAAGACAAAAATACCTATCAGATGGATTATGCCAATCGGCATGAAGCTATAAAAGAAACCCAAATGGACATTGACGAAGGAGCCGACATCGTGATGGTTAAACCCGGTTTGTGCTATTTGGACATTGTTCGGGAAATCAAAAATGAAGTGGAAGTTCCCGTTGCCGTATATCAGGTTTCTGGAGAATACGCCATGGTAAAAGCCGCCGCCGAGAAAGGCTGGTTGGACCATGATGCTGTGGTCTTGGAGCAATTGACGGCCATAAAACGGGCCGGTGCGGATATTATCGCCAGTTATTTTGCCAAGGATTTTATTAGAACTTTGGGCTAAACCCCGACAAAAATGAAAAAAATTGCGGCTTCGTTGCTCTTCATCACTTTAGTGATGCCCTTTGGATTTGCCCAGCGGGAGCTCATCCATGCCTATCCGTCCAAATTGGGTTTTGATGAAGCTTTCATCAACCAAAAAGTGGATTCCATTATGGAAATGGGCATCGATAGCTTGGCTTTCCCGGGCGCCCAACTTTTGGTCGCCAAGAACGATACCGTAATTTTTCACAAAGCCTACGGATTCCATACCTACGATAGCGTTCAAGCTGTAGCCTTGAACGACCTGTACGATTTAGCTTCCGTTACCAAGATTTCCGGGCCCTTGCCTGCCCTGATGAAGTTGGTGGACGAGGGCAAACTCGATTTGGACCAACCTTTTGGCAACTATTGGAAGCCTTGGAGACACCGAAAGGACAAGAAAGACCTCACTTTACGCGAAATTTTGGCGCATCAGGCCGGTTTGGTGCCCTACATTGTTTTTTTGCAGAAAGTGTTGCGTAAGAATGGTAAAATCAAAAAACGCTTTGTTCGGAATTCATCCCATAAAAGATTTCAAGGACAAGTGTATGATGGGCTCTATATCAACAATCGGTTCGAGCGAAAAATGAGCCGTATCATCAACCGGTCTAAAGTTTCCGATGAGAAGAAATACGTGTATTCCGGGCTCACCTTTCTTATTTTCCCTAGATTGATTGAACAGCTCTCAGGAACCGACTATCAAACCTATTTGCATGAAAACTTCTATCAACCTTTGGGGTGTCATACCTTGGGATACCTGCCCAAAGAAAATAACTACGTGAACGCCATTGTGCCCACCGAAGTGGATTCGCTTTTCCGGAAAACGCTGGTAAAAGGTTGGGTGCACGATGAAAATGCTTCGCTCAAAGGTGGGGTTTCTGGCAACGCGGGATTGTTCGGAACGGCAGATGACTTGGCGAAATTGATGCTATTTTATCAAAATTATGGCGAGGTAGATGACCAACAGCTTATTTCGACCAAAACCGTAAAAGAGTTTACCGAAGTGCAGTACCCAGAAAACGAAAATCGCAGGGGGCTGGGCTTCGACAAACCTTTGCTCAATAACGCAGAACTACCATTGGAAGAGGCCTACCCCTCCCCTTTGGCAAGCCCAAAAAGTTTTGGCCACTCCGGCTTTACGGGAACCTTTGTCTGGGCCGACCCTGAAAACAAGCTCACCTTTATTTTTCTATCCAACCGGGTGTATCCGTCCAGGGACCATCGCCAACTATACGATCTGAACATCCGAACGGCCTTGCAGGATGTTTTTTATAAAGCGGGGGGATTACCCATTCAAAATTAATTCCAAATCCCTATCTTGGTACTAAAGATTCTACCATTTTATGGGACTACTTATATTTTATGCCCTTATTTCCATTTTCTTCTCATTCCTGTGCTCCATTTTGGAAGCAGTATTGTTGAGCGTCACACCTACCTTTATCAATATAAAAAAGCAAGAGGGCAAAGATTATGCAAGCTCTTTGGAAAAGCTTAAAAAGGATGTGGACAAACCTTTGATCGCCATCCTCACCCTAAACACCGTTGCGCATACCGTCGGTGCCATTTTGGTAGGGGTACAGGCAAAAGTAGCTTATGCAGAAATGTATGGAAGCACCAAGCGCACCCTTTTTGGGTTTTCCCTTACCGAAGATCTTATGGTCGGAATCGTATCCACCTTGATGACCATATTGATTTTGGTCGCCTCAGAAATCATTCCAAAGACCATTGGCGCCACTTTCTGGAAACAGTTGGCCAACTTTAGCAGTAAGGCACTTAACATTATGGTATTTGTGCTTAAATGGACGGGATTGCTATGGTTGTTGCAGCTTTTCACCAAATTGGTGGGGGCAAAAGCCGAACATGGCAGTGTGTTGAATCGGGAGGATTTTAGCGCTATGACCGAAATTGCCCATGAAGAGGGTGTTTTCAAGGAATCGGAATCCAAAATGATAAAAAACCTGCTTTATTTTGATGAGATTTTGGCACGCGATGTAATGACCCCGAGAACTGTAATGAAAGTGGCATCCGAAGACACTACCATAAAGAAATTTTTTGAAAAAAACAGACCCTTGCGCTTTTCAAGAATTCCGTTGTACAAAGATCGGATGGACAACATTACGGGCTTCTTTTTAAAGGATGAGTTGTTGGAGGCCATCATCAATAAAAAGGGCAATGAAAACCTATCTACGATCAGAAGGGAAATACTGGTAACAAATCGTAGTAAGTCCATAAATGACCTTTTCAAAAAATTTGTGCAGAAAAGAGAACACATTTCTTTGGTAGTGGACGAGTATGGCTCGGTAAGCGGGTTGGTCACCATGGAAGATGTGATCGAAACCCTGCTCGGATTGGAAATTATGGACGAAAGCGACAATGTGGAAAACCTACAAACACTCGCCAGAAAAAACTGGGAAGCCCGTGCAAAACGATTGGGAATCATTGAAGGTGAAGATGAGCTAGAATAATGGAAACTGCTTATTTACAGACTCCTATTGGAACAGCAGAGTTGAAAGGTGATGCAAACGGCCTTGCCTCTATCACTGTCTTGGACAATAATAAACCAAATGGTACAATTCCCGTGACTTTACAGGATGCCGCCAAGCAATTTCAAGAATATTTTGATGGAGACCGAAAGGTATTCGACCTAAAACTAAACCCCACTGGAACGGATTTTCAGAAAAAAGTTTGGAACGCTCTTCTTGAAATCCCATTTGGAAAAACCATTTCTTATTTGGAACTTTCCAAGCAGCTCGGTGATGTAAAAGCCATTCGTGCAGTAGCCTCGGCCAATGGTAAAAATCCACTTTGGATTGTGGTTCCTTGTCACCGCGTAATCGGAACCAACGGAGACCTCACAGGATATGCAGGTGGACTGCATAGAAAAAAATGGTTATTGGAACACGAGAGTCCTGCCAAGCAGACGACTCTTTTTTAATTAGTTGCCATGCTTTATAAACTTAACCTGGAGTATATCCTTTTTTTGGATATCGAGACCGTACCCCAACAGCAACATTTCACCGACTTGGATGAAACCGCCCAGCTCTTATGGGAACAGAAAACGCAGTACCAGCGCAAAGACGAGTTTACCGCCGAGGAATTTTATGACCGTGCGGGGATTTGGGCCGAGTTTGGGAAAATTGTTTGCATTTCCGTTGGGTATTTTAATAGTAAAGGCGATTTGAGAACCTTTAGGGTCACTTCCTTTTATGGTGAGGAAATACAAATCCTTAAACAATTCAAACAACTCCTTAAAGATCATTTTAGCCAAGTCAAGCATCTTTTGTGCGCCCATAATGGCAAGGAATTCGATTTCCCCTATATCGCCCGCAGAATGGTGATAAACGGCATCAATCTACCCTACAAACTGGATCTCTTCGGTAAAAAGCCTTGGGAGGTTCCCCATTTGGATACCATGGAACTCTGGAAGTTTGGCGACTACAAACATTACACCTCCTTAAAACTGTTGGCACATGTACTGGGCATTCCATCTCCTAAAGATGATATGGATGGCAGTATGGTAAAAGATGTGTTTTATAAGGAAAACGATATTGATAGAATCATCAGGTATTGTGAATTGGACGTGGTGACGACCGCACAAGTATTCTTACGGTTACGAAATGAAGCACTTCTGGCCGATCAAGAGATTAAGAAAGTTTAATCAGGAGTCGAAGTTATCAATCCATAGTTGGCCATGGCAGCCGTGTCATTCCAGCCAAAGCAGGAATCCACTTTAAAAAGCCCGATGGATTCCGCATCCTACTTCGACTATGCTCAGCATCCGTGCGGAAGGCATCAATAACTAGTTCTTATAAAACTTCGTGCTTTTGATTCCCGAATAATCCTGAACCACCAGTACATATAATCCAGAAGACAAAGAGGACACATTGATGGAACCTTCGGTCTTTCCTTTTTTAATCACGTTGCCAGAAGTGGTCACGATGGAGAACTCGGCATCTTTGGACAAGTCCGCCTCCACGTTTAAATAATCAACAGCGGGATTCGGATAAATGGTTATGTTCAATTCTTGAGGGACGAACATCGGGGCACTTTGTATCAGCACTGTTTTTGCACCTTTAAACGCAAAGGCAATAGTCTCGGAGAATTCGGATACGACATTCTCGGTACAGATAGAACGAACACGGGCTTCGTACACTTTGCCTTCTTCCAAAGCGGTAAGCTCAAAGTTATTTTCCCAGATCAATTCACTTTCCCAATTGTCCGTATCAATGCTCTTGTATTGCACTTCAAATAAGGTTTCTTCAGCATCGTCCCAAGAAATGGTTGTGCCCTCGCTGGAGGAACCTTCCAAATCCACATCCGAAGGAGGCGCTATGGAACAATTGGACACTTGTGCCCCGGAAACAATCAAGGAAAAATCTTGAAGACCATTTTTCAACCCTCCCTTGTGCGAAATGGTAATGGTGTAAGTACCTCTTGCATTTTCTACCTCAATACGCTCAAAGGGATCAACCGTGTTATCTCCTTTAGTAGCGACATCATTGGCCTTGGCAGGGTTCAATTTCCACGGAAAGTAGGTTTCTCCGTCCTTGGTTATCCTAATATCCAAATCGTTTATCAAAGCGGCTCGGGTACTGTTAAGCTCTCCCCGGTTTATGTATTCGGATTCTGGATCGGTCCAAGATATGGAGGCCATCAATGGTTCATTTTCCATGGCCAAAACCGTTATGGAGTAGGTTTCTCCGTCTGATAGCGTTTCTTCGTTTATCAAAGTGGTATACTCTTTATTCTGAAGCACCTCTGCCGCGGATTTTGCATTCATTATACCCCACCCCATTTTATAATCCGGCCCTTTGGCATCCACATCATCGGCAGTATGAAGCGCAAGTCCTTTTAAGGTAGCCGCTTTCATATAGGAACCAAAAAGCTCTTCGTGATATTGTTGCAATAACAAAAGTGAGCCAGTAACCCCAGGTGCGGCCATGGAAGTCCCCGCAGAAACCTGGTAACTGCTGTTGGTGGCCGAACTTGTGGAAAGAATATCCCCACCATCCCCTGCCAAATCGGGTTTTACGCGACCATCATCTACAGGTCCAAAGCTGCTATATCCCGCAACAGAAGCTTTTTTTAAATCACCGCTGCCATCAATTTCCGTGTTGGCACCGGCAATGGTCAATCCGTTTTTAGTTGTGGTAAACCCCAATAAAAGATCAAAGCCATCGGCGGTTTTACCAAAATTCGGTGTTTCGTTGTCGTGAGATTTTTGTGCGTTCCCCGCTGCGGTCACCATTAAATAATAAGGAGCATTGTACATGATCCTGTCCCAGTCTTGGGTTACTTTAATATAGGCGCCAAAATACCAATCGGGCACCCTGTCGGACAAAATTCCGTAGGAATGATTACTCAACAAAAGGCCATTGGCAGCGGCCTCTGCCACTTCAATTTTATCGCGACTCCAATCGTGGGTCAAGGCTTCTGCGCCATAGGCGGCACCTTTGGCACTGGGTTCCACACCGGCAGATATAAGGTTGCCTGTCACCAAAGTGGCATGCAGACTTATCTCATTTGCATTATCGGCATTCTTTGCCCTGGTATCAAACTCTTGGTGGGAGGACAAAGCCACACCGGAATCCCAAACACCTACTTCCATGCCCCTACCGGTTAAACCTAAATTCAGCAGCCCTTTATCATAAAGCGTATGAGCCCTTGAAGTTTGGGATGCGTAATCGTTTAAGGTAGTATAGTAAAGTGGTGTTCCATCGGTACCAATATCCTTTAAAGCTATTTGTGTACCATTGTTGCTTTTTGAAGCTATAAGTCCTTTGGTTTTTATCAGCTCGCCTATTTTTTTAAGCTTGGACTGGTGATCAATTTCCATTTCGGAAATAAAAGAGGATATTTTCCCTTGATCATAGGAAAAACGAATTTGCTCTTTTGAACTTTTGGATTGGGCAAATATGGACACTGCGCCTAAAAGCGAAAATAAAATGGAGAAAATCACTCCCTTAACCCCTGTAGGAAAACGATAGTCCATAATTGAGTTTATGGTAAGATTTGGACTACGAATATATGTTGATATGTACTATTTACCGATAAAATTCCTACTTTATTCGATGAAATGCATAGCGTTTTACTTCTTTATGTTGTGAAAATTCACTTTTACGTGGTGTAATTTTTTTCTGATAATCATTTCTTGCTTTCATCCATTACAACATATACAGGAAAATGATCACTATAGCCACCCAAATATTTCTTTCCAGCAAAAGTCCTGAAAGGATTTCCTTTGTATTTGCCCTTCCATTGTTTTAAAAATCTAGGTGAAAATATTTTTGCTTCCACAAAATTGTGGGTGTCCTTTTCGTAGTTCAAAAAACTGTGCGAGAGCAATATTTGATCGAACAAACTCCACTCCCCTTTGTAATTGGCACTGCCCGATACAGGGGACAATAATTTCTTCATAGGGTTAATGAACTTTCCAGTGTCCATAAGTGTTTGGATACTTTTTGAATTAGGGTCGTCATTAAAATCGCCCATAACAATAATGTTTGAACCATTCCCTTGTATGGCATCAAGTTTTTGAAGAATGGTTTCCGCTGCCTTGATGCGCTTATAGCTGGTTTCCTCAGCTCCTTCCCTACGGGATGGCCAATGGTTCACAAAAACATGGATTTCTTCTTGATGCAACTTGCCGTGTACATATAAAATATCCCGGGTAAGGTCTCTATCGCCATTTGTATTTTGTACCATCAAAGGAATGGTCTCGGCATCGAGCACCTCAAAATGTTCTTTATGGTAAATCAGGGCCGTATCTATTCCCCGCTCATCGGGGGAATCAAAATGAATGGTTCCATAATCCACATCCCGTAATTGTTTTGATCGTAAAAGCGATTTAATTACTCCTTTATTTTCAACTTCGGCCATACCTACCAAAACCGGGGGATGATTACTTTCTTCCAATCCAATCCTAGAAATAGCCCTGGAAATTTTATTGGCTTTGTTCCAAAATTTGGATTTGTTCCACCTTTTAAACCCCTTTGGGGTAAAATCATCATCCAACAGATACGGGTCATCTTTGGTGTCAAAGAAATTTTCGAGATTATAGAATGCTATCGTATATCTGTTTTTCTTTTTATGCAAGATCCCTGTTTCTTTTTCCAATGATTCAATAGAAATGCCAAAGTACAAAAATAGCTTCCAAAACATTGCGTAAATTTGTACTCTAAACCAGTTCGATGCTAGAAAAGAAGTCAATTGAATATGAAAAGGCGGTACTGATTGGTGTAATGAATCAGCACCAAGACGAAGCCAAGGTAAAAGAGTACTTGGACGAGCTTGAATTTTTGACATACACTGCCGGTGGCGAAGTTGAGAAAAGATTTGTGCAGCGCATTGATGTACCCAATCCAAAAACTTACATTGGAAGTGGTAAAATGGAAGAGGTACGCCAATTTGTAAAGGAAAATGAAATAGGTTCCGTAATCTTTGATGATGAACTATCGCCTGCACAACAGAACAATGTTGAAAAACTACTGCGCTGTAAAGTGCTGGATAGAACCAGTTTGATTCTGGACATATTTGCCCAAAGGGCCAAGACAAGTTATGCCAGAACCCAAGTAGAGCTTGCCCAATACGAATATCTTTTACCAAGATTGACCGGTCTTTGGACGCACTTGGAGCGGCAACGGGGTGGTATTGGTATGCGTGGTCCCGGTGAAACGGAAATTGAAACGGATAGACGTATTGTTCGTGACCGCATTGCCTTGCTCAAAAAGAAACTTGCCAAAATAGACCGCCAAATGGAAACCCAGCGCGGTAACCGTGGCTCTTTGGTTCGGGTTGCTTTGGTGGGATATACCAACGTTGGCAAATCTACCTTAATGAACGTGATCAGCAAAAGCGATGTGTTTGCGGAGAACAAACTTTTTGCTACGCTGGACACCACTGTTCGCAAAGTGGTACTCGGAAACCTTCCTTTTCTATTGAGTGATACAGTGGGATTCATCAGAAAGTTGCCGACCCAATTGGTGGAGAGTTTTAAAAGTACCTTGGACGAGGTTCGCGAGGCTGACCTACTGCTGCATGTGGTAGATATTTCGCATCCTAATTTTGAAGAGCATATTGCCTCGGTAAATCAAATTTTGGATGAAATTGATAGTTCTGGAAAACCCTGCATCATGGTCTTCAACAAAATAGACCAATACCGCCCAGAAACTATTGATGAAGACGATTTGGTTACCGAACGCACAACCGCTCATTTTACATTGGAGGAATGGAAGAAAACCTATTTTAATAAGCTCGGGGACAAAGCGCTATTTATCTCTGCATTGAACAAGGAAAACATGGACGAATTCAGAAAACGCGTCTACGATGCGGTGCGCGATATCCATGTCACCCGTTTCCCATACAACAACTTTTTGTATCCAGAACATTTGGATGAGTATTAAAAGCAGTCCCAATTAAGTGCTTTCTTCTTGGATATACAGCAAAAAATCAAGTACCTCACAACATTTTTCGGACAGTTCACAACAAAAATTTAGGGGGTCGCCACATTAGGCCTACTTTCACATTGTTTTTAAGCCATTTTAGTGTCACACACAGATTTTACAGATCTTAACCTACTTAGACCATGGTCTTAAAAACACAGAAAAACATTTTTCACCCCACAAAAAAGCCCTCGAATCGAGGGCTTTTTTTTGTTTACGTTAACCTTGCTCGATCAAAACTTATAGCTCAATCCCAAGGTCCAATATGTTTGCAACTCGTTATCAATAGTATCGAACGTAGCATCCGGGTTTGTAGTTGAAGCGTTGTTTACAATGTAATTCAAGGTTTCCTGCTTATTGTTTCTCAATCCAAAGTCAAAACCTACACCGATCATTTTCCATAACTTGTAGCTAAAAGAGTTGGTCCATGTCCAGTTGCTCAAATTGCTACTTTCATAGCTTTGGAACAAGGATAGGTTGCTTTTAAAACTAATCGCACCAATTTGCTTGGTATAGTCCGCCACAATCTTCGCACCCATGGAAGATTCAAAAATGGTATCCTCTTTACTGAAAACAAAGTTGTAGTTGAGTGGGTGCATCACCACCACAAGATCGGGTATGGGTGTCCAAGTGGCTCCCACACCAAGATCGAGATACCCTGGGTCGTTAAAATTGCTCAAAATGGTGGTCCTGTATTCCGCCAAAGCAGAAATTGCAAATTTCTCGCTCAGCTTTCTACCGTACAAGGATGAAATATTGAACACGTCCGTAGCTTGGCGAAAACCATCATTGTCTGTAGGGTCGTCCTTATCGTCCAGTTTGACCCAGGACAGGTTCAAATTGGCGGCGTTTCTCCAAAAGAATTTTTCCTCTTGAAGATTGGCAAAAGCATTTACGGTAAATCCAATATTGCCCGATGAGTTATTGGGAATTCCTTGGGCAAACCAATTATTGAACTGGGATATACTTCCGCCAATGGTTCCGAATGCGCCAATTTTCCAACCTGGAAGCGCATCCAGTTTTGCTTGAAGGGCATTGACTCGCGACTGTATAGCGGCAATAGAATCTTTTTTTGGGGCAATCTGTGCTTTTAATTCTTCCTCGGTCTGCGCAGTAGCTGACATTAGAGTAAAGAAAGCCATAGCGGTAAAAAGTAATTTTTTCATAGTATGGAGTTTACTGTTTAGTAAGCGCAAATGTAAGAAATGTCGCCCTTGTGAACCACCCAAAATTCCAGTTGCAAAGTCCGTCCTAAAAACAAAAGCCCTTAAAAAGTTTCAGGTTCGGCTTTTCAGTCCGATTATATTTCTCGGTTTGTACCTTGCAAGAAATTGCAATTAAAGCTAAAATTATAAAGACTTCCGCATCTCTTAAATTGTAGGCAACGACCACGAGCTATGGTGAAGAGCATTGTCAACAGAGTCGCCACAGGTATTTTTTTCAAACAAAAAATCAATTTTTCCTTTTATACAAGGGTACCGAGGAACAAGCCTCCCCGTACATGACACTTTTGGCCACTTCTTGGATTTTTGTAACGGCCATAAGGTAGGCATTTTCGGGAACGGGTTTGTTGGAGCAGCCTTTTATGATAACAGGTTTATTGATAAAACCAGTTACATCCAAGTTTTCTAAAATGGTTTGATATAGTGCGGTTTCTAAATCTTCCAGACTTCCCTGAACCACCTTTTTGGCATAAGGCTGTAGCTTGGATGCAATCAACATAAAGGCCCAACCTGGTACAATGGCATCCGAAGAGCATTGCAGGGCCACATAGGCATCTTGATACCCTGTCCAGTCGTGTTCTTCCACATGGGCACGGAACTCCTTTTCACGCAAAATAAAGCCCTCGTACAGCCAATTTTTAATGTCCAGTACCAAACGTTCCCCTTTTGGATAATAATCCTCTAGGTTGAAGGTAATCAACTTGCTTTGGGCCACTCTGTTTACGATTTCCTTTTCCATAATATCCAGAAGTCTGAGATCATATATATTTTTGTTCCAAGTGCTTGACCAAGTCAGGATTGCTCCTACCAAAATAAGAATATTCATTTATGGATTCCTGCTTTCGCAGGAATGACAGAATTCTTGATAAAATACCTTTAGAGTGTCATTCCGCACTTGATGCGGAATCCATATGTAACTACAGAGATTCAGAAACCTGCCTTTGCCGGCAGGCAGGCAAGTTCAGAACGACCGGTTTTTACAAGAGACCCAGCTCCAATTTGGCCTCTTCGCTCATCAACTCTTGGGTCCAAGGGGGATCAAAAGTGATTTCCACCTCTACATCCTTCAACATATCAATGGATTTTACTTTCTCTTCTACCTCAACGGGCAGGGTTTCGGCAACAGGGCAATTGGGCGATGTAAGGGTCATGAGAATTTTTACTTCGTATTCTTCATTGACAAATACATCGTAGATCAAGCCCAGTTCGTAAATGTCCACAGGAATCTCTGGATCATAAATGGTCTTGAGCACCTTTACGATCTTTTCGCCCAGTTCTTGTGTATCTATTGTGGTTTCTTCGCTCATCTTACGTTATTTTAACTGTGTTTGATAGGCAACTGCGTACAATTTCAATTGCTTGATCATGCTTACCAATCCGTTGGCGCGGGTTGGCGACAAATGTTCTTTAAGACCAATTTCATCAATAAAACCTGTATCGGCATCAATAATGTCCTGTGGTTTTTGATTGCTGAACGCCCTGACCAAAATGGCTATGATCCCTTTCGTGATAATGGCATCGCTATCGGCAGTAAAAACCAATCTGTCATGATCCAGTTCGGCATGCACCCATACCTTGCTCTGGCAACCTTTAATCAGGTTGTCATCCGTTTTGTATTGTTTGGCTATCAACGGAAGTGATTTTCCGAGTTCAATCATATATTCGTAACGCTGCATCCAGTCGTCGAACATGGAAAACTCATCTATTATCTCTTCCTGTATTTCTTTTATGGTCATGCTGTGTTTTTGTTCAAAAGTACAACTCGGCGGACTGCAATTCAAGTCTTTATGATAAAGATAACGCTTCGGCTACTGTAACATATTCCTGGCCCGCTTTACGGCTCCGACCAATTTATCCACTTCTTCTTTGGTATTGTAAAAGCTAAAACTGGCCCTTACCGTACCCGGAATCCTGTAAAAATCCATGATAGGTTGCGCGCAATGGTGCCCTGTACGCACGGCGATGCCCAATTTATCCACAATGGTGCCGATGTCGTAGGGATGGATTCCATCAATATTGAAGGATATCACCGAAGTTTTGTTCGCTGCAGTTCCGTAGATTTTTAGCCCATCAATGGTGAGCAATTGTTCGGTGGCATATTCCACCAGCTCATCTTCATATTGGGCGATGGCATCAAAACCAATATTGTTCATATAATCCAAAGCAGCACCAAAGGCTATTCCTCCACAGATGTTCGGAGTTCCTGCTTCAAACTTATGCGGTAAATCTGCGTAGGTGGTCTTTTCAAAAGTGACCTCTGCTATCATTTCGCCACCTCCTTGGTAGGGCGGCAATTTTTTGAGCCAATCCTCCTTTCCGTATAACATTCCAACACCTGTAGGCCCACACATTTTGTGGGCAGAAACGGTGTAAAAATCAACATCCAAAGCTTGCAGGTCAGCTTTGATATGTGCCGCTGCCTGTGCGCCATCTATTAAAACAGCCGCTCCCACTTTGTGGGCGGCATCAACGATTTCTTTTATTGGGTTGATGGTTCCCAAGGCATTGGAAACGTGGTTGCAGAACACCAACTTGGTCTTATCGGACAACAGCTTGTGATATTCCTCCATCACCAACTCGCCTTCCAGATTCATTGGAATTACCTTGAGGACCGCTCCAGTTCGCTCACAAAGCATTTGCCAAGGCACAATATTGGAATGGTGTTCCATGGCGGAAACCAGAATCTCGTCCCCTTCTTTCAAAAACGAGGTAAATCCATTGGCGACCAAATTGATACTGTCCGTGGTACCTGAAGTAAAGATCACCTCGTGGGGATGGGCAATACCAAAGTGTTTTTGGATTTTATGCCGTGCTGCTTCGTAGGCGTCGGTGGCCTCTTGCGATAGGGTGTGCACACCTCGATGGATATTGGCGTTGTAGCCTTGGTAATACTCGACGATCGTATCAATTACCTGCTGTGGTGTCTGCGAGGTGGCTGCGTTGTCCAAATACACCAAAGGATGCCCATTGACCTCTCTTTGGAGGATGGGAAAGTCTTTGCGAATGGTATTTACATCAAACTTCTCTATTGGAATACTTTTTTCTGTCATTTTGAACGAAGTGAAAAACCTAAACTATAAGGGGAATCTCTCGCCCCTCCCTCGATTCCCTCTCAGGACTGAAGCTCGAAATGACACCTCATAAACTACAGGTCAAAACCCATACGAACCCCGAGTTTATTGGCTATGATTTTGTTGATTCGTGCCTTTAGTTCGGGAATACGAACACTTTCCAACACATTATTGGCAAAAGCGTACATCAATAGGGCCTTGGCCTCTTTCTTTGGAATTCCCCTTGATCTAAGGTAAAAGAGTGCTTCTTCATCCAACTGACCGATGGTACAACCGTGCGAACACTTTACATCATCCGCAAAAATCTCCAATTGGGGCTTTGAGTTGATGGTCGACCTGTCACTCAACAAAATATTGTTGTTCTGCTGAAAGGCATCCGTTTTCTGGGCAATCTTGTCCACAATGATCTTACCATTGAAAACCCCCGTGGAACTGTCGCCAAAAATTCCTTTGTAATCTTGATGGCTCTCACAATTGGGCTGCGCATGATGCACCAACGTATGATGGTCCACATGCTGTTTGTCCCCAAGGATGGTAATTCCTTTCAAGGTAGAGTCGATGCGCTCCCCGTTCTGATAAAAGTTCAGGTTGTTGCGAATCAGTTTTCCGCCCAAGGAGAAGGTATGTACCCTCACAACACTGCTATCTTTTTGCGAAATATAGGTGTTGTCCACCAAAGAAGCGGTAGGCTCATCGTTCTGAACCTTGTAATAGTCCACAATGGCGTCCTTGCCCGCAAAAATCTCGGTCACGGAGTTGGTGAAGACTTCGTTGCTTGTCAAACTTTGGTGGCGTTCTATAATTTGCACCTCAGCATTGTCCTCCGCAACGATCAGGTTACGGGGCTGTAGCATCAAAGCTGCCTCGTTGCCCGTGGCCAAATGCAGGATTTGGATAGGCTTTTTGGGCATTTTGTTCTTTGGAATGTAAATGTATGCCCCTTCTTTGCAAAATGCGGTGTTCAAAGAGGTCAAAGACTCATCCTTAGAGGCCGCTTTGTTGAAATATACTTCAATGACCGGTTGGAACATCGGTTTGCTGAAAGCGGAGCTCATCAAACAGACATCTACACCATCGTGGGTAGTTTCCGAAAGGTATGAACTGTATACACCATCCACAAAAACAATTTTATAAGTATCTATTTCGTGAAGGAAGTATTTCTTCACGTCCTTATACTCCAATGTGGTTTCCTGCTTTGGAAAGATGCTGAAGTCTACCTTTTGCAACCCTTTCAACGAGGTATATTTCCAAGCTTCGTCCTTTTTGGTGGGAAAGCCCTTTGTCTCAAAGTTCTTTATGGCATTATTTCGTTCTTCATGTACTGGATGATCTAGATCCAAGCCATCTTCAAAAGCCAAGAAAGAGGAGACTAATTTATCCTTTAAATCCATTCGTTGTTTTTCGTTGTCATTCCTGCGCTTGGTTTAACTCAGCATCAACTCTGGCAGGAATCTAATTTATGATTCTTTTTATTTGGATTCCCATTTTCATGGGAATGACAAAAAACCGGTTATACCGCCGTTTCTTCTTTTAACCAGTCGTATCCCTTTTCCTCCAGTTCCAAGGCCAATTCCTTGGTTCCGGATTTTACGATCTTGCCATCGTGCAATACGTGAACAAAATCGGGAACAATGTATTCCAGCAATCGCTGGTAGTGGGTAATCACGATGATGGCGTTGTCCTTGCCGCGCAATTTGTTCACACCATTGGCCACGATACGAAGGGCATCAATATCCAAGCCTGAATCGGTTTCGTCCAAAATGGCCAATTTGGGTTCCATCATTGCCATTTGGAAGATTTCGTTACGCTTCTTTTCCCCTCCAGAAAAGCCTTCGTTCAAAGAACGGGAAAGGAATTTTCTGTCGATTTCCAACATTTCGGACTTCTCCCGTATCTTTTTAAGCATTTCGTTGGCCGGCATATCTTCCAGACCTTGTGCTTTTCTTGATTCGTTGATGGCGGTCTTCATAAAATTGGTTACCGACACCCCCGGGATCTCAACAGGGTATTGGAACGAAAGAAAAACACCCTTGTGAGCTCTTTCCTCTGGGGAAAGTTCTTCCAAATCCTCTCCTTCCAAGAGGATGCTTCCTTCACCTACCTCAAATTCCTCTTGACCTGCGATTACTTCGGCCAAGGTGCTTTTTCCCGAACCGTTGGGGCCCATAATGGCATGTACCTCTCCTGCGTTTACCTTTAGGTTGATTCCTTTCAGGATTTCTTTATCGTCTACGCTTGCGTGTAAATTTTTGATTTCTAGCATTGTTTTATCTTGTTTTGAGGCGCAAGATGTTGCGCCTTTCCATTCTTGGTTTTGAACTTGTCCATAAAAATTGTCAGGTTTGGTCTTATCTCTAGCCTACGGAGCCTTCCAAACTGATTTCCAATAGTTTTTGAGCTTCTACGGCAAATTCCATTGGTAGTTTGTTCAATACTTCCTTGCTAAATCCGTTTACGATCAAGGCAATGGCCTTTTCGGTATCAATTCCTCTTTGGTTACAGTAGAAAATCTGATCCTCACCAATCTTACTGGTCGTGGCTTCGTGCTCTATCTGTGCGCTTTTGTTCTTGACCTCTATGTAAGGGAACGTGTGCGCCCCGCAACGGTTACCCATCAATAGGGAATCACATTGGGAAAAATTCCTCGCGTTTTCGGCACGGCTGTTCACCTGTACCAATCCGCGGTAACTGTTTTGTGACTGGCCTGCGGAAATACCTTTGGAGATAATGGTGCTCTTGGTGTTTTTCCCTAAGTGGATCATTTTGGTCCCTGTATCGGCTTGCTGGAAATTGTTGGTCACGGCTATGGAATAAAACTCGCCAATGGAATAATCCCCTTTCAAAATACAGGATGGATATTTCCATGTTACGGCCGAGCCTGTCTCCACCTGTGTCCAAGAAATTTTGGCGTGCTTTTCGCAAAGTCCACGTTTGGTCACAAAGTTGTAAACGCCTCCTTTTCCTTCCTTGTTGCCAGGGAACCAGTTCTGAACTGTGGAATATTTGATTTCCGCGTTGTCCAAGGCAACCAACTCCACGACGGCTGCGTGCAATTGGTTTTCATCACGCATGGGCGCGGTACACCCCTCCAAGTAACTTACATAGCTGCCTTCTTCGGCAACCACCAAAGTTCTTTCGAACTGCCCCGTTCCTGCTTGGTTGATTCGGAAGTAGGTGGAAAGTTCCATGGGACACCTTACCCCTTTTGGAATGTAGCAGAAAGAACCATCGGAAAATACCGCTGAGTTCAATGCTGCGTAAAAATTGTCCTTTTGCGGAACTACGGTTCCCAAATATTTTTTTACCAATTCCGGATGTTCCTTTATGGCCTCTGAAATGGAACAGAAAATAATGCCTTTTTCGGCCAATGTTTTTTTGAAAGTGGTGGCCACGGATACGGAATCCATTACGATATCCACCGCAACACCTGCCAACTTTTTCTGCTCATCTACCGAGATTCCCAACTTTTTAAACGTATCCAGTAATTCTGGATCCACTTCGTCCAAACTATCGTACTTCGGTTTTTTATTGGGAGCCGAGTAATAAGAAATATCCTGAAAGTCAGGTTTTTTGTAGGTCACGTTTGCCCACTCTGGTTCTTCCATTTCCTTCCAGGCACGAAAAGCCTCCAATCGCCACTCCGTCATCCAATCCGGTTCTTCCTTCTTTTTGGAAATGGCAATAACAATATCCTCGTTCAACCCTTTGGGAAGGGTGTCCGATTCAATATCCGTATAGAAACCATACTCGTACTCTTTGGTCTCCAGTTCTTTTTTTAATTCTTCCTCTGTATAAGCCATATATCTTTAAGTTAGCCAATTACAGGCTTTTTGTCAATGTTTATAGTGAAAAACTTTCTCCACATCCGCAGGTTCGTTGCGCATTGGGGTTGTTGAACACAAAACCCTTACCGTTCAAACCTCCAGAATATTCCAATGTGGTGCCCACCAAATACAAAAAGCTTTTTTTGTCCACGATGATTCTCACATCATTATCTTCAAAAACTTTATCCGTATCTGTTGCAGCATTGTCAAACGTCAACTCATAAGACAATCCACTGCACCCTCCGCTCTTTACGCCAACACGCACATAATCCGTGGTCGCGTTAAAACCTTCTTCGGTCATGAGCGACACCACCTTGTGCCTTGCTGATTCTGAAACCTTAATCATCTTACTTGAATTTAATCTAAATAGCACACAAATATACTCTATATGTAGGGTTTTACCATGGCAACTAACATTATTATAACGAATGATTCCATAGGTGTTTCTTATGGAAAACCGACCTGTTTGGCCACAAAGCCTGTATAGCTTGAAATCCCATGGTTTTCCTTGTTTATCCAACTTGGTTTCCCATGAAAAAATTTTATGTTCCTTTCGACACCGGATTTTACGATTATCCTCATTATTTTTGCAAAATGCTAGAAGACAAGAATCAAGAACGTACATCGTTGGAAGAATTGGGTGAATTTGGCCTGATCGACCACCTTACCAAAAACTTCAAACTCAATCAACCCTCATCCTTGATCGGGGTTGGTGATGATGCTGCGGTAATGGACTACCATGGCAAAAAAACCATTGTGTCCACCGACATGTTGGTCGAGGGTGTTCATTTTGATTTGAGCTATATGCCCCTAAAGCATTTGGGATACAAATCGGTGATGGTCAACCTATCGGATATTTATGCCATGAACGCCTTGGCCACACAGCTTACCGTTTCACTGGCCATTTCCAACAGGTTCCCTTTGGAAGCGCTCGAAGAATTTTATGAAGGTGTGGCCTTGGCCTGCAAACTGTACAATGTTGATTTGGTCGGTGGCGACACTACATCTTCCACCCGGGGAATGATTGTTAGCGTTACCGCCCTTGGAGCTGCCAATGAAAGCGACATCGTTTACCGAAAAGGAAGCAAACCCAATGATTTACTGGTAGTTACCGGCGATTTAGGTGGCGCTTACTTGGGCTTGCAGGTTTTAGAACGGGAAAAAGAGGTCTTTAAGGTCAACCCCAACAGTCAACCCGATCTGGAACCCTATTCCTATATCGTGGAACGACAGTTGAAGCCCGAAGCCCGAAAGGATATTGTAGATCTGCTCAAAAAACTGGAAGTAAAACCAACCTCTATGATCGATATCAGTGATGGGCTTTCTTCCGAAATAATGCATTTGTGCAAGCACAGCGCCATTGGATGCAATGTTTTTGAGGAGAAGATCCCGTTGGACCCCACGGTGATTTCCGCTTCCGAAGAATTTAAGATGGACAGCACCATGATTGCCATGAGCGGCGGTGAAGACTACGAACTATTGTTCACAATTGACCAGGCCGATTTTCCAAAAATAAAAGGGAACCCAAACTTAACTGTAATTGGCCACATGACCGAAAAGACTGAAGGCATTCATCTTATCACCCGGGCAGAGACCAAAATTCCGATTACGGCCCAGGGATGGAATTCATTCCATGAACCAAAATGAAACACCATAGCTGGAAATTGTCGGTTTTCAAAAAACGGCTTGTCATTCCCGCGAAAGCAAGAATCCATTAAACGCAGGTATATTTTTATGGATTCCGTATCGAGTGCGGTATGACAATACAGTCCCAAAAATCCCGGAAACCGGGTTTTAATCTTTCACCGGATAATAAAAAAATCCCGAAAATCAAGGGCATCCCTACGTCATGGTATTGGGGCACGCAACCATTGGCAGTAGGCAATTACTTAAGTTTCCGGGATAAGACTTGGGCCTTTTCTAAAATAAAAAAGGGTTATGCCACTTGGTGCACTACCCTACTTTTTCGTTTTCGGTACATATCTTCCAATGTACTGTTGATCTCTTGCATTTGCGGAGTCAGCGCAGAAAGTTTACCAGTAACGTCCGTGGTAACCTGTTTTTGGCAATGAATACATTTGTATTCTTTTATGTGCTGGGTCACTTTTTTGGAAACCGTGTAATGGTGCCCAAACAGACTGCAAAAGAAAGAAGAGAATTTGTTGCCATGCTGTGTAGTAGTTGTTTTCATAAGCTGGTTTTGTTTGGAGAAAAGCAATGATTTACGATATGGAGCTTCGAAAATGCTTAAATTGGTGAATAGTAATTTTGTGTTATAAAAATATTTTTAAATGGTTCAACTTTTAATAGGAACGGGTGTTGATAACTTTTTATTTTACGATTGCACCGATAAAGTATTTTTTTCGATGAAATGCAATAAAATCGACAAAAAGCTATTTTTTTTCGCTCAAAAACGCTTTTGTAATATACCATATTGAAAACAAATTATCAACAATCCACCGGCAAGAAATCTTTAATAATTACATCTTTTGCCCTTTTTTCGCTCTTTTTCGGTGCGGGAAACCTTGTCTTGCCTCCATTATTGGGATTTAGAGCAGGGGATTTATGGTGGTTGGTCACCCTGGGATTTTGCATTTCGGGTGTTCTTATCCCAATTTTGGGCATTATTGCCCATGCCAAATTACAGGGTACATTATTCGATTTTGCCAAAAAGGTTTCTCCCACATTCAGTGTGGTGTACTGTTATTTAATTTATGCCATCGCCATCGCTTTGCCATCGCCCAGGACCGCATCGGTAACACATGAAATGGCCATTCAGCCTTTTTGGGATTCCCCATCGTTGCTGACCAGCCTAATCTATTTTATGTTGGTATTTGTCTTTGTCCTCAATCGTTCCAAAGTTTTGGATGCATTGGGCAAGCTATTAACCCCGGGCATCTTGATTATTTTATTCATAATGATGGCAACGGCAGTCTTTGCATTGGACTTTGATTTTGTACCATCAGCAATGGGGCAAGCTTTTAGTTCGGGGATTTTGGAAGGTTATCAAACGTTTGATGCCATCGGAGCTGTAGTAGTGGGTGCGGTAATCATCATATCCATCAACCTAAAGGAAAAGTACGCCTCGTTTGAAGAAAAAAGAAGGCTCATTGGAAAAGCAGGGCTGTGGGCGGGAATAGGACTGTTATTGGTGTACGGAGGCCTAATCCTCACAGGCGCATTGTTCGGGGATGCTTTTGATGCCGATATTTCCAGAACCGCACTTCTAAGGGGGATCAGCACAAAAACCTTGGGGCAAACGGCCAATATATTGCTCAGTATTTTGGTGAGCTTGGCCTGTTTTACCACAGCGGTAGGAATCGTGACGGGAACTTCCGATTTTATCAAAGGAAGGTTAAACGATTCAATTTCAGCATACCGAATCACAGCATTTTTGGGGTGCCTATTGGGTGTGTTGGTGGGTCAGTTTGATGTTGGCTACATTATTACCGTAGCCGTTCCGTCGCTCATGTTTATTTATCCCATCACCATAATTTTGATTTTACTGAATGTGGTTCCAGAAAAATGGGGTTCGCCCAAGGTGTTTCAACGGGTAATTGGAGTGACCATTCTGTTCAGTATTCCCGATTTTTTGGGGAGCATTGGGTTTGGCCAACAAATTTCTCCCTATGTCGATTGGGTTCCGTTGAGCCAGCATCAGATGGGCTGGGTGCTTCCAGCATTGGTCGCATTCATTGCTTCGAACATCATCAATGGTAAAGAAACAGCTGCTTCAAGCTAATCTTGTTTTCTTTTGAAGCTGCAAAAGATAAAATGCTGTGTAGTACCAAATGGAGTAGTATGGTCTTCGGTTCTACATTCCAATTTCTCAAAATGTTTGAAAACAGTTTCCATTTGCTCTTCATTATATTGTTTGATGTCGAGACCGCTACATTTTTTTGGTCCATTTTCGGAGAAGGTTCCCAGAATCATATAGCTGTCAACAGCTTTTTGGGTCAATTCCACATAGGTTTGTATCTGCTTGGGGGATGTCAAAAAATGAAACGCTGCGCGATCATGCCAAACATCATAAGTTTCTTTAGTTTCAAATTCGGTGATGTCACTTTCAATCCATTTTACCTTTTGGGCCCTATTTCCCAACCTTTTTTTGGCTCTTTCCATGGCTTTGCCCGAAATATCGAGCACGGTAATGTTTTCGAAACCTTCATCCAACAGAAAATCCACCAATTTACTATCACCACCGCCCACATCAATAATTTTGGCAGCTTTGTCCAGTTTAAAAAAATGAATAAAATCCAGAGAGGTCTGCGGCACTTCCTGGGTCCAACTTACCTGATCTGGATTCTTGGTTCCGTAAACGGTTTCCCAATGATTTTTTCTATCCTGCTCCATATTCCAATCTATTCTGTACAACCACAGTGTTTATTGCTCCTGGCCTTTTCAAAACATTCCTTTCCTTCGGAAAAAGCAAAATAGGCCAATCCCAGAGTACCAATACTATCTATATAAGGAATCTTAAAAAGTTCGTAGATCCCGCTGCTCACCAGTAAAATGATGGACATATACACGCAGACCAGTGTGCAATTGGCATCGGCCAATATTGGTGCTGAATTCAGTTTACGACCCACTTTGCGTTTCCACCAGACCAAAATCCACATCACAAGTATGGATATTGCTGAAATGATCACTCCCCAAAAGGTCGTCAGCGGTTTGTGCCCCGTCCAAATATTATAACTGCTGGAAATGACCAATCCAACCACCAAAAGATAAAAAGCCACTCCTGTAACCCTTAGGGCAGTTCGCTCAAAATTGTCGCGATTGCTATGTGGGTTCTTTTGTATACGCAAAACCATGTGTGCAATGCCCAGTCCAGAAATCACCTCGATAAAGCTATCTGTTCCAAACCCAAATAGCGCAAGGCTTTCATCTTCAAAACCCAAATAAGTGGAAATAATCCCTTCGACAATGTTGTAAAAGATGGTGAACAGGGCCAGTGCAAAGGCGGTCCGGTAAAGTTTTTTATCCTGAATCATTGAAAACGTCTTAGACATGCTTTCTTTTTAGACCTCTCCAATTTCCGAGATTTCGGGATAAAAATCAAACAAATTGGCAATCATCCGCCAAAATCGTTGTTGTTCAAGACCATTTCAGCTATTTCCCGGGTAATTTGTGTTGGGGAGTTGCAATCGCAATTACTTAGGCCTATCACATAAATATCCTCTTCGGGCAAATAAACCCCCATGGATTTAAACCCAAAAATAGACCCTCCGTGTTCAAGACTCTTGCTGCCATTCATGGTTTTGACATGCCACCCATAGCCATAATTGGTAAGTTCCCCATTGTTCAAGGTATAATTCGTAAAAACCTTTCTTGTGCTTTCCTTACCGAGCAATATATGGTTCTTGATCGCTTGTTCCCACTTTAACATATCATCCACAGTGGACATTAAGGATCCCGATGCAAAAGGGATGGAATAATTGATATGCCTAGCGTTGATATAGTCTTCTCTTTCATGATAGCCGGAAGCTCTGTTCGGTATCACTTTTGAACGTCTTGCATAATAGGACGACGACATTCCCAGTTTTTTGAAAATATGCTTTTCCACAAAATCGGCATACTCCATACCCGATGCTCTTTCAATAATATAGCCTAAAATGATATAGCCCGAATTGTTGTATTTAAATTTTTCTCCGGGATGAAAGTCCATGGGCTCGTTCTTAAAAAAATCAATCATCTCCAACGGTTCCATGTTATTGTTCGCAATGGCGTCGAGTCCTTTTACGCTTGTAAAGCTTTTTATTCCTGAAGTATGGTTCAATAAGTGGTGAATGGTGATTACATGGCCGCGTGTGGGATAATCGGGAATGTATTCGGTTATCTCATCATCCAATTGCAACTTTCCCTCTTCCATCAACATTAAAATGGAGACAGCAGTAAATTGTTTGGTCATGGAACCGATTTCGAAGACATTGTTGGATTCCATCGGCACTTGAAGTTCAAGATTGGCCAAACCAAACGCTTTTTTATAAACGACATTGCCCTTTTTTGCCACCAAAAAAACAGCACCGGGTCCGTTTTCAGCTATTTTTTGCTTAAGCTTATCGTTTATCCGGGCCTCTATGTCCTGTGCCTTCAGCAAGGGTTGAAGCCCTACTATAAAAGCAATCAACAGAAACCGTCGAAGCCTCGTGTTTAGTCCGTTTTTCATTTTACCTTACATTTTTTGATTTGTAAGGTATGACGGTACTTTATTGAAACAGGTTACACGGTCCGAGGAAATTATTCCGAACCCTTGTTCTTTTTAGTGTAGTAGAAAATGGCATAAGCGATGGCGGCCAATGCCACAAAAGGGAGATAGCTCCCGATAACCACGCCAATTTCGTAGGCACTGTCGGGAGCTTCCTCCATCTTTTTTTCAATATTGGATTGTTGAATTAACCAAATAAGGTTCATGTGTATGTTTTTCTGCCATTCTTAGGAGCTTGGGACACTGGGATACTTCGCCACTTTGCTCTTCAGCACAACAGTTTACTTGTTCATCAATTCCTCGATCTCTTCAATTTCGATAGGAATGTTGCGCATCAAATTGAAAGGCTCTCCTTTTTCTTGAATGACCACATCATCTTCCAAACGAACTCCCATTCCTTCGGCTGGAATATAAATCCCGGGTTCTACCGTAAATACCATATTGGCTTTCATCGGTTTTTTCAACTCACCATAATCGTGGGTGTTCAGGCCTATGTGATGACTGGTTCCGTGCATAAAGTATTTTTTGTATGCTGGCCAATCAGGGTTTTCGTTCTGCACATCGGCTTTGTCCAGCAAGCCCAAACCTATAAGTTCGGCGGTCATGAGCTTGCCCACTTCTTTATGGAACTCGGCCCAGATGGTTCCGGGCACCAACATTTTTGTCGCCTCGTTCTTAACGCGAAGCACCGCGCTGTACACTTGTTTCTGCCTCTGGGTAAACTTCCCGTTTACAGGAATGGTGCGGGTCATATCACTGGAATAGTTGGCGTACTCGGCAGCAAGGTCCAACAAAATCATGTCACCGTCCTTTACCTCTTTGTCGTTTTCCAAATAGTGGAGTACATTGGCGTTGCTGCCCGCTGCGATAATAGGGGGATATGCAAAACCTCTGGAACGGTTGCGAACAAATTCGTGCAAAAATTCTGCTTCAATTTCGTGCTCCCAAACCCCTGGCTTTACAAACTCCAAGATTCTTCTGAACCCTTTTTCGGTAATATCGCAGGCTTTCTGCATCAACTCGATTTCCTCCGGTTCTTTAACACCACGGATATTTTGCAAAATAGGGTTGCTCTTGGCCCATTGGTGCGCCGGGTATTCTTTTTTGCACTTTTCAATAAACCGTGCTTCCCGTGTTTGGGTTTCCACTGCTTGGCGGTAATGCTCGTTGGTATTGAAATAAATCGTGTCCGCCTCCGTCATCAAATCAAAAAAGGTTTTATCAAACTCCGTGAGCCAATAAACGGTCTCGATGCCCGATACTTCGGTCGCTTTTTCCTTGGTGAGCTTTGCTCCTTCCCAAACCGCAATATGGTCGTTGGTTTCCCTCACAAAAAGGATTTCCCTATGCTTTGGATCAATGGCATCGGGGAACAACAATAAAATTGTCTCTTCTTGGTCCGCTCCGCTCAGGTAAAAAATATCACGGTCCTGCTCAAAGGGTAAAGTACTATCCGCACCGATGGGATAAATATCGTTGGAATTGAAAACCGCAATGCTTTTCGGCTTCATTTGAGCCATGAATTTCTTACGGTTCTTTACAAAAAGATTGCTGTCTATTTGAGCGTATTTCATAAATTTAATTTGATTTGCCCAAATGTAGCCAATTGCGTTACCGAAGACAAATCCTTACCTTCAATTTCAAATTGAAAACATGCAGCTCAACCTAAGTATTCCCGCACTCCTTTTTCCTGCCATTTCATTGACCATGTTGGCCTATAACGCACGTTATTTGGCCATTGCGGCTTTGATCAGGCAATTGCACAAACAGTTTGAGGAAACCGCCGCCCAGCCCTTAAAACAACAGATCAACCAATTGCGCACCCGTTTGGGCATTATAAAAAACATGCAGGCAACTGCAATCATCAGTTTTTTGTTGGCAGCAGTAACCATGTTCTTGATCTATGTGGAAATGCGTGTCTGGGCCAATGTTATTTTTGGTATTAGTTTGGTGTTCCTTATGGTTTCCTTGGTGCTCTCTCTATTGGAGGTGCAATTATCCACAAAGGCATTGGGAATCCAATTAAAGAACATGGAAAAATAATCGGTTTTTATACCGGCTTATGTAGGAATACCTCTTTTTGGTTGATATCCGAAAAAATGAGTTGTCAATTGAAAAGGCAGTTGCACCAATCCTACAGGGGCATTGGTAAAATCAGCTCAAAAATAACCGTTGCTTGCTTCTACTTTTGATGCATACAATTTGACTCATCTTCCTGAAAGGATATATGCAGCGCGTTAAGGATTTGGAATTTTCTGCTTTTTTGATGGATTGGTCATATCGGAAATAAAAGAAGGTGAAGTTTTTAACTGGTCCATTGCCGAAAAAATAATATCCGTGGCCTATGAGGTCCTGGGAAAAGACAAACCTATCGCCTACATCAGCAATCGCATTCATAACTACTCGGTAGTCCCCACCGATTGGCCAACGTTTTACGAACATCGGCACCAATTGGAGCTTTATTCGGTTATCGCTTGCAACAAAAGCGGTTTGGCCAGCCTTGTTCTGGAAAAAATGTTCTTTAGAAACGAAATACGCCAATTTGCAAACTTGGAAGATGCCATAAAGTGGAGCTTGGCCTAGGTCAATGGAAAAAATTGGCCTATCGGCTTGGACTTAACAACTCCAGACGGGTTCATTTTCTGTTCCTTCCACTGTGCTTTTCTACATATTGAACAATGTGCTTGGCCACATTTACCCCCGTTACCGCCTCAATGCCCTTTAACCCTGGCGATGCATTTACCTCTATCAACAAAGGGCCGTTTTTGGATCGGATCAAATCCACTCCGGCCACACCCAGTCCCAAATGTTTGGTGGCATTTACCGCTATAAATTTTTCCCTTGGCGTTAACTGTACTTTTTGGGTTTCCGCTCCCCGGTGCACATTGGATCTAAAATCGTCCAGTCCGCTGGTCCGTTTCATACTGGCCACGATTTTGTTGCCCACAACAATGATTCTAAGGTCTTCCCCATTGGCCTCCTCTATATATTGTTGTAGCAAAATGCTCGTGTTCATATTATACAAAGTATCTATCACGGATTTTGCCGATTTTTTGCTTTCCGCCAAAATGACCCCTTTGCCCTGAGTCCCCTCTTGTAGTTTAATAATAACAGGGGCTCCGCCCAACAACTCTATTTGATCGGCTACATTGTTCGGGTTGATGGAGAACAGGGTTTTTGGCACAGGTATTCCTTTTTTGGACATCATTTGCAGGGTAGAAACCTTGTTTCTGGCCCTGATGATCCCCAGTGATTTCGCCGTGCTGAAGATATGGTTCATTTCAAACTGTTTTACAATGGCCGCACCGTGGCGGGTCACCGTTGTGCCAATTCTCGGGACAATGGCATCAAACTCATCGGTAATGTTCTCCGTTCCAAAAAAAATCTGCGGCTTATCATCGCCCAACTGCACCGAACATTTGGTATGGTCAATATGCTCCACATAATGGCCTGCCCTTTCAAATTCCTCTGCAATCCTAGCTGTGGAATATACATTGAGGCTTACGGATAAAATGGCAATGTCCATGTTTTTTGCATTGGTTTGAAAATCAATCGTAATATCGGTTAAAATTCCCAAAATAGAATCCTGAAGGATTAAATCCCAGTAGCTTAAAATGAATCTAAATAACCTGTTTTACGATGTTGAAAGCTTGTTAAAAACTCATCCGTGCCGTAAATTTGTTGAAAAACCAGCACTAATGAGTGGAATGATAAAATCATCGCTTGCCCGAAAAGTGATAATGGCACTTTCGGGTCTTTTTTTGGTTGTTTTTCTTACACAACATTTTACCATTAATCTTGCTTCGGTAATAGACCCCGAAACTTTTAATTCCTGGTCCCATTTTATGGGATACAACCCCTTGGTACAGTTTGTCCTACAACCTATTTTGATTGCTGGCGTAATTGTGCACTTTGTAATGGGCTTTGTTTTGGAGATCCAGAACAGAAAAGCCAGGGGCACAGCCTATGTAAAGTACAAGGGCAGTGCCAATGCTCCATGGGTGTCCCGCAATATGATCTATTCCGGATTGGTTATCCTTGCTTTTTTGGCCTTGCACTTTTACGATTTTTGGGTACACGAAATGGCCTATAAATATATTGAGGCCAACCCTGAGGACCCGACACGTTACTACGCAGAAACCGTAGAAAAGTTCGCTCCCATTTGGAGAACCGCCATTTATGTGGTGGCATTCTTCTTACTGAGTCTTCACTTATGGCACGGGTTTGCCTCATCTTTCCAGACCATGGGCGTAAACAACAAGTACACTCCAGCCATCAAGACTTTCACTAAAATATTTTCGGTGGTCATTCCATTGGGCTTTGCTTTTATCGCCCTATATCACCACCTTAACCCAATAACACATTAAGTATGGGCATATTGGATTCCAAAATTCCATCTGGGCCGTTGGCCGACAAATGGACCAAGCATAAAAACGACATCAATCTGGTTAACCCTGCCAACAAAAGGAACATCGACATCATTGTTGTAGGCACAGGACTTGCAGGTGGTGCCGCAGCAGCCACTTTGGCCGAGTTGGGTTATAACGTAAAAACATTCTGCTATCAAGATTCACCGCGTAGGGCGCACTCCATTGCGGCCCAAGGGGGAATAAACGCTGCAAAAAACTATCAAGGAGATGGCGATAGTAACTACCGCCTATTTTACGACACTATAAAAGGAGGCGATTACCGTTCCCGTGAAGCCAACGTGTACCGATTGGCGGAGGTGTCAGGCAACATCATCGACCAATGTGTGGCACAAGGGGTTCCCTTTGCCCGTGAGTATGGAGGAATGTTGGACAACCGCTCCTTTGGCGGGGTACTGGTATCCAGAACCTTCTATGCCAAAGGACAAACCGGTCAGCAATTGTTGCTCGGTGCATATTCCGCGATGAACCGCCAGATAAACCGTGGTAAGATACAGGCCTTTAACCGCCACGAAATGATGGATTTGGTATTGGTGGACGGCAAGGCCCGTGGAATAATCGCCAGAAACTTGGTGACTGGGGAAATTGAAAGACACAGCGCACACGCCGTTGTTTTGGCCACTGGCGGGTACGGAAATGTGTTCTTCCTTTCCACCAATGCCATGGGAAGTAACGTAATGGCTGCTTGGAGAGCGCACCGTAAGGGAGCTTTCTTTGCCAACCCATGTTTCACACAGATCCACCCAACTTGTATTCCTGTTTCAGGTGACCATCAATCCAAATTGACATTGATGTCCGAATCACTTCGTAACGATGGTCGAATCTGGGTTCCCAAGAAAAAAGAGGATGCCATCGCCATCCGCGAAGGCAAATTGAAGCCAACGGAAATCGCTGAAGAGGATAGAGACTATTATTTGGAAAGAAGGTATCCTGCCTTTGGTAACCTAGTACCCCGTGATGTGGCTTCGAGAGCTGCCAAGGAACGTTGCGATGCCGGATATGGGGTAAACAAGACCGGGGAAGCGGTATTCTTGGATTTTGCCTCCGCCATTGAACGTTACGGAAAAGAAAAGGCGTTGACCTCTGGACTTAAAAATCCAGATAAAGCGACTATCACAAAATTAGGTGAAGAGGTTGTGGAGGCCAAGTATGGCAACCTGTTCCAGATGTACGAAAAAATCGTAGACCAAAATCCTTATAAAACCCCAATGATGATCTATCCTGCGGTACACTACACCATGGGAGGCCTTTGGGTGGATTATAACCTGCAGACCACAATCCCTGGTTGCTACGCAGCCGGAGAGGCCAACTTCAGCGACCACGGTGCCAACCGATTGGGCGCTTCCGCTTTGATGCAGGGTCTGGCAGATGGATATTTTGTACTGCCATACACAATTGGCGACTACCTATCACATGATATTAGAACAGGGGCCATTCCAACCGATACCAAGGAATTCGACGAAGCCGAACAACAGGTCCGTGATAGAATGGAAAAGTTGATGGGTGGCTCTGGAATCCATTCCGTGGACTACTATCACAAAAAACTGGGCAAGATCATGTGGAACAAATGTGGTATGGCCCGTAACGAAAAGGAACTGAAAGAAGCCATCAAGGAAATTTCGGCGCTAAGGAAAGATTTCTGGGAGAACGTAAAAATTCCCGGAAGCATCGATTCTAAAAACCAAGAGCTGGAAAAAGCCGGACGCGTTGCCGATTTCCTGGAATTGGGCGAGCTTTTCGCAAAGGATGCACTGCACAGAAACGAATCCTGCGGCGGACACTTCCGTGAAGAGTACCAAACGGAAGAAGGCGAAGCGCTACGTGATGACGAAAACTTTAAATATGTGGCCGCTTGGGAATATAAGGGCGAGCCCAAAGATGCCGAATTGCACAAAGAGGATTTGGTGTACGAGAATATTGAATTAAAAACAAGGAGTTATAAATAGTTGAACGTTGCCAGTTAATGGAAGATCCAACAACTGGCAACTAACGACTAACAACTAGATAACTATGAAATTATACCTAAAGATTTGGCGTCAAAAGGACGCATCCTCACCCGGGAAAATAGTTGATTATACCCTTGATGGTGTAGAAGGGGATATGTCTTTCCTAGAGATGCTGGACATCTTAAATGAAGAATTGGTCTCCAAAGGAGAAGAACCTGTTGAGTTCGATCACGATTGTAGGGAAGGTATTTGCGGAACCTGTTCCCTACAAATCAATGGAGAACCTCACGGACCGGATAGATTGGTAACCACTTGCCAATTGCACATGCGAAAATTCAACGATGGGGACACCATTGTAATTGAACCTTTCCGTGCCAAGGCATTCCCCGTGATCAAGGATTTGATCGTGGACCGAAGCTCATTTGACCGCATTCAGCAAGCTGGGGGGTATATCTCGGTAAACACATCTGGCAACACAATTGATGCCAACTCAATTCCAATCAACAAATACGATGCGGACGAAGCTATGGATGCCGCCACCTGTATTGGTTGCGGTGCTTGTGTGGCCGCTTGCAAAAACGCAAGTGCCATGTTGTTCACCTCAGCCAAAGTTTCCCAATTTGCCTTGTTGCCACAAGGAAGGATCGAAGCTACAGAACGTGTTCAAAATATGGTTCGCCAAATGGATTTGGAAGGTTTTGGCAATTGTACCAATACGGGAGCATGTGAGGTTGAATGCCCAAAAGGTATTTCCTTGACCAACATTGCCCGTATGAACCGCGAGTACTTATCCGCTTCTTTAAAGGGATAAATCTTATAAGATTTCAATATACAAAACCCAAATTTCCAATAGAAGTTTGGGTTTTTTGTTTTTAGGAAGAAATCCAAGTAGTGTTAGGTCGAGCGCCTGCCTTGCCCAGAGAGTGGGCAATCGAGACCCACCAAACTATGAACCTATATATTAAAATGTTTCGAAGGAATAACCTAAACTGACATTACAGATAATATCAACCGTAGGTTATCAGAACATCAAAACGGGACAAACCAATCAGCTTGTACTTAAAGAAGAAGGCCCCTTCAACTTATGTTCCAACAAGAATTAAATGATGTATTGCAAGCCATCTATCTTGAAAAGAAAATCAAAAAGTCGGGCGCCAAAAAGAGGTTTGCCCTAGCAAGTGGGAATCTAAACCTTTTGCAAATATTATCATAATGCGGAGATGCTTTGCACTACAAGTTCCATCCTGACCATGTTTGAGGTCTCGACTGCGCTCGACCTGACACATCCACAACTTAGCTATCTTTTGATTCTATTCTGGGTGACATATTCGTGAAAATCAGTGTGGTTTGCGTCAAGATCACTTGCCTTGTACAGGACAAACCAAAATATCCTTTATTCGCTCTGGGCCCTTAGAATAACAATCAATGCAAAAGATTCATTCTTTGTTGGGCCAAGGATATTCTTTGACAAAGAATAAATGCAATTTTTTAATATGCCCTCCTTCCTCCTTTAGGCAGGAATTTCATAAAACAGCTACAATACTTTTCGTAAAGCGTCAAGGTAAATGAAATTATCGAGCTTCATTTTTGCTCTTGCACTTTATTTGGCTCGATAATTGCTTAAATTTAAGGCTAAATCAAGCGAGCTTGTTAAGAAAATTTTCCTTACGGTCACGCATATTTGTTGCCATGATCACCTTGGTGGTACTCGCCTCTGTCTTGATTGCCGGGGTTACGGTTTACCAGTACAAGGAACAAGGCAACGACTATCATAACGAAAGGTTGGAGCGAAAGGAAGAGCAGCTCATTAAAAGCATTAACTACACACTTAAGGAGACAACCTACCCCATAACCACAGAGAATCTTCACCTTATATTCAGCGAGGAAATTTATGAGATAGCCAACATACAAAATGTAAACTTCAATATTTACGACCTGGAGGGCAATTTGATCAAAAGCTCTCGCCCAACTTTTGAGTCCAACTCAATCGCCACATGTCTCGACCCTGAAGTGCTGAATTTTCTCAGGGAAAGCGGAGAAACCCGGTTTGTGGAGGAAAAAAGGACGGCCGGAGATAATTATCAATCCACCTATACCTACATTTATGACCTGAGATTTAAGCCCATAGGCATAATGAACCTCCCTTATTTTGAAGATAACACCTTCAATAACATGGAATTGAGGGAATTTCTCTTCAGGCTGGGGATGGTTTATCTTTTAATGCTGGTCGTTGCCATTATCTTGGCATATTTTATTTCAAAATACATTACAAGGTCACTCCAGACCATATCGGACAAAATCAACAGAACCAACTTGACCCATCAAAACGAAAAAATTTATTTGGAAGGTCCTGGAGAGGAAATCGGAAAATTGGTGGACTCCTACAACCGAATGATCGATGAGTTAGAGGAAAGTGCCATAAAGTTGGCACGTAGCGAACGAGAACAGGCATGGCGTGAAATGGCGAAACAGGTAGCCCACGAAATTAAAAATCCTCTAACGCCTTTACGGCTAACTGTGCAGAGTTTTGAGCGCAAATTCGACCCAAATGACCCTGATATTCAGAAAAAGGTCAAAGAGTTTTCCAAAACCTTGATACAACAAATAGACACCATGAGCAATATAGCCACGGCATTTTCCAGTTTTGCCGATATGCCCGCCCAGCAGAACGAAACTTTGAATGTGGTTAAGGTGGTAAAATTGGCCATGGAGATTTTTAATGAAGACTATATTCATTTTATAGCCGACGAAGAGGAAATTGTGGCCAAGCTGGATCGTACCCAGTTAATAAGGGTAATCACCAATTTGGTAAAGAATGCCATTCAGGCTGTGCCCGATGTAGACTCCCCGAGAATCTTGGTAACAGTGGCCTCCGTAGGCGACCGTGTTAGAATTTCGATTGCCGACAACGGCCTTGGAATAGCGGACGGGCACAAACACCAAATTTTTGAGCCCAAGTTTACCACCAAGTCCAGCGGAATGGGCTTGGGGCTAGGTATGGTAAAGAACATTGTGGAAAACTATGGCGGAACCATTAACTTTACTTCTAAAGTTGGAAAAGGAACCGTTTTTACCATTGATTTTCCAAAAGAACATAAATAATAATGGCGGACATTGTACAGCCCGTCCCAAACATAGGTATACATGGATTTCGAGAACATTTACATTGAGGAAGAGAACAATTTGGCCACCATAACCATAAACAGACCCAAAAAGCTAAATGCCCTCAACAAAAGGACAATTGAAGAGTTGCACGTGGCCTTTAAGGAGCTGGACGAGGACAGGGACATAAAAGTGATCATTATCACTGGAAGTGGTGAAAAAGCCTTTGTTGCGGGTGCCGATATTTCCGAATTTGCCAATTTCTCGGTAAAGGAAGGCCGCCAGTTATCGGCAGTCGGGCAGCAGCATCTGTTCGATTTTGTGGAAAACCTGTCCACACCGGTAATAGCTGCAATTAATGGCTTTGCCCTTGGCGGCGGATTGGAGCTTGCCATGGCATGCCATTTTAGGGTGGCCAGCAGCAATGCAAGAATGGGCTTGCCCGAAGTATCGCTGGGAGTAATTCCCGGATATGGCGGAACCCAGCGCTTACCACAGTTGGTAGGCAAGGGAAGGGCCATGGAAATGATCATGACCGCAGGAATGATCGATTCCGACAAAGCATTTGGATATGGGTTGGTGAACCATGTGGTATCCTCTGAAGAATTGTTGCCTTTTTGTATGAAAATTGCGAGCAGGATATCGAATAATTCCAGTGTCGCCATAAAACATGCAATAAAAGCGATAAATGCTGGTTTTAAATATGACGCTGATGGCTATTCGGTGGAGATTGATGCCTTTGGCAATTGCTTTGGAACGGACGACTTTAAAGAAGGAACCTCCGCGTTTTTGGACAAACGAAAAGCAGATTTCCCCGGATCGTGACCATTGGCCTAACCAAGCCATATCATGAAAAAACACCTACTTCCATTATTTTGCCTTGTATTGACGTGCATCGCCGTCAATGCCCAAAAAATGCCCGTTTCCTACGATTTTGGTGAGAAATACAGGGACAAGTACCGCTACTCCAACCTCGTGGCCATTGATGAAGATGATTCCGGAGGTTACGTTTTGGTGCGTGCCTATTACCAAGGATTGGTGCTTAAGCCCAAGGGATACTTTATAGAGCAATACAACAGCGATTTGGAACTGGTTTCCGAGTACAACTATAAACTCAAAGGGTTGGACTTTGTGAATGGATTCCTGAAAAATGGCCAGTTGAACCTTTTGTTCCTAAATTATGATCCCAATAAAGGGGAATATGAATACTGGGTGCATACCAGCCCCATAATCGATTTTAATTTCAGGCCCAAAAAACTGCTCTCCATTGCTTCCGAAGAAGTAAAAGACCCCGTAGGGAAAAACTATTATAACCGAGACTTTTCCCGTGGCTTTACCACTGCCGTTCTTTTTAATGAGGAGAAGACAGGCTTCGTAATAAGCACACATCATAAAAAAGGGAAGAGCAACAAACACATGATCCATTTGTTCGATACCGCGCTCAACAAAAAGTTCGAATATGATTTTTCCGATGAGATCGAGGAGAAAAACTATGCTTTTGAGAACGTGGCTTTTTCGCCAGACCTACAAACAGCCTATATTGTAGGGAAGGCCTACTTTAAAAAGAGACGTTTTAGGGTTGATGAAAGAAAGTTTCAATACGAATTGATCAAAATCTCGCAATACGGGAGCAAAACACAATCTTTTGTAGATCCAGGCAAGTACCCGGAAGCATTGTATCCGATCTTGGTTAAAAACAGACTGGTCTGTTTAGGTTTTTATGCCGATAGAAAGGACAACCGTTACAACGGTATTGCTTATTTTGAAATGAACCAAGGCACATTGGACATCCAATCCCAAAAATACAATCCCTTTTCGCAACAATTTATGGAAGATAAGTTTGGACGTGCAGGAAAGCACGATATCAAAAACCTTGTTTTTAAAGGAGTTGAGATAACCGATGACCAAGACATCTTGTTCAATGCAGAAGAATATTTTGTGACTTCGGGCTTAGAAGTTACCGGAGCTGGACAACGTGTAAAAATCGAGCGCTATCATTATAATGACATTGTCAGCGTTAAATTAGGGGCCAATGGTGATATGAAATGGGCCAGAAATATCAACAAGACCGAAGTTACCCAAGGCGATGGAGCCTATGCCTCCTACAGTTCGTACTGCAAAAATGGTAAAACGTATTTTTTTATCTGTACTTCTTCAGAACACCCACAACTCATAAACAACGAACGATTGATATTTAAGCAAGGTTTTAGCAGAAACCGAAACGTTTTCCTGATTTCCTTGGATGAAAACGGAGTTATGGATTATGAGAAAATCATCGATCAGCAAGAGGCCAGATTACCGCTCATGGTCTCCAAACCACTTAAGGACGAAGAGGAGGACAAAATGCTCTTCTACGCCAAGCAAGGAAGCAGAAAACAATTGGTAAAGGTCGATTTTAAATAAGAACAAAGACTCATCAACACCAAGTACAAGCTCAAACGCAAGTTCAAAGAAAAGAGGGCCAAGAACCAAGACATAAGAGACAAGACTTTTGCACCGGATCAAGTTATTGAGTTACTGCAATCTACCAACTGACTCCCGACTTCTGACAAGTCCAAATTCAAGTATCAAGGTTCAGGAGTTACTGCTTACTGCAAACTGACTTCGTGCTTCGAGCATCCTACTCCCGACAAGCTCAAGAACAATTGTACCCTTTATGGCCATCTGTCTGTCCGTACGGAATAACAACAGTCGGGAAAAAAAACAAACTCGAGATAACCTGTGCAATTCTTGTCAAACTTTACGGCCTTGAAGCGATCCTTCATCTTCCTTGGAATGTTAGGATAAGTGATGTCATTTCGAAATGGGGGGGGGTGTAACGACGATCGAGAAATCCATTCGATACTGATACTTTAGTATTTCTCCCACCAGACCCATTCAAGGTTGGGTTCCCGTTCGAAATGACGGAGTGCCTTGATACAAATTCATGACATTTGTGCCAACCCCATTAATATTTATAAGCTATCCAACGCTCTAGTAATTCATCAATCAAAATATTCAAACAAAGGATATAATCCATATATTTGGAATAAATCCAAATTATGTCATCCAAAGAATTTTTAAGGGGAAGGGGAGCACAGAACAATACGAGCAATCGGTTTTTGCGGCATGTGCATGAAATGCGGGAGGATTTTTTGGAATTCTGCCGTTTGGAAGGAGAGGAAGCCGAAAGCAACAAAACGAAGTACATTCCTATTTTTCCAAAAACGATTGTCAACAAAGTGGATAGCCCCGATGTAGGGATGGGATATTCCATGAACCCTTACCAAGGCTGTGAGCACGGTTGTATTTATTGTTATGCCAGAAACACCCACGAATATTGGGGCTATAGTGCAGGTTTGGATTTTGAACGACGCATATTGATCAAAGAAGCGGCTCCAAAGCTTTTAGAAACCAAGATCAAACATAAAAAATGGAAGGCACAGACCATTGTTCTATCTGGAAACACCGATTGCTATCAACCCGCAGAACAAAGGTTTGGGATTACACGAAAATGCCTGGAAGTTTTTTTAAAGTATCGGCATCCCGTGGGCATTATCACAAAAAACGCTTTGGTGTTGCGCGACCTCGATATTTTAAAGGAGTTGAACAAACATCAATTGGTCGGGGTCAATATTTCTGTTACCTCATTATCAGAAAAAACGAGACGAAAACTGGAGCCCAGAACGGCATCCATCCAAAAAAGATTAAAGACCATTCAGGCATTATCTGAGAACAATATACCCGTTAATGCTATGCTGGCCCCCATGATTCCGGGAATAAATTCCCACGAGTTGTTGTCATTGGCCAAGGCAGTGGCAGACCATGGGGCCCTTTCCTTTGGTTTAACGGTTGTACGACTCAATGGGGCCATAGGGCAACTTTTTTCGGACTGGATAAAAAAAACAATGCCAGATAGGGCTGAAAAAGTCTTACATCAAATACAGGATTGCCACGGGGGAACGTTAAATGATAGCAGATTTGGCACAAGAACAAAAGGAGAGGGCAAAATCGCGGAGCAAATACACGAAATGGCCCATTTGGCCAAGAAACGATATTTTAAAGATAAAACCTTTCCGCGGTTGAACATGGAGCTTCATGAACGATACAAAGATGGACAGATGGGATTGTTTTAATTGCAATTTGCCCATCATCAATTGAAAAGTTGACAACTTCCAATAAGTGTTCGTTCATTCAGAGCTAATATCCCGGGGACTTGCAGCAATTTCCCAGTTAAACCTTGTTGCCTTTTTGAGCAAAGGCGAAAAACCGAAATGCTATTATTGGATTCCCGTTTTCACGGGGATGACGGTTACAATGGAAACCCTATACAAGCATACGGGGAACTCTTTTTGATCAAACAACTCAATACCCCAGCTTTTCACGAACCCTTGTCAGCACCTCATCGGCTGTTTTACGGGCCTTTGCTGCACCAAAGGCCAAGGCTTCGTCTACTTCGTTCTTGTGGTGCATATAGTATTCGAATTTTTCGCGGGGTTCCTCAAACTTTTCCAAAATAAGTTCGTACAAGGCTTGTTTAGCATGTCCGTAACCATAATTACCTGCCAAATAATTGGCGCTCATTTCCTCAATCTGTTCCGTAGAGGCCAATAATTTGTATAAAGCGAATACATTGTCTTTGCTAGGGTCTTTGGGATCCTCCATTGGCGTGCTGTCCGTAACAATGCCCATGATCTGCTTACGGAGTTTTTTGTCCGGTTGGAACAGGTTGATGAGATTGCCACGGCTTTTGCTCATTTTTTCGCCATCCGTACCGGGCACATACATGGTTTGCTCGTGCACTTTGGCTTCGGGCATCACAAAGGTTTCGCCCATCTGGTTGTGAAAGCGGGAGGCTACATCTCGGGTCATTTCCAAATGCTGGAGCTGGTCTTTCCCTACGGGAACAATATCAGCATCATAAAGTAAAATATCGGCGGCCATCAGCATGGGATAGGTAAACAAGCCTGCGTTCACATCTTCCAACCTATCGGCCTTGTCCTTAAAGGAATGTGCCAATGTTAATCGCTGGTACGGAAAAAAACAGCTAAGGTACCAGGCCAATTCAGCCGTTTGTGGAATATCGCTCTGTCTGTAAAAAACAGTCTTTTCAATATCAAGGCCAAAGGCCAGCCAAGCCGCAGCTATGGCGTAGGTGTTGTTTCGTAACAGCTCCCCATTTTTGATCTGTGTAAGGGAGTGCATATCGGCAATAAACAGAAAGGAATCATTTCTGGGGTCCTCCGCCATTTCAATGGCAGGCGCAATTGCTCCCAAAATGTTACCCAAGTGGGGTGTGCCTGTGCTTTGTATTCCTGTCAGAATTCGGGCCATGCTAAATTTTTGCCCGTAAAAGTAAGCATCCCGTACATATAAAAAAAGCGGCAGTACCGCTTAACGTGGAATTGATTTAATTAGGCTTTATTTCTTGAACAGCCCGGCAATGAAAAGAATCACTACGGCACCAATAACACCTGTGATGAGATGGCCGATAATTCCCGACCCTATGTGGATCCCAAGTGCGCCAAAAAGCCAATTGCCCACAATGCCCCCAACAATTCCCAAAATAATATTCAAAAGAAGGCCAAAGCCGCCCCCTTTCATGATTTTGCCCGCAAGCCATCCGGCTAGGGCACCGATCAATAAAGCATATAAAATACCCATGTCCTAAATTTTAATGGTTAGTCCTATAAAGATATTCAAAAATTTTACTTTTGATGGATGCTTGGAATAATCAGAAATGCGGGACATGTAGTGTATAGGGTTTGGTTCTATATCTTGGTTACCGTTCCCATTCTATTACTTTTTCCGATTTTGCTCATTTTTACTATCTCCGAAAAAACCTACCCCCATTTTTTTTGGTTGGCACGGAATCTATGGGCCAGACCTATTTTGTACGGTATGGGCTGTTTTCCCAAGATTGTTCGAGAGCAGCGCATGAAGAAAGGAAAAAGCTATATGCTAGTGGCCAACCACACCAGTATGCTTGATATTATGCTGATGTTGGTCATTAGTGGAAACCCTTTTGTTTTTGTAGGCAAAAAGGAATTGGAGGGCATTCCCATTTTTGGATTTTTCTATAAAAGGGTCTGCATAATGGTGGATAGGGAAAACGTTCGTAGTAGGACCGGGGTTTACCGTCGTGCACAAAGAAGACTAGATCAAGGGCTGAGCATTTGTATTTTTCCGGAAGGGGGCGTACCCGAGGAGGACATTGTTTTGGACAAGTTTAAGGACGGGGCTTTTAAAATGGCTATTGCCCATAAAATCCCCGTGGTACCGATGACTTTTTTGGATAATAAAACACGTTTTTCATTTACCTTTTTTAGTGGCGGACCTGGACGGCTAAGGGCCAAAGTGCACGAGTTTTTCGAGACTGGAATTTTGAGTGCCTCGGATACCTCTACATTAAGGGAAGAGGTAAGGGATGTGATTTTAAAAGAACTGACCAAACAGTAAAAATCCCATATAGGTATTTTTGTAATCACCTTGGTGCCCAAAGGGCGATATCATAGCAGGAATGGGCACACAAATTTCCGATGGTCTTGCCATCGTCCTCAATATATCTTGGGTCTTTAGAGGCATCGTTAATAATTTCCGCTTGGGCCGTTTGGGCCACATAACCCGATATTCCTTGGCCCATAGGAATTTGAACTGGATTGTAAATAGTCTGGTCCTTTGGGTTTTTTGGGCCGTACGCAGCTTTTTGGACCATGTATTGTCGTCTACTGGATAGATCACACAATCCACCAAATACAGTTCTTGGCCACGTCCCAGAGAATATCATTTTCCTTTCCCATAAGCGATTTTGAAAAGTAAATGAGGACATCCCCAAATTGATTATTTTTCACATTGTCAAAAGGCCGGTTAGTTTTATAAATCCGGAAATAACGAGAATATGTGAGTGTCTTTGGCACAAAAAAGCGCCCGTTTTAAGGGGCGCTTAATTGATTGCTTAAAGGAGCAATCTTCCTAACCAACTTCTTACATATTAAAACTTAAAACTGATGCCGCTATAAATTCCAATGGAATAAGGTTTAAAATTGCCGGACACATTGGAAAAAGTGTTTAATTGATACTTCAATACAGGTTCAATATTAAACCTGACCTTGGGCGTAAATTTATAATTGAGGCCCATGCCCACATTGGCGCTAAAGTTTAAAGCATTTATGTTGTTCGCCTCGCCCATTTCGGTAACCAGTTCATTGGATTCCAACAACACTGAATTGTCCACAAGGAAAAGCGAGCTTACACCTCCTATAAGGTCAACGCCTAACTTTTTGTCCAAAACGGCGTAATTTACTTCCAATGGGACTTCGATATATCCCAATTGTTGAACCATTTTACCATCAAGGGAGGGGGCTTCGTTGAACAGAACCTCTTTGGAGTTGATCGCAGGGGCATTTTTGGCACTTTCCCTACTTTGTACAATTATGGATTCGGAATTTGGGTTATAATCAATATTTGCTATTCTATTGGCCGAAGCAGCCCGTAAAGTAGAGGAAAAAACCACATCGTTGGTATTGTAACCATAATTTACCCTGTGCACTCCGGAGCGGATTTTTAATTTTTTACCCACTTCATACGCTACGGTAAGACCATAGCTTAAATTAAACTTCCCCGATTTTGAGTTGGAGGAAAAGTCGGCTCCAACAGGAGAGCCATCTCCAATAGCATCAAAATATACAGGTGCCAAAGAAGGACCAACGGACCATTTTCCCGTTTTGTTTTCTGCCACCGCTTCCTCTATTTCCTTTTGCTCTTCAATCGCATCGTAAATGGATTTTTTTTCAGCCTCTGCTTTTTCTTCTGTATGCTGTGCAACTTGGGTGTTATCCCCGTCTGTTTGGGTGGTTCGTCTTTGGCCTTCATCACCGTTCATCGCAATGGCGCTGTTTTTTTCTGCGCCGTCTTTTTCAGAAGAAAGTGCTTCAGATTCGATCAAACCGTTGTTTTTGGCCTGAGTTTTACCCGCTGGGTCATTTGTTTTTGAATTGGTGGAAGCAACATTTTCGGCAATTGCCGAAACCTTATTTTTATGTAAGCCGTTATCGGTTGTTTGATGGTTCCCTTCCTCCAAGTCTTCACTATCGGATGTATTTGCCAAACCATCCCCTTGCTTTTCTGAAGTAGTCACTGGACTATTAAAGCCCTTACTCCTCTTTTCTTCTGAATTACCGGTTTCATCCGGAACAGCAATGTTTTCCAGATCGGTAATAATTTGTTCTTCTTTTGGTTCTTCGGCAAACGGATTGATTGCCAACAGGAGTATTGCCAAGGCTGCGGCAACCCCGCCCAGGCTCCACCAAATAGGTATGACCCGCTTTTTTTGTTTCTTTTTGTCCAAAGAGGCTTCAATGGAGTTCCAGACCTTTTTGTCCGGGACTTCTTGAAAGTCTTGAAAACTTTCTTTGAACAATTGCTCTAAATTCTTTTTCCCCATCGTTAGTTCTATTTAAGCAATGTTTATTTTGGCTTTTTCTATTTTGTCCCTCAAAATGGCCTTGGCCCTAGCTAAATTGGATTTTGAGGTTCCGGTGGATGTCCCCAGCATCTCACCGATTTCTTTGTGACTGTAGCCGTCCAATACGTAAAGGTTAAAGGTTAGCCTATACTTATGTGGCAGCTCTTGTATGTAACCTAATAAGGTTGAAAGGCCTATGTCCGTGTCTTCCGTTTCCACTTCTACCTCATCTTCAATATTTTCCGAAACTACGTTGAGGTATTGGTCTTTTCTGTATTTCTGGAGTACCGTGTTTACCGTTATCCGTTTGATCCAACCTTCAAAGGACCCTTTGAAACCGAACTGGTCGACCTTGTCGAATATGGTCATAAAACTGTCGTGCAGATTGTCCTCCGCTTCCGTTTTGTTACGGGAATATTTGAGGCACATACCGAAAAGAATACCGGAGTATCTCCGGTATAGCTCGGCTTGGGCCTTTCGATTTCCGTTTTTACAGTTATGTATCAGTTCTTCAAGATCCAAATGTTGGTCAATTTTGGATAGTTGCTATTTAATTTGTTTGTTCCCCTCCTGCTACCGGGATTGTATATTCCAAATAAGTTGCATTGCCTTCGGCATCATCACCCGCATAAAATCGGAAGATATAATCCTTGGTGTAAATCACATTGAATTTCAGCGTGGCCACAACTTCTTCCACGGCTTCGGTGCAAGCTCGGTCTTCATCGGTTAGCACAGAGCCGACCACAACAATGTCACGGCCCGTTTCCGCAGTGTCCGTTACATCAAAACCTTCAAAAAAGGTGCATCCGTTTGGTCTTTGGTAGGTTACTTCAATGTCGTAGGTTTTCCCATACTCAAATGATTCGGGCACATCGGCCTCAACTGTTTTTAAGGCTGTAAAGTAAAAATTGGGGGAATCATCATCCACCTCACAAGAGACGAACCATGAGCATGCCACGATCAACATAAAGGGCACTAATGCTTTTTTCATAATAAAAATCCTTTTATTCCCTAGATGTTCAGTGTATACAAGGGTTGCGTAGGATTTTCACAACTAAAGGTTAATCTCCCATAAAAATCGATAAAAGGGTTATTCGCTTACCGCTGCAATGGCCTCTCTGATTTTGCTTTCCAATTCTTCGGATAGTTCAGGATTGTCCAAGAGGAGTGATTTTACGGCATCCCTTCCCTGTCCCAATTTGGTGTCGCCATAACTAAACCAAGAGCCACTCTTTTTTACAATTTCGTAGGCGACTCCCAAATCAAGTATTTCACCTATTTTGGAAATTCCCTCACCGTACATAATGTCAAATTCCGCAGTTTTAAATGGCGGTGCCACTTTGTTTTTCACCACTTTTACACGGGTCTTGTTTCCTTGGACATCACCATCGGTGCTTTTGATCTGTGTGGAACGCCTAATATCCAATCGTACGGATGCATAAAATTTAAGGGCGTTGCCCCCGGTGGTTGTTTCTGGATTTCCGAACATTACCCCGATTTTTTCCCGCAACTGGTTAATAAATATTACGGTACATTTTGTTTTGCTGATGGTGGAAGTCAGTTTTCGCAGCGCCTGTGACATTAAACGCGCATGCAATCCCATTTTGGAATCTCCCATTTCACCCTCGATCTCACTTTTTGGCGTAAGGGCAGCTACGGAATCCACGATTACAATATCAATAGCACCGGAACGAATCAAGTTTTCGGTTATTTCCAAGGCTTGCTCTCCGTGATCGGGCTGGGAGATGATCAAATTGTCAATATCAACCCCTAACTTTTTGGCATAAAAGCGGTCAAAAGCATGTTCAGCATCAATAAAAGCGGCAATGCCTCCAGCTTTTTGGGCTTCGGCAATGGCATGCAGTGTCAATGTGGTTTTACCTGAAGATTCAGGACCATAGATTTCGATCACCCGTCCTCTCGGGTATCCTCCTACGCCGAGGGCGATGTCCAATCCCAACGAGCCGGAAGGAATTACCTCCACATCTTCAACAACACTATCGCCCATTTTCATGACAGCACCTTTGCCGTAGGTTTTGTCCAACTTGTCCAATGTAAGTTTTAAGGCCTTTAATTTTGCTTCTTTCTCTTTGCTCATGGTAAAAAATGTTAGGAAGGCTAAAATACCATTTCTTTCAACATGCCACAAAGGCCACGCAACCTTTTTAACAACAATACATCTTAAGGATACTAACTCATCTACATAGAGCTAATTATAGCTCGCATTGCTAGGAGGAAGAAAATTTAGCTATGAAAAGGAAGTAGTGGATCAAGGGGCCCTTAACAGGCCCTTTTGATTTACTTGTCCTTTAATTCTTATCTTTGCCCCACATTTTTAAGAACCATTCTTTAACTTAATCAGGTATAGCATGCAACTGTACAACACATTAAGTGCAAAAGAAAGGGAAGCCCTTATTGAGGAGGCCGGTAAAGAACGGCTCACCATCTCTTTCTATAAATATGCACACATAGGCAATCCCCAGATTTTAAGGAACCATCTTTTTTTGGCTTGGGACGATATGGAGGTTCTGGGTCGGATTTATGTGGCCCACGAAGGCATAAACGCCCAACTTTCGGTGCCCGCGGAAAACTTCAATACTTTTAAGGAACATTTGGACAGCATCACATTTTTGGAAAATGTGAGGTTGAACATCGCCATTGAACAGGACAACAAATCATTTTTGAAATTAAAAGTGAAGGTCCGCAAAAAAATTGTGGCGGATGGGCTGAACGATAACACTTTTGATGTCACCAATAAAGGCATACACGTAGGTGCGGAACAGTTCAACGAACTTATTGAAGACGAAAACACCGTTTTGGTGGATATGCGAAACCATTACGAAAGCGAGATAGGCCATTTTAAAAATGCAGTTACACCCGATGTGGACACTTTTCGCGACTCACTCGATATTATAGAACAAGACCTTGCCGAACACAAGGAAGACAAAAAACTGGTAATGTACTGTACCGGCGGTATCCGTTGCGAAAAAGCCAGTGCCTATTACAAGCACAAAGGCTTCAAAAATGTGTACCAGCTGGAAGGAGGCATCATCGAATACACCCGACAAGTACGCGAAAAGCAATTGGAGAATAAATTCTTGGGCAAAAACTTTGTCTTTGACCACAGGAGGGGCGAACGTATTTCCGAAGATGTGATAGCACACTGCCACCAATGCGGCAAACCATGTGACACGCATGTAAACTGTGCCAATGAAGCATGTCATTTGTTGTTTATCCAATGTGATGAATGTGCGGAGGCCATGAACAATTGCTGCTCTGTGGATTGCATGGAAATACACGCGTTGCCCTACGAAGAACAAAAACGTTTGCGCAAAGGCAAGGGGGCCAGCAACAAAATATTCAAAAAAGGACGTTCTCCCGTGCTGAAATACAAGAAGTAGCATTTCACTACTGCAACAAATTGTACTATATTTACAATTAGTAATTTTTATGAACCCTATTGAGGTTGTTTAAACGGATAGGAAGGAATTTCATGTCACATCGAGCACAGTCGTGATGAGTTTTTAAATTTCCCAATGCTTGAGGGAGTTTGTGACTGTAATCCAACCGACACGTTTTATCGGCACCTCAATCAAGATATTAAATATGGCGTGTAGCAGTTGTTCAACCGGCAAGGATGGACAACCGCGTGGTTGCAAGAACAATGGTACTTGCGGCACTGATGGTTGTAACAAGCTAACAGTCTTTGACTGGCTTTCCAATATGTCGTTGCCCAACGGTCAAAAACCTTTTGATTGCGTTGAGGTACGTTTTAAAAATAGTAGAAAGGAATTTTTTAGGAATACGGAGAATCTCACATTGTCCATTGGCGATGTCGTGGCCACCCAGGCCAAATCCGGCCATGATGTCGGCGTTGTTACCCTTACCGGGGAATTGGTGCGGATACAAATGAAAAAGAAAAAGGTGGCACCTGATGATAGGACCATCCCTAAAATTTACAGAAAAGCTACCCAACGGGACATTGATATTTGGCAAAAATGTAGGGATAGGGAAGAAGAAATAAAGAAGCGCTCCCGGGAAATCGCCATATCCCTAAAACTTGAAATGAAACTGAGTGACGTCGAATTCCAAGGAGATGGTTCCAAGGCCACATTTTACTATACCGCCGAAGATCGTGTGGATTTTAGGCAATTGATCAAGGACATGGCCAAAGCTTTCGGTATCCGTATTGAAATGCGCCAAATCGGCTACCGGCAAGAAGCCCAACGCTTGGGGGGCATCGGTTCTTGCGGTCGTGAACTCTGTTGCTCTACGTGGTTGACGGATTTTAGGTCCGTGAGCACAGCATCGGCCCGTTATCAACAATTGGCCCTGAACCCTCAAAAATTGGCGGGTCAGTGCGGTAAATTGAAGTGCTGCCTCAATTACGAGCTGGATATGTATCTGGAAGCACTCAAAAATTTTCCTCCCTCCGATTGTAAGCTCAAAACCCAGAAAGGAATAGCCTTTTGTCAAAAAGCGGATATTTTTAAAGAAACACTTTGGTTCTCTTACAAAGATGAACCCGCTACATGGCATACCTTGTCCAAAGACCAAGTGCTGGAAATCTTGGAACTGAACAAGAAAAACGAAAAGGTCGCTAGCCTAGAGGAGTATGCTGCCGATAATGTGAACGAGGAAAAAACAACCTTTGAAAATGTAGTGGGCCAAGATAGCCTTACCCGCTTTGATAGACCCAAGAACAAAAAGCGAAGAAAGAAAAAACGTAGAAAACCAAAATCCAAAGCACCCAATGCGAAATAATTTTTTGTTTCCACTTCTTGCGGTACTTGCCCTATCATCCTGCAATGAGCTGTTGGTCTATTCGGACTATAAGCCCATCAAAGAAGGAAAGTGGGAAATGGACCAAGGGGTTGACTTTCAATTTTCCGAGCTGGATTCCTCGGAAACATACAATATGTTCATCAACATCAGAAATGATGACACCTTTGCCTTTAGCAATTTATTTTTGATTACCGAGATGGAATATCCAAGCGGTAATACCGTTAAGGATACATTGGAATACAAAATGGCCAAACCCAGTGGCGAATGGCTCGGGAAAGGAATGGGAAGCGTCAAGGAAAACAAACTTTGGTACAAGGAAAAGATCGATTTTCCCGATTCTGGCGTATATAAAGTGAATATTTCCCACGCCATGCGCAAAAATGGCGATGTGGAAGGCCTTCATATTTTAGAAGGAGTAACAGATGTTGGTTTGGAAATAGAAAAAGCACCCAAATTATAATGGCAAAGAAGCGTCAAAAAAAACAGCAGCAAAATTTTCTTCCTTTCATTAAGTGGTTTTGGATCTTATTTGGAGCAGGGGTACTTTCCGTTGTCCTGATCTTTCTTTTGGCTTCGTGGGGAGCCCTTGGAGAAATGCCCACCTTTGAACGTTTGGAAAACCCAGAGACCAATCTGGCAACAGAGTTTATATCTTCGGACGGGGAAACATTGGGAAAACTCTATTTAGATGACAATAGAACCTGGGTGGATTATGAGGCGCTTCCGCAGAACATTGTTGATGCTTTAATAGCCACAGAAGATGCACGATACTATGACCATTCTGGTATCGATGCCCGGGGCTTTGCAAGGGCCTTGGCCTATTTGGGAACCAAAGGAGGGGCAAGTACCATTTCCCAACAGCTGGCACGCCAACTTTTTGTTGGTGTACGATCGAGCAACCTGTTGGAAGCAGTTACACAAAAGATAAAGGAGTGGGTCATAGCCACACGTTTGGAACGCAACTACACAAAGGAAGAGATCATCGCCATGTACCTCAATATTTATGATTTTGGGTACAATGCGGACGGTATCCGTTCTGCATCTAGAATTTACTTTGGAAAAGAGCCTGCAGAGCTTAAAACCGAAGAGTCCGCCGTATTGGTGGGCATGCTAAAAAACTCGTCCCTTTACAATCCCATGCGCCGTGAAGAGTTGGTTTTTAACAGGCGTAACACCGTTCTCGGGCAAATGGCCAAATATGGCTATATCTCTGAAAAGGAGAAAGATTCGTTGCAAAGCAGGGAGATGAAGATCAACTTTAACCCGGAATCCCACCGGGAAGGGTTGGCCACCTATTTTAGGATGTACATGCAGCGCTATTTGAACAACTGGGTGCGTGAAAACCCAAAACCTGATGGCGAAAAGTATAATATTTATTTGGACGGGCTAAAGGTCTACACCACCATAGATTCCAGAATGCAAAAAAATGCAGAAGAGGCCGTGCAAGAACACATGAAAAACCTTCAAGCTGAGTTCTTTCACCAAAATACGCCCGAGCGCAACCCTACAGCTCCATTTCTGGATTTGACAAGCGGGGCCATTGATACCATTATGGAGCGCGCCATGAAACGATCGGCCAGATGGCGGCATCTTAAACGTGAAGGATTGGATGAAAAGGACATTGAAGCTACTTTCCACAAGAAAACCGAAATGACCGTTTTTGATTGGAACAGCGATTCCTTTGAAAAAGATACCATTATGACACCTATGGATTCCATACGGTACTACAAAACATTCCTACGTACCGCCATGATGTCCATGGAACCACAGACTGGTCACGTAAAAGCTTGGGTAGGTGGTATAGACTACAAACATTTTCAATATGACAATGTAATTCAAGGATCAAGACAAGCGGGTTCATTGTTTAAACCTTTCGTGTATGCTGCGGCGATTGACCAGTTGCGCTACTCCCCATGTTACACATTACCAGACAACCAATACTGTATTGAACCGGGAAAACATGGGAACATGGAGGCATGGTGCCCAAAGAATTCGGATGGGAAGTACTCGGGAGAGGATATGTCCCTGAAAAGTGCGTTGGCCAATTCCGTAAACACCATCACCGCACAATTGATTGATAGGGTAGGCCCGGGTTCCGTGGCTTCCATAGCAAAAAGCATGGGTGTTACCAAGGATATTCCAGAAGTGCCGTCCATTGCCCTGGGCACACCCGACGTTAGTGTATATGAAATGGTAGGGGCCTTTGGGACCTATGCCAACCAAGGGGTGTATGTAAAACCCGTAATGGTCACCCGTATCGAAGATAAAAACGGTACCGTGCTCTTTGAATACAAACCAAAAACAAAGGATGTACTGAGCAAAGATGTGGCCTATGCCATGATCAACCTTTTGGAAGGGGTTACCGAATACGGATCTGGGGGGAGATTAAGACATACCTACGGCAAAAACCAAGCTGTTTACAAGGAAATAATAACGGGATACCCTTATGAATTAACCAATCCCATTGCTGGTAAAACAGGTACTACACAAAACCAAAGTGATGGCTGGTTTATGGGCATGGTCCCCAACTTGGTTACAGGTGTATGGGTAGGGGGTGAAGATAGATCCATTCACTTTAATCGCCTATTATATGGACAGGGAGCATCCATGGCATTGCCCATATGGGCCCTTTACATGAAGAAGAACTATGCCAACGAGGAAATAGGCGTTTCCAAGGATGCTTTTGAAGAGCCAGAGGAAATGTCGATCATTATAGATTGTTCCAAACAACAACAGGAAGAAGAGGAGGATATTGATACTGGAGACGATTTGGACGACCTGGATTTCTAGTCCAAGCCCATTTTGACAAAATAAAGCCCCAAGCATATCGTAATTTGCTTGGGGCTTTTTTATTTAAATCGTAATTTCAGGCAATATAAATACGAATGCCATGATCAATAAAACAGTTGCCAATGTTACAGAGGCCTTGGAGGGCGTAAAGAATGGAATGACCTTTATGCTGGGAGGATTTGGGCTATGCGGAATACCCGAAAATGCCATTGATGAATTGGTACGGTTGGGCGTTAAGGACATCACCTGTATATCCAATAATGCCGGGGTCGACGATTTTGGTCTTGGACTCCTTTTGCAGAAGCATCAGATAAAAAAAATGATTTCCTCCTATGTAGGTGAGAACGACGAGTTTGAACGCCAAATGCTGAGCGGGGAACTGGAAGTGGAGCTGACACCACAAGGAACCCTGGCCGAGAAATGCAGGGCGGCACAGGCAGGATTTCCCGCATTCTATACCCCGGCAGGATACGGAACCGAGGTCGCCGAGGGAAAAGAGACCCGTGAATTTGATGGGAAAATGTATGTGTTGGAGCCAGCGTTCAAGGCCGATTTTGCTTTTGTAAAGGCATGGAAAGGGGACGAAGCCGGCAACCTTATTTTTAAGGGTACGGCACGGAATTTCAACCCCTGTATGTGCGGAGCGGCCACGATAACCGTAGCAGAAGTCGAAGAACTACTTCCTGCGGGCAGTCTGGACCCCAACCAGATCCATATTCCCGGCATATTTGTACAGCGCATTTTCCAAGGAGAAAGATTTGAAAAACGAATTGAACAAAGAACAGTTAGACAGAAAGCTTAGATATGTTGGATAAGAACGGAATAGCAAAACGGATAGCAAAAGAGGTCAAGGACGGTTACTACGTAAACCTGGGCATCGGCATCCCCACTTTGGTCGCCAATTTTGTACGGGACGATATTAGTGTGGAATTTCAAAGCGAGAACGGAGTTTTGGGCATGGGCCCCTTCCCATTCGAGGGGGAAGAGGATGCCGACATCATCAATGCAGGCAAACAAACCATAACCACTTTGCCGGGTGCTTCTTTTTTTGACTCTGCCCTAAGTTTTGGGATGATCAGGGGCCAACATGTGGATTTAACCATTTTAGGGGCAATGGAAGTAGCGGAGAACGGGGATATCGCCAACTGGAAGATACCCGGAAAGATGGTAAAGGGAATGGGGGGCGCCATGGACTTGGTGGCTTCTGCGGAAAACATCATCGTTGCCATGATGCATACCAACCGGGCCGGGGAATCAAAATTGTTGAAACGATGCACCTTGCCCTTGACCGGTGTAGGCTGCGTAAAAAAAATTGTCACCAACCTTGCCGTATTGGAAGTCACATCCGAAGGATTCAAATTGATGGAAAGAGCACCTGGGACCACCGTTGAGGAAATCGTAGAGGCAACCGAAGGAAAACTTGTTGTGGAAGGAGATATTCCCGAAATGAACATTTGATAAATATCCATACAATTTTTACAACAAAATCAAGCCATTACACAACAATAGTTTTAAATTACCGTTCATCGATTATATATTTGGTTATATCGAATTTTTTACCCAAATTAACACCACAAACCAAATTAACCATGGCACTAAAATCAAAAACCACGATGGACGAAAGTGTCCAAGTCTACAGAAACGATTTTTTCACAGGTTTTATGCTTTTGATCAAAAAGCTTTTCATGCTATAGATCAGTAGTTATCCCCCTGAAAAATATAGAGCCAACATCTTGTTAGGCTCTTTTTTTGTGATAATTTTGGGCATAATTCTTCGCCATGGCCTTGCACTATCTAAAATGTACTACTGCGGACTTAAAATCTTTGGTGCACATATCAAAAGAGACCTTTAGGGCCGCCTTTGAAAAAGACAATGACCCAAAGGATTTTGAAGCCTATCTCCAAGAAGCGTTCCATCCTGATAAACTGGCCAAAGAACTTGCCCACAAGGACTGCCATTTTTATTTTGTGTATGACGATGAAACATTGGTAGGGTATTTTAAATTGAATATTGGAACGGCCCAGACCGATGTGCACGACCCCAATGCCTTGGAAATTGAACGTATTTATGTGCTTGGGGAGCATCAAGGTAAAAAGATAGGTGCTTGGATGCTTCAAGAGATCATCACAAAAGCCAAGGGGCTGGACAAAGACTATATCTGGCTAGGGGTATGGGAACACAACCCCAAGGCCATACGTTTTTATCAAAAACATGGTTTTACAAAGTTTAACGAGCACCCTTATTATATCGGCACCGATAAACAAACCGATTGGTTGTTGCGATTGGAGCTTCAATAAATTTCCCAGATAAAGAATATCGCCCACCCCATATTTGAGGTGTCCGGCGATTCCATGAACGATTCCAGCTTAGAGGCAATCCCAAACGAGGCCTATGCACTTGGGTTGGAAATTAAAAGAGAATCGTTAACGCGCAATAATGAAACCTTTTGGAACCGATCATTTATATTATTGGTTTGTGCGAATAGGATTATCTGTAAACAGCTTACAGGGTATAACAGGGAAAATAAGACGGTTTTGTGCCATAATTTGAATACATCGCCCGAATTTCAGGACTTTGGGTTGCCTTTGGATGATGGGTTACAAATTTTCAAGATCTTGAAAAAGTAGCTTTGACCTTGTCCAAGTGCACTAAAACTTTCTCCAAACACCCATCTAAGTTTTTCTTCACCTCTGTTTCCCAAAAACGAAACACAGTGTACCCTTTTTCTTTTAAAGCTTGGTTCACCTCTTGATCACGTTGCATGTTACGTTCAATTTTGGGAATCCAGAATTCCCGGTTGGTCTTGATTTTTTCTTTACGCTCCTGCCAATTGTGTCCGTGCCAGAACTCGCCATCAATAAATATGACGGTCTTGTACTTTTTTAGGGCAACATCCGGCCTTCCCATGAGCTTCTTGCAATCGATACGGTAGCGGTAGCCCGATTGCCACAACGCCTTTCTGAAGGCAAGCTCTGGCTTGGTGTTCTTGCCCCGTATTTTTCCCATGATCTTGGAACGCTGCGGTGTAGTATAAAAACCCGAATCCTCACTAAATCGAGGTACTTTTATGCGCTCTTTTGGATACTTTTTGGGCATACGGTAATATACACAGGTTTAAATCAAAAAAAAAAGCAGCCTTACACTCATCTCTATACACACCAATTTAAGCTTAAAATTGGGTGTTCTAAGCATTCGGGTTCTTGTCTCGGATACGTTTGTACAGCCTGATCCCCAGCATCAGCAATAGGGCCAGCACAAAAATCCCTATCACCCCATAGATCCAGTTAAAAGCATTTTTAAGTATGACCAAAAACACCACGGCAAACAGTACAAGGGTGGCCACCTCGTTCCAAATACGCATAAATCTAGAAGTGTATTTTACCTGATCGCGCTGCAATTGCTTAAAAATCTGATGGCATTTAATATGGTACACAAAAAGTAGCGCAACAAAGGCCAGTTTGACGTGCATCCAAGGTTGCTGCAACCATGCGGGCATCAAAATCAACAACCATATCGCGAACAAAGTGCACAAGATTGCCGATGGCCATGTAATGATGTACCACAATCGTTTTGCCATCAACTTTAATTGATCGGAAAGGATTTCCCTATCGGGTGATGGTTTTTGCCATGCTTCAATATGGTAGATGAACAGCCGGGGAATATAGAACAAACCAGCAAACCAGGTCACCACAAATATTAAGTGCAACGATTTTATATACGGGTACAGCAATTATTTCGTTTTAAGTGTTACATTCTAATGGCTCCAATGCCATGCTCCCATAGTTTGGCGTTAAAATTAGGTATTTCTGTTTTCATCAAGGTCTCCGCACGCTGTTTTAGTCCAATCCATTGTGCATCCAGTTCTGCCTTTCTATCTTTTGACGGTTGGTTGATTTGTGGTAATGCACTGTTGCTATGGTTCATTACAAAAAGATATTCCGCGGTAAACTTGTTGGGGAAGTTCTCCACATCGTCATACGCCTGTGATTTGCGCTGCACCATTTCGCCATCCCATGTTTTTAATTTATCGAGTAAGGCTTGACCTTCTTTCTTCAGCTCATTATTGTCCAAATCCTCCAACAACTTCTTCAGTTGGTCTTGCACTTCTTTTAACTTGTTCACCTTGTTGTGCATGTCGGTGAGTTTGGCCTCAAAATCAGTCATAATGGCATCGTGTTCCTCAAAACGTTCTTGGTCAACATTGGTATTGGGTGGGGCGATGATGGTTCCCTTGGTTGAAACTGTCTCCCCTCCTGCTTTTAATTTTATGGTATACTCCCCCGGCGGCACTTTATGGCCTGTGAAATTGGCTTCGATATACACCCCTGGGATACCTGGCATTATTGGGGTTTTTAAATCCCAGACAAAGCGATTCAACCCTTTGTTGGTTCCCAAAACAGGTTTTGGGGGTGCACCGCCACCATTGTGCGGTATGTAAGTTTCATCTTTTTGGGAAGTAAAGCTGCGAACCACTTTGCCCTGTCCGTTGAAAATTTCCATGGTTACTTCGGTGGAATCTGTTTTTTCCGGAAGATTATAGTAGATCACCATACCGTTTGCCGGGTTTACTCCTTCAAAAGAGTGGGTTCCCGTTACACTTTTGGAAGAACTGTTCAGCTGACTTCCCCAATTACCGTGAACGGCTTCTTCGGGCTTGTAAATTTTCATGTCTTTGGTAACTCCCTTGTACTGTGATAGTGTGGTAATGTTGTCCAAAATCCAGAAACTTCTTCCGGATGTCGCCACGATCAAATCCCCTTGGTGCACCTTTAAGTCCGTAATCGGCGTTTTGGGCAGATTCAGTTGCAAGGGTTCCCATTTTTTACCATCGTTCCAAGAAACATAGAGCCCCTTCTCGGTACCGGCATACAACAGTCCTTTTTGCTCTTCGTCTTCCCGCACTGCCCTTGTAAAGGCTCCATAAGGAATCCCTTCACTTATGTTCGTCCACGATTTACCATAGTCGCTGCTTTTGTATATGGCAGGGGTATAATCATTGAATTTATATCGGGTAGTGGCAATGTATATGGTACCTGGGTCATGTGGCGATACCTCGATGGCATTCACCAAACATTCCTGTAAACCCTTTGGGGTTATGTTCTCCCATGATTCCCCTCCATTTTTGGTGATATGCACCAAACCATCATCACTGCCTGTAATCAAAATCCCTTTTTCGTGCGGTGATTCAATAATGTAGGCCAAGGTACCATAGTTTTCAGCACCTACGGCCTCGTTGGTATAGGGGCCACCGCCTTTTCCTTGCAATTCATCCTGGTCCCTGGTAAGGTCCGGGGATATTTCTTCCCAAGTCACTCCATTGTCCCGGGTACGAAGCACCAATTGGGCTCCATGATAAAACGTACCGGGTTCGTGCTTGGACCAAATCACGGGGGCATTCCAGTTGTACAGGTATTTCATATCCCGTGCATCACGACCCAAATATTGGATAGGGGCCGCCATGACCTTACTTGACATCTTGGATTCCATGTCCAACAGTTCGATGGTCCCCAAATAACTTCCACCCATCACATAACGGGGGTTATCGGGATCAAAGGCCAAAAAAGCACTCTCCCCACCTGCGGAATAGTGCCAATCCTCTTGGTTGATGCTCCATCGACCCACGGAAAGACTTGCAATCTTGACCGAAGTATTGTCCTGCTGGCCACCATAAATATTATAAGGAAAGAGATTGTCCGTACTGATTCGGTAAAACTGTGCCGTGGGCATATTGTCCTGTAAGGTCCAGTTTTCGCCGTAATCAAAAGTAATGGTAGCCCCGCCATCATCTGCCAAAACCATATTGTTGGAGTTGTTAGGGTTAATCCACAAATCGTGGGTATCGCCATGGGGCACTGGGATGGTTTCCCATGTTTTGCCCCCATCTTCGGAACGAAACATGGAAGCACTCAGCACATACACGGTATCTTCATCATTGGGATCGGGAAACACTTCAATATAATACCAGGCACGTTGCACCAATCGGTTATCGCCACTTACCATCTGCCAGCTATCACCTGCATCATTGGAAACGAACAAACCGCCCTTGTCTTGATTGGAATCACTTTCGATCACGGCATAGACTTTATCGGAATTGGCAGCACTTACCGCTATGGCCATTTTTCCTTTTTCCTCGGGAAGACCCTTCGTCATTTCCGTCCAAGTATCCCCGCCATCGGTACTCTTGTACAGTCCGCTTCCAGGTCCACCACTGATTACCTTATTTGGTTTGCGCTGGTGTTCCCACATTGCTGCATACAAGACCAGAGGATTATTTGCATCCATGGAAAGCTCGGCAGCTCCGGTGCCTTTATCCACATATAAGATCTTCTCCCAAGTTTTGCCGCCATCCATGGAACGGTACACCCCTCTTTCCTCATTTGGAGCATATAAAGCTCCCTGGGCGGCTACGTAGACAATATCGGGATTGGTGGGGTGGATAATGATACGGGAAATATGTTGCGTTTTTTCCAAGCCTAGCTTGATCCATGTTTTTCCTGCATCGTTGGATTTGTACATGCCATCTCCGTAAGAGGTCATTACGCCCCTGGGGGCATGCTCTCCCATACCACAATACACAATATTGGGGTTGGATGGTGATACAGAAACGGCCCCGACGGAACCCATTTCAAAAAATCCGTCGGAAATGTTTTCCCATTGGCCTCCTGCATTGCCGGTTTTCCAAAGTCCGCCGCCCGTTGTACCCATATAATAGGTAAGCGGGTCGCCCACGACGCCACTTGCGGTTACCGAACGTCCTCCCCTAAAAGGGCCAATGTTCCTAAATTTCATGGGTTCAAAATAATCGTTGGCGGTCTGTGCAAAAGCCAGCGTTCCAAATAAAGCGCCGAACAGAAGAAATACTCTTTTTTTCATGGTGATGGTTGGTTTATATAATAGAATATGTGCTGTACACAATGAAAAGAGGGTGTCTGAAAAGCTCCTTATCTGTCAGTTCGATTGTAGTCGAGAACCTAAAGTAATTTGATAATCAATGGGTTTCGACTGCGCTCAACCTGACAAATTCAATCTTTTGTTGCTTTTTATACACCCTCATTCCGTTTATTCCTCGATACTCAAATAATTCAATTTAAGCTGATTGAACTCTGCATTAAAAGCGGAAATCCCTTCATCGACCAAATTATCGAATGCCCTTAATTGCTCGTTTATTTTGCCTGACATTTCATTTTTGACGGCGATGTCCTGCTCCGTCGGCGGGAAATCATCAATGGAAACCAAACTGTTCAAGTGTGCCAGTTTGTTGGTCAGTTTGATTGGAAAGTTCAATGGGTCTTGGTTACTTCTGTTCTTGGTCTGATACAGTTCTTTTTCGATGGAACTGAATTGCTCTTTCATCTTTTTGGCTTTTTCCACCAAAGCTTTGGTCGCTTCATCATCTTTATACTTTTTGATGAACTCCTCCAGCTTCCCATTGATCGCCCTGATCTTTTTGATGGATTGGTGCGCTCTGTCCACGGTTTGGTTCACCTCTGTGATGAAATCGTACTGTTTTTGCATATCGGCCACCGTAACCTCTGCCCTTGGATCGGGAAGAATAGTGAAGTTCTCCGTTTGGTCGTTCCCATTTACATTCAGGCTAACCTTGTATGTTCCAGGAACCGCTTTGGGACCGCTTAGGTTGGCCCACCACAAAATCATGCCGTCCAATTTTTCGGCACCTTTGCCACGGGTATCCCAAACATAAGTGTTTCCTCCTTTTTTGGCCTCCAGTTTTTTGTCCTTCTCCTTGGCATAAGTGCTATAGGTGGCCAAGGTATCACCGTTCATTTTGGTATACGTTAGTGCCACACTGTCCTTTTCGGAGAAATCCTTTAGGTAAAAATGGGTGATTACACCATTGGCCAGGTTTTCACCTTCTGTTTTTGATGGTTTTCCAGCTGCTCTACCTTTGGTTCTGTAACTATCTCTTGGCTTGTACAAAATAGCGTCTGCCGATTTCTTGGCAGCATCCAATTGGTGCAATACGGTAAGGTCGTCAATCACCCAAATACTTCTGCCTTGGGTCGCTACGATCAAGTTATCGTCCTTAATGGTCAAATCCGTAATGGGAACAATGGGCAAGTTCAACTGAAACTTCTCCCAATTGGTTCCGTCATTAAAGGAGATGTACATACCGGTTTCCGTGCCTGCATACAACAAGCCTTTTCTTTTAGGGTCTTCCCTTACCACACGGGTAAAGTGCTCATCCTCGATTCCATTGGTGATTTTGGTCCAAGTTTTTCCGTAATCGGTAGTTTTATAGAGATATGGTGCAAAGTCCCCCAACTTGTAACGCGTAGCGGCCACGTAGCAGGTACCTTCGTCAAAAGCCGATGGCTCAATACTGTTGATCATGTTCCACTCGGGCATATTTGGGGGTGTAACATTTTCCCAAGTTTGACCACCGTCTTTGGTCACGTGAATCAAACCATCGTCACTGCCCACCCACAATAATCCTTCTTTCAATGGACTTTCGTTGGCGGCAAAAATGGTACAGTAATATTCCACACTGGTATTATCCTGTGTGATCGGTCCTCCACTGGACACCAATTTTGTAGGGTCATTTCTAGTTAAATCTCCACTCAACAGTTCCCAGCTCTGACCCTCGTTGGTGGTCATGTGCACATGGTTGGAGAAGGTGTACAATTTGTTGGGATCATGTTTGCTGAACATGATGGGGAAGTTCCACTGAAAACGGTACTTCATCCCTTCGGCACCATGCCCCATGGGATTATCGGGCCAAACATTCACCGCCCTGGTTGTTTTTTTGGCATGGTTCACCCTGGTCAACAATCCGCCATAACTACCTCCATAAACAATATCGTCATTGGTTGGATCCACGGCAATGTGGGCGGACTCGCCTCCTGCCGTTTCTTCCCAGTCGTCCTCCCCAATGGAACCATCATCACTTCTGTAATTGATCCTAAGGGTAGAATTATCTTGCTGTGCCACATAAATACGGTATGGAAAGGCATTATCCGTGGTAACCCGGTAAAACTGTGCCGTAGGTTGGTTGTGGTAGGTACTCCAGGTTTCCCCGCCATCATAACTTACCTGGGCACCCCCGTCATCGGCCATGATCATGCGATCGGAATCTTCCGGAGCGATCCAAAGGTCGTGGTGATCACCGTGAGGGGCATTGGAAGATTCAAAGGTCTTTCCTCCATCGGTACTTTTATGATAGCTTACATTGAGCACATAGACCACATCTTCATCATTGGTATCGGCATAAACCCGGGTATAGTACCAGGCTCGCTGTCTCAAACTTCTGTCGCTGTTAACAAGAGCCCAAGTTTTACCTGCATCTTCCGAGCGGTACAGACCTCCTTTTTCCTTGTTTTCCACCATGGCCCAGACCCTATTGCTGTTTTGGGGCGAAACGGCCACACCGATAATTCCCAAAGTATCGGTCGCGAAACCTTCGTTGTTGGAAATCTCTGTCCACGTTTCCCCGCTATCGGTACTTTTCCAGAGTACAGAACCTTCTCCGCCACTGTTCAAACTATAGGGAGTTCGTTCAATTCTCCATGTGGATGCATATAAAATCCGTGGGTTGTTCGGGTCAAAAGTTAAATCAACCGCTCCAGCCATATCGTTGGCAAAAAGCACTTTTTTCCATGTCTCGCCACCATCGGTACTTTTGTAAACGCCCCTTTCTTCGGTGGGCTTGTACAAATTGCCCATTACAGCGGCGTAAACAATATCGGCATTTTCGGGATGTACCCGCATTCGGGAAATATGCCGGCTTTTGTCAAGGCCCAATGATTTCCATGTTTTTCCGGCATCCTCGGTTTTCCAAACGCCATAGCCAGAGGAAACGTTGCCGCGAACGGTCTGCTCCCCTCCACCTACATAGATCACATTGTGGTCACTTTGCGCCACTTCAACGGCACCGATACTCCCTCCAAAATAACCGTCGGAAATGTTTTCCCAAGAGCGACCTCCATCGGTAGTTCTCCATACGCCACCACCTGTAGCTCCGAAATAATATAAATTAGGTTCTCCCGGTACTCCGGCAACTGTTCCGGAACGGCCTCCACGGAAAGGACCGATCAATCGATATTCCAAACTTGAGTATAATTTTTCGGGGTATTCCGGTGCGCTTTGTTTTTTGTTCCTGCGCTGGGAATGCATTGGGGCAATAAACAATGTTGCGGTAAGCAAAAGCATACCAATTTTGAAAAAGCAAGTCTTCATTTTTAAAGTGTTGAGTTAGTCTGCCTTAAAAGTAGTGAAAAAGGCACAAAAAAATTATCCAATATTTTGTACTTTAACCTCGCAGATAAAAAAATCAAAAACTAAACCATGCTAAAATTTTTAAGGCTCGCCGTTTTAATCCTGGCGATAGCTGCTTGTAAAGACCAATCAAACAAAAAAAACGAAACAACAACAACTCCCACATCTGAAGAGAATAAATCTGAATGGACCTACCTTTTTGACGGCACCAGTCTAGAAGGTTGGCGCGGTTACGGTATGGATTCCCTGCCTCCGGGATGGACAATAAAGGACAGTATCCTCACTTTTGACACCGAACTGGGACTGGAACAGGATTATACCGGCGGGAAAGATATTATTTACGGAGCCGAAGAGTTCGATAATTTTGAACTCTATCTGGAATGGAAAATACCCAAGGGGGCCAACAGCGGAATTTTTTACCATGTAAAAGAAGGTTATGATGGGCCTCCTGTAGTGTCCCCGGAATATCAGATCATCGACGATGAAAACTATGCGGACATACACGATTTGACAGGGTACAACTCGCAATTTGGTGCAGAGCACCCGGAACTTCTTCAAGATTGGCAAAAAACAGGTGCCGACTACGCCATGCATACCGCGGACGAATCCCAAAAACAACTGAATCCGGTAGGTGAATGGAATTCTTCAAAAATCGTGTTCACCCCCGAAAAGGTGGAACACTGGCTCAACGGTAAAAAATTATTGGAATTTGTACCGTGGTCCGATGACTGGAAAGCCAAAAAGAATTCTGGAAAATGGGACAACGCGCCCGACTACGGAAAATACAAAACGGGCTACATTGCCCTTCAAGATCATGCGAGCCCTATTTGGTTCAGAAACATAAAAATTAAAAAACTATAACCTCCAACCATGAACAAAAGAGAATTTATCAAGAAAAGTAGTGTGGGAGCACTTGGAATCATGTTTGCCCCTTCCATTTTAAAGGCAGGCTTCCCAAAAGAAAAACTAAGAACAGCCCACATTGGAGTCGGCAATATGGGGATGGAGGACCTAAAGGCCGTCTCATCCCACGAAGCAGTTGAGGTAATCGCTCTTTGCGATGTAGATGCCATCAACCTATCCACCGCCCATAAAATGCATCCAGGAGCACGTATCTTTTTTGATTACCGTGCCATGCTGGAAGAAATGGGCGACGAAATTGATGCCGTTATCGTTTCAACACCCGACCATACCCATGCACCAGCCTCGTTAATGGCAATGAACATGGACAAGCCCGTTTACTGTCAAAAACCATTGACACACTACGTTTCCGAATCCAGGGAAATGAAAAAATTGGCAGCCGAAAAAGGATTGGTCACGCAAATGGGTATTCAGGTACATTCATTTTACGATTACAAACTGGCCACCCTTTTGATTCAGTCCGGTATTATCGGTAAAGTGCACACCGTACATGCCTGGTCTCCCAAAAACTGGGGCTATGATGGGCCATTACCTGAAGGAAAAGACCCCGTTCCTGACCAATTGGATTGGAACCTTTGGTTAGGCACCTCCAAAGAAAGGCCTTATAAGGATGGAATGTACCATCCCGGAAACTGGAGGAAACTCATGGATTATGGCTGTGGCACCTTGGGCGACATGGGTGTGCATATTTTTGATACCCCATACAACGCTTTGGAACTGGATGTTCCAAGAACCATTATGACACAGTGTAGACCTACCAATGGATTCGGTTTCCCAGAAAAAAATACGGTTACCTATGAATTCCCCGGCACCAAATACACGGGCAAATCCCTAAAATGGATTTGGTACGATGGACCTGGCGTTCCAGAAATGCACGAAGACCTTATGTTGCCGGGCATGGACATGAAAAAGAACAAAAAGTCCACCGATAAGAATAATGAAAACAGTATTTCCTTGGATGCAGGAGTAGCAGGTGAGAACGAATTACCGGAACAGGGAGCTATGTTCGTAGGTGAAAAGGGACGTTTGTTGCTACCTCACTTTATGCAATTGCCAAAGAAAATCAGAAGGGGAAAATACGTGGACATCTCCAAAGAGATCGCCGAGGTTTCCGAAGAACACAACTTGGGGGAACCCATCCGGAATTATGCCACTGAAGGACCTAAACATTACCACCAATTTGTAGATGCTTGTTTGGGCAAGGGTACCACTACCGCACCTTTTGATTATGCAGCAAGATTGACCGAAACCATTTTATTGGGCACCATTGCAGGCCGCTTCCCGGGAGAAACCTTGCATTGGGATGCAAAAACCGCCCAATTCAAAGAAGAAAAGGCCAACAAATATCTGGCCGGTGATTACAGGGATTTTTAAAAAGTAACATTTTTATGTCATCCACCCAAGAGTATTGGCTAAGTGGTCCTATACCAGAGGTACCCGCACTTTTGCAACCTGCAGCTCATGCCTTGTTGCAATCTGTGCGGGAAGTAAAGGAGTATTTGTCCGGGTTCCCCGAAAACAAGCTTTGGGAAAAGCCATTTGGCAGGGCCTCGGTCGGGTTTCACCTAAAACATTTGACAGGCGTGTTAGATCGGTTACTGACCTACGCAAAAGAGGAGACCTTGACAGATGCACAGTTCCAATACTTAAAGAACGAAGGGAATGGAGAAAATGCTCCAACATCCCAGCAACTGATAGCGGATTTTGAGACAAAGGTGGGCCAAGCTTTGGACTGTTTTAAAACTATCCCGGAAACGACGCTTACAAACGAGCGCTTTGTGGGAAGAAAGAAGCTCCCCACCACCGTGATAGGATTACTTTTCCATGCGGCCGAACACAGCCAGCGCCATGTTGGGCAATTGTTGGTTACGGTAAGTGTTTTGAAAGGTTAATGGATCGGTATATGAATAAACGGCATCACAGTTTTTGTATTTTATTGTTCATAGTCCCTTTATTCTTGCTATCCCAAAACCGCCTTCGGGATCATGGGGTCGAAATCGGAGTTTTAAAACCCGGAGCCTTGAATGCCATCACCGATGTGCCCGGGGCACAAGTAGGTCATTCCACACTAATTAAGGGTGATAACGTTAGAACAGGAGTCACCGCCATTCTTCCCCATCCCGGAAACATTTTCCAGGAAAAAGTGCCCGCCGCTATTTATGTGGGCAATGGTTTTGGCAAACTCGCTGGTTACACCCAAGTAAGGGAATTGGGCAATTTGGAAACCCCCATTATCCTAACCAATACGCTCAGCGTTCCCACGGCCGTCAATGCTGTCATTGGATATACATTGAACCAACCAGGGAACGAAAATGTCCGTTCCGTAAATGCAGTGGTCGGTGAAACCAATGATGGTTACCTCAACGATATCCGAGGTCGCCATATCAAGGAAGAACATGTGCTCGAAGCTATCGAAAATGCAAAATCGGGCCCTGTTGCCGAAGGTAATGTAGGAGCCGGAACAGGAACCGTCTGTTTTGGGTTCAAGGGTGGCATGGGAACATCATCCAGAGTGTTGCCCAAAAAATTGGGCGGTTATACCGTGGGCGTAATGGTCCAAACCAATTTTGGGGGTGTTTTGCAGATTGCCGGAGTAGAGGTGGACAAGAAACTCGACCGCTATTCGGAGGTACTTAAATATTCCGCGGATGGATCATGCATGATGGTTGTGCTCACCGATGCCCCACTGGATTCCAGAAACTTGGAGCGCTTGGCCAAAAGGGCCATGTTGGGCCTTTCACGAACAGGGGGCATCGCCAGTAACGGTAGCGGTGATTATGTGATTGCGGTTTCCACTGCAAAAGCATGTCGAATACCGTATCAAAGTGAAAACCCGACACAAACCATGACAACCTTGCGAAATAACGCCATGACGCCTTTGTTTCTAGCTACCATTGAAGCGACCGAGGAAGCCATCTTGAATTCCCTTTTTGCCGGGGAGACGATGATTGGGCGGGATGGACACAAAATCGAGGCCCTTCCGAAGCAGCAAGTCTTGAAAATGCTGAAAGAGGCTGAAAAAATGGACTGATTGTGAGCCAACTGTAACAATCCCTTGGCATTTTACACTAACCCAACGGAAGTAATCTTCTTTTTTCATAAATTAAACATCATTAAAACTAAAAACACTACCATGGATATATTTGGAAAGATCAAGGAAAAACTCAGCAACGAGTTTATCGACATTGTCGAGTGGCTCGATTACACCGACAACACCATTGCATACCGCTTTGAGCGTTATCAAAATGAAATAAAGAACGGCGCCAAACTCATTGTTCGCGAAGGGCAGACCGCCGTTTTTATCAACGAAGGGCAGTTGGCCGATGTATTCGGACCCGGCACTTACGACCTTAGCACACAAAACCTGCCCATTTTGGCCACATTAAAGGGTTGGAAATATGGCTTCAATTCCCCTTTTAAGGCCGAAGTGTATTTTGTGAACACCCATTTGTTCACCGATGAGAAATGGGGCACCAAAAGCCCCATCACTTTAAGTGATGATCGCTTTGGTTTGGTAGAGATAAGAGCGTTCGGAACATACGCCTTTAAAATTTCTGATGCCGGAAAGTTCATCAAAGATATCGTAGGCACGGACAGCAACTTCACCAATTTTGAAATCAACGAGCACTTAAAAAGCTTGATTGCCACCCGATTTACAAATACGGTCGGCCAAGCCAACCTGCCCATTGAACTCTATGCGGCCAACACTACCGAACTTTCGGACACCTGTCGGGAAGTAATGGCCCCCGAGTTTGAAAGTGTGGGCATTTCCTTGGAAAAATTCTATATCGAGAACGTTTCCATGCCCGAAGATCTTAAAAAGGAAATCTTTGAATATAGCCGAATCGATAAACTGGATTTGGATAAATTGACCAAATTCAAGACTGCAAAAGCCATTGAGGCCGCTGCCCAAAATGAAGGGGGTACCGCCGGAGCAGGCATGGGCATGGGTATGGGATTTGCACTTGCCCAGCAAATGGGCAGCATGATGGGCGGAAACCCCCAAACTGCTCCACAACAAACTGCCCAACCCTCGCCTGGAGCCGTCCCTCCCCCAATGCCAAAACAAACCATGTACTTTTACGCAGTAAATGGTACACAACACGGTCCCGTTACCTTTGAGCAAATGCAATCCTTATTTGCTTCGCGAACCATTAACCGCAATAGTTTGGTATGGAAACAGGGCATGGCAACATGGACGGCATTAAAGGATGTAGATGAACTGAAATCCTTTTTGGGGGGCAACACGCCACCACCCTTACCAACTGAGTAATACGTTAAAAGCCATTGCCGTAAAGGGGCTTGTGGATGGAAAATCCAATCGGTATGAGCTGTCTTGGCGATTTCCCTTATTGATCTATTATATCACCTCGAGCACTTTACCGGGCAATGGTCGGATCACAGCTTTTATTTCCATATTTAAAAGTGTGGACGATACCTTAAAAATGGGCAGATTGCACTCCAAAGCAACGGTGTCCAGTAATTGTTAGCCGTTCATCTGCAAGTAAGGGTAGATTGACTGTTCTGTTTCATCCAACTCGATGAACAGCTGTTTTGGCACAGTCTTCTCTTGCTTTTCCCTTAGTCCCGAAAGTGGGACCGAATAAATACATGCTGATTTGAAAATCACCTGTCTTTTAACTTTATGTTGTTCGGTACGGCCTTTTGGAAAGTCAAATCAAATATGCCACACTTTATTTTGTTGTTTTTCAACCAATCAAATCTAGAATTTAATGACAAGTGAGAGAAACAGGAATGGCCTTCAATTGATGAGTTTTGGCCTTAAGAAGAAATTAAGTTAGAGATTATTTGTATTCAAAACCATCGTTCAAAAATTCACCATACTTTTTTTCTACCATTTTAAAAAAATCCGATAATTTAATTCCATGATTGAAGCAGATAGTGCTTAAAGTGGACAATGGTATATTGTAGCCATCTTCTTGTTGTATTTTTTCTATTACATGATAGTTGACACCATATATTTTTCCATACTTTCTAGTGCTCGTGTCTTTTAAGGTCAACCATTCCTCACTGATAAACTTGCATACGTATTTATCAGAAAAATAAACTTTACTTTTATTTGTGCTCTTATTTGCCATTAACACAAATGAAAAAATTATGGGAAGTTTTTTTGAGAGCGTACACTCTCATTCTGGATTTTTTATTATATTTATCCCAGAAATAACATATTTGCGAAACTTCTTAAGTTAATAATATTAGAAGCATTCGCTTTGATTCTCGCATCAAAAACTGGTAATTTTTAACGACGAGATGATAAGTGCAAATGCTCACGGCCCGGGCGTGAGCTTACTTATTGTCGTGCGGTATACCAGTACCTTGATGCTATAAGTTAAGTTTTCACGCCCTCTTTATCATATAAAAAGGGTTCTTCTCAACTTTTCAAAGCCATCTTCTCCGTATTACTCTTTAAGAACTCGCATCAGCTTAAAAAAAAATCAATTTTAATCATGGTGCAATCACCATCTTAAACGAGGTCTGTTATGTCATATAATGATTTTGAACTTTTAAAAAATGGCGACCCCTCTGCTTTGGCACTAATCCATGCTAAGTATGGCAGAAGTATGTTTTGGGTGGGCAAGCGATGGCTTGATGATGAATTTGTAATAGAGTCATTGGTCCAGGATACTTTTTTGAAATTATGGGTCCATAGGGACACAATAGAATCACCGAGGCATATTTTCTTTTTTCTACGGTTTGTGATGAAAAGGGAGTGTATCTCATATTATGGTAAGCCCAGAAATAAATTCTTTAGAAAGGTCAATTCCTTGGAGAGTTACGAAAATTATCTGGACTATATGGCAGGGTATGATCCGATACATGAATCAGAAAATCTAAAAGATCAGGAATCTGAACAAAAATCCTTCGATATGGTCAAAAGTGTATTGCCCTTATTGGATGCCAAAAAAAGGCATTTGATCGAACTCTGTTTGAAATACGGATTCCAGTACAAAGCGATTGCCGAGGTGATGGGAACAAGCACTACCGAAACCGCCAACGAGATCAAAAAAGCCATTCAGGATATAAAAACCATCATTCATCAAGGGGGCAACCGTGAAATTGAGCAAAAGTTTTCTGATGAAATGAAAACTCCGAATCTGATGACCGAGGAACAAGAAAAGGTATTGGAACTTAGATACAACAAGTACTCATTTACGCAAATTGCCGAAATGCTGAACTTGTCCCAAAAGGAAGTGCACAAAGAATTTGTTGCAGCTTATAAGTTTATCCAAGAGAAACATAACCTACAATTGGAATCCGCATAGCATGGAAAAATCAACGCTCATACTCACCCGAAAGATCCAGATATTGATAGATCTGCCCACTAAAGAAGAGCGGAAAGAAGCACTGAACACTCTTTACAGATGGCAGAACAGATGTTTTAGGGCATCGAACCTTATTGTATCCCACATGTATGTACAGGAAATGATCAAGGACTTTCTTTATCTTTCGGAAGGGGTCAAATATAAACTGGCCGATGAAAAAAAGGATGGAGATGGTATTTTGAAATGTTCCAAGGTCAATACCATATATCGTATGCTATCAAATCGCTTTAAGGGAGAGATTCCCACCGATATCCTGTCAAGTCTGAATAATACTTTAGGCGCTACTTTCAACAAAAACAAGCCTGAATATTGGAAAGGTGCACGCTCCTTGGATAACTTTAAAAAGGACATGGCAATTCCGTTCCCGCCGGATTGTATGTACCGGTTGTCGCATACTGCCGATAAAAAGGCCTTTTGCTTTCGCATATTCTCAATACCATTTAAAACATATTTGGGAAAAGATTTTACCGACAAACGAAGGCTCTTGGAGCGTTTGGTCGACGGGAATATCAAATTGCGCACCTCGCACATTAAATTAACGGACAGAAAAACGTTTTTGCTGGCAGCTTTTGAAATTGAAAAGGATGAACATCCGCTAAAACCGGATAAGGTCGCTGAAGCATCATTGTCCCTTGAATATCCCATTGTGGTCAAAACTGGTAAAACTAAGCTCACCATTGGTACCAAGGAAGAATTTTTCTACCGAAGGTTGGCGATTCAGACGGCCCGAAAACGGGCCCAGATTGGTGCTACCTACACCAAATCAGGAAAAGGTCGCAATCGAAAACTAAAGGCAGTGGAGAGGTTTCGCGCGACGGAGAGCAATTATATTCGCCAACGTGTACACGTATATAGCAGAAAACTCATTGATTTCTGCATAAAACATCAAGTGGGAACCCTTATTTTATTAAATCAAGAAGATAAGACCAGGATTGCCAAAGAAGAAAAATCCGTGCTGAGGAACTGGAGCTATTATGATTTGATGACCAAAATAAAGTATAAGGCCGAGAAAGCGGGCATTGAACTGATCATAGCTTAGTGATTTGATTTGAGGGTGCTTGTACACCCGTAAGGTGGGGCAACGGCACTCACTAAAAGCAAAGAGCATATACAACTAGCTGACGCATACACCCATCTGCTCTTGTATTTGTGCTGTCCGCCTTTTAATCGGACAAACCTCGGGCAGGGGCGAGTGAAGATTTTGACACATTAAGCTTAAAAAACTGAGAAATGGTGATGACCTTCTTCTCAAACAAGAAATTTTTCGAGGGTGCTTGTACACCCGTAAGGTGGGGTCAATGACACTCACTAAATGCAAACAGCATATACAACCGATCGACGATTACACTCTGGGGTGAGAGGCTTTTCCAGTAAAAAAAATGCTTTAAATACCGCAGATGAATATTTCCGAAAAGTTCACTGAAAATGGACTTTTCCGAAGGAAAATGAATCAATAGCACCGCGTTAGCATGCCATCCTCTTGCTTTACCTCCCCTGAATTTTCCATCCCAAAAGATACACAAGCTCGGCTGCTGAGGTCAACAAATGGGCTCTTTGGTATTTGATAAGGCCGTTACAGCCCTTGCTCCATTTATCGGTCGTCCTTCCGGGAACCGCAAACACCTCCCTGTGATAGCTATGGGCCAAATCCGCCGTGACCAAACTACCGCCTTTTTCGGCGGATTCCATTACAATGGTGGCTTCACTGATTCGGGCAATAATTCGGTCATAAAACCTCCATTTGCTTCTACTTCGGATTGTATGGAGCCTGCACTTTGGGATAAATTTGATTGAGTCCGTGCGCCATACAGGCGATGGTCTGCACATGGTCCATTGCTACCTTATGAAGGGCAATGTCCACACCCTAGGCCAATCCACTAACAATCATTGGGTTCAAAGGGGCCAATTCCTCAATAAATTGATTGCAAAACGAGGTTCCGTAGTTGGTCACGTTTTTGGTTCCAACCGCACTGATGATTTTTTGATGTTCTAAATTGATGTTGCCCTGTTGGAACAACAAAATAGGCCCATCAAAGCAATGCTTCAAACGGCTGGGATACCCATCATCCAAAAAAAAAGGATATCGTAATGTCTTCTTGGGACAAAAACCAGATCTCTCTTTGGCCTCTTCAAGATGAATGGGATCATGAAGACCTTTCAAGGTCATCTTACCAATGCCATCAATCTTTGGAAGTTGGTGCAGATTATCCACAAAAACCCCATTGGACTTCCGCAATGGGCAATTATTTTTTTGGGCGTAACATCCCCTATATTGGGAGTATTTGCAGCCGCAAAGCCGCAATAATTTCAGGTTCAGTCATTTGATTTGGGCCTCAAGGTTGTCCACAAAATACAGCTTTTCAAATGTTGATAAAAAGTTATCCTGCATATGTTGTGCTGTCCCTTTTTTTGCAATATTTGTGCTCATGCGGATTGATTCATACATAGAAAAGCTCTTGTTCGATTATAATTGTGTCGTTGTGCCTGGTTTTGGTGCTTTTTTGACACAAGGCAAGTCCGCTGAAATTGATTTGGCCACCAATACTCTGATGCCGCCGAGCAAGGTCATTTCCTTTAACGCCCAACTTTCCAAAAATGATGGTCTGTTGGTGTCCCATATTGCCAAAGAAAAGAATTTGGGATATGAGGAAATGCTTCGGGAAGTGGAGAATATTGCACAGGAATGGAACAATAAATTGGTTCAGGGCGAGAGCATTGAACTTTTTGGAATCGGCAAACTTTGGCACAATAGCGAACAACGCATCCAGTTCCAACCAGAGGAAAAAATCAATTTTTTAACATCTTCCTTTGGTCTGTCCACATTTGCTGCCACCCCTATTCAGCGTGAGCTAATCAAAGAAGAGGTGGAAGAATTGGAAGAACGTATTCCGTTTATCATCACCCCTGAGAAAAGGGAACAAACTTCTTTTAGACCTTGGTTAAAGTATGCCGCTGTTATTTTATTGGCGGTTTCCTTTGGTGTTACATCATATCGCGCTTATGGTGACCTTCAACAAAAGGAAGTGGCAGCCCGACAAGATGCCCAGCAAGAAGTGTCCCGCTTGATCCAAGAGGCTACTTTTTTTGAAAGTGCCCCCTTGGAACTGCCCGCCATCAACATAAAAGTGACCAAGAAAAAGTTGGGCAAGCACCATGTAATCGCCGGGGCGTTCCGCGAAGAGCAAAATGCGGATAAAAAGGTAAATCAACTCAAAGAAAAGGGATATAATGCTTTTTATTTGGGTGTAAACAAATATGGGCTGCACCAAGTGGCCTACGATAGCTTTGACGAGCCCAAAGAAGCACTTGCCTTTTTGAGGAAGGTAAAAGCCGAGGATTCAAGAGATGCTTGGTTACTTTCCGAGAAATAATCACGCTTTCCTTTAAAACCATTCCACACTTCAATATCTTTGCGCAAAATTTAAGGTATGCGCGCTAAAACCCCTAGTGAATCCCGCACGGTAATGACCGATTTGGTGTTACCCAGTGAAACCAACCCCCTTAACAATCTTTTTGGTGGGGAACTCTTGGCCCGTATGGACCGAGCTGCCAGTATTGCTGCCCGTAGGCACAGCCGCAGGATTACGGTGACCGCTTCGGTAAACCACGTAGCTTTTAACAGGGCTGTTCCGCTAGGTAGTGTGGTAACTGTGGAGGCGGCAGTTTCCCGAGCATTCAATACCTCCATGGAAATTTTTATAGATGTTTGGATAGAGGATCGCTTTACCGGTGAGCGTACCAAGGCCAATGAGGCCATTTATACCTTTGTTGCGGTAGATGATACCGGAAAACCAACGGAAGTTCCGCCATTGAAGCCTGAAACCGATTTGGAAAAGGAACGCTATGCTGCCGCGCTTCGCCGCAAGCAACTGAGTTTGGTACTTGCCGGCAAAATGAAAGCTGCCGATGCCACGGAACTTAAAGCGCTGTTTACTACTTAGGAACCAGCCTTTTTGCAGTCAACATGATAGCTGTGGAATGAAAATTGTACCTTTACTATAACAAACACAGAACAGTATGGCAACCTTGGATTTAAGACAAAGTGTACTGGAATACGTCAAGAAGGCCGATCACAGGTTCTTGAGACTCGTCAAGGCCATGGCCGACAACTACAATGACGATAACGACGAACGTATCGGTCTGGAGCAATATAACAAGGAACTGAACGAATCCATTGCCCAAATAGAGAAAGGGGAACTATACTCCCATAAGGAAGTGGGAGAGCACATCAAAAAATGGGCAGAAAAATAATCTGGACACACAAGGCCGAAGCAGACTTGAACCAAGCCTTTTTATCTCTACTGGAAGAGTCAAAGTCCATTGAAACAACCATTAGGGTCATTACAGAAATCCATGCTTCCACCAATATTTTGGCAACTGATCCCGAAATCTATAAAGTAGACGCGCTAAAGCAAAACAATACTGGAAATGTCAGGGCCTATGAAAAACACCGTTATCGAATCTCTTATCTTATTGAGGAAAACACAGTCTATATTTTGAGGGTGAGGTATGCAAGAAAAGAGCCTTTGGAATTCTAATTTGAATAAATTCCCGTGCTAAAAACCATCCTATTAGTAGAGGCCGCCGTTTGGAAGGAATCAAAAATCAAAATTATCAGGGTCTGGGCCAAATCGTTTGTCTTTGTCCAAGCCATCAAGCAATTCTACATCTTCTTCCGATAATTCAAAATCGAAAAGGTCGGAATTGGCAATGATACGCTCTTTTTTGGATGATTTTGGAATGGTGACCACTCCTTTCTGAAGGTCCCATCGCAAAACAATCTGGGCGATTGTTTTGTTGTACTTTGAAGCCAGGTCCTTCATGATATCGAGGTCAAAGATGTTACCCTGCATCAACGGGGACCATGCTTCGTATTGAATGCCTTTGGAGTCGCAGAAATCCACTAAATCCTGTTGTACCAAATAGGGGTGGAACTCCATTTGGTTCACCATGGGAACAATCTCCACAGAGCTCAATAAATCTTCTAGATGATGCCGCAAAAAGTTGCTCACACCAATGGCCCGCACCCGTTTTTCCTTATACAGTTTTTCAAGGGCCTTCCAAGTTTGTTTAGAAATTTCGCCTTTTGGCCAATGGATCAAATATAGGTCCAAATAATCGGTGCCCAAGCGTTCCAAACTGGCCTCGAAAGCTTTTAGGGTGGCATCGTAACCTTGGTCGGTGTTCCAGACTTTGCTCGTTAAAAAAACGTCTTTTCGGTCCACATTGCTTTCGCGGATTCCTGTACCAACGCCCTCCTCATTGTAGTAAATGGCGGCGGTATCAATATGCCTATAGCCATGGTTCAATGCTACTTTTACGGCATTGATCACTTCGCTTCCATCTTCGGATTGATATACCCCCAATCCAAAATAGGGCATCTGGACCCCGTTGTGCAGTTCAAAGGATCCTTGTAAATCTGTTATTCGCTTCATAGTGTTACAGTTGATAGATCCAATCTTCGGGATTCAAGCGATTGGAGTCCTTATAAAGATAAAACTTCAATTTTGTGGTGCCATCCAATCGATTGGTATTTATTTCGCCGAGCACTTCTTTGGCGGCGACCCTATCCCCTTTTTTAACGTAGAGATTGGATAGGTTATAATATGTACTGATGTAGTTTCCGTGTTTTATTTGCACCCCTTTGTTTCCACCGGGCACAGTTAAAATGGCTATCACCTCACCCTCAAAAATGGCTCTTGCTTTGCTGCCTGCATCGGTGGTTATGGTAACCCCATTGTTTCTGTGCTTGATTCCGGGATACAATTTATCCGCATACACCCCGTATCCCTGGCTTTTCACTCCCTTTTCCACAGGCCAGATCAACCTTCCTTTATTGGATGAAAAGTTATCCGCCAACAGCTTGGCCTCGGGTGTCAAGGCAAAGGTTGCGTTGCTGGTCGATTTTCCTGAACTTCTATTGGAACTTGCGATAGCACTTTTGATCAATCTTTCTATCTCACGATCAATTTTACGGGCCTCCTTTTGCTTTTCGGCTATGGCGGCGGTGTATTTGGCCTCGTTTTGTTTAATGCTCCTTAAAAGGTTTCTTTGGGACTCTATCTCTTTGGATAGTTCGGCCTTTGCCTTTTGGTTTTCGGCTATGAGCTGGTCTTTTTCCTTTCGTTGACGCACCAAATCTTGATTCAGGGTTTTAAGTTCTTCGGTTTTTTCAACGATTCCCTCTCCTTGTTTTTTACGATGCTTTGCATATTGCTGCATGTACTGAAGCCGTTTAAAGGCCTGATAGAAATTCTCGGCGGACAACAAAAACATTAACCGGTTGCTTTGCGATTTGTTCTGATAGGTTTTTTGAATGAGCTCGGCATAATCCTCTTTGAGTATTTTTAAATCTTCCCGAAGCTTACTGATGTTTCTAATGTTGACATTGATCTGCCTATTGAGCAAATTCGACTGTTGATTGGTGACCTGAATGAGCTCTTGGCGAACGTTTATTTTATTGTCCAAGGCTTCCATTTGGTCCAAAACAGTACCTTTTTCTTTCCTTTCGGCAAAGAGCAACCTATTGATTTCCTTGATTTCCTTTTGCAATCGCTCCCGTTTGGCCTCCAACATCTTTTGCTCGCTGGTTTGGGCATGGGAGCTTACTGAAGTGAATAATATAACTATCAGACAATAAACACAATATGAAATTCTATCTTTCATATTACTTTAATGTAATTTTATCATATCCCTTTGGTACTTTGTAGGGGAAATTCATGGGTTTATTGATTTCTAAGTTGCGAAAGCTCAAATCTATCGTGGTCAAATCCCCTGCTTCTTCCGCTACGATCTTCACTTCATTGGGCAACACGTTTCCAGAAATATTCTGATAGGTATAATTTGCCTGCAATTGTCTCATTTTTTCTGGTTGGGAGATTTCTTGAGTTGCTATTTTAAAGTTTTTTGGCTCCAGTTGAAATAAAATTTTGAACAACTCCCTAGCCTTTTTTGGCTTTAGTTGGTAGTTGCCATTGTACACTTCAGAATTGAATCTTTCCTTTCTTAAATCCAAGACCGCATTTCCTAGAAGCAGGTTCTGTACTTTTTCAAAATCGAGTTCCGTTCCCAGCAAGTCACTTAAGTAACTAAAATCCCCATCAAAGTATTCGTTTTGCAATTTGTTGTAAAAGGAAACCTTGTTCGGGGTAATATGGGCTTTGACCACACCCAAGGGCGCGCTCATCCAGATGACCTTGTCTTTTTCCATACGGAGGCTCACGTTTACGCCCTGAGACTCATCTCCATTGGCATAATCAATCTTGACCCTACCCCTCAAGGTCTTGAATTTCGGCTGATTGGAGTAATGGGCATTGATGATATTCCTCGCCGACATTCTTGAATCCACTTCCCCTCCTGTAATTGACTTGGTACTCTTACAGGATCCAAGGGTGAGAAGGAAAGCCATCAACACGGCGATTTTAGTTATGTTTTTATGTAGGTGCATTATAATCCTGAATTGATTTTGTTCAAATATTCGTTTGCTTTTTGGGTGTTCCCAATTTTGGAGTACCCCTCGGAAAGCTGTTTGTAGATTTTATTCTTCAACCCTTCATCATCCAATAGATAATCGAGTCCACTTTCCAAAACTTCTATGCCTTTGTTCGGATCTGCCGTGTTGTTCAATGCTGTCCCGTAGGCAAAATAAAAATAGGGCTGTAATGGATACCTGTCCAAAGCTTCTTTCGAAACATTCAATAACTCCTTAAAATCTGCTGCAGCAATCAGTTTTTCCATCTGCGATTTTAACTGGGCTACAGGGTCATCCAAAACTTCCTCTTCTCTCTGGGGAATTGAAGTAATTTGTTCCTGTTTTCCTCTTTGGAGGGAGTCGTTTATTTTTTGGTTCAATTCCGATTTCAATGGAGAGCTTTCCAGATCGTCAAGCACATTTAAGGCTTCCCCGTATTTCTTCATTTTAAAGAATGAGACGGCCATATTTTGCTTGAGTTTATTGTTTCCGTAAGGTATTTGCTGTTTTACGTTTTCGATAGGGCTACCCTGCTTGTCCAAAATAGTGATCAAATTGTCCAAATACCAATAATCCGTAGGTTCTGAAAGCAAGGCCTCTATGGCATAATTCTGCGCTTGCACATATTTTTTGTCGTGCATATAGGCCTTGGCCAGTTCATAGTCCACCACGCTGTTGTTGGGTTCCAGTTGCTTGCATTTTAGAAACAAATCCACGGCCCTATCGTAGTTTTGGATACCTTTTTGCTTTAAGGCCTCAAAGAAGTTTTCTTGAAACTCATCGGTGTATTCCTCGAGGTAGACTTCGGCACTTTCCTGTTCCTCTTGGGCATAGGTACCGTAATGCATCACTATTGATGCTCCCAAAACCATATAAACAAGAAGTTTCTTTTTCATATTAACATCCTAAGTCCCCACCAAACTAAAAATCCATTCTAAAGTTATTCCAAAACGGAATAATCTCCAATACTAATGGTCTCAAAATTACCATTATAAACAACGTGGTTGCCAATCATGGCATTGTCCAAATTGGCGTTGCTTATTTTACTATTGCTCTGGATCAAACTATTTTTTACGGTTGAATTCTCTAAAACGGTATTTGCCCCAACCGAAACATAGGGCCCGACCGTTGTGTTTTTAAGCACTACGTTCTCGCCAATAAAACAGGGCTCTATAATATTTGCATTTTCCTGTTTTACGGAATCGGCAATCATGTTTTCACCCTCATTCTCCAGAAAGCCCAACATACGCTGATTGGTTTCCACGGTCACATTTTTATTGCCACAGTCCATCCATTCATCCACTTTACCAGGAACAAATTTCATGCCCTTTTCCATCATCCGTTTTATGCCATCATTGATTTGGTATTCGCCGCCATGGGTAATGTCGTTGTCCAAAACATGCTGTAATTCATTTTTTAGCACACCTACGTCCTTAAAGTAATAAATACCGATTACAGCAAGGTCGGAAACATACTCTTGAGGTTTCTCGACCAATTCAACAATTTCATTGGTGCCATTCAGTTTTACCACTCCGTAAGCTTCCGGTTGCTCCACCTGTTTTACCCAAATAACACTGTCGGCCGATTTATCCAAATCGAAGTCGGCTCGAATCAAGGTATCGGCATAGGCAATTACGGCAGGCCCGCTCAAGGATTCTTTGGCGCTCATAATGGCGTGTCCCGTTCCAAGCGGTTTGTCCTGTCTGTAAATGGAACCTTTGGCCCCCAATTCACTTGCCAGTTCCATTAAGCTTTCCACAACATCATCCCCAAAAAAGGCCGGATCGCCGAGAATAAAGGCGACCTCCTCAATGGGTTCTCCCAATACCTTGGCGATATCGCTCACCAATCGGTGCACAATCGGCTTGCCCGCAACGGGAATCAATGGTTTTGGAACTGTTAATGTGTGCGGTCTTAATCGGGATCCTCTCCCCGCCATTGGAACTATTATTTTCATAAGTCACGCACCTGCCTGGGCAGGTGTCTTTTTTTGTAGTTAAACTTTGTTATTTTGCTCTCGATTTAGCAAGGTTTATCTCAATTTGTTATAATTCAACTTCCAGTTAAGACTGATAGATTAAACGCTTCCATTAATTTGATTTTCCACTCCCTCTTCCACTTTTTCATTTGTCTTTCTCGCTTTACAGCTTCTTCACCATTTTCAAACTTTTCAAAATAGACCAATTTGCCACAATTATATGTAGCGGTAAATGATTGTGGAAAAACTTTTAATTTGTCCTCTTTTGCCCTTTATATAAACATTCCAAAGCTCCATAATTTCAATAGTGTTTACGCAAACTTCCTTCTCAAAATTATTACGTGCTTTTCCCAAAGGGATTCACGCCTTCGCAGGAAGATGTTCTATTTTGTGCCTGTGCTTCCAAATCCGCCTTCGCCCCTGTCGGTTTCGGAAAGGGTATCGACTTCTTCCCACTGGGCACGTTCGTGCTTTGCGATGATCAATTGGGCGATACGTTCCCCGTTTTCTATGGTAAAGTCTTCATTGGATAGGTTCACCAAGATTACCCCAACGTTTCCACGATAATCGGCATCAATGGTGCCCGGAGCATTTAAAACGGTGACGCCTTTTTTGGCGGCGAGTCCGCTACGTGGCCGTACCTGTGCTTCGTAACCTACGGGGAGCTCCATAAAAAGTCCTGTTGGTACAATGGCCCTTTCCAAGGGTTTTAAAGTTATGGGTGATTCCAAATCCGCCCGTAAATCCATACCTGCCGAAGCAAGTGTCTCGTAATGTGGCAACTTGTGGCCCGATTTGTTGATGATCTTAATCTTCACGTCTTAATAATATGCTTCGTAATTTATCTCCTTCCATCTTATACACTAACCCCAAAAATAACAAAAACAGTATGCTACCGGCTATTAAATTTCTATTAAAAACATAGAATGATAGTATTGAAAATATGAGTGATACGGAAAGGTAGAAGACTATCTTCCGCATGTTGTAGGGTATGGGGTAGTATTTTCTCCCAAAGTAATAGGACAAGAGCATCATACTGCCATAAGCGGCCAAAGTGGCCAGAGCGGATGCCATATATCCAATTTTGGGGATAAGGCTTATATTGATGACCAAGGTAATGATGGCCCCTACGGATGAAATATAGGCCCCGAACTTGGTCCGGTCCGTTACCTTGTACCAAACGGAAAGGTTGTGGTAGATGCCCAAACAGAAACTGGCCAAAAGTATAATGGGTACCACATCCAAGGCTTCCCAGTACACAGGGTTATTGAGGAGCAATTTTCCCAAGACATCGATAAAAACGATAACCCCCAAAAGAATGATGCTGCCCAGAATTACAAAGTAATTGGTGATCTGCGCATAGGTTTTTTGTGGTTTTTCACTCTTGGCATGACTAAAGAAAAAGGGTTCAACTCCCATACGGAAAGCGGTTCCAAACAGCGTCATGAAGAGTGCCAATTTATAGCAGGCTCCGTATTTCCCCACTTCGCTCTCTGCAATGTCCGATGGGAGTAGTTCGGTGAGCAAAATCTTATCCAATACCTCGTTTATGGTAAAAGCTATTCCCGCCACAAGGATGGGACCTGCATATTTCATCATTTGTTTCCAAATATCAAGGTCGAATTTATACGACGCCTTGATATAGGTGGGAAGCAAAATCAACAATGTTAGCCCGCTGGCAATAACGTTCGATATCAAAACGTAATGGATTTCCCAATTGGGCTTATAAATAGATGCCATGAAGCCTGAACCTGACCCTTTCACCATCTGTGGCAGTACAAGCAGGAAAAACACGTTAAATGCCAAGTTTGTGGCCACATTAATGGTCTTTAGCACGGCATACCGCATGGGTCTCTCATTAGCCCTGAGCAATGCAAACGGGATAATCACCACGGCATCCAACACCAGAATATAGGTGGTGAACTTTATATAATCCGCATTGATGTTGGTCACTACCGAAAGCCAATCTTTTAGGGAAAGTGCCAAAATCAAAAACAACAAAGAAGAACCCAATAAAGAGATTAGCGATGTGGAGATTACTTTGGCCTTGTCCTTGGTTTTATGATAGAAACGAAAGAAGGCAGTTTCCATTCCATAGGCCAAGAACACATTAAAAATGGCTATCCAAGCGTATATGTTGGTGTACTGCCCATATCCTGATGCATTCTCGAAAACTGCGGTGTACAACGGCAGTAGGAAGAACGAAATGACCCTCGGCAATACCGTGGCCAAACCATAGATAAATGTTTGTTTAAAAAGCCTCTTTAGTGGATTCAATAGGTGTTGCTTCTTTAAAAACCTTGATTAGGTGGCTACAAGTTACGCAAAAGCCATTATTACCTAAACCATATTGCCCCAAGAAAAACAAAAAGGCCACCGAATGGGTAGCCTTTCCTATTATCTAAATGTAGAATCTTAGCTGTTCAACGCCTCGGCTATTGAATATTTAGCCTCACTTTGGTTCGGCTTAATTGTTCAGAGCCTCTGTTGGAAAATTTGACCTCATCTTCATTCGGTCTAATTGTTCAACGCTTCCGCCCCACCAACAATTTCAAGGATTTCGTTGGTAATGGCAGCCTGACGGGCTTTGTTGTAGGTCAATTTTAACTCATCCCTAAGTTCAGCGGCATTATCGGTTGCTTTGTGCATCGCTGTCATACGGGCGCCGTGCTCACTTGCAAAGGAATCCCTGATCGCTTTGAACAATTGTGTTTTCAAGGATTTAGGAATCAATTCCTTTACGATTTCCACTTTGGATGGTTCAAAAATATAATCTGCTGCGATGGCCTGATCACCTTCTGCTCCAACAATGGGCAAAAACTGTTCGGTCATCACAATTTGCGTAGCGGCATTCTTGAACTTGTTGTACACCAATTCAATTTTGTCGTAATCACCTTTGGTGAACAAACGCATCAACAATTCAGCGATTTCCGCAACGTTGTCAAAGGTCAAATCATCGTAAACCTTGCTTTGGTCACCCAATATGGTATGTCTTTTACGAAGGATGTCGTTTCCCTTTTTGCCAATGGTGTAGAAATCAACTTGTTTTCCCGGATACTTGTTGGACACCAAATTGTTGCTCTGCTTGATGATGTTGGAGTTGAATCCACCACAAAGACCTCTATTCGAAGTGATGGCAACCACCAAAACTTTGTTCACGGGTCTTTTGTCAGCGTATTCGCTTCCTCCGTCTCCTTCCAAGCTGGCACTAAGCCCTTGCAAAAGCTCGGTCAGCTTGTCCGAATAGGGACGCATGGCCGTGATGGCATCCTGAGCTTTTTTCAACTTTGCAGCGGAAACCATTTTCATGGCACTGGTAATCTGCATCGTTGAAGAGATGGATGTTATCCTGTTCCGTATTTCCTTTAGATTCGCCATATGCTTCTTTGTCATTCCGCACTTGATGCGGAATCTTTTTGGTTATGGATTCCCGTTTTCACGGGAATGACAATTGTTATGCCTTGTATTTACTTGAAAGATCCTTGCAAACAGCCGTCAATGTTTCGGTCACCTCGTCGGTCAATTTACCTGCTTTAAGGGTATCCAACACATCTCTGTGCTTTGCGTTCAAGAACTCCAAGTAATCCTTTTCAAACTCCTTTATCTTGTTCACAGGAACATCGCGCAACAGGTTTTTGGAACCTGCAAAGATGATGGCAACCTGATCCTCAACTGTAAATGGGTCGTTCTGGCCCTGTTTCAAGATCTCTACGTTCCTACGTCCTTTTTCAATAACGTTCAAGGTAGCGGCATCCAAATCAGAACCGAACTTGGCAAAAGCTTCCAATTCACGGAACTGGGCTTGGTCCAGTTTCAAAGTACCTGCTACTTTCTTCATCGACTTGATCTGGGCATTACCTCCAACACGTGATACGGAGATACCTACGTTGATTGCAGGACGAACCCCTTGGTTGAACAAGTCCTGCTCCAAGAATATCTGACCATCGGTAATGGAAATTACATTGGTCGGGATATAGGCGGATACGTCACCTGCCTGTGTTTCAATAATTGGTAGGGCTGTCAGAGAACCTCCTCCTTTTACCATGGGCTTCAACACCTCTGGGAGGTCGTTCATGTTCTTTGCGATTTCGTCGTCGGCAATGACCTTGGCAGCGCGCTCCAATAATCTTGAGTGCAAGAAGAAAACGTCACCAGGATATGCTTCACGTCCCGGGGGTCTTCTCAACAACAAGGATACCTCACGATAAGCAACGGCTTGTTTTGATAAATCATCATAGATGATCAAGGCCGGACGTCCTGTATCCCTAAAATACTCCCCGATAGCTGCACCGGCGAACGGAGCATATACCTGCATTGGAGCAGGGTCGGAAGCGTTGGCTGCCACAATGGTGGTATAGGCCAATGCCCCTTTTTCTTCCAAAGTATTGGCGATGGCGGCTACGGTGGATGCTTTTTGTCCTATGGCCACATAGATACAGTACACGGGCTCACCGGCATCGTAAAATTCCTTTTGGTTTAGGATGGTATCGATACAAACGGTGGTTTTACCGGTTTGCTTATCACCGATCACCAACTCCCTTTGTCCACGACCGACCGGAATCATGGCATCGATTGCCTTGATACCTGTTTGCAATGGCTCGTTTACAGGCTGTCTAAAAATAACTCCGGGAGCTTTTCGTTCCAAGGGCATTTCGTAGGTTTCACCAGAAATGGGTCCTTTACCATCGATAGGTTTGCCCAAGGTGTCCACCACACGGCCAACAATTCCTTCACCTACGTTGATGGAGGCTATACGCTCGGTTCTCTTAACGGTGGCGCCTTCCACGACCTCTTTCGATGGGCCCAACAATACAACACCTACGTTGTCCTCCTCTAGGTTCAAAACGATTCCCTGCATTCCGCCGTCAAACTCCACCAATTCCCCGTATTGGACATTGGCAAGTCCATACACACGGGCAATACCATCACCTACTTGTAATACGGTACCTACTTCATCCAAAGAAGCGGATGCTTCGAAACCTGATAACTGTTTTTTCAAAATTGCTGATACCTCAGCGGCTTTTACTCCTGCCATTTTTATAGACTATTTGTAAATTCTCTTTTTAATCCGTTCAATTTGTTAGCGATGCTCGCATCGTATTGGGTATCTCCAACCCTTAGTACAAATCCTCCGATGATGCTCTCATCGATTTTATTTTCCAGGGTAATCGTATTGCCCGTTGCCTTGGTAACGGTGGCCAAGATTTTCTTTTCCAGCTCAGCGGTCAATGGAACTGCCGTGGTCACATAAGCTACTTCCTCACCCTTCAATTTCTCGTGAAGAATGATGTATTTGAAGGCAACTTCCTGTAGCATGGCAATACGCTTGTTGCTTATCAAGGTTTGAAGAAGGCCTTTGGTAATCTCGTTGGCATCTTTAAAGACTTCCAACAAACTGTTCTTCTTCACTTCTGATTTTATGATGGGGCTTTCCAAAAGGTGCTGAAGCTCCTCACTTCCGGAAATGGTCCCAGCTATCTCCCGCATGTCTTTTTCAACGGCTTCTGCCGCTTTCTTTTCCAATGCGAAATCCAAGGTTGCTTTTGCGTAGCGTATGGCTGCCCTGTTCTGGTTCATGCTCTTAGTTCAGTTTAATATCGCCCAACATGTCCTCAACCAACTTTTGTTGTCTGCCTTTTTGGGAAAGTTCTTCTTTGATTACTTTTTCTGCAATTTCAAGGGATAGGCTGGCTACCTGTGCCTTAATTTCGGCAACGGCGGCTTTCTTTTCACTTTCTATAGTGGCTTGTGCCTGCTTGATCATCTTATCACCTTCGACTTGCGCTTGTTCTTTGGCTTCGGAAACAATACTTTCCTTGATCTCTCTGGCCTCTTTCAACAAGGCATCTCTTTCTACCCTGGCTTCTTTTAAAAGTCTCTCGCTGTCTGCAGTAACGTTCTGCATTTCTTTTTTTGCAGCTTCGGCAGCTTCAAGAGCATCTTTAATGCCTTCTTCGCGTTTTTCAACAGCACCGAGAATTGGTTTCCAAGCATATTTCCTCAACAAGAACAAAAGGGCCACAAAAAGCAACAATTGCCAGAAAAACAACCCGAAGGAGAACTGTTCGATTAACTTTTCCATTTATCTTAACTATTAAATCTTTTAACTATATCATTTTAAATCGATAAAGGGCCATAGCCAACCGCTATGGCCTTCATCAATGTTTTTACGGTTATTAAGCTGCAAAAAGAGCGGCGAAACCGATACCTTCAATAAGGGCTGCTGCAATAAGCATAGCAGTTTGGATCTTACCGGAAGCTTCTGGTTGACGGGCAATGGCTTCCATTGCCTGACCACCGATTCTACCGATACCCAATCCTGCTCCGATTACGATCAAACCAGCACCTACGATGTTTGGAATTGTCATGATATATGAATTTAAATATTAAACGTTCTAATTAATGATGATCTTCTTCTACCGCCATACCAAAATAAAGGGCGGACAGCATGGTAAAAATATATGCCTGTAATGCGGCCACCAACAATTCCAACAAGGAAAGTGCAAAGGCCAACAAAAAGGACAACGGGCTCCCTATCCAGTTCTTAAAAATGAACATAAGACCGATAATACTCATCAATACCACGTGACCCGCAGTAATGTTGGCGTACAAACGAATCATCAATGAAAATGGCTTGATGAACGTTCCCAACAATTCTATGGGCGCCAATATAATTTTCATGGGAACGGGCACACCTGGCATCCAGAAAATGTGTTTCCAGTAATTCTTGTTCCCCGTAAATGTTGTGATTAGATAGGTGATCATTGCCAAGGCAAAGGTAACGGCAATGTTATTGGTTACGTTGACCCCAAGCGGCGTCAAACCCAACAGGTTGATGATCCACACAAAAAAGAATACCGTCAACAAGTAACTCATGTACTTTTTGTATTTGTGCTCACCTATGTTTGGAATTGCAATCTCATCCCGAACAAAAAGCACCAAAGGCTCCAAAAATCTTCCCAAGCCCCTTGGCATAGTACTCTTCTGATACCTTTTGGCCATGGAACGGAACACCAAAAACATTAAAAGTGATACGGCAATAATAAAGACCACATTCTTGGTAATCGAAAAATCCAATGGTTTCTCATTGGTAGGGTGTGCGTCATCCACCACCAAATCCTCTCCAAAAGCATCTTCAGTGTGGGTTTCGTCACCGTGGTGCCCACCAAAATGGATAGTTCCCTCGGCATCCGTCCTATAAATTTTATTGTGATAAAGCGCGTAGTAATTTCCATCTACCTCGGCCACGGCTTCCCCGTGCTCGAACTCCGAAGAAAGAAAGACCTTAAGCCCATTGTCCCAAAGAATAACAGGAAGCGGAAATCCAATATATTTATGCTCTCCCTGATCTGTTGTATACGAATAAAGGTTGAAGTCATGGGAATCCAGAAGGTGGTGGTCGATGTATTCCTTGATCTGGGTCTTTAAATCGTGGGCACCTGTTTCAACTTCTTCTCCCTCATGGTTTTGGGCCGATACAAATCCCGCAATCAAAAAAATTACGGCAACTAATTTTTTACTGAAAAAAGAATATCGCATATGATCCAACTATGGGTCCTCAAAAATTGGTGCAAAAATACATTCCTCCTTCAAAAGAAAAAAGCTTTTTTAGGTATTATTTTTTTCTTTGTTTTTTCGGGTTGATTTCACCGCTTTGTCACACAGTATTAAGCAGTTTCACCAAAAAGAAGGTTTCCAGGGCAAGTGCATATCCGTACGGAACAAAAAACGCAAGGAACTCCAAACGTTCCAATACACCATCTTGATTAAAGGCAGGGTATAGAAAAATGAAGAAAAGCGCAAATTTTAAAAGGCTGCCTCCCAAAAAAAAGAAACCAAGCAAATCCCGGTATCTGTTCCTAAAAATGTAAATGGCTAAAAACACGATCAAGGCCATTATTGCGTTGAGCACATAGCTCTTTGCAAGTTGAAAAGAAGAAGGGTCATGGCCCTTGTTTTCCAAAAGCCAAGATTGGGAAAAGAATGAAACAAATAACCCCACAAACAGGGTTAAAATAAAAAGAACCGGGTAAAACCTGATTTTCAATCGTTGATTTTTTTCAGTTGTTGAATCACCAAATATATGGAAATCGCAACGGCCACTATTGTACAGATGGGCAAGAACACTTTTTCGGTATCAAAATGGCCGTCGAGCCACTTTCCGCCCCAGACGCCCAAATAAATAACAATGCCCATTTGAATGGCCGAACCAGACAAACGGGCTGCTGTGTTTATTGTTTTTTTATGTTTGTTAGGAGGCTTTTGCTGGCTCATTTTTCTTTATGGACTCCGGTTTGGTAGCTGTAGCACCTCCTTTGCCCATGATACAGGAAGCATTTAATGTAGTTCCGGGCTCCACGGACAATTTGGCCGCCCTTAAGGTGCCTTCAATGGTTGCAGAGGATTTTAAGGAAAGTAAATCCTTCACAATAAGTTCCCCATTGAACCGCCCTTCAATATCCGCATTCACACAATCCACCTTACCGTTGATGTAGCCATCTTTTCCTATGACCACTTTGCCGGATGTGGTAACGTTGCCTTCCAATTTGCCATCTATCCTAAAATCGGCTTCGGAGGTAATCTCGCCCTTGATCTTGGTGTTTTTTTCAATTCTATTGGGCTGTCCGCCAAATTCAGTCATGGGTCGAGGTTTTTTGTTGTCAGAAAACATTGTGTTCTAGGGTTTTGGGGATTAAAATTGTGCTTTGTACGATTCTAGGTTCTTGTGGACCTGTATTATTTTATAATTATCGGATAAAATTACAAAATTCTCATCTTTAATAAGGTAGTCCCTATTGTTTTTTATAAGCTCCGCAAAGCCTAAGGCAAAATCTTTGGATGGAAAACCGTGTACCACCACAAATTGATCCTCCAGATTATAGATGTCCTTGGAAACAATGTTCTTGTAATTCAATTCTTCGATTACTTCTGCCAAACGCTCTTTAAGTTTGGTGGCCTTTTCATCATTTCCAATGGTAAAGGGAAAGACTACCTTCCAGTTTCCTGCGCCCGTGGAACCTGTTTCTGGTGAGAATTCCTTGTTCTCCAGTTTGGGCAGTTGCTCATCGATCATTTGCTGTGCCTTTTTCCCTTCGGGCTTGTTGGGGTAGGTGAGCGCCACATAGTTCAAGGCTTCCTTAAAAGGCTCAAATCCCTGTAAACGACCAATGGCGTTGGCCTTTAGCATCTCGAACTTGGGTACGATGGGGTCGCCCGTAAATTTGTTGATGTATTCCTCGGATTGCGTGATCACCCTTAAAAATTCTTGCTTTTGGTATTGTTTGAACAAAGCTGCATATCTGGCATCGGGACTGTCCGAATCTCCGTCGAGAACAGCTTGCGGGTTTAATAAAATCTCGGCATAGCGAGTATCGGGGTGGTTGGTGATGATGTTCTGCTTCATATCCATAGCCAAAGGGCTGCCCGATTCTTCGTAAATCTTGTATAGGTTGTATTTTGATGGGAGTATCAAACGTTCTTCGGGCTTTGAGGAAAGTACGCGTTCCAACTTGGCGGCGGCCAGCATATTGTCCTTAAATTTCTCCTTATAGATCAACCCTAATTGATAGTTGGCAAAGTTGCGTTCTCCCTTTAAACTGTCAATAACGGTCACATCAGTCGGTACTTGTTCCAAATAATAGTCTACGGAATACTTTTGGTCTTCCGTCAAGACCTCATCATTGCCTGCAACCTCTTCGCCCGTTGCCTCGGAAACCAAGGTTTTTGATCTATTGCTCCATCGCCAATCATCTTCAAGAGACCTTGTACCCCAACGGGTTTTAAAATCGTTTCTGCCATGGCCCAAACTGGTAATGTTATAAAAATAGAACTTGCCCTGATTTTCCTTTCCTCCCTTGCTGTCAGCAAACGTAGCAAACCCGGCATTGGTGCGTTCTTGTTGTTTCTCTGCTTCGGCCTCTTCCTTACGCTTCATCTCAGCGATAAAATCCTCAAAATAGGCCTTGCGTTCCGCTACGGGCATCTGGTATAAAGTAATCACGCTATCGGCATGCTGTACAATATCTTCGTATTTGATAACATCTTCGAGGTTGTCCAGTCTCTTTTTGATATCTCGGTACTTTCTAGTGTTTTTATTCAGGTTGGTCAAGGTACTGTCATAATACGAGCCCGCAATTCTGTATTCGTCCTCATCAAAATGGTAATCGGCCAAACTTTGGTAGTTCAGGGCGTTTAATTTGCGCTCTCCCTGCGTTGCCTGTATGGATTTGTTGTAATAGGCCAAGGCCAAACTATCCGATTCGTAGGCCATGTGGTACTGGGCCACTTGACGGTAAATTTTGTCCAAGAAAGGTCTATTCTCCCGGTTTTCCTCCAAATCGGTGAGGTATTCCAGCATTTCTTCCCGGTTGCCCTCAGTAAGTTCGGTGTTCTGGATTTTTTTTAGGTGAGCATTGATCATGTACACCCTAGGCGATTTACGGTTGAGCTCTATGACCTTGTTGTAAGCGTAGTTGGCGCTATCCTTATGCCCCAATTGATCGTACAACTGCCCGATGATGAACAGATACCTTCCCTTTTCGGGATTCTTTTTGGTATAGGCCTGTGATATTTTTAGTTTCTGTATGGCCGTATCGGGTGCATTCAGGTTGATGTAACACTGGGCCATGACTGCGTTGGCGTCGGCGTATTCTTGATCTTTCAGTTTTTCGTACTTGAACAGGCGCTTCAAGTTTTTAATGGCCACTTCGGGATTGTCCAAACGCATATTTATTTTTTCCCTCCAAATGGTAGCCTCGTTCAGCTTATCGCTCTCCACATATTTTCTTAAGATGTAGTTGAAGGATTCCAAAGCCGGTATGTAGCGCTGGTCGAAATAACGCGACTTGCCAAGCAAAAGAAATGCTTCATCAATTTGAGGGTTACGTTCCTCGTCCTTGATGTCCATGCTGTGCTTTTGGATGGCCTTGGTGGCCTTTTCCTCCGCAATTAAAAAGTTGGGGTTGTTGTCCTCGGAGTCTAGTTTTACCTCATCCGTAACTTTAAGGCGCTCCACGGGCAGGGTTTCCCAATAATCATCACGATAATTGGCGTTGATTTCTTCCAAACCTTGTTGAAAGGCGAGATTACCATTGTACAAAGTGTTGTACTCGGTGTTGAGGGCGTGCCAATTTCTGTTGATAAACTTGTCCTTTTGGGTGGAACATGCATTGAATACAAGTCCTCCCAAAACCATGGCACCTATAAATGTGTGATGAAGCTTCAAAATTATCGATAATCTTGTGTAACCTTAAACTCAAAAAAGAGCGGATTATTATAAGGCTTATCGATAAAATGCAAGAATTTTTACACCTGCTTTTTCAAACATCAACCCGCAAAGAAAGCTTCGAGCTCCTTCATGGTTTCGGCAGAGGTATGGATGTCCTTTACAATTTCACCCTTGTTCAGCACTACGATACGTTCGCAGACCTCGGTAACGTGAATCAGATCGTGGCTGGAAACCAATACGGTTACGCCTTCTTTGGCGGCCAAATCCTTGATGATTCCCTTTAACCGGATTTGGGTGGTCGGATCCAAATTGGCAAAGGGTTCGTCCAAGACCACCACTTCGGGATTTCCGATAAAGCTGGCCACAATGCCCACTTTCTTCTGGTTTCCTTTGGAAAGATCTCTCAAATATTTTTTCTGGCCCAAAATTTCCCCGTGGAAGAAATCGTCAAAATTGGACAGTAGCGCATCCACATCGGCCTTGTTCCTGTCGCGCAGTTCCCCGATAAAGTAAAAATACTCTTCGGGGGTAAGGTAGCCTATCAAAAAGGTCTCATCAATAAAGGCAGAGGTAAACGGTTTCCAGGCTTCGCTTTGGTCCACTTGCACATCTTTGTTTATAATGTGCCCGGTCGTGGGCTGGATCAAATCCAACAACAGACTGAACAAGGTGGTTTTTCCTGCCCCATTGTTCCCGACCAGACCAAAACTTTGGCCTTTTGGGATTTCCAGATGTTCAATGTTCAAAACGGTCTGCTCTCCGTAAATCTTGGTTAAATTATGAACTGTGATCATGTATTTTATTATTAATGGTGTGTTATTTCTGTTTGTATGCTTGCAATGTTTTGTACTTCTCCTTTTTGTAAATGCCCTCGATCATGGTGAACACCTTTTCCTTAAAAACAAATCCAAGTAAGCCGAAAACGGCCACAAAAATGTACCCAGCGGTCGGGTTGATCAAAAAATGGCCTATGGCATAAATCCCGATCGGCAATACCAATTTGGGCAAAGTGAGCAGGAGTGTCTTGGCATTGAATGCCTGTTTGTCTCCAAATGCCTTTTTGTTGGAGGTGAGGTCTATCGGGGTTTTTACGTAAGCACCGCCCCAAAGTACCAAGTAACTGTTTATTCCAATATTATAGATTGCACCTACCAGGACAGCAGCATAGGCCTCCCATCCAAAATAGATATAAAAGGTGGCCAAAATGGTGGAGATGATGGTAGCAATGATCACCAAATACCATTTGGATGACAGGTACTCGCGGTACTTGATGTTCTGGCTCATCATCAAAGGGTAATAGCTACTGTCCCAACTGGGCACATACTGCCCAAAACTGAAGAGGAACCCTCCGGTAACAAAAATCCCCGCAAAAATTTTCCAAAAAGGCCCGTCATATACTTCCAGGGCGCCCGTAAAAAAGAGCAATCCATAAAATATAAAGAAAAAGCCCATGAGCACCGCCGTTCGCGATCTTTTGTTACGTTTAATGAGTTTGATGTCGTTCTTTAAAAAGGTGCCCAGATTGCCAAAGCGATCAAGCCATTCCAAGTTCTCTGTTTTGGCCTCGGTCTGTTTTTTGGCCAACCCGCCGTCCAGGTACATGTGCTTTTTAAAATAGAAGAAAGCGCCGTAGTACATTCCCAACAAAACCGACCAAGGAATTATGGCCGTCCAGGGCATGTCATAGAAAAAATCGAATATGGGTTGGGTGTATTGGGTTAAATCAAACCATTGATAATATTGTGATGCCCCTGCTAGGATCAAAAGTGCTGCAAATACGTAAAAAACAGCATTTTTGTTGTTTACCATAACATTGAGGAAGTTGTTACAGTAAAAAAGGGCCATTAAAGCCAAATGCCATCCAATAACCTGTATGGGTGGATATCCCTCAACCAGCAACACAATACTAAAGGGAATAAAAAAGAACGCATGGGCCATGTTAAAAAACGAGATTACGGTTTTACCCAGCGAAAAATTGACAACCTTGGTTTTGTCAATGGGCAAATACAACAAAGGTTTAATATTGGTTACTGGCATTTTTTGCAGCATGTACCTAAATACAAGGTCAAAGGCAAAATAGTAAACCATAAACCGGTTGACCACCCGCAACGGATCGCCAATTTCCATATCCTCGATAATAAAATAGGCCCCAACGCCCATTCCCAGGAACACAACAATAAAGTACAGCGCTCCCAAGGCCATCAAAATCTTAAACCAAATCTCTGTCTTAAAACTTGCAGACCTAAAAAATGACTTCCACTGGAGTCCAATAAAATGCTTGAGCATGGTTGGCGTTTTTTTTTGTTGGTGTCCAATTTATTGGATTTGTTACAGAAGAGGTACGCTTTTTATAAAAATAGCTGCTCAAAAGGAGTGTAATGCTTAATTTTGCAGCAAAATTCTTTACATGAGCCATTTTCATGCTTTAACCATAGCCGCGGTGGACCAATTGACTCCCAATGCCGTGGCCCTTACTTTTGATGTTCCAGAAAATCTTAAAGAAGCTTATCGTTTCAAAGCTGGACAATACATTACCTTAAAACATAAATTGAACGGACAGGAACTACGCCGGGCCTATTCCATTTCCACACCGCCATCCTCGGGAAAATTAACGGTTGGCATCAAAAAGATGGAAGGTGGTACCTTTTCCGTTTATGCCAACGAGAATCTAAAGGCTGGTGATACCATAGAGGTAATGGTTCCCGAGGGCCGTTTTGTCTTTGATGAAACCTCTCCAAAAAAAATTGCCGCGTTCGCTGCCGGCAGTGGTATTACACCGATCATGAGCATTGCCCAAACCGTTTTGGAAAACAACCCGGAGAATACCTTTGTGTTGGTGTTCGGAAACCAGTCACCAGAGGAGACCATGTATTTTAAAACCATACAGTCTCTTAAAGAACGATACGGAGAACGTTTTTTTGTACAATATGTGTACAGTAGGTCCAATGAGGAGGATGCCCTTTTTGGAAGGATTGAACGATCCACCGTCAACTTTGTGCTCAAAAACAAGTTCAAGGGAACTGAATTCGATGCCTTCTACCTCTGCGGACCCGAAGATATGATCCAACAAGTATCCGATACACTTAAAGAAAACAGTGTTTCCGAGGATAAAATCCATTTTGAGCTTTTTACCAGCGATGATACCGAAGATGAACTTGCCGGAACATTGGAAGGCAAGACCCAGGTGGAGGTAATCTTGGATGATGAGACCTTCACTTTTGTAATGGATAAAAAAGAATTGGTCCTCGATGCCGTTTTAAAACAGGATATAGACGCTCCTTATTCTTGCCAGGGCGGTGTTTGCAGTAGTTGTATTGCACGCTTGACGGAAGGAAAGGTGGAAATGGTAAAAAACCAGATCCTTACCGATGGTGAAATCGAAGAAGGTTTTGTTTTGACCTGTCAGTCGCATCCGATCACATCAAAAATCAAGGTGGATTACGACAATGTTTGATGTTGAAAGTTCAAATTCAAGTCCAGCCATCAAACTTAAAACCTGAAACGCTGAACAAAACAACAGCCCAGTGGGCGGTATTCAAATGTCGGGATGAACTAATCCATTAACTAAGCAACTGAACAACAAAAAACAGGACTAGGGGCTTACAATAATTGCTCCAAGGCCCTGCTGCCATGTTCATACCCAATATTGAAGGCGTTTTCGATACCCTTTTTATCCAATACCCCAATCGAATCCAATTCCTTTGGTTCTATAAAAAGGTCGCATTGGTGCAACTTTTCATTGTTTGAAGCATGGATCATTAAACTGGTGACCCTTGCCGTAAGCTGAAAGGAATTTCGCAAATCTTTTTTTTCCAGAGGTGCGGTTATGGATACATTGCTGCCGATAATAAAATCCGTTAGGTGATCGACGTATTCCTTTGGAAAATTGTTCATGATGCCCCCATCTGCATATAGCACATTATCAATCTCCACCGGACTGAAAACGGGTGGCAAGGCGGCCGATGCCAAAAGGGGTTTTATGAGTTCTCCATCGTAGAACACTTTTTCATTTCCTTTTAATAGATCCGTGGCCACCACAAAAAGCGGCCGCTCCAAACTTTTAAAACTATTCTCCGGGAAAAATTCTTTGAAAATATCAAAATAGCGTTCCGTGTCTATAAAGCCGGGCTTTTTTATGGCAAAGAAGCTATATTGGAACAAAGGTGTCTCTTTAAAAAAGGTGAGCATTTCCTCTACAGAATTGTCGTTGGCGTAAAGTGCGCCCACCAAGGCACCGACACTTGTGCCCGCCACTACTTTGGCCTCAAGATGGTGTTCGCGCATGGCCTTGATCAGGCCTATGTGCGCCATTCCGCGGACACCTCCCCCAGAAAGTACGAGGCCTATGGATTTATTTTCAAGCATTTGTGCAAATCAATAAGCAGCAAAGTTAACATATTGCAGCTTTGGATACATTGCCCTTAGATCGTATTTGGATTAAATGATCATCAATCTTACCAAAAACCAAACCCTCCCCTCAAAAACTCCGTAAGTGGTTATATAAACTAAAATTTAAATCACATGAAATCTTTAAGAACATTGACGCTGATAGTATCCTGCGTTGGATTTATGACAATTACAACAGGCTTCTCCCAAACAAAAATGGTAGGGGGCGCTCCCATGTACCCGAGCAAGGACATTGTTTCCAATGCCGTAAACTCCAAGGACCATACTACTTTGGTTGCTGCCGTAAAAGCCGCCGATCTGGTAGGGACATTGCAAGGCGAGGGACCTTTTACGGTATTTGCACCTACCAACAGTGCATTCGAAAAATTACCGGAAGGAACCGTGGCTACCTTGCTCAAACCAGAAAATAAGTCAAAATTACAAAGCGTACTTACCTATCACGTAGTGGCCGGAAAGTACAATGCCAGTGATTTGATGGAATGGATCGAAAAAGGCAATGGAAGGACAGAGCTTACTACGGTAAACGGGGACAAATTGACCGCAATGATGGGTGAAGGCACTATTATGATCAAGGATGGCAATGGTAATGTATCCACCGTAACGATTGCCGATGTGAATCAATCCAACGGGGTCATCCATGTTGTGGACACCGTGGTACTTCCTTCGGCCAAATAGTTTTGGTCGGTTTATATTTGAATGAGCACAAGAGCGGCATTTGTCGCTCTCTTTCATTTTAAGAGCCCTTTAATCAGGTGTAAGTCCGTTTTTTTGATAAAACCAATGATTTATCGATCAAAAGATGTAATCCATTCCATATCCTTTCGACCAAAACAAATAGTGATATTTGTTGTATGTTTAGGTGAAACATTAAATAAAGAAAAATGGCCAAATCATATTACGACCCAGCAGACTTGAGAAAATTCGGTAAGATCACCGAATGGAGCGAAGAACTGGGCAACAAGTTTTTTGACTACTACGGAAAGGTTTTTGAGGAGGGAGCGCTGAGCGCCCGGGAAAAATCCTTGATCGCCCTGGCCGTATCGCACGTGGTTAAATGCCCGTACTGCATTGATGCCTACACCAAAGATGGCCTGCAACGGGGAATCACCAAAGAAGAAATGATGGAAGCCGTACACGCAGGGGCCGCCATAGAAAGTGGCGCCACCTTGGTACATGGGGTACAGATGATGAACAAGTACGACAAACTTTCCATGTAAACCTATTTTAGATTAATGGCACAAAGCATACTTACAGACCTAAAAAAAGCAGCGAAAAAATCCTTAAAGGCACAGAAAGACGCACTTGCCAATACCCAAACACAGCTAGAGGTTCTAAATGGGGAGCTTTTTGCGGATGGTGAGCTGCCCTACTTTAAAGATAAGATTGCAGAAACAGGCCATTTTCCATTACGGCCCAAAACACTGGAGGTGCTCCAAATCAATGTGGGGTACATGTGCAACCAGGTTTGTGGGCACTGCCATGTGGATGCCGGACCGGACCGGAAGGAAATCATGACCCGGGAGACCATGGAGCAATGTCTGGAGGTGATTCGGAATACTGGGGCCCACACCTTGGACCTTACCGGCGGTGCACCTGAAATGAACCCCGATTTTCGATGGTTTGTGGAGGAAGCCTCCAAAGCGGGCATCCAAGATTTTATTGTGCGTTCCAATCTCACCATTATTTTGGCCAACAAAAAGTACTACGACCTTCCTGAATTTTTTAAAAAGCACAATGTGCACGTTGTATCGTCCATGCCGCACTATACCCGTGGAAAAACCGACAAACAGCGAGGGGACGGTGTTTTTGATAAATCTATAAAAGCCTTGCAAATGCTCAACGAAGTGGGCTATGGGATGCCAGATAGCGGTTTGCGTTTGGATTTGGTGTACAATCCTTCGGGGGCATTTTTGCCTGCCGACCAAGCTGCTATGGAACACGATTTTAAAAAAGCACTGAAAGCCGATTTTGACATTGATTTCCACAACCTTTTTGCCATTACCAATTTGCCCATTTCAAGGTTTTTGGATTATCTCATCGCTTCGGACAATTATGAGGATTATATGTACTCCTTGGTAGAAGCCTATAATCCGGCTGCGGTAGAAAATGTAATGTGTACCAATACCATTTCCGTAAGTTGGGACGGTTGGCTCTACGATTGCGACTTTAACCAAATGCTGGACCTAAAGGTAGCAAGCCAAGTAAGGCACATTAAGGATTACAATGATGATGTGCTTAGCAATCGGGACATCGTTATCTCACAGCATTGCTATGGCTGCACCGCGGGAGCGGGAAGTAGTTGCCAAGGTTCGGTGGCTTAAGACGTCTTGTACGTCAGAACGACCGCGCTCGCACGAGCGGGACGTTACTTACCATAATGGTATCGGCACGCTGCAATCAATAATCTATCATTTTCATATTTGTAGACCAATCGGTGTTCCGATGTTATCCGTCTTGACCAATAGCCCTGTAAATCCCCTTTTAAGGCTTCGGGTTTTCCAATGCCCTCAAAAGGGGTGCGCATATAGCTTTTGATAAGCTCGTTTATTCGTTTTACTATTTTCTTGTCGACTTTCTGCCAATACAGATAATCTTCCCTTGAAGATGTGGACCAGGTCAGCTTCATCTACTCGATCATATCTCTTTCAATACCGTTTCCCGCTTCCAGTTCTTTGATGGAGTTCAAGAGAATATCCCTGTTTTTGCCCGTCAACAAATAGGTGGTTTCCTTTAATGAATTGTATTCGTCCAATGATATCAAAACAAGATCCTTGCCGCCCTTGCGCTTGATGATGACCTCGCTTACATCGTTGACAACCTTATCGAACCAATGTTTTAGGTTTGATCTAAAGCCTGTATAGTTTACTGTTTCCATAATGCAAATATGCCAAAAAAGTACTTAAACAGGTACTTTTTAACTAAATGAACGTGGCGTACCTATGATTTGCCGTTGGTGCGAGCCTGCCTTTGTCAGCGTCACGCTCGTATCTCCCTACTCTTAATCGTTTTTCAAAGAATTATACAAAAGGTTCACTAAAAGGAAACACTTGATTAAACTCTAAGCGATATCGGCCAAAAAAAAGGCTCGTTGTATCTTTTAACAATCCTATTTTCGGATCTATTTTTTTAAATGGATTCACTTATATTTCCAAATGAGGCTTGATGTGCCCCTTTTGCTTTGAATACTTAAAGATGGCGGATTTAGGGAGAGCCCATGAACAAGATAGACTTTATCATTGGTGCTCGGTAATCCATGAATGCTCCTTATGAATTGACGGATGGCTCCAAAACCCCCAACAACTTTTCCAAAACCTCTTGAGGGTGAATGGTTTTCATGGCATTTTCGTAACCCTCGGGTACCTTGTTGCCATATACCGAGGTTGGAATCAAAGGATAGGCTACGCGGTCGGCCATAAGTGCGTTTTCCAAAGGCTGCCCAAACGGATAAAAACCGGCATAAGGGTGGGTTACACCCCAAAGGGTCACTACTGGAATACCATAGTTGGCGGCCATGTGTGCGTTACCGCTGTCCATGGACAGCATCACATCCAAATTGGAAATGAGCTGCAGTTCTTCGGATAGATTCAACTTGCCCGCCATGCACAGGGTACTTTTGTAGGTAGCTGCAAGCCGTTCCAGTACCTCCACTTCTTTGGTTCCACCTCCAAACAACAAGATTTTATACTTATCGGTATCGTTAATGGTTTTAATGATCTCTTCCGTGGATTTCAACGGATACATTTTGCCTTCGTGGGCGGCAAAAGGTGCTATCCCCACCCATTTTTTGGTGCCCTGCTGCACAAGTTCCAATACTTTTTCTGAGAGTTGAACACGTTCCAATGGTTTGGCTATGGATAAATCAATGGGAAAACCGAGATTGGCAAAAACATCAGCATATCGCTGGTGGGTGCTCTTTAATTGCCCAAAAACTTTGTTTTTGGGGCGGGTGAGTGCCTTTTTCTCCTTCCGACCCTTTTCAATCTGGGCAAATGGAATGCTTTCCAAGGCAAAATATTTTTTGAGCACACGACTTCGCAATACGTTGTGGAGGTCTGCAACGGCATCAAATTGCAACAATTTCAGTTCTTTGTAGAGTCGCCATAGCCCCATCAAGCCTTTGTGCCGTTTTTTTACGTCGGCTTCTTTTACCTGAACGTTCCTCAACCCATTAAAAATAGGCATGAACGGTTTTTTGGTAAGTACGGTAAGCTGTATTTGTGGATATTTTTCGGTCAGCGCACGGATAACGGGTACGGCCATCGCCACATCGCCCATCGCCGATAACCGAATCAACAAAATATGGGTTTCTTTACCCTTTTTGTCCACGAAGCACAGGGTTTAGTTCATCGTCGTTGTACATTTTCATCTGTTTGTAGACTTTCATGTACTTGTTTCCAGCTTCAATATCGGCTAATAATTGGTCAATGGCTGTGGAAAGATCCATTTTCTGCTCCAAAAGCACGGTAAGTTTATCATTGCATTTTTGGATGTGCTCCGGTGAGGCATCCGTTCGGTTCACCTCTTCTTGCATGTGATAAATTTTCAATGCCAAAATGGAAAGTCGATCAATGGCCCATGCAGGGCTCTCGGTATTGATAGTGGCATCATCCTTTACTTGTACCGACTGGTATTTGTTCAAAAAATAGCTGTCGATATATTCCACCAAATCCGTACGGTTTTGGTTGCTCGCGTCGATTTTCCGTTTAAGGTCCAGCGCCGCCGCCGGGTCGATCCCTGGGTCGCGGATAATGTCCTCGTAATGCCATTGTACGGTATCGATCCAGTTTTTTCTATAAAGCAGGTGTTCTACTTTATCCTTTGGATAAGGGTTGATGAATTCTTGGTACACATCGTCTTTAATGTGATAGGCATCTATACTTTCCTGAAATATCTTGAAGGCAAAGTCGCTGAACATAATTCAAATAAATTTGTTCAAAGATATTGCTTTATGCCATATTTACTCAAGATGAATGGCAAAAAGCGAGCAGGCCAAGACCATACTTAGGATCAAGACCATTTCTTGAAGCCTGCGTTTTTTTATACCCTCGAAATAGTTGGTAAAAAAAACGGTTACGGGGAAAAAGGTAATCAACACGGGAGAAGCATCTGCCGGGGTAAAAAGAATAATGCCCGTTCCCAAAACAAAGATCAAGAATACTATCCTGAGCAAAAGCAATTTGCCGCCGCTAACATTGCGCAGGCGCACAAACACCAAAATGGAAACAACAATCGTTAAAATAAGGTAAACCAAGGTCTTTATGTTCAGTACCTGGAAGAATGATTTGGTGGTAAAAAGCCCCAATGAGAACTGATAGTGTTCCTTAAAAAAGCCCAAAGAGCCCTTCAGTTTTAGCACGGTAAATGTCAAAATAAAAATAGCGGCAAGCCCTAATAAGGGTATCAACCAATTTTTCAGGGTCCTTCTGTCATAAACCAAGATTACAAGAAATACAAGAAACATAAATGCCAGGGCCCAATCGTAAAATAAACTTGCAAGGGCAATCAGCAGGGAGGCATCAAAGATTTTGTGCTTTACATTTTTTATGGATTTGATGGACAATATCCTCCAAAAAGCCAAAAGCAAGAAAAAGTTGGCGAAAACCACATTTTGAAGGACGAACTCATCAGAAAACGTGATAATCAAAAGCAAAAAAAACAGCATGGCATAGGAGTTGGATTCCGTGGCCTTTTCGGTCCTTACAATCTGGTTGACAATAAAAATGGACAACAACAAGGCTGCGAACAACAAGATTTCCAAGGTAATAACGTCATTGATTCTTTGTTCCCCGAACTGAAAAAAGACATTAGTGAAATAAAAAAGAAACAAAATGATGGCAAGGACAATGTAATTTATAGGTTTAGTTTTTCCGAAAAAGCTTGAAATCATCTTATCTTTTGCTACTTTTGTAAAGTAAATATAGCCAACATGAGCAAGTTTTTTTACGGTATAGAGGACTTATTTGTAAACTACCTTTTCGCACCATTGGATTTTTTCCGTTTTATGGACAGCTGGTGGGGTGCCAACTCCATTAACTGGATTTTTATGATCATAGGCTTTGTAGCCATGGTTTATTGGATGGGCCAATTGAAAATTTTCAATGAAAGTGGTGAGGAAGACAAGAGCATCAGCTCTCACTCCTACCTATAGATCGAACCCTAGATCCTTTCGGTAGTACATGCCATCAAAATGGAGCTTTTCCATATTTTGATAAGATGTTTTTAACGCTTCCCTAAAATCTTTTCCAAAGGAAGTGATGGCTATTACCCGCCCTCCATTGGTTACCACTTTTCCGTTGGACAGCTTTGTTCCCGCATGGAACACAATGGAATCTGTTATGTTTTGGGTTCCTGAAATTTCCTTGCCTTTTTCGTAGGCTTCGGGATAACCACCTGATACTGCCATCACGGTCGTTGCCGCCCTTTCGTCAATTTGAAGGTCAACTTGATCTAAGGTTCCATTGGCCATAGCCAAAAGCACCTCGACCAAATCGCTTTTTAACCTTGGGATGACCACTTCGGTCTCGGGATCGCCCATTCTAACGTTATACTCGATTACCTTGGGTTCGTTACCGACTTTTATCAAGCCGATAAAAATAAAACCGACATAGGGCAGATTATCGATTTTAAGGCCGTCTACGGTAGGTTTTACAATTTGACGCTCTATCTTGTCCATAAAGATGGAATCGGCAAATGGAACCGGGGAAATGGCGCCCATGCCCCCTGTGTTGAGGCCGGTATCGCCCTCACCTATTCTTTTGTAGTCCTTGGCTGTTGGAAGAATTTTATAGTTGGTGCCATCAGTAAGCACAAAACAGCTCAGTTCTATGCCGTCCAAGAATTCCTCGATGACCACCGTGGCACTTGCGCTGCCGAACTTGGAGTCTAGCAACATGGATTTGAGCTCATCTTTGGCTTCTTGTAAATCCTGAAGAATCAACACACCTTTGCCAGCGGCAAGTCCGTCCGCCTTAAGGACGTAGGGCGGTTTTAGGGTTTCCAAAAAGCTATACCCTTCTTCCAAGGTCTCACTGGTAAAACTTTGATAGGCTGCCGTTGGAATGTTGTGCCGCATCATAAACTCTTTGGCAAATTCCTTGCTTCCTTCGAGTTCTGCTGCCGCTTTTTCCGGTCCGATCACAGGAACGGTTTTCAGCTCGGTATCCTTTAAGAAAAAATCGTGTACCCCGTTTACCAAAGGGTCTTCTGGTCCCACTACCACCAAATTGATGCTTTCTTTCAGCACCAATGCTTTAATGGCTTCAAAATCGTTAACCCCTACCTCAACATTTGTGGCAATTTGGGAGGTTCCGGCATTGCCGGGCGCTACAAACAGTTTGGATGTTTTGGGGCTTTGTGAAATTTTAAGGGAAATGGCGTGTTCGCGACCGCCGGCACCCAGGACCAGGATGTTCATGATTTAAGTTTTGGCAAAAATAACGCAATTCAAATTTAATTTGGGTCTTATTTGCAAATGATCTGTGTTTACTGCTCGACACCGATTGCGCAATTTCCCACTAAGCCATTATGGAGTGTAGTTGTTATTTCGAGCGTATGCGAGAAATATGAAATTCAGATAGATTTTTCAGTCGCTTTAGTGTTTCAAAATTGACAACAAGCTTAAGGCAGGAACTCCCTGTGCGCCTCCCATAACTGTTCTTCCGAAAGCGATTTGAAATATTCGAACACCTTTTTGAGTCCTTCGGAGCGATGTACCTTTGGTTCCCAATCCAAGATTTCTTTGGCTCGGGAAATATCCGGCTGTCGTTGCATGGGATCATCTTGTGGCAATGGCTTGAAGATTATTTTTTGGTCGGTTCCCGTTAGCTTGATGATTTCTTCGGCAAATTCCAAAATGGTGGTTTCGTCCGGATTTCCAATATTGATGGGTTCTACATAATCGCTCATCAATAGGCGGTAGATTCCTTCGATTTGGTCGTCAATATACGTGAATGACCGTGACTGCGAACCGTCTCCAAACACAGTTAAGTCTTCTCCTCTTAAGGCTTGTCCCATAAAAGCGGGCACTACACGACCATCGTTAAGCCGCATACGGGAACCATAGGTGTTAAAAATTCGAACTATGCGTGTATCCAATCCATGATGCCTATGGTAGGCCATGGTAATGGATTCCATAAAACGTTTGGCCTCGTCATAAACTCCTCGCGGCCCGATTGGGCTGACATTTCCGAAATAATCCTCGTTTTGTGGGTGCACGAGTGGGTCTCCATACACCTCGGAAGTGGAAGCCACTAGAATACGTGCTCCATGATCTCTGGCCAATCCCAATAAGTTTAGTGTGCCCAATGAGCCCACCTTTAGCGTATCAATAGGGATTTTTAAATAATCTATGGGGCTTGCGGGTGAGGCAAAGTGAAGTATATAATCCATTCGCCCCGGTACGTGCACAAACTTCGTAACATCGTGGTGAAAGAACTCGAATCGTTTTAGATGAAACAAGTGTTCAATATTCTTAATATCGCCAGTGATGAGGTTGTCCATACCTATGACATGGTGTCCTTCGGCAATGAACCGGTCACAAAGGTGGGAACCTAAAAACCCTGCTGCTCCGGTAATGAGTGTTTTTTTCATTTTTTCTTATTCTTCTCCGGAGCGGTCTCTTTTTTCCCTTTTAAGGCATCTAATTTTCGCTTCAACAAGATTTTTTGTTTGAGGGTCGTGAAGTTATAATTATACCTGAAAAATATATAGGCCAGAAAAATAACAACACTGACCAACATAATTACCATTCCAGTATTTTTTGCTTTACTTCCAAGAATAATAAACAGCACTACAAAAATGATATTAAAACAGCCTATAATAAAACTTGCTTGCTTATGGGATAGACCCCAAAAGTCTATCAGAATATGATGAACATGATTACGGTCTGGGGAAAATGGCCCTTTTTTATTGGCAATTCTAATCGTAAATACTCGAGCTGTATCAAACAAAGGCACTATTAGAATACTGATTGCAATTAGCGGTGCGTTCTCCAGCAAGAATGGGAGCTCACCTTTACCATAAGCCGAAGGCTCTAAAGCTAAAAACTTCAACGTTAAAATACTTATCACAAACCCAACAATCAACGAACCAGTATCTCCCATGAATATTTTTTTGTTCGAGGAAACGTTAAACCCAAAAAAGGCCATTAAACAGGCATTCATGGTAATGGCAATCAATGCAAAAAAATACTCTTTGGACAAATAGAATATAGTGGTATAAATAACCATTATCACAATACCCACTATTGATGCTAGACCATCAATTCCATCAATTAAGTTATATGAATTGATAATAGTAAGCATTAAAAAGCCTCCAATTACTAAATAGAGGTAATATGGGATTTCGTATATGTTCAGAAAACCGTTTAAAGATTCAATCCCAAAGCTATCATTGACTAAAATAAAGGCAATAGCAATGACTTGAGCAATTAATTTGGAACCTGGAGAAAGCACTACCATATCGTCCTTTAGACCAACAATAAACAAGATTGTCAAACCTGGGATTATATATATAAACTCTAGATTTTCCGCTCTGTCTTTAATAAAGAAAAGGGAAAAGATAAGACAATAAAAAAATGCAATACCTCCTAAGGTAGGTGTTCTGGACTTGTGTGAACTTCGATGATCGGGATCGTCCATCAGACGTTTATGTTCAACAACCCCAATTATTTTTGGAATTGTCAAATATGTCAGAATAAATGAGCCGACAAACAATAATATAGCCGTTTCTAAAAAAAACACTTGATTTATTTTAGCCTGTTATTTTTGAGATATAATACTTAAACACACCATTGTAAGCCCACCAAAAGGTGTAATAAATTGTTTTAAAAAAGCCTAAATTTTGTGTCTGGTACAAAAATTTAATATGCTTCCATACAAGTTTATATTTTTTGTTGGTGTTTGAATTTTTTCTTTGTCTATAAAACGCCAACTCTTCATCTAATGGCATTGAAACAAAGCCCTTTTTAAGAATAGAAAGCCATAGGGCATAGTCCTGTTTTACCCTTAGGTCGGGCATATACATTTTACCAACCTTGTTAACATCATACATGGCTGTAAGGCAGCTGATTTCAGTTCTCTTAAGTAAATCTTTATATTCTATCGGAAAGTCACTAACATGAAATGTTTTGTTAATTACTTTCCCTGTTTCATTTATGAAACCATATGATGTGTGGGAAAATGCCGCATCCTCCCTAAGCATAAAATTCACATGCTTTTCCAGTTTATCTCTTAGCCAAATGTCATCGCTGTCCAAAAAAGCAATAATCTGGCCCGTTGAAAACTCTATTGCCTTGTTCCTAGTCGGTCCAGCACCTAAATTTTCTTTGTTCTGCAATAGAACTATCCTTCTGTCCTGATTTGCAAATTCCTCAACAATTTTGACAGAAGAGTCGCTGCTACAATCATCAACAACAATCATTTCCCAGTTTGAATACGTTTGCTGTAATACAGATCTAATGGCTTCTGCAATATATTTTTCAGAATTAAATGAAGGTGTTATGATAGAAATTTTTGGATCCAAAATAAAGTTATATATTATGAGTGTTTAAATTTAATAGAATCATGTTCCACAGAACTTGCCAAATATCCAAAATCTTTAACTAAGAAAATAAATAAATGAATATAGATTAGATCTGAGACTTTTTAATGTTGCATTTATATTCCAAATATTGATTAATAGTGAAAGCAGATAAGATACTGAAGAATACAATTCCTCTATGGCGATTAAGGATGTTTTCTGTAAGCAATAAAATGGCCATAAAGCACCAGAACAAGAACGCCGAAACATCTACTTTTCCAAAGTAAATATTACCTGCGATAATACTTGTAAACAGCAATAGCCCTATAAACCCCCAGCAAACCAGAGCGTTTAAATATTGATTGTGTGTGTTCAATGTATCAATAAAATACTTGAAATCATCGGAGTGGTTTATATTGTAATAGTGCCTATTAACAAGTTGCCAGTTTTTAGTACCTATACCTGTCCAAAAATTATCTTTAACGACGTCTTTACCAATTAGATATATCTGTGCACGTTTTCCAGTGGAATTTGAGATGTTGGCAATTTCCACCAAGCTCTTTCCATAGACATTTTTTAATTTACTAACCCTATTAAACGTTCCAGTGTTTGAATAAATGCCTGCCCCAATTAAAATTATTATCGCCAAATAAATAATCCCTTTAAACTGACCCTTGAATATTCGAGTTATTTGATAAAGGACAAAAACCATGAACAAAGATAAAAGTGCACCCCTGGATGATAACAGCAGTGTCGTGATTGTTAGAACCGCCATGATAAAGTAGTCAAGTGCCCTTCTCAGACCAAACTTTATATTATTAATCCGTTTCCATTGTCCATTAATGCAATAAACAATAAACATGGATAAAAATGTAGGATGTACGTCTGGGCTTAATCGTCCAGTAGTATAGAAATAATATTTCCATGTTGGATGAACCGGGTCGAGCTCATACCACCTACCTAACTCTATGAATTTTAGAAAAACCACAAAATACAGGTAGCACACATAAATAAAAATCCCGTAAAAAAAAATAATGTTTACTGTATTAAGATTCTTTTGTTCTATATCTCTGTGGTTTAATATTATTGGGAAAACAAGAATTGTTGCCTGTTTTAATAATAAATCCAAAGCCTTTGTTGGCTCCAAGGAATCGAAGTTTCTTATAAAGATCCAAACCAAATAAACCGAAACAGACAAAAAGTAAAACCATATTCTTTGGAGATTCTTGAGTTCTATCTTCTTTAAGTTTCCTTTTATTAGCCAAAAAAACAGGTAAAGAATTAAAAAAATACTATTAACGGATTCTTTGAAAAGAAGAGTAACCATCACTAGCCCTAGAAGAACACCTTCCAAATTTTTTGCCCACAATAAATCTAAAATATTACGCTTCTTTAAGAGAATCATTGGTCTTACAAAAATTTGGGTTTTGGGTCATAAATAAAAAGGAGAAAAAGAAAAGATCAACAAAAGATATTCCCCAAAAAACTGCATACTGGAATAAAGAAATAATTAAAATAGGAATTATATAATTAATGTTATATCTATTTATGTTAATTAAAACCATAAGAAAATACATTGACCCAATCAAGACACCATTTGTGGTCATTATTTGCATGAAAACATTGTGTGCATGAAAAACCTTTCCATTAATTTCAATCCACAATTTGTAGGAACCATTTCCAAGCCATGGGTTATCCCAAAAAAATTCTGAAAACCTTTGGAATACACTGTCCCTGCTGGACAAGTCCACTTTTTTCATTCCTCTGTTCATCTGCTGTAAAAGAACATCTACCTTACTAATCAGAAAAATGATTCCTGATATAAAAATTGAAATCACCGCAAAATATATCCATTTTGCCTTTCCCCTTAAAAACCTGATAACAGCTCTTATTATCCTTCTATAGTTTATCATCAAAAAGAATGCTGCCAAGGCCACGTAAACCGACCTTGTAAATGTTAAAAGTAGCCCTACTCCCAAAAAGCCATACAGGAAAAAGCCTTCTTTTTTATTTCTCGGACCCAAAAATTGTAGCATCATTAGAGACACCATAATTTTTATAGCAAACACACTAGAATTGCTACTTAGTCCCGAAACCCTGCTATAATATAATAGTCCGTTAAACCCGAAAGGATTTTGTCCTGCGACCGCTTCCCTAACGCTGGGTATAAAAGACCTTACCCCAATAAAATATTCCAAAACTCCTATAAAAACTTCAAAAACCACAAGATATATTACTATATAAAGAGTCCTTTTTCTTGTTTTCAAGGCAAAGAAATAGGAGACCAGCATAAAAATCGAATAGGGAATCAGTTCTTTATTTGCTAGGTTGTTTTCGAGAAACACATTGAATTTAATGGTTTGGTTCAAAAAACTTAACACGGGAATCAAAATCAAGATTCCGAACGAATAATTCAACCTAATTCGTTTGGGAAGAACAAAAAATAAGATAAGCAAATGAACAAATAATGGTACCGGAACAAGCGAGGGCAAAAAAACGAATAGAGCAATTAAAATGTCGACAATTAAAGGGTTACTTACCTTCATTACTCATCATGTTCAGAATTCCTAATTAAATCTTCCTTGTTTTTTAAGCCTTTCGTAATGCTCTATATTTCTTTGTGAAAACACCTTTGCAGGATGCCCGCCGGCAATGCTATATTTTGGAATACTTTTAACAACCACGCTCCCCGCCTGAATTATGGCGCCCTCTCCAATTTCCACTCCTCCTAGGATCAATACATTATACCCTAACCAAACATTATCCTCTATTCTGACATTCTTTACTATATGATTCTTTCCGTATGGAATTGATTCGCCATTATCATAATCATGGTTTATAGTAATAATCCTGCACTTTGGCCCGGAATGGAAATTGTTTCCAAAATAACACTTTCCACGACCCTGAATAACCATACCATTGAAATGAACATTCTTACCAACTTTAGTATTTTTTGTAAGTCTTGTGTAGCCATTAGCTTTTATAGGAGCATGAAAGTCACCCAAAAAGTATTTTGCCAATACCGTAAAGAAAAATGACCTTAACGCTTTGATAAAATTTTTCATTCGCCTACCCTTAAATTCCAAGGCATTTTGTACACTTTTAATACCTTAATTAAAATTATAATAAATAATAGTAAAAATGAAATAGCGGTCGCCTGAGCAGCTCCGAGAATTCCATTTTCTAAAATCAAATAATAATTTAAAATCATATTAACCAATGCTACACCTATCGTTAATTTGGCAACCACTTTGGTTTTTTTTAAATAGAACAAATAGTTAACAATCATTTTATACATTCCATTAAAAGCATATCCGAGAAGTACCCAAAAAACAATGGAAGCACCGGATCTAAATTCACGTCCAATAAAATAGTCATAAAACAATGGTGTTAATGCGCTTATAATCAAAATCATGAGAATCATTCCAAAACCATATAAATACGTGATAAAAACAATTTTTCTTTTGGTTTTATAGCTGCCTTTGTTTAAGCTTTCAAAAAAAAAGGGGACCCATGCTTGATTAAAGGAATTCTGGAAAAGGCCTATTACCATCCCTATCTGATAAGCTACCGCATAAATGCCTGTACTTTCCGCCCCTTCAATAAACAAAACAAAAAACCTATCGGAAACTGCAATGACGTATCCTCCGATTGAATGGAAAATCAACGGCAAACTGTATGATAGTGCCCTTCGCAAATAAGTATGGTCATACTCAAGCTTTTTCCCAATGTAACCTATTTTTTTTAAATAATATATAGCTACAAACCCAAAAATAATCATAACGAATATTTGGGGGCCTATCCTTCCAATCCATCCATACCCCAGAGATACCACTAAGTAAATGGACAATGCAACATCGATGAACGTTTTTGAAACCCTGAAGATTCCGTAATAGACTGTTTTGAAAGAAACTCTCCAAAGTGTCAAAAGAACTTCACTTATTTGACTAAAAAAAACAAATAGTGCAGATATAACTAGCAACACAGGTGGAAACGCAAGCTCTGTCTTTATCACAAACAGAAGCACTCCACTTATCAAAATGCTCAACAAAACAAAGATTATCCCGTATTTCACTGTGGCTCTGAAAATTGTCTTAACAAACACAGGCAGCCTTATACTTTCCTCAAAATAAAACCTGCTTATCGAGTTTACTACACTTAAGGCAACTAATGGAGTAAATAGCATATTAAGGCTATTGAAAATGTCTATGATTCCATAGTCCGCCTTGGAAAGGTAAACCGTTAAAACCGGCAGCAATAAAAATGGGATAGCAGCGTTTAACAAATTGAAAAAAGTAAAAAAAGAAATGTTCTTGGCCAGTTTCATACAATAGTTGTTAAGACACTCAGTCAAATCCTAATTACCCAATATCGTTTTTGATATCGTCGATAATATTATTTAATCTTTCTTTACAATTGTCAAGTTCTCCAATAAAAAAAACAAGCTTGTCTTTATTAAATTCAATTTTTCCCTTTTGAATTGCATCTACCAAGGTTTCGACCGAAAAATGTTGGTTTAACAGAAGCTTTTGAGCCAAATACCCATAGTTGTCAAAAGAGTCCGAAAAAAATGCTGCCTTATATACTTTCCTATCCAAATAGATTGCCTCCAAGACTACAGATGATTCATTGGCTACCACTATACCATTGTCACCAACATCCTCCCAAATTGATGCGTTTTCAGACTTCAAAGTATTTAACTGACCCCAAACTTTTCGCTTGTCTGCGGGATGTGGCCTTATGGTAACCGTATAACCTAAATCAATTAATGAATCGGTCAATTCCCCAACTTTATTAGGGTCATCGAGCATATTTGTGCAAATCAGAACTCTTTTTGCCGTGCCCTCATTTTTATAATCAGAAGGGTCTAATGTAGAGAATCTAGTATCAAAAAGCATATATGATTTTACTCCTAAATCGTTTTTGTACTTGTTAAAACTGTCGCGGCTAAACAATATATTGTAGTCGTGATATAATGATGGAAAATTTATGGAAACAGACGCATGTTGTATATACACCGTTTTTACACGCTTTTCCTTTGCCATTTCTTGTAGAATCACATTATATGGAGTGTGGTCGTTAAAATTGATTAGACAATCGCATTGATCCAATAACTTATCGTACAAATTACAGCACCCTATTAGTTTAAAAACACGTACAAGGTTTTTACCCATGACAGGGTCGTTAAGTGAATTATGCAAAATATTTGCGGTTTCGGGGACTTTAAGTGCCTCAATAAACAGCCTTCGGTTTGATACAAAAACATCTACATCCCTTTCCCTTGTTTTATTTCCTATGTGCACGGCCTTGCTATCGACCCCATTAACCCAAAGACTACGGAGTACTGTCATATGGTTCTTGGAAAATACGAAAGCAAGAAAATATTCCTTGTTGGTCAATTGTATTGGCGGAAAAAATAGAGTTATCAGTTTATGGGCCTTTAGGAAATAAAATATCTTTAACAGATAAATTACTGTGATACTAGCCGGATAATTAGAAGGTTTATCAAACTTTTGAATCAAGTAATACAATGACCTGTAATATCTATATGAATTGCTGATTTTTGCAAAATCAATATTTCTCACCATTTTTTACAGTATTACTTTTAGCATTAAATGTTTTTAAAGCGTTAAGGGCTTGCCTTGGTCAAAGAATCCTTTTGCTTGCAATTTATTTTTCTTCGTCTGTTGGTTGAATTTGATTTTTTCTCCCTCTTCCAACAAATGTACAATGTCTCTTTTGTTAACTGTTATAATCTTTTCCATAAATTCTCGAAAAAGGCCTCACCTCTTATTTAAATACTTCTTACTGTGTCAGGGGCCCTCAGGAAGCAATCTCTTGGGCCAACTTTGAAAAAGACCCGTATAACTTATTTCGTCACTTAAATAAGCAATTTCGCTCCATTACGTTTTAAGGCTGTATATTATTTCTTGTGCTAAAAGAGTTTTAATTTTTTATTGCTGAATTTTATAAGACTTAAGAGCCAATCTCTGCAACTCCAGTCAAGGTTTCGCCTATAAACCATCCTAGTTTATTCTTTCACCATTGTGAAGTCTAAGGGTGTGCCCCTTTCAATATCTTGAGAAAATGTCTTGCCTAAAATTTTATTGAGATATTTTGGGTGCATCCCATAACCTGGCCTAATAGATTTGACATTGTTTTCTGTAATTCTTTCGCCCGCTTTTACATCACTGACCAAAAATAAAGAACGTGCGAATTTTCTATTTTTTTTTACTTTTTCAGAAATTTCATATGAAACCGTACCTAATAACCTTTCCGTATCCCGAACCTTGTCAACCATATCTTTGAACTCATTCACGTCCAATGAAAAGTCTGCATCCGGACCTCCAATGGATTTGTCAAGAATGAAATGTTTTTCAATGACCCGTGCTCCTAAGGTAACAGCTACCGTAGGGGCCAAGCTGCCATACGTGTGGTCACTAAATCCAACCTTAACATTGAATCTTTCCTTTAAATTGGGTATTGTCTTAAGGTTTGCTAGCTCTAACGGAGCAGGATATGAGGAAGTGCATTTTAATAAGATTATTTCACGGTTACCCATTCTATGGCATGCGTCAATTGCCAATTGTATGTCTTCTAAATTTGCAATTCCTGTGGACATAATCATTGGTTTGTTCTTTGACGCCGCATACTCTATTAGGGGGATGTCTTGGATCTCAAACGAAGCAATTTTGTATGCAGGAACATTTAATTCTTCCAAAAAGTCAACCGCAGATTTATCAAAAGGAGACGAGAAGCAAATCATTCCTTCACTCTTTGCCAATTTAAAAAGTTCTTCATGCCACTCCCAAGGTGTATAGGCCTCTCCATACAGCTCATAAAGCGTCTTTCCATCCCATAAAGTTCCCTCATGAATTTGAAAGTACTCGTTGTCACAATCGATGGTTAATGTGTCAGGAGTATATGTTTGGAGCTTTATCGCGTTAGCTCCGGCCTCTTTTGCCGCAATTATTGTTTTCTTGGCTATCTCAATATTGCCATTATGGTTAGCCGATAATTCAGCAATGATAAAGCAAGGGGACGTTTCATTTATTTCAAATTTATCTATTTTCATGTTTTTTGTGTTATCATTCAAATTGCTGATTCACTTTAAGAATTTGAGCATCTGATTTCTGATGTAAATGTAATTCTAATGCGCCATTGGGCGTTTTAACAATCAAAGGCGATACTGATAAAATAGTGCCGTTTTTTGTTTCATAATGAAACCCAAGGTTACTATAGGCACTTGATTCAAAAACTATTCTCGTTTGGTTGACGATACTAAAGGCCCCAGGATAAGGCGGTGACTGTGCGCGAATCCAATTATGGATTCTCTTTCTATGCCAATCCCAGTTTATCAATCCATCTTCTGGAGTTCTTTTTCCAAAATAAGTACCCTCCTCAACCTTCTGAGGTTTTGGTTTTAAATTGTTCTTACTAATGCTCTCTAAAACCGAGTTAAGCAAAACTGGATATGCCTTAGCGTATTTTTCCAAAATGGTTGTACCTGTATCATTTGGTTCAATTCTTATTCTATGTTGTTCAAGAATGTCTCCCGTATCACATCCCTCGTCAATAACGTGGGCCGTAATTCCAGTCCACTTCTCATCGTTTATTATGGCCCAAACATGTGGTGTTCTGCCCCTATACTTTGGTAATAGAGACCCATGTATGTTGAATGCACATTTTTTAGGTAAATTAATTAAGTCCGCTTCTATAAGAAATAAATAATTTACGGATATCAAAACGTCGATGTCGACATTTCGAATAAACTCTGAACAATTTCCACGTCTTGGGTTTCCTGTGTAGGTTCTTATGCCAGATTTTTCGCAAACGTTGATAATCTCAGAAGACCTTTTATCTGTCATAACAAAAATCAATTGGTGTGACCTTTGCAATTGGCTCAATGCAATTCTTCCCAAACCTCCACTAATCAAAAGCCCTAACCTCATTGCCCCGATAATTTTGAATATATAATAACATCCTTAAAACCACCATCAAAATAGCAGTGATCAATTAATCTTGCGTCCAAAAAATAATTACTCTTTTTTAAAGTTTCGTACAAATGTGGCCGCAAATCAAATGCATAAACAAAAATCTTATGAAGAAATAATTCTTTAAATGCCACTTCCTCAATCAAAGACAAAAAGATAGACCAGTTTTTGTGAAAACCGATTTTCTCCAAACTTGTATCCATTATAAATGAAATCTCTGCATGTTTATCTATCCAACTAATGTGAACTAGCCCACCATAACCAATACAAATATCATCTTTAAGAAACGAGAAAAGTATTTGATTAGGTTTTTCTTGTATAAACAGTTTAGCGACAACGAATTTAAAATACTTATCTTGATTTTCTTTGGTTAGTGGTTCAGATTGTCTTAAATGGTAAATCTGTTCATTTCGCCACTTCATGATATCAAACCTGTCTTCGTATCTAATCGGCACTAATGCAAAGTCTTCAAAGAAGATGCTACTTTTTTCTAGAAATGGGTATACTTTAGGAAATTTCATTCTGACTAAGCTGATATTTTAATTCAGCCAATTTCCAATCCATCTCTGTATCAATGTCCTGGACATGGAGTTCATCCAGTTCAATAAAAGTTGTGTTTGTTGGCATCAAGGTTTTCTGATTTAAAATGGCTTGGGGTTTAAAAAAATAGTATTGACCTGCGTCATGGTAGGTTACTTCTAAATCTTGGCTTCTTGATTTTTCAAATTCAGGATAAATATACTTTAAGTATGTTCCTCTTATCTTAAAGGCCCTCTGAACAGGAAATGAAAATCTCACAATCGGAATAACGGCCTGACTTTCGTCATTTAATTTTAAAAGAGCATTTTTTAAGCTGACGGAGGTCACAAAAGGGGCGCACGGGTAAAGACAACATACATGCTCAAAAAGCTTACCTTGTCTATTATAATTGTCTAAACTTTCTTTTATAACATCGAATGTAGTTGCAAAATCATCCGAATTCTCTTTGCTTCGTAAAAAAGGAACTTTTGCTCCATATTTGACAGCAATCGAAGCAATTTCTTTATCATCCGTTGAAACCATAACCTCATCGAACAGATTACTCATTAATGCAGCCTCAATAGAATATGCAATGATGGGCTTTCCCAAAAAGGACTTTATGTTTTTACGTGGAATTCTTTTACTTCCACCCCTCGCTGGTATGATACATAGGTTACTCATTACAAAAAATCAAGTACCTTTTCAATCACAAATTCTTGCTCTTCTTCATTCAAAGTAGGATACATAGGCAAACTTATACATCTTGAATAGTAAGCTTCTGCGTTTGACAAATCAGCGTCACTATAGCCAATTCGATCATAGTAGGGCAGCTTATGCACTGGAATGTAATGAATCTGCGCGAATATGTTGTACTGCCTTAAATAGTCATAGAGACCTTTTCGGTTTTCTACCTCAATTACAAATAGATGATGCGCATTGTAACGGTTTTGAGGAACTTTCTGGTATTTTATCTTTCCTTCAAAGGCCTTTTTATACCGCTCCGCAATTTCATTTCTTTTATGCACGCCAACTTGGTTTTTTCTCAATTGCGTTATGCCTAAGGCAGACTGAATATCCGTTAATCTGTAGTTGAATCCCAATTCTTGCATTTCATAAAACCATCCACCATGATTTTCTTCCATTTTCTCTTTGGTTATTCCATGGGTTCTCAACAAAGAAAGCTTATTGTAAATCTCTTCATTGTTAGTCGTAACCATTCCTCCTTCACCACAAGCTATATGTTTAACAGGGTGAAAAGAGAATACACATATATCTGAAAAGATTGAGTTACCACACATTTGCTCATTACCCGACGAATCTATAAAATACCCTCCAGGAGCATGACATGCATCTTCAATGATCCAAAGACCAAACTCATCCGCAAGTTCTCTAAATTCCTCCAAATTAACTGGTAATCCTGCGAAATCTACAGGAATTATTCCTTGAAAAAAACCCTTAGGCTTACTTTCCAAAAGCTTTCTTGTTTTATCTAAAGACAATAGATATGTATCAGGATCAATGTCCGCAAACCATACTTCCGCTCCTACATATCTGGCACAGTTAGCGGAAGCAGCAAAAGTTATTGGAGTAGTTATGATTCGGTCGCCTTTTTTAAGGCCCATGGAAAGTACCGCAAGGTGAAGCCCTGCAGTGGCATTGCTTACTGCAACCGCATATTTGGAGCCCACATATTCTGCAAATGCTCTCTCAAACTCTTGAACTTTTGGTCCTTGCGTTAAAAAATCCGCTTTTAAGGTGGAGACAACCGCTTCAATATCATCATCGGATATGTCCTGTCTTCCGTAAGGTATTGGATCCATCGGTTTCATCTATACAGAAAATGTTGGGTCTACATGGTTTTTTATTAGCTCTCTTAGAGTTTCCACACTTTCCCACACCTCATTGTTACCTGAGTTGTAGCTGAAACCTTTTGGCACTTTCTTGGCGTTGAATGATTTAATGAAGTCATCCATCTGCCAATTTGGAGTCGAAGGTAAAATAGCATAATACTTACCTAAATCGTAAGTATAAAATGAATCAGATGGAGTTATCATTTCCTCGTGGACCTTTTCACCTGGTCTTATTCCCACAATAGGTTTATCACAATCGGGCCCTATCGCCTGTGCAACGTCCATTATTCTATATGAAGGTATTTTTGGGACGAATAGTTCTCCTCCCCAAGCATGCTCCAAGGCATGCATGACCATTTCAACACCTCCTCGCAAGGAAATATTAAACCGTGTCATCTCAGGGTCTGTAATTGGCAAAATGCCATCCGAATCTTTCCTTTTGATGAAGAAAGGTATCACCGAGCCATTAGACCCCATTACATTACCATATCTTACAACAGAGAACTTTATTGGATTATGCCCTTTAATGTTATTTGCTGCGATAAATAGTTTGTCCGAAGTAAGTTTCGTTGCTCCATATAAATTAATTGGAGCACAAGCTTTATCGGTAGACAAAGCAACTACTCGTTGGACATTTGTCTCAAAACAAGCATCCACAACGTTTTGTGCCCCACCTATATTCGTTTTGATACATTCTTCAGGATTGTATTCAGCCAAGTGCACATGTTTCATTGCTGCCGCATGTATGACAAAATCAACTCCTTTGAACGCCCTTATCAATCTATCTTTATCTCTTACGTCTCCTATAAAAAATCGAATTTGTGGGTATTTCTCTTGAGGATATTCCTGAGCCATTTGAAATTGCTTTTGCTCATCTCTAGAGAAAATAATTACTCTACGAACATCAGGGTGTTTTTCAAAAATATGTTGGGTTAAAGCTTTGCCCAGTGAACCCGTTCCACCAGTAATTAAAATTGATTTTCCTTCAAAAGTCATTCTGTTGTAGTTTTATTATAATCCTGCTTAAGTTTAATCCCCTTTTCTTTTTCTATTGTCCTTCAAACCCTTGCACATTTCAAAACATTGACAAAACTAGAATAAATATTCTGTTTATCTTGAATCAATATGATTGAAGTTTCTTTCCCGCATCAAAGTTGAATCCTTTTTTGAAAGAACTATTTCTTTTTTATTCAGCTTCCATTTTATATTCAAGTCAGGGCAATCAAAATGAAGTCCTCCCTCCGCTTTGTGGTTATAGTAATTATCACACTTGTACATTACTTTTGCCGTATCGCTCAACGTTAAAAACCCATGGGCGAAACCTCTAGGTACAAATAACTGTTTTTTGTTCTTGTCGCTCAACTCCATGGAGAAATGCCGCGCAAAGGTAGGAGAATCTTTACGAAAGTCAACTACAACGTCTTGGATTGCCCCTTCAAGAACTTGTATTAGCTTAGCTTGGGCGTGCTCCCCTTTTTGAAAATGGAGCCCTCTTAACACCCCTTGTTTGGAAAAAGATTGGTTATCCTGTACAAAATTTACTTCCCTGCCAATAGCTTCACAAAAATCCCTGTGGTTGTAGCTCTCAAAAAAATAGCCCCGCTCATCTTCAAAAATCTCGGGTTCCAAAATAAAACACCCCTTCAGCTTTGTCTCAGTCGCTTTTATCATGCTCCTTTGTTCAATACACCCAACAATCTTTCACCATAACCGCTCTTCATCAGGGGCTCGGCCAAATCTTTCAGTTGCTTTTCAGTGATATATCCCATTTCATAGGCGGCCACCTCAATAGATCCTGTAATCAATCCTTGACGCTCTTCAATGACTTCCACAAATTGAGATGCCTGCATCAAAGCCTGAAATGTTCCTGTATCCAGCCAAGCTGTGCCCCTATCCAATATGCTTACGTTGAGCTTACCTCTTTTTAAATATTCTCTGTTCACATCGGTAATCTCCAATTCGCCTCGTGTGCTTGGTTTGATTTTTTTGGCTATGGAGATAACTTCATTGTCATAAAAATAAATCCCTGGCACTACATAATTGGATTTGGGTTCCTTTGGCTTTTCTTCAATACTAATGGCTTTTCCTGCTTCATCAAACTCTACCACACCATATCGCTGTGGGTCGTTGACCCTGTACGCATAAATGATTCCTCCGTCGGGGTCATTATTTGCTTGCAACAGTTTGGACAAGCCTGCACCGTAAAAAATATTGTCCCCCAAAATAAGGGCTACCTTGTCCTTTCCAATAAAGTCTTCCCCTATGATGAAGGCTTCCGCCAATCCGTTGGGAGATTCTTGCACCGCATAGGAAAAGGAACAGCCGTACTTTTGTCCGTCACCCAACAGTTCTTGGAACAATGGGAGGTCCTTTGTTGTGGATATAATCATTATATCCTTGATGCCCGCATACATTAAGGTGGACAATGGGTAATAAATCATTGGCTTGTCGTAAATAGGCATCAACTGCTTGCTCACCGAAAGGGTAAGTGGGTGCAGCCTACTGCCGGTTCCTCCTGCCAAGATGATTCCCTTCATTGTGTTTTATGCTTGATATTGCCTTTTATAATATTCCAAATAGTCTCCCGAGGTAACATGATCCAGCCATTCCTGATTGTCAAAATACCAATCTATGGTCTTTTCAAGACCTTCCTCAAATGTTACGGATGGCTCCCACCCCAATTTTTGGTTTATTTTGGTGGCATCAATGGCGTACCTTAAATCGTGTCCCGGGCGATCCTTTACAAAGGTTATCAGTTTTTCTGAGAAGCCTTCTTGCCTTTTGAGTTTTTTATCCATCAATCGGCATAACAGTTTGGTCAAATCAATGTTCTTCCACTCGTTAAATCCCCCAATGTTGTAGGTCTCTCCCTTTTTTCCTCTATGGAATACCAAATCAATTGCCTTGGCATGGTCTTTTACATACAACCAATCACGGGTATAATTTCCATCACCATAAATGGGCAACGGCTTATTTTGTATGATATTGTTAATGAACAAAGGAATCAATTTTTCTGGAAATTGATTGGGACCGTAGTTGTTGGAACAATTGGAAATAACATACGGTAATCTATAGGTCGCTCCATAAGCTCGCACAAAATGGTCGGAGCCTGCTTTTGAGGCGGAGTAAGGCGAGTTTGGATCATACGCTGTGCTTTCGGTGAAAAATCCCTCTTTGCCCAAGCTGCCATACACCTCATCGGTGCTTATGTGATAAAACAAGAAATCTGGATTGTCCTTCGCCATTTGTAATGAGGCATTCAATAAATTGACGGTACCCAAAATATTGGTCCGCACAAAAGATACTGGGTCCGAAATGGAACGGTCCACATGGGATTCTGCGGCCAGATGGATTACACCGTCAAATTTATGTTTAGAGAAAAGTTCATTGATAAAATCGGAATGGGCGATGTCCCCTTTAACAAATGAGTAGTTCGGGGCTTCCTCAACATCTTTTAAATTTTCCAGGTTTCCCGCATAGGTCAGCGCATCCAGATTAATGATGTTGTAGTGATCATAATACTTGGTCACGAACCGTCGAACTACATGGGAACCGATAAACCCGGCTCCACCAGTGATTAAAATATTTTTTGGAATACCCTTGTCCATGTAAGCTCCTTTATAACCCTATGTGCCTGTTTCCTAAAAAAGAAAACTCTTTGTTAATCATGAAAGAACACTATTCCTTGGCCGCTTTGCAAAAGTACGATAATTCGTGTCCAAAACAAGCTTGACCTTGCCCGTTAGCGCGTTTTCATCCAGTATTTGCTTGGCAAATTCATACCACGTCATTGGTTTCCCATCTGTAAAATGATATATTCCGAAGGGCTTTTTTTCCAACACGATTTCATTTAAAATAAATTTTGCCAATGCCTCCGCGTCGGTCGGACAACCCGTCTGGGCATCTGTAATGTACAAATCTTCTCCCGCCAGCGCTTTTTTCAAAATTGTACGATAGAAATTATGACCGTATTTTTTGCTGTACAGCCAAGATGTTCGAATAATAAAATGGTTGGGTAAAATCTCTTGAATAAACTCCTCTCCCTTTAGTTTGGACCTACCATATTCGTTGATTGGGTTGGTTTTATCATCAACAGTATATGGGCCTTCTTTCTCCCCATCAAAAACATAATCAGTTGATATATGAATCAAAGTAGTTTTATAATCTTTACAAGCCTCGGCCAAATTTTTCACCCCTTCCGCATTGACCTCAAAAGCCTTTTCGGGGTACTTCTCTGCATCCTCTACATGGGTATATGCGGCGCAATTGATACAGAAATCATAGTTTTCTTTTGAGAAAAGTTTCTCCAGTTCTTTTGGTTTGGTGATGTCCAGTTTTTTGAGTGTTTTGAAATCAAAAGAAGCCTCTGGAAAATCATGGGCCAGTTCTTGAAATGTGAGGCCCAATTGACCCCCGGATCCTGTTACCAAGATTCGCCTCATTACATTTTCTTTTATTTTCCCAACCTTAAAAACTACTTAACGCTCTAAATACTGGTCTATTTTTGGTTATATGTTTTGAGGTACCTGTTCAACTCAAGTAAGGCCAAAACTCCAAAGACCAAGATCAACAACAATAGGGGAAGTTTAAACTTATAACTGTTCCAAATTCCCTTTAGTTCCACCCCTCTTGTGGGAAAATCACTTATTACATTGATAATCGTGGATTTATTGGCCCGTTCTTTGTTCAAGGCGACCAATCTCTCTTTGAGTACATCTTTTTCTTGTACCAACTCCAACTCCCTGCCTTGTGACTGTGAACTTTCCGCAAGATTAATGTTGGTTCCCTGCATAGGTTTGTCCGCCTCCTTGACCATTACTGTCTTGTACAGACTCTGTAGCGAATCAATCTCGGCAAGCTGGTTTTTGTAGATTTCTTCCTGAAGGTCCAAGTTCTCATCGTTGATTCTTTTCTGAAGCTTAAAGTATTGATTGACCGCAATCGAATTGATCATGGCCGGTTGCGCTTTTTTGGCCACCTTATTGTCCGTACTTATTACAGAGATTTGATGGAACCGAGCATCCATCGAATTGAAGTTTTCCAGATAATTTTCAAAGTCTATAGCTTTAACCGTTGTGGTGTCCAACTCCCGGATAAACTCATCAAAGAGTTTTATCTTCTGGTTCTCATCAGAGTACGAGTCGGTAAAAATTTCCTTAATACTGGCCGCTTCGTGCTCGGTAATGTTCAATGCCGTCGCCAGGGCTACGGAATCCTGCGCCTCTGCCAAATCATTATAAAAGGCTATATTGTTATACAGTTGTTGAACACTGTTAAAATTGGGCTCCACAACCATTCTGGAAATATACTTTTCCGGGGTCACTTTGTCCAAAATAAATCCTCCAACCCCTCCAATGATAAGGGCTGCCCCTAAGACGATGATGTTTTTCTGTACAAAAATGAGGAACAGCATTGCCAAGTGGAAAATTCCCTTAAAAATGCCACCGATGAAATTGAAGAACTTCTGAAAACCCCTCCCGATCATCTGGAACAATTGTCCCAAATCTATTTCATCTGAATTATTCTGATTTACTGGTTGGTCTGCCATTTCCTATGAATTGAATATTTGTTTTAAAATCCTGTCCGTAATTAAATATGTGGGCTTGACCCCTGTTGTTCCCAGTCCACCAGAAGCCAAGGTGCTTCCAGTTTCCAAAGGATTGTCCGATGCATAATAGGCGTAACGTACCTTAACATCCTTTTTTATGCTTTTTCGTATTTGGGATGCCGATTGAATCGCTTTTTGATAGTGGACCCCCTCCATTTCCAAACCTATCACGTTCCATGTGGATTCATGGAAAAATTGGAGGATGTCCCTATTCTGCAAGGATGTCCCCAAAACGGTAACCATGGTGCCTTCCATTACTTTTAGGCCATGACCCTCAAAATCCGAGCCGTTAAGCTCGTTTTTAAAGGGGTAATTGTCAGCCGTTCCTTCAAAAATATGTGCCGAGGGAATCATTAAATCGCCTTTACCGCCTTCCAAAATACCAGCCTTTCCCATTATGGAAACCGAATCAACATTCAGGAAAATCTTTTCATCATCTTCTTCCATGGGCTTTAAAAGTTCATCTATGGTTTCATAGGCTTGTTCCCCAAAGGCATAGTCCATCACAAATATAACGGGTTTTTCTTCCTCCGAAATATCCTCTGGCAACTTATAGCAGCAACTCTGCTTTCCGAACTTGGCCGTATCAAAGATTTGAACGTCAATGTTTGCTCCCGATTCGTCGTCCAAGAAGATCATGCCGTTCTTTTCGGCAAGATCTTTTACTTTTTTATTGAGGTTTTTATGCTTCTCGGAGCCCAATGCCTCATAAATATCCAAGGATTCGTTATCTGGAAATTCTTGTGTCAATGCCTTTTTGGCAAAAAGCGAGTTCATAACACTGTGCATGTTGGCACTGATGATATGCAGCGGCCTATCCAATAAGTTGTGCTTTTGTAAGGTGCGCTTGATTTTATCGGCCCACTTTTCCCCATGGATGTGGTGCCCCAAACGCTCCCGCAACAAAGGGCTGAAGGTAATCGTCCTTTTATTGCCCGTAGTCTCTTCTTCAATGGCGAGTTTTCCCAACCAATACATCACATTTAAGAAACGATCGGGATCCTTCGCGGTCTTTAATTTGTTTTGGATATCGACCACCTCATCAAAGGTCCTGCCCAAAATATTGGCGCAATGGATCAGGGCCACCTCCCGTTGATCATTATCCTTTTCCTCGCTCAGCACAAATTCGGTAAGCTTGTCCCAATCTCGGATGGTGGCATTGCCATCATCCACCAGTACCCTTTTGGAAATTTTGCCCGATTCCACGAACAAAAAGGTAAGGTGGGTCAAAATATCATAGATATCGCTTCTGCCGCGTGTGATCTCGATGTTCATCTGCTCATCGTCTATGCGGTAGCAGTTTCTTCGCCTTTTGGGCGGTACAATGGGTTTTAAGTGTGATTTGGCAAAGCCTTCATCGGAAGTCAGATTGATGAAACGGCACTCCTCAATGCCTTCAGGCAAGCGTTCCAGGACATAGATCAGTCCGTTGAGTTCCGCCTTGTCCTCCGCAATGGTGCCGTAAATTTCGGGCCTGAGCAACAAAAGTGCATTTCGAAGTGCGTTGCCCGAAACGCCCGATGGTTTGTAAAACCCACGGTTGAGCAAATGGCGCATAGTGATGTACAAACGCTCGATCGCGTTGGTGGACTCCTGTGCCCTGGTTGTCTGTTTTACTTCTGTTGCCATCATAACTTCTGGCAAAATAAGTGATTTCCTATAAAAATTAAACAGTTCTGGGTCAACTAATTTTAAAGGGATGCAATCCATCGGCCACTTTACGGTCGTTGGCAAGGCGCTGCACCTTGTTCTGTCCGCCCAATTTACCTATGGATTTCATATAGTCTTGAAACCCATTTGGTTTGATGCTGCTGATCTTTAGGGGTTGAAGGATGTGCCCCTCGATCAGATCAAAATAGTAGCTGTTCTGCTTTTTCATGCTTTCTTCGATGATCTCGGAAAACCTTGCCCGATCTGATGGTTCCCTCTGAAATTCGATAAACCATTCGTGATAGGGAAGTTCTCCCGCTTTCGGGTTGGTCTGGGGTGCTACGGTAAATTCGTTTACCACCGCATCCGTTTGTTTTACGGCCAATTGCAGTGCCTCTTCAACTTCTTTTGCAATTACGTGTTCCCCGAAAGCGGAAATAAAGTGCTTGATTCTCCCCGACACCACAATTTTGTATGGGGCTTTGGAAACAAACCGAACGGTATCGCCTAGATCATAGCCCCACAGTCCCGCATTAGTGGAGATTACCATCGCATAATCCACATCCAATTCCACATCCGCTATGGTCAATCGTTTGGGGTTTTCATCAAAAAATTCATCTGCCTTTACAAACTCATAAAAGATTCCTGCATCCAAAAGCAGCAACATTCCCTTTTGCTCTTGGGAATTTTGATAGGCGAAAAAGCCTTCACTCGCGGGAAAAAGCTCGATACTGTCCACTTTTCTTCCGATCAGGTCCTCGAACTTGGCCCGGTATGGTTCGTAGTTGACCCCGCCATAAATGAACAATTGGAACCCTTTGAAGAGATCGCCCACCTTTTTGCCCGTCCTGGCGTTGAGCCTTTCAAAATACATCTGCACCCAAGAGGGTATTCCCGCAATAACGGTCATGTTCTCCCTTTCGGTCTCCTCGACGATTTTGTCCACCTTGGTCTCCCAATCCTCAATGCAATTGGTCTCCCAGCTTGGCAACCGGTTTTTTTGGAGATAGTTGGGCACATAATGGGCGGATATTCCGGAGAGCCTGCCTAATTTAATGCCGTTCTTTTCTTCCAAAACGGGGCTGCCCTGTAAAAAAATCATTTTTCCATCCACAAAATCGGCCTTTCCGGTTTCGTGGATGTAGTTGAGGATGGCATTCCTTGAGGCCTCGACCTGGTTTTTTATGGATGGTTTGGTAATGGGGATATACTTCGCTCCCGAAGTGGTGCCCGAGGTTTTGGCAAAATAAATGGGTTTTCCCGGCCAGAGCACATCACTCTTGCCATCAATGATTTGTTGGATATATCCTTTTAGTTCCTCATAATCCCGAATGGGAACCCTTTCCACAAAATCCTGATGGGAACGGATCGAATTAAACTGATGGTCCTTGCCAAAAACGGTATCCTTGGCTTGGGCGACCAGTTGGTCAAACACCTTTTGTTGGGTTTTTACGGGCCGGTTTACCCATTTATCGGTTTTTTTGGCTATCCGATTCGCAAATATTTTTGCTGCAAACGCTTTTAGGGACATTTAGTTGAAATCAATATAGTTTTGTGGATCAACAGGCTTTCCTTTTCTCCAAAGCTCAAAATGCAAGTGGGGCCCTGTTGTGAGCTCTCCCGTATTTCCAATGGATGCGATTACTTCCCCGGCCCTTACCAAATCGCCTTGGGATTTGCTCAGGGAACCATTGTGTTTATATACGGAGGTTATTCCCTCTTGATGCTCGATAATGATTACATATCCTGTTTCCGTGGTCCATTCGGCAAATAAAACCGTGCCATCTGCAATGGATTTTACCGGTGTTTCCCTTGGAGCGACCAAATCAACGGCATAGTGTTTGGATTTTTGGTCAAATCCTTGTGAAACAGTCCCGTTGACGGGCGAAAAGAACAGGGTTCCCAAGTTCTCCACATCCCTTTCAAAAAGGTTGTACTTGTCTTCCAGTTCCACTTCTTCCCTCAATAAAAGGTCCTGCTTGATCGGGCTAAGGTCCACTGAGGCCGGATCCAATTTATACTGGTCAAACAAGGAATCGCGATTTACTTGATTGTTCTCGATATCCCCCCGTAGCACCTTTCTCACATTGTCCAAATACCGGTTGGTATAATTAAGGACGGTAACCAATGAGTCCGTTTTATAGGTAAGCTCGGTGGCCTGTCGTTTTAACTTTGTGGAAGAATAGCCCGGAATATATTCCCTTAGCGGGGTAAAGGCTATGATCAAGGTGGTGACCCCTATCAAAACGATAATAAACAAAGTTCCGGTAACAAAAACGTTAAGCCTGTTGAGCTTAAAGGATATCTTTTCCTCAAAGGTGCTTTCGTTAAGAATTACCAAGCGATACTTGTGCAGCAGCTTGCGCTTTATCTCTTTTCTTTTCTTTTTGTCCTTTGCCATGGTGAACAAAGATAGGCTTAGATTTTAATATGCGTGTTAAGCTTTTTTAAAAAGCTGACGGGGATAAGTTCCTAAAAATCATTTTCAAATGCTAATTTTCGTTAATCGAATGTGCTCTTCAACATCTTTTTAGTACTTTTACATTTCTAATTAAAGCATTTGAAGATATGATTGCTCAAACTATATTTCTTGGTATGTTAGGTCCCTGGCAGATTGTTTTGATCGTTGCCGTGGTAGTTTTGCTTTTTGGAGGTAGAAAGATTCCAGAACTTATGAAGGGCCTTGGAAGCGGAATCAAAGAATTCAAAAACGCTACCAAGGATGACGAAAAACTGGAAGGTGAAACAAACGAGTCGAAATCCTAAATTGATTCTTGTGGTCTGGAATGCACTGTGTTTTTAATGGTTTTTCAACCATCGACAACATCTTTTCAGCATTCAACGCCACATATTACCCCTTTCACAACAAAAAATTACCACCCCACTTACCATATTCTATTTTAGCGGTTGAAAATAAACTGTTAAGCCCCCTATGCTTAACCTCCAAATGAACCCGATCGTTCATTTGTGCAGATGGAGTGGTAATGAAAAGACTTATCTCACTTTTATTCTTCCTATGCCCTTTTGGGATATTTTCCCAAGAATTTGCCTTGTCCCATATTGATGGGACCTCCTCCTCTTTCCATAGGTTTGCCCCTTCACAAAGCAGCGGCTCCATTTTAGTAAACCATCAAGGTGGTCTGGGCCAAAAAAAACCGGTCGGGTATCCGGGTGAAAAAGCAAAGACCGAAAAACTTATTGCCAAAGGCAACGATTACTTTGATAAAATGTGGTATGCCGGAGCAGCCCGCGTTTTCGACATTGTTCTTGAAAAAACAGAAGCGGGGCACACCCCGGCTTTGCTGTCAAAGGCAGGTGATTCACATTACTACACGGGAAATCTTGAAAAGGCTTACGAATGGTACCACGAGCTTTACGGGCAACATCAAGAGGAAATGCATGGGGATACCTATTTGAAATATGCCCAAAGCTCAAAGGGGGCAGGAAAGTATCGCAGGGCCGCAACCTTGACAAAGATCTTGCGGCAAAAAAGGGACGAGCCCTTAAATGAGCTCAATACAATAGACCCTCGTACATGGGAAGGCAGTTACACTGTTACAATCAAGAATCTGGGCATTAACTCCCGGTATTCTGATTTTTCCCCCATGTTCCACAACGGTTCCGATATTGTCTATGCCTCTGCAAAGGACACCTTGTTTTTGACAAGTCGCCGTTACCGTCGTACCAATCAACCTTTCCTCGACCTTTACATTGCAAAAAGCAAGAACAAGGAAGGGGACCTTACCTCCCCACAAAAATTCTCCAAAAAAATAAACACCAAATATCATGAGGCCTCCATGGCATTTTCTCCTGACCAAAAAACCATTTATTTTACAAGGAACAACTATGGCAAACGTTTAAAAATGGGAAAAAACGGTATAAATCACCTAAAAATATATCGTTCCCGATTTACCAATGGTGCATGGGGCAAGGCAGAAGAGCTTCCCTTTAATGGCGAAGATTATTCTACGGGCCACCCGACCATTAGTCCAGATGGCACAAAAATGTATTTTGTATCCGATAGGCCAGGTGGTTTTGGTGAAACAGATATTTATGTGGTTGATATTATCGAAAACGGGGGCTTTTCCAAGCCAAAAAACCTTGGAAGGACCATCAACACCAAAGACAAGGAAATGTTCCCTTATGTCGCCGATAACGCCCTTTATTTTTCTTCCAACAGGCCCATGGGCTTCGGCGGTTTGGATGTCTACAGATCTGATGGGGCAAATGGGGGGTTCGGCATAGGGGTCAACCTGGGCAAACCCATCAACAGTAACAAAGATGATTTCTCCTATATTGTCGATGCCACGGGAGAGCGGGGCTATTTTGCATCCAATCGCAAAGGGGGCAAAGGGGATGACGATATTTACTCCTTTAAATACACGCTCAACCTAAATGCCATTGTCGGCACCGTTGAAAACGGGTTGACAGGTGAAGTTGTGGACAAAGCCAATATATCCTTGTACAGCGACGAAGGCAAGTTGATAAATGAGGCCGTCTCGGACACAGCCGGCAACTATTTGTTCAAAAACCTTGGTTCAACAACAAACTATACCGTGGTGGCCAAGAAAAAGGGGTTCGTTAGCGACAGTCTACCCGTGGAAACCAAGGAAAACGAAAACATATCGATAACCCAATACCTAAAGCAACTTGTTGGGGAAAAACCAATTGTTGACCTGTTTGAGCCCAGCGATGTGTACTTTGATTTTGATAGTTTTAAGATCAGCCCGCGTTCCGCTCAAGAATTGGACAAGCTGGTCAACGCATTAAAAGAGAACGAAAGCCTGTCCTTAAAAATCGCATCCCATACCGATGCCATTGGTCCAGAAGCCTACAACAAATATCTGTCCGACAAGCGCGCCAAATCTACCCGTGATTACCTTGTTTCCCAAGGAATCGACCCTTCAAGGATCATTAGTGCCATTGGTTATGGCGAAGAACGTTTGTTGAACGATTGTTCCAACGGCACACCCTGTGCCCCGGACCAACACCGTTTAAACCGAAGGTCTGAATTTATTCTGGTTTCCGGATAAACGGGCCCAAAACGTTTTGATCAACCCCTGATTTTTTCCTTTCCCCTTATCAAGTGCAGTTCGTCGATATTTCTGTCCTTCTGTCGGTTTGTGGCAATATGCAGTTTGTCGATCAAAATGCTATCCTTGCGGATTCTGGGCTTTGGCCCAAGACTTTTAACTTGTTTTTACCACCTTTTGTCCGTTTGTTTTCGATTCCCTTCCGCTAAATCAAACCTTTGGCCTGTCTTTAAACCTTAAATCATACTTTATGAAAAAACTATTACTTGTTAAAGAGATATATATTGAAGGGTTTCGCAACCTGGGACACTTTTTAATTGAAAAATATTTCAAAATATTCGCCTGGTTCAGTTTTATCCTGTTCTTTATAGTGCTTTATGCCTTTATTTACAGGTTATCCACAGGCTTTGCATTTGATTGACCCCTAAGCTTTTTAAGAACAAAAAAGGCCCGAACTATAAAAGTTCTGGCCTTTTTGCTTTGTGTAAAACCATGTTTTTCTAGTCAGCCGCAGGAGGAGTTGGCTCAAAGTCCACTGTTTTCAATATCGCCTCCAGCTCAAACATGTAATCCCTTTTGGCTTCTGAAGGGGCAAAGGTGAACCCCTCGATAATCATTTTGCGATTGTTTTCCTTATCGTTGATGATATAGGTTAAAAATGGGCCTGCCATCGGATATCCGTGGATTTCCCAAACTCCTTTTACCTCAGCTGCCTTTTTGCCTCCAATCTCAGCAGGAAACACATAGGGCGCAAAAGCTTTCTCCGTGATCATGTAGGTGTTCTCATAAGGCCCGGGAATATACTTTTTACCTATGGAATCCCTCATCTTCACAATGTCCTCAACAAAAGTGGAATCGTTGCTAAAGTAATCCCAGGGCATTTCGTAGGCAATGATGTTCATGGTGCCTTTCGGAATCTGAATGTCCATCCAAACAAAATTGTCCTCTCTCTTCCCGACCTTGTACAAGGATGGCACCTTTAAACGAATACCAAACGCTTCTTCCAATGCCCTGTCCTTGCTCAAGGAGCGTTCAAAACGCCTTTGCGCTTCGGCAATCTCATTTGCCTTGAATGCTTTTATGGCCCTATCGGCCAAGGAATCCAAGTTTTGGATCATCACCTCCTCGGTTGGTCCGGTAACCACGGCTACTTTCTGCGGTTTTGCGTATGCATTGTCCTTTATGTGCGCCAAAGAAGTTGAATCTTGCTCAACATATAGGATGGACCTGGAATGGGTGGTTGTGCCCTTAAAAACTTTCGGAGGCACCTGGGTAAGGGTAAATTTTGGCTCTATCTGTGGCAAGCCAATAATCTGCGCGGCAAATTCGTCCCTTATTTTTTCCCCAACGGGGCCTCTCCAAAGCTCGGTGTCCATAATGACCATCAAGGAGTTGATGCCCCCTGTGGAGGGTGGAAGAAATTTTTTCTTTGAACCTGAGTCTTTACAGGATCCCAATGCCAACAAAGCTGTGGCAATCAATAGTGTTCCTAATTTTTTCATCTTGTGTTAAATTTACGAAGAACAATCACACAATTTAAGTTTTGTGCCCGGTTTTAGGTTATTCCCACTAATACCGTTCCATTCTCGCAAATTCTCTATGGAAACTCCAGGATATTTTTTGGAAATCGTCCAAAGGGAATCCCCCGAGCGTACCGTATGGATTTTAGACCCGCTTACAACAGTTCCCGAAGGCTTCGGGCCATTGCTCTTTGAATCATTTTTGGCGATGTACGGCTTTCTTGGATAAATGGTCAAACGTTGGCCAATGCGAAGATTGTTGCTTCGCAATCCGTTCCATCTTTTAATTTGACTCACCCCGACGCCATAACGCTCCGCTATCTTGCCCAAATAATCTCCGCTCTTCACCCGATAACGAATCTGATCTTTGGCCGTAACCATATTCGGCAATGGCTTTTCCTGGGAGTCCAGTTCCTTCTTGACATAGGCATAGATTTCTTTTTCATTGGATACAAACTTGCCGATTTTGGATTTTGGCAAGCGCAACGCATAATCCTTTCCCTCAACTTTTGGTATGATGTTGAGTTTATATGCAGGATTCAACATTTCCAGTTCCTCCGTGCTAATGTCCACCAGCTTGGAGATTTGATCAAAGGTGATCAAGTTTTTTACATGAACGGTATCCGTTTCAAAATAGGGGCGCTCCGCTTTTTTGTATTGCAGCCCATGCTCCTCGGCATATTCAAAAATGTACATGGTGGCCAAGAAAGCTGGGAGATACCCTGCCGTTTCACGTGGAAGAAACCGTCTGATGTTCCAATAGTTCTCATATCCACCGGAACGGCGTATGGCCTTGTTTACATTTCCCGGGCCCGAGTTGTATGCTGCCAATGCCAAATCCCAGTCCCCAAAAATACCATAGAGCCTGGAAAGGTATTTGCTCGCGGCCTTGGTGGCCATTATAGGGTCGTGCCTTTCGTCCACATAGCTGCTTACGTCCAGTCCGTACATTTTGCCCGTACTGTACATAAACTGCCAAAGCCCCTTGGCGCCCACTCTGGATCTTGCCTTTGGATTAAGGGCGGATTCCACGATTGCCAAATATTTAATTTCCAAGGGGATGTTCTGGTTGTCGAGCTCTTGTTCGAACAGGGGAAAGTAAAATTGGGAGGCCGTAATCATGCGCTGCATCAAATCCCTTCTTCGTGTTAAAAAGGATTTGATCACACTCTCCAAGGATGGATTATAGGTAATCTTGAACGGTGTTTTTGCATCCAATCGGGCCAATCGGGCCTTTAAGGTATCCGTTGGCAAATCCACCACAACAATGGAATCGTGCTCTGGACCTTTCTGAATTTCCAACAACATATCGCTGAAGAGATCCGCATTGCTGTGCAACTCGTTCAACCAAAGGCTGTCATATCGCCAAGCTTCTTCCAAATCGCGCAGCTTAAATTTCCCGTCTTCGTGGGTTTCCAAGGCCATGAGTTGGCCATCAATCTTAATGTGGGATACTTGAACAGCCGGATTTTCATCCTTTTGAAGTGCTGTGGAATCCAACTCCGTTTTTATAGTGTCTATTTTTTGTTGCGCACTAACATAGGGGGCTGCGGACAGTACTGCCGCCAGAACAGCTATTTTCAATTTTTGGCTCATTTGGACAAGGTTTGATTTTTGGGGCAAACGAAAATGGCGTTTTTTTGTGAAACAATAAAACCCAAGAACAAAAATATCCCTCATTTTAACGTTTCCCCCAATAACCCACAACGTGAAACTTAGTCCAATATTGCAGCGATGCCAGGTAGCGTTTTCCCTTCCAGACTTTCCAGCATGGCCCCGCCCCCTGTGGATACGTAGCTAACTTTGTCCTCGAAACCGAATTGCTTCACCGCGGCAACCGAATCACCGCCACCAACAAGGGAAAAGGCTCCGCTTTGCGTGGCCTGATCAATATAGTTGCCCACGGCAATGGTTCCCTTGGCAAAGTTTTCCATTTCAAAAACACCTACGGGTCCGTTCCATAAGATTGTTTTGGAGGCCAAGATCACTTGCTTGAAGATCTCCAGTGTTTTTGGACCAGCGTCCAATCCTTGCCATCCATCAGGGATTTTGTCCACATCCACGAATTGGGTGTTGGCACCATTGTCAAAGTCGTCGGCAGCCAAAACGTCTACGGGCAGGTACACTTTCACGTTTTTGGCCTCGGCTTGTTTAAGAATCTCCAAAGCCAATTCCATTTTATCATCTTCGCAGATGGAATCCCCTACCTTGCCACCCTTTGCCTTCACAAAAGTGTAGGTCATGCCCCCGCCTATGATAAGGTTGTCGACCTTGTCCAATATGTTTTCGATAATCGTGATCTTGGAGGATACTTTCGCTCCTCCCAAAATGGCGGTAACCGGTCTTTCCCCAGTTTCCATCACTTTATCTATCGCTTTTATTTCCTTCGCCAGCAGATACCCGAAGCATTTGTTCCCGGGGAAGAATTTCGCTACAATGGTTGTTGATGCATGCGCGCGGTGGGCTGTTCCGAAAGCATCGTTCACATAGACATCCCCATGTTTGGACAATTCCTTTGCAAAAGCCTCGTCCCCTGCCTCTTCTTCGGCATGAAAACGAAGGTTTTCCAACAAAAGTACCTCCCCGCTTTGCAATCCAGCAACGGCTTCATCCGCTTTTTTTCCAACACAGTCTTCTGCAAATTTTACCTGTACCCCGATAATATCGGAAACGGTTTCGGTGATGTGGGAAAGTGACATGTCCGGGTTTGCTTTTCCTTTGGGTCTTCCCAAGTGGCTCATCAAAATTGGAGATCCACCATCTTCCAAAACTTTAAGAATGGTAGGTTTGGCAGCATCGATACGGCTGGTGTCAGTTACATTGAAATCGCCATCCAACGGCACGTTGAAATCTACCCTGATCAATACTTTTTTTCCCTTGAAATTAAAATCGTCTATCGTCTTCATGTAGTGTGGTCTTTTTTGAGAGTCCCAAATGTAAAGATTTCCTGCTTTTTCAATGGACAGACCGGCCCCATAATTTTAAAGTTTCTCAATTTTTAACCATTTTAATTTGATATGTTACGCTGACTCCTGCTTGCGAAAGGGTTCCTGGCGGGATCCCTTGTTGTTCGTTTTGGCCGATAACCATAGAAGGGTTTTCGGTCCAAGTGTGGCCTTAAAAGCCAAGGCATGGACAATGAAACCCCATGGAAGAATCAAAACATAAACCAATTCCGTTTTATAAGAGTCAAGTCGTATTTGACATGCATCCCTTGGAAGCTTTCCAATCAAAAGTAGGGTCAAACCATTTTCAATTGTTATATGGTAAAATGATTATTAACCCCAAAACCTCAAATTTTATGCAACTCTTTTTGAAAAATGTAGGACTTGCCATTGGAATAGCTGTGTTGGCTTTTTCTTGTAGCGATGACAATGGTAATGACAATGTAGAGAAAGAATCGTATAACACGACCTTTAAAATCACAGACGCCCCAGTGGACAACGCTGAAATTGAATCCGTTTTTGTTACGGTCTCCGATGTAAGGGTCAATGGCACATCGCTGGAGGGCTTCAACAAGACTACTTTTGATTTGGCCGCCCTTGTCAATGGTCAGACGAAAACCTTGGGCAACCTGCAATTGGAGGCTGGCGCTTATTCCGATCTTGAACTGGTACTGGACTATGAAACCGATATGGACGGAAATTCCCCGGGCTGTTACGTAGAAATGGCAGATGGTTCCAAGGACAAGATAGTATCCTCTGCGAGCAACATAGACATTGTGGATACTTTTGAGGTGTTTGCCTCGAATACCAATGAGGTCGTTATCGATTTTGATTTGCGAAAGACCATAAAGGAAAATCAAGGTACGTTGGAAACGGATTTTGATTTTGTGACGACGTCCGAACTCTCCGCAGGAATACGGGCCGTAAACAAAGAAACTACTGGAGAAATCGAAGGGACCGTAAACGATGCAGAAAACACTTCGGACAAAATTGTGGTCTATGCCTATGAAAAAGGCACCTATAATGCAGAAGTTGAAACTCAGGGGCAAGGAGAAAGCAATGTGCGCTTTGCCAATGCCATTACAAGTGCCGAGGCCAGTGGACTTAACAATTCCTTCAGTCTTAATTTTCTTTCGGCCGGGGAGTACGAATTGGTTTTTGTATCCTACACACAGGATGGCAATCAATTTTACTTTAACTCTACATTAGAGGTGGAATCGACCACTGGTCTCGACCTATCTGCTTTGCAGGTTACCTCCGCTTTACAGTTAAGCGCCAATGTAACAGTGATCGGAGCCACATCCTCTTAAACACTAGATCGATCTGTAGTGAAAAAGCCCCCGACCGGGGCTTTTTTTATTCACTTTACCTGCCTCCATTGGCCTGTAAGTCCGCCAAGCAAGCAGCGTCCAGTTCAGGGATATCGCCGCCACTGATCATGTTGACCAGGCCTTCACCGGTCTCCGCGGTCCAGAACATCAAACAGTCCTCGGCCGTACAATGTCTGCCATGTTCCGTATCCTGATGCGCACTTTGTAATGGGGTGCCTGCATTGACCAAGCCCAACAAATGGCCAAACTCATGGTCAAGTACGGTGCTTTCCAACACCGTGGTACTCGGGGCCAAAGGCTGTCCACTGAATTCCCTAATGGTCTCGGCAAATATTACGAAGGAGGTGTTCCGGTAGGCTATCCCTAGGACAGAACCGTTCTCCGAATTTTCCGAATACGCCCCATCCAGGAACAATCCGAACACTTTGAGCGTAGAGCCCTGGTTGTAGGCGGTGCGCATGTCATCCTCAAGGTTACGGACATCGGCTATGGAATATGTGTCCTGTCCCGGGGATGGGATTTCAACCAGCTCGATGGTAATGCCGCCGGATTTGCGGAGCCGTTCGACCAAAAAGTTTTCGAAATGGTCCAAGGTGGATGCGCTTGGTTCCAATCCCTGCACATATTGGATCTCAATGTGCAGCTCGTCATAATTGACATCGTCCAATAAATCGCTTGCGGACTCCCCTACGGATTTCCGGTTTTCCGTTATGTTGTCGGACGCTTCTTTTCCGTCATCGTTTACATTGGGGCCACTATCAGATGAGCATCCCAATAAACATAATGTCAGAAGCAATATACCCAATTGTTTCATACAAAAATCCCTTTTAAACAGTTCCATGGTATTATAACGTCAATTGTAACAATAATTGTATCATATAAGGGGCGGGCCACAATTCCATTACGGATTAAACCCGTTCCATTTCCCTGCCCGACCCAAATTGCCCACAAATTTAAAAAGGAGGCCAGAAATCAGTTGACAGCCCTTGGAGCCTTTTTTGCCACGACATTCCATGTTCCTTAGTGGGTGTGGCAAATACGTGATGGGTCATTGTTCTTGTTTATCACAAATTGCCGGTGAGCAGCAATCCCCGCCCTTGTTTTAGATCAAGCACATAACGGCCCCAATGCTTAAAAATGTATCTTTGGGACATGCTTTTTAAAAATGTTTTAGGGCTCGAGCACATCAAAAACCATTTGGTGACCACGGCAGAAACGGGTCGCGTGGCCCACGCACAATTGTTTGTGGGCCCCGAGGGTTCCGGAGTGCTGCCCATGGCGCTGGCATACGCCCAATATTTGCTATGTGGCAATATGGGTGGGGAAAATGACGGGGAAAACACGGTGTGCAATACAAAATGCAACTCCTTGACGCACCCGGACCTTCACTTTGCATTTCCCGTTTCCAATTCGGACAAAGTGAAGTCGCATGCAGTGAGCGATCATTATTTGGAGGAATGGCGACAGTTTGTAAAAGATCAGCCCTATGGCAACCTGTTCGATTGGTACCGGCACATCGGTATTGAAAAAAAGCAGGGCCAAATCGGGGTGGATGAAGCTCAGGATATGGTTAAAAAACTATCCTTGAAACCTTATGAAGGAGGCTATAAAATCCTGATTGTTTGGATGGCCGAAAAAATGAACACCTCTGCCGCCAACAAGTTGTTAAAGTTGATCGAGGAACCTCCGAACAAAACCCTATTGCTCCTTTTGGCCGAAGATGAAGAGCAAATTATCAACACCATTCGTTCCCGTTGCCAAATTTTAAATTTTCCTCCCTTGGCCGAACAAGTGATTACCGATGAACTTATACAGCGGGGAGTGGCACAGACCGAAGCGCTTACCATTGCGTTGGAAGCGAACGGCAATTTTAACAAGGCACTTGATCTTTTGAACAAAGACTCTGAAGATTTGGTGTTCGAACGTTGGTTTGTGCAATGGGTAAGGAGCGCTTTTAAGGCCAAGGGCAACAAAGGTGCCGTACAAGAACTGATTTTATGGAGCGAGGAGGTCGCCAAAACGGGGCGCGAGGTCCAAAAAAAATTCCTGAACTATTGCCTTACCACGATGCGCCAGGCACTTTTGCTCAATTACAAAGCCAATGAGCTTGTACACGCCAAAGTACACTTGGAGGGCTTTGATCTGGAAAAATTTGCCCCTTTTGTTCATGAGAACAATATTTTGGATATTGTAAAGGAGTTGGAGCTGGCGATTTTTCACGTGGAACGCAACGGGAATTCCAAGTTGATTTTCACAGATCTCTCCATTAAACTTACTCGGCTTTTGCATGTAAAGGCCGCCTAAATAAAACTAATCATGGATAATTTACTCTTCAATGCCACGGAAGTACTGCTGCTGATATTTTTGACCATTACTTTTTTACAGAGTGGAATCGACAAGCTTTTAGATTGGAAGGGCAATCTGGGTTGGTTGACGGAACATTTCTCCAAATCCATTTTTAAGGGAACGGTCCCCGTGCTTCTCAGCATTGTTTTGGTGCTTGAGTTGCTTTCCGGTATACTTTGTGGCATAAGTATCCTCCAATTTGCCATAAATGGAGAAAGTGCTTTTGCTTTCTACGGAGCCACTATTTCTGCCGCGACTTTATTGATGCTTTTGTTGGGCCAACGGGTCGCCAAAGACTATGTTGGGGCCCAAACCATTGTGGTGTACTTGATTCCAACCCTGTTTTTGGTGTATTTGATGCAATAAAAGTGATTCCTACAATCCTGTTTGAAATTAAAAAAAGGAAAAAACCGTAGAACAAAAACACTCCCTTTTGGAACAGATCAAGCGCTATTTTGAATCAGAATTTGGGATTTCCCCATCTGATTGGGAGATTTTTTCTTCCAAATTGGAACGACATGAATTCCCAAAAAAAAGCACACTGCTTCGATTGGGGGATGTGGAAAACCACTTGTCGTTCATTGAAAAAGGAATTGTCCGCCTCTATATTCCCAATGAAGATGGGGAACTCACTTTTGGTTTTGTCTTCAAGGATGCATTTGTAAGCGCTTATGACTCTTTCCTAACCCAAAAACCATCCGAATATGTGGTGGAAACAATTACGGATACCGTGTTGTGGCGACTTAACCACAAAGACCTACAAGAGGTTTATGCTGCTTCCGCAGTCGGAAACTTAATCGGGAGAAGGGCCAGCGAGGAGCTTTTCTTGAAAAAATCGAAAAGAGAACTTTCCCTGCTACGGGAGAGCGCAGAACAACGGTATCTAAATATTTTTGAAGAACGCCCAGAGTTGATACGTCGAATACCCTTAAAGTATATTGCTTCCTACATCGGTATTACCCCGCAAGCGTTGAGCCGCATCCGAAAGCGTATTTCTTAACCTGGGTTCATTGCCATTGAAGCGGTAATGATGGAATTTTGACAAAAAAAACCATGAAACCACTCCTTGTGCTTATTGCCACCTTTGTTATTTCTGCATCAATCTTAAAATTTACACGCGGACAATGGGATTATCAACTTGCCGGTAGCATTGCCATGGCCGCTATGTTAGTGTTCACTGCCATTGGACACTTTGTTTTTATAAGGGGCATGGCCGGGATTGTTCCCTCATTTATGCCATTTAAAAAGGAGTTGGTACTGGTAACGGGTGTTATTGAAATCATCTTTGCCGTTGCCCTTCTGTTTCCCCAGTATCAGGTTCAAGTGGGTTGGCTCCTTATTGCCTTTTTTATTTTGATTTTACCCGCGAACGTAAAGGCCTCATTACATCAAATCAATTATCAAACAGGGCAATTGAACGGCCCGGGAACAGCGTACCTTTGGTTTCGAATTCCACTACAGTTGTTTTTTATCCTCTGGGTTTATTTTACATCCATCCGATAAAATAAAAAACCCACTCCAAATGAGTGGGTCTTCTTAACCTATTTTTATTGCGTTTAGTTCTTGTACTTGTCGTTCAAAATGGTGAGAATGGCATCCGTTACATCTTTGGCTTGATCGCCGTAAATTACCGAGCCTCCGTCGCCACCGCCCAAAATGTAGGTGTATCCGTTGGCCTTGCCATATGCCCTGATCTCTTTTTTTACCTTTTTCACCAAGCTGTCCATTTCGGCCTGGCTTTTTTGTTGCAACTGTTGCTCTTCTTGTTGCAACTGCTGACCTATTTGCTGACCTCTTTGCTGCAATTGGGAATATTCCTCTTGCGCATTTTTCTGGGACATGCTCTGTGCCTTGCTCTGAAATTGTTGCAGTTCCATTTGGAACGCTTGGGAAATACTGTCCCTTTTTTTGGTCAATGCCTCGGCCTTAGTTTGGAATCTGGCATCGACATCAACTTTCTCTTGATAATCGTCCATGATCCTTACACTGTCGACATAGGCAATTTTGTTTTGCTGACATGCCATGGCTGAAATGGCAATAGCAAGCACTACTAATTTTCTCATCATTTACTTTTTATCGATGCGCAAAAATAGAAAAGCTTTTGGAATGCTGGTCATTAAGTTTTTTCAATCGCTTGTTTGGCTCGAAACACTATATAAGAAATTTTTATGGAAACTCGTGCAATCCATTGATGTCCTTTATTTTGACGGCCTTTGGAAACAAGTCGGTTTAAGCGCTTCTTTTCTGTTGAATACAATTCCACATCCAGCTCGTGTTTTGGGCAGCAGGGGCCTTTAAAATGGCTTATTTCTCCTTTTTAAGGATGTAAATCAACGAAGAATGCTCTTTAGTGAAGATAGCGGCAAGATTGGACCACAAGCCAACAAAAAATGCGCTGACCAAATACCATCTATTGCCTCGATATTTTTCAGAAAGCATGGAAACATAAAAAGCATCAAACCACATGGGTTTCATTTTGATGACTTCCAATTTGTGAGGGGCAAAAAGTTTGGAAATGGATTTTTTTGAAAAATGCCAAAGGTGTCTTGGCACATCATAAGCTGCCCAGTATGATTTGTAATGTTTGGCATCAAATGATTTAAAATTGGGAACTGCAATAACCAAAACTCCGTCATCTTTCAAAAGACCTGCCAATGATTTTATCTGTTCTTCCAAATTGGGCAAATGCTCCAAAACATGCCACAGCGTAATGACTTGAAATTTTTGCCCCGACAGATGTTCCAATCTTTGATGAAGTTCAATTCCCTTTTCCTTGGCCAACTGCCTAGCTTTTTCATTTGGCTCAACTCCAACGGCCTTAAACCCTGATTTTTGGGCTGTAATCAAAAAATCGCCAGTCCCAGCACCTAAGTCTAGCAGCGTTTTAGCTTTATGTATCTGATTTTCAATTATTTGAGTTTTATAATTGAGGTTTTTACCCTTAACCAACTGGTATAGCCTATCCGTGAACGAAGATTTGGAGTCCGTGTGGGAAATATAGTCCTCACTTTCGTAATACGGAGTTAGGTTTGTGGGTTGAGGCCGGGTCACCAACATATCCAGATCCTTGTCCCAATGCAATTCAAATGATTCGCCCGAAACGGAAAAGTCCTTAGTTTTTAAAAACAATTTCATTGTAATTATCTATATCCAAACATTCGCTTTTAAAATTCCGAAGATAGTATAAAACCGCATTCCTTTAAACCGAACTTTACAATACCTGTGGATCATTATTAAAATCCCAATCAACAGTAAAAAAACATTGGTTAGGTTTTTTTTTTGGAAAAGGCCTATCCGCTGTTGCGAGAACATCCAGTACAGGTTTCTTGATTTTAAAATGTATAATCCCATACCAAAACACTTTTGTTTGGATTCCTGCTTTCACAGGAATGACAATTTTTAGCGAAAACCACATTAGGCTCAAAGGTATTCCACTCAGCCTTGTTTGGGGGTCATTTCATAGAAACAGAAAAGGCGGTAAGGTTTGTATTATTTGCTTTGACGTTATAGCAATCTGAAAACAAAAATAAACCCTTTACGAATCCCTTGAAACAAAAACAACACTGTTCCACGTGGAACAGTGTTGTGGGTTATCTGCCCAAATATACCAACAGCACACTAATATCAGCTGGTGATACGCCGCTGATCCGTGAAGCCTGCGAAATGGTTACGGGCTGGATCGATTCCAGTTTTTCGCGTGCTTCGTAGGACAGGGATTTTAGTTTGGAATAATCGAAATTGTCAGGGATTCGGACGTTTTCCAATCGCTGCAATTTATCCGCATTGGTTTTTTCCTTTGCTATATAGCCCGAATATTTGACCTGTATTTCGGCTTGTTCCAACACCTCGGAATCCAATTTATTTTCTTTTACAAATTCGGAAACAGTATCCAATTGGAGCATGTGGTCCATAGTTACCTTTGGTCTGGAAAACACCTTGAAAAGTTTATCGGATTGTTTCACCAAAGCCGAATCCAAAGACGCTAAGATCGGATTTATTTCCTCCGTGGTGAAGCTTGTCCTTTTAAAGAAATCCACGAGGTTTTCGGACTTTTTCATCTTCTCCTCCATTCTTTTAAGGCGTTCTTCTTTGGCCAAGCCGATTTCATACCCCTTGGGCGTAAGTCTTAAATCGGCATTGTCTTGGCGCAACAAGGTTCTATATTCTGCTCTTGAAGTAAACATTCGATAGGGTTCCTCGGTGCCTTTGGTGATCAGATCATCTACCAATACCCCGATATAAGCTTCATCTCTTTTAAGAATAAACGGTTCTTTCCCATTGATTTTAAGGTGCGCATTTATGCCAGCCATTAAACCTTGGGATGCTGCTTCCTCATAGCCAGTGGTTCCGTTGATCTGTCCAGCAAAATATAAATTATTGACCAACTTGGTCTCGAGCGTATGCTTTAATTGCGTTGGGGGAAAATAGTCGTATTCAATAGCGTAGCCCGGTCTGAAAAATTTGACGTTTTCAAAGCCTTTTACGGATTTGAGCGCTTTGTACTGAACATCCTCTGGCAATGAAGTTGAGAAGCCATTTACATAAACCTCTACGGTATTCCAACCTTCTGGCTCCACAAATATTTGGTGGGAATCCTTGTCCGCAAAACGATTGATCTTATCCTCAATGGAAGGGCAATACCGCGGCCCGACACTTTTGATCCGACCATTGAACATAGGAGATCTTTCAAAACCCTCCCGAAGCAAGTCGTGCACCAATGTACTGGTATGTGTCATGTGGCAATCACGTTGCGTCTTCAAGATTGGGGTGTTTAAATAAGAGAATTTCTCAGGTACATCGTCTCCCGGTTGCACGATCATTTTAGAATAATCCAAGGACCTTCCATCCACTCGTGGAGGTGTTCCGGTTTTCATCCTGCCACTATCAAAACCGAGTTCGACCAGTTGTTCTGTAATTCCGGTTGCAGCTTTTTCCCCAGCTCTACCCCCTCCTAATTGTTTCTCTCCAATATGGATCAGACCATTCAAAAAAGTACCATTGGTAAGCACTACGGATTTTGCCCTAATCTCTAAGCCAAGACTTGTTCTTACCCCCACAACCTTGTCTCCCTCGATCAATAAACCATTGACCATTTCTTGATAGAAATCTGCATTTGGGGTATTCTCCAAAGCCATCCGCCACTCCTCTGCAAATCGCATACGGTCGTTCTGCGCTCGCGGGCTCCACATAGCTGGCCCTTTGGATTTATTGAGCATCTTAAACTGTATGGCAGACTTGTCGGTTACGATTCCGCTATACCCTCCAAGAGCATCTATTTCCCGTACAATTTGTCCTTTGGCTATTCCTCCCATTGCGGGATTGCAGGACATCTGACCAATGGTTTGAAGGTTCATGGTCACCAACAAAGTACTTGAGCCCATGTTGGCGGCAGCGGCCGTAGCCTCTGCCCCAGCATGCCCCCCTCCTACAACAATAACATCATATTCCTTTTCAAACATACCTATGGTTCCACGTGGAACATTTTTATTTTTTCTTCTTCCTTTTCACGCATGATCAGCTTCTCCTCTTTGGTCTTGTCCCCAAAACCGGCCAAGTGAAGAATGCCATGACTCATAACCCTGCGAAGCTCGTTTAAAAACCCAACATCAAACTTTGCGGCATTCTCTCGTACCCTGTCGGTGGATATAAAAATATCTCCCGAAAGCGTTTTCCCATCCTTATAATCGAATGTAATAATATCGGTAAAAGTGTCGTGGTTTAAATACTCTTTGTTGAGTTGTAAAAGATAATCGTCTGTGCAAAATATATAATCAATTTGACCAACAACAAAACCTTCGGAAACTATAATCCTATTTATCCAATCGGCATACTTGGATCTGTTGTGGAATACAAACTCACTTTTAAAATGAAACTCAATCATTATCGAAATAAACCTTTACCTTCTTTTCAAAATTTTGCCGCAAAGGTAACGCTTGTCTATTTAATATTTCAATGCTATTCTGGTATTCTTGAAGCAGTTCAGGCTTGGTAGTAACTGGATTGGTAAATTGATTCACATTTGTTTTGCTTTCGCGCTCCTTCTTTTCCCCTTGCATCATGGATGCGTTTTCCAACTTCATCAATTGGTGTTGAATGTTGTTGGCCTTACTTCGGGTGCGTTGGGTGATTCCGTTCTCCAACAAATCATTCTCAAAGTCCTCCATTTGTTGAATCAATTTGTTTGCAAGATTCCTGTCAGACTCACGCATCATATCCTCCAACTGTTTTTCGAGGTTTTGCCGTAAAAACTGCTGCTCCTTATAGATCTGGTATACTTCCTCAAGATCCATTTCCCCTAAACCATTTCCTTGTTTGGAACCTTTGTTACCTCCTTCTCCTTGCTCACCATCTTGTCCTTCCTTTCCTTGTTTTTGACTGCCTTTGTGGCCTTGTTGTTGTCCTCCCTCGTTATCACCTTGCTGTTCACCTTTACCTTCGGCTTCTTTGCCCTCTTTCCCAGAACCGTTCATTTTATCTTGGATGCCCTGTTGTCCCTTGATAATGTCGGGCAATTGAAAATCTTGCCCCTCTCCTTTACCTTGACCGGGCATCATGTTCTGCTGCATATTATCCAATACGTTGGCCAAGAAATCGGCCAAGGCATTCGTAGCATTTATTACGTATTGCTGATACGATGCTCCCTGGTAAATTTGATTATCGGCGATGCTTTCCAAAGATTTATCAATGTTGTAGTATACTTCGGTTATCTGCTCGTTCACAAATTCAGAAAGTTCCGCTCTTCGTAAAGAAAGTGCGAACAGGCTATCGTCCACATGCTCGAACAATCTTTTCAGGCTTTGTTGGTCCCTGACGATTTTGGAAAACTGGGACATATCAACGTCCGCTCGCTGTATGTTGTCGAACAAATTTTCTTGCTTAAAGGAAAAAGTGATCAAATTATCCAAAATCTGGCGTAACATTTCGGCGTCCTCCGCATCGGAAGAACCGCCGCCCATGGAACTGGATTTCATGGATTGGCTTATTTCCCGCATTTTTTGTGCAGCTGACTTTTGTTTTTTGGAAGCCTTATTGCCTGCTTCTTGCTTTTGCTTGGCTTGGGAAGATTCTTCAAGACCCTGGTGTTTTTTAATTTCTTCAAGAGCATCTTTTTGATCCTGCTTTACCCCATCCGTCTTCTTCTTATCAGTGTCAAGTTCCAATGGCTTTTGGAGCTTCTCATTATCTTTTTCCAATTCGCGAATATCCCTTTCCAACGCGTTGAAATCTTCATTCAATTGCTGTTGCTCCTTGCCACTAAAATCCTTCCCCAATTTCAACTCGGACAGCGTCTCTTGTTTTGTGGCCAACTCCTCCAACTTCTTTGAAATTTGGGAAGCCTTTTCCGTAACATAATAACGTTTGGTCAATTCCAAAATCTGTTCAAGGTTCCTAGTGTTCTTCCCCTGGTTCTTTCCTAATTCTTCCAATCGCTTTTGAAGGTCTTCCTTATCAATTTTATCCGCAACCTTGTTAAGCTCCTCAAGCAATTCAGCATTCTTTTTCGCTTCTGCTTCTTGACGCTCCAAACGTTCTTGAAGCATCTTCTTCATCTCAGAATTTTCGGAATTCTTATCAATACTTTTATTTAAATCCTGACTAAACTTCTGCATCAGTTCTTCTTGGAATTGCTGTTGCTGCAAAAAGTTCTTTATCTGACTCTTCTCTTCAAAGCTTAGCGACTTTTCCTCCTTTTGTAGCTTGTTTATTTCCGAGAGTTTCCCTTCCTGTTGCTTTAAATGTTGCAAAGCTTCCCCCATTTTTTTCATAGTGGAGTTTTGAAACTCCAACTCTCTGTTATTCAATTCATTAACATCGTATAGAGATGCTTTGAAAACAGTACTTTTTGTGACTTTTCCACCCCTAACCCCATCATTATCAACTACTTCAAAATATAACTTATACTTTTTTCCAGGCTGAAGGGACAATCCCGAAGGAAACGTATAGTAAAACTGGTAGACATTGGTCTTGGGCGATTCGAGCGAAACCCGTTGGATATTCTTCATATCGTCCGAAGGATAACATACCAAACGGATTTCCTTTAAACCATGATCATCGGCAGCCTGCCCTATATAATAAGATTGATTTGGCTGCAAAGAATCCAGCACTTGATTCACCTGAACGGTTGCCTTTTCATCCTTGATGACATTCAACCGATAAGCCAATTTTTCAAAATCCTTGACCCGTTCATTTGATGTGCTCAGCTCATAATCCAGATCATTGAACATCCGCCTTGTGTTTGAAAATAAGTTGTTGGATTTTTCAAAGGAAACAGTGGTGTCCTTTGTCATCATTTGTATATCGTCCACATAGTTTCCCTGTATCTTCCAAGTGACCATGGTTCCTTCGGGAACTTCAGCATTTCCTGTACCTGTAATTAGCACGGTAGGCAGATTAAGATAATTGGGATAGTCCAATTCCATGGCAAAATCGACCAAGGCCGGAGTACGGTGACTTTTGATGGAATAACTTCTGGAATTCCAACCGTTGGCTGTCAGGTAAAAGTTGGTTTCGGGAACGGGTGATTGAAATGTATACTCAAAAAACTCCCCGTTTTTTTGCATGAGCAATTGTTCACCATTTACAACCATTTGAACATTATCTGGACGAATTTCCCCAACTGTTTTAACTTGTATGGTCAAGGGTTGATTGTCCAATACTTCCAGATGATCGTTCATCAGCTGGAAAGAAAATGGCGCCGGTCTTTCGTAGGCCATGTCGTAATGCATTACCCTTTGGTGCGAGTTAAAGAAAGAAACGATATCACCCGTGATCCAAATAAAACAGAACAGGGCCAAAGGAATGAAAATATACTTGGCGTACTTATAACCGTCCTTAAAACTTACCGCTTCGGCAAAAGGAACCGGACCTAAATTTTTGGCCCTTTGCTCAATGCTCGCCAGCAAAAGATCTGACTTGTGTTGGTTCTCGGATAATTCGAGCAGGTTTAGCAGCTTGTCATCCACATGGGGAAAATGTTTGCCAATCAATAAAGAGGCCTCCCTATTGCCAATACCCTGCTTGATCCTAAAAAGATAGAACAAAGGCATCGCGATGTATCTGTACAACAGGTAAAATTCCACTACGACAAAAAGAAGGAACAGAGTGAGCCTCCACGACCCGTTCAGCCACAAAAGGTATTCAAAGTACGTAATGGCCATCCAGAACAGGGTTCCTAAAGTTAAAAACAAGAAGACTCCCTTTATCAATTGTTTGGTATAAAACCGTTTGATAAAGTCTTGCAGCTTAACGAGAATGTCTTGATATGCGTTCAAAATCGACACTAATTACAACCAAATTACCCGATCCTTGGTAAATCAAAAGAAAAAATTTGTTAAACCTTTATATTACAAGACCGGCAGAGTCAGAAAAAGACGAAATAAATTCCCTTTCCCATTCATTGTCGGGAATGTATCTTTGTGGTACAATCATACCCAATTATGAATCAAAACGTACGTGTTCGATTTGCGCCCAGCCCTACCGGGCCATTACATATTGGCGGGCTGCGCACCGCCTTATTCAATTATTTATTTGCCAAAAAACATGGTGGCGATTTTGTGCTACGTATCGAGGATACAGACCAAAACCGGTTTGTTGAGGGCGCGGAGGAATATATTATCGAGGCCTTGAACTGGTGTGGAATTCCTTTTGATGAAGGTCCGGGCAAAGAAGGTGGTTTTGGCCCATATCGACAAAGTGAGCGCAAGGGCCTCTACAAAGCCTACGCTTTGGAACTTATTGAAAAAGGTAAGGCCTATTACGCTTTTGATTCTGCTGAAACTTTGGACCACCATAGAAGAGACCATGAAGCGAAAGGGAAGACATTTATATACAATTGGCACAACCGTTTAAAATTGACAAACTCACTTTCGCTATCCGAGGAAGAAGTGAAAGCAAAATTGGAGGCCGGTGAGGATTATGTCATCCGCTTTAAATCTCCAGAGCATGAAGCCTTGTATTTGAACGATATCATCCGAGGTGAGATTAAAATTGACACCAGCATTTTAGATGATAAGGTGTTGTTTAAAAGCGATGGTATGCCCACCTACCACTTGGCCAACATTGTGGATGACCATTTAATGCAGATCAGCCATGTAATCCGTGGAGAAGAATGGTTGCCTTCCTTGGCCCTTCATACACTTTTGTACGATGCCTTTGGATGGAAAACCCCAAAATTTGCACACCTGCCCTTGATCATGAAACCAGTCGGAAAAGGAAAATTGAGCAAACGGGATGGCGAAAAAGGGGGCTTCCCCGTATTTCCGCTCACGTGGAACCAATCGGAAGGATACCGCGAGGCAGGCTTTTTCCCCGAAGCGGTGGTCAACTTCTTGGCCCTGTTGGGATGGAATCCCGGCACCGAGCAAGAAATTTTCAGTTTGGAAGAACTTGTCAGCGCCTTTACCTTGGAACGTGTGAACAAATCGGGCGCTCGGTTCGACCCAGAAAAAAACAATTGGTATAATCAGCAGTGGTTACAAAGAAAGTCCGATAAAGAACTATCCGAATGGTTCGCTGCCGAACTGGCAAAAAAACAAATTTCGTCGGAACAGGATTACGTTCAAAAAGTAGTGTCCTTGATAAAGGAGCGCGCAAGTTTTGTAAAGGATTTTTGGGAACTGGGAGACTATTATTTTGAGGCACCGTCTTCATACAATGAGAAGGCTGTCAAAAAGCAATGGAAAGAAGGTACTCCGGAAATCATGGAACAGCTGGCATCGGTCCTGAACAACGTTCAAAAGTTTGAGTCTTCAACCATAGAAGAAGAAGTGAAAGGATGGATATCCGACAACGAACTTTCCTTTGGAAAAGTCATGCCTCCCCTCCGCTTGATCATCGTTGGGGACATGAAAGGCCCTCATTTGTTCGATATCATGGAACTTATTGGCAAAGAGGAGAGTATAAACCGTATAAAAACCGCCATCGCCCAGCTATAGCATTGATGGATATGTAACATTAATTGACGAATGGCTACTCATACTATGGCCAAGTTTCGTAATTTCCAGTTCTAACATAAAATCATAAACACTATGGGCAACTATCTTTTTATACCTATTGCTTTTGTAGCGCTTGTCATTCTGTTCAAGTTCTTCTTTATTGTAAAACAACAAACGGCAGTGGCCGTGGAACGTTTTGGAAAATTCCATAGCATACGGAATTCCGGACTGCAATTGAAAATTCCTATTATTGACCGTATTGCCGGTCGTTTAAGTTTGAAAATTCAACAGCTCGATGTCATCGTCGAGACCAAAACATTGGACGATGTTTTTGTAAAGTTGAAGGTTTCCGTTCAATACGTGGTGATCCGCGATAAGGTTTATGAAGCATTTTACCAATTGGAATATCCACATGATCAAATTACATCTTACGTTTTTGATGTTGTTCGTGCCGAAGTTCCAAAAATGAAACTGGATGATGTCTTTGTAAAAAAAGATGATATCGCAAACGCCGTTAAATCCGAATTGCAAGATGCCATGTTCGATTATGGTTTTGATATCATTAAGACCTTGGTTACCGACATTGACCCGGATGCCCAGGTAAAAGCGGCCATGAACCGCATCAATGCATCGGAACGGGAAAAAATAGCGGCCCAATTCGAGGGTGATGCCCAACGTATTCTTATTGTTGAAAAAGCGAAAGCCGAGGCAGAAAGCAAAAGGTTACAGGGGCAAGGTATTGCCGATCAACGTAGGGAAATTGCCCGTGGACTCGAAGAATCCGTGGAGGTTTTGAACAAAGTGGGCATCAATTCGCAGGAGGCATCTGCCCTTATCGTGGTAACCCAACATTACGACACCCTACAGGCCATTGGTGAAGAAACGGATACCAATTTAATTTTGTTGCCGAATTCCCCACAGGCAGGTAGCGATATGCTGAACAACATGGTGGCTTCCTTTACGGCAAGTAATCAAATTGGCGAGGCCATGAAGCGCAAACAAATCGAAAAAGATTCTTCTTCTGACTCTTAAATGTTATTTTAATAGAAAAGAAGGGCTCCACTAAAAAGGAGCCTTTCTTCTTAATAAAGTTTTGGGAACCATATTCCAATTGTCCGTTGTCTATTTTGAACATCATACTTTGTCCTGAGCGTCAGTTTGAGAACTTTTTTAGACAAAAAGCACAATGGATTAATCCAATTTTTTAAGCAATTTTCTTGCAATAAAGGATATCGCAATTTTTTGTAGTAAGGGTGCCATTACACCAAGAATATTGGTTGGGTAAAGTTCTTTTTTGGTGTTTTGAACCGCAAGCTTCACTTTTTCCTCCTCAATCTGTCTTTGTAACTGTAGGATTTTAAGGTCGCGATCAATTTCTTTGAATGATGTGTATTGTGTCTGAATCATAATTCATCAAAATAAAATTTAGAAAACTCTTTTAAAAGCGGCTTTTCGATTTTGCTTCTCAACAGGAACATAATTATACCTATCAGTACATAAAATCCACCCACTACCAAAAAGCCCTCTGCTGTATTGCCAAGCATACTGCCTAACCAAAACGCAGCACTCAATGAAAGAAACAGTATGGCAATAGAGGCTATTCCGCCGATTAACAGCAGTTTGGTCGCCATCGTAATGCCCTTCATCATGGACCGAAAACTTTGGAGTCGATAAAAATCCAGACTGTTCTTTACGTAAGACCTAACGCCATCCTCTACATCATCTATCTGTTCTTTAATATCCTCGAATGCCATATATTACTTCTGTAATTGGGCGTTCTTCTTTTTTAGGTCTTCCAATTTATTCTCCAAGGCTACGAGAATATCATCCGCTTTATAGCTCATGTTGGAAAGTGTGTCCTCTAGCTTTTCCTCAAACTCTTCCTTTTTGGCATCGGCTGTCTTGCTGAACTCCTCTTTGGCATGTGTTATACTTTGGGCAATATCGTCTTTTGCCTTTACTGCACTTTTCTTAATTTTTTTTCTGGTCTTTTTTCCTTTGTCCGGTGCATACAAAATCCCTATTCCTGCTCCAACAACGGCTCCAGTTAATAATGCGGTTAATACGTTTCCAGTGTTATTTGACATACTATTGTAGCTTTTTAATTAAACATCAGTGAAAAATGATCAAGTCTCGTTTGAAAGCTGAAAACCTCCTGACCCAATCGATTTACCCTAAAATTAAGATAGGTACTGAACAAAAATTGATTCAATCGCTGCAAACCTTGACGCGTTAGCTAAATTTTGAAGGTAAAATGAGAATAAGGGCTTCTATGCGCAGATTACGGCCCCGTCCAAGCAATTGATCACATCAATTAAAAAGTGCGGACATAGCTTTCCTGAAGAAGCTGTTTTTAATAAGAATCCTCGATGGACGGGTTGATTCAAATAAGGAAAAATTATGCTAGCTTTTTTGCTCCAATTTGGCCCAAGTATCCCTTAAGGTTACCGTTCTGTTAAAGACCAAATTCTCTGGAGTGGAATCTTTGTCCACATTGAAATAACCCAATCGCTGAAATTGTACTTGATCACCGATTTTTAAATTCTTCAGGCTTGGCTCCAGATAACCGGTAACTTTCTTTAAGGAATCCGGATTCACAAAATCCATAAAATCCTTATCCTTATGGCTATCGGGTGTTGGGTCGGAGAACAAACGATCGTACAACCTAACTTCGGCGGTTATGGCATGTGGTATGGAAACCCAATGCAAGGTCCCTTTAACTTTTCGCAAACTCTCCTCGGTTCCGGAACCACTTTTACTTTTGGGGTCGTAAGTACACTGCACTTCTATAATGTTGCCATCGTCATCCTTGGTACAGCTTTCAGCTTTGATGATATATCCATTTTTTAAACGGACCTCACCCCCAAGCTTTAGTCTAAAAAACTTACGGTTTGCTTCTTCCCTAAAGTCTTCTTTTTCTATATACAATTCCCTTGAAAATGGCACTTTTCTACTGCCTGCCGATGGGTCTTCGGGATTGTTTTCCGCCTCCAACCATTCCTCTTCTCCTTCCCTATAATTGGTAAGTACCACTTTTAATGGGTTAAGTACCCCCATTACACGAGGAGCTATTTTATTGAGATGCTCCCTTACATGAAAATCAAGCAGGGCAACATCGACAACATTGTCCCGCTTGGCAATGCCAATGGTATCCGCAAAATTTCTAATGGACTCCGGAGTAAAACCCCTTCTTCGCAAACCGGAAATTGTGGGCATTCTGGGATCATCCCAGCCTGATACAACGCCCTTTTCCACCAATTGCAGCAATTTACGCTTGCTCACTACGGTATGGCTCAGGTTCCTACGGGCAAACTCCCTTTGTTTGGGGCGCAATTTATCAGAAGATACCACTTGGTCCAAAAACCAATCGTAAAGCTCTCTGTGGGGTAAAAACTCCAGTGTGCACAAAGAGTGCGATACCTGTTCAATGTAATCGCTCTCACCGTGCGTCCAATCGTACATCGGGTAAATACACCAATCGGTATTTGTACGGTGGTGCGCCTTGTGCAAGATTCGGTACATTACGGGATCACGCATCAACATATTGGAAGAGGCCATATCGATTTTGGCGCGTAGCACATGTGCTCCGTCCTTGAACTCCCCTTCTTTCATCCCCTTGAAGAGCTTTAAGTTCTCTTCAACAGAACGATTTCTATAAGGGCTTTCCTTACCCGGTTCGGTCGGTGTCCCTTTTTGGCTGGCAATTTCCTCCGAAGATTGGCTATCAACATAGGCCTTGCCATCCTCGATCAACTTTACGGCCCAATCGTACAACTGCTGAAAATAATCGGAGGCATAGCATTCCGTGGCCCATTCAAAGCCCAGCCAACTTACGTCCTCTTTAATGGCCTCCACATACTCCTTCTCCTCCTTTGCCGGGTTGGTATCATCAAAACGTAGGTTTACAGGTGCATTATAGCGCAATCCCAGGCCAAAATTGAGGCAAATGGAACTTGCGTGCCCAATGTGCAAATATCCATTGGGTTCGGGAGGAAAACGAAACCTCAGGTATTCCTGTTTGTAACCCTTTGTAAGGTCTTCCTCAACAATGTGTTCTATAAAATTGAGCGATCGAGCTTCTTCTGCCATACCAATAATTTGATGCGCAAATGTAGTAAAATCCCGTGTTGATAGCTATTATTCGTTCATCTGTGTATACAAAATAGGCGATTTCACAACACTTTGGGTATAGCCTACAACAATATCTTTCCTTTCATCGAAATTAGAGACATATTTGTTATTGAATACTATATGAAAAAGAGACGCCTGAACAACGTCTTTTGAACGAATTACAATTAAGGGGCACAAACTAACAGGGCTTATGGCCCATAACCTCTTAAATACCAACGGTGATGAAAAAAAGTAGTTCAACGTATAGCATTCTTGTTCTGGCCTTGGCTTTTATGCTGCTTGGTGCTTTTGGTGCGCAAGCTCAAATACTCTACAAACCCGAGCCGGCAGCCAACCCAAACCTTGGGGGAAATATGGCATGGACAGCTGTTTGCGCTTCCAATGGTTTCAATGAATACTATGTAAGCTTCAATTGGGACCCTCCTATGGTAGATAGCAACAACGAGTTTGTGCTGGAGCTATCGGATGCCGAGGGATATTTCTCTTCTCCCATTGAACTGGCCCGAGTTGGCGACAAGAACACAATTTTCGACTTTGAATTCATGTTTGCCCTTCCTACTGATATGAGGGGGGATAACTTTAAAATGAGAGTGCGGAGTACCTCTCCCGCAAAAACCAGCCCGGCTTCTGAGGCCTTTTCCATGTACTATATCGACTACAATTCACCGTTATTGATCAGTCAAAATGGAAGTGGAAACATTCCTTCAGGAGGCCTTATCCAATTATGCGGCGGTGGTTCCGTAACCTTAAAACCACATAATATCCCCAATGCCGCAAACTACATTTACAATTGGTACCGCAGTGGTACGTTGCTTGCGGAAAAATCAGAAAGCATCACCGTTTCTGAACCGGGCATATATTATGTGGAACTGGATTATGGTGATTGCTCGGGCACGGCCAACACCTTATCCAACACCATTGAAATTTCTACAGGAACAAGTTCCGGTTTGGCCATAAATGGTGAAAGCAATGTGCAAATATGTCCTGGGGAAACACATGTACTGGAGTCCAGCATCAGTGGACAAGGGCTTACCTATACTTGGTACAAAGACGGAAGCATTGTCGGCGGACCGACCGTAGATGCCAGCACATTTACCGTTGATGCAGGTATTAGCGGTTTTGAAGGTTCCTATGAGGTGGAAGTATCCGGTTATGGGATTTGTACCGAACTATCCGACCCTGTAACTGTTTCGGGCACAGGCTCTTTTGATATTACACTGAACAATGAAGAAAACATTGTGCTGCTTCCTTCGCAGACCAAAACATTGTCCGTTGGCACTACTGCATCAAGTGCAACATACCAATGGTTCAAGAACGGTACTGCCATCCCGGAGGCAACGAGCAACACATTGACCATTGATGAGATAGGGGAATACTATGTAGAGGTTACGGAAAATGGCGGTTCTTGTAGCCCTGCTCCGGTAGCTTCAACAAAAATTACCATTGTATCGCCCGACGCATTCGAATTTGTGGTAGACTATATTGGAACATATTCCTCTTGCGAAAATACCGATGCTACTTTAAGCCTTACCACTATTAATGCCGTAAGTGATAATGGTGCCACTACCAACGTGACCGCAGATTTACAAAACGCTTTTGATTATCAGTGGAAATTGAATGGTGCCGAAGTTTCAGGAGAGACGTCCAAGACCATCACAATATCCGATCAAGAGGACAATGGGGAATACACGCTGTTTGGTTCTATTGATGCTTTTGAGGCATCGTCCAACAGCCTGCAGGTAAAGCTGGCATCCAACGAAACACTCCAAATAACGGCCAATGGCACTGTGCTGTGTGAGGGAGGCGAAGCCATAGTACTTGAGAGCAGTGCAGACCTATCCAATGAATCTTTTAAATGGAAGAAAGATGGTAATACCGTTGATTCATCTTCCCAGAGTTTAACCGTTACGGAAACAGGTGTTTACCAACTTGTTATTACTTCCAACGAATGTGCATTGATATCCAACGAAGTAACCATTAGTGCATTTGATGAATCACTATTGGTGCTCGATAAATCCAAAGACCTCATCATTGTTGAGGGAGAGACCCAAACTCTTACCGCTAGCGGTGCAGATTCCTATGAATGGTATGATGCCGGTAACAACCTAATTTCTTCGAGCAGTTATTATGACTTTACCGAAGAAGGGCAGTACCTGTTGATTGCCTCCTTCGGGACATGTACCCTAAGCAAAGTGATTACTGTGACCTACAGGGATGTGTTTGCCATACCCAATGTTATTACCACCAATGGCGATGGTATTAACGATTTATGGGTATTGCCCAACTCATATTCCAGAGACCCCAACGTTCTTGTCACCATTTTTAATGAGCGGGGAGAACAGGTGTTTAGCCAATCCGGCTATGAAAACAATTGGCCACAATCCACCACATCGTTCAACAAACAAAGCATGATTTTCTATTACAAGATTACACGTGGTGGCAAAAGCCTGAAACAAGGAACTATCACTGTTATTAAATAAGCAGCAATGCAAACCAAGAAACCTCTACTATTACTTGCCTTCTTGCTACTTGCCCTCTCTGGAATGAGAGGACAGGAAGAAGGCAACTATGTGCCCTATAACGTCCCTTCCCAAAACCTTTTAAAGTTCAACCGGTTCTTATTGAACCCAACTTTTTCCACGGTTAGGGAGGACAAATCGTACATCAACCTTTTTCACAGAAACCAATCGGTATCTTTTGATGACAACAATCAGGTGTACTTCTTGAGCTATAGTGGTAGGGTGAGCGATAGAAGTGGTGTCGGTCTTAGCTTGTTTACCAACCGCGAAGGCCTTTTTAACAACTTTGGTGTACACGCCAATTATGCCTATGGTGTGCGATTGGGCCAAAAGAATACTTTTACTTTTGGAGCCAACGTAAGCTATTACCAAAGCTCATTTAATCAGGACAGGGTAAATTCCGTAGAGGTAGACCCGTTTTTGAATACTTTGGAGAGCAGTTCCTTGGTAAGCTTTCAACCCGGCTTTAATTTTTCCCTGGGCCGTTTTGACATTGGTGGTTTTGCAGAAAACCTATTTGACTACAACTTGAAAACAAGTGAGTCGGTAACCGATTTCAATGAGAAAACATACTCTGGGCATCTACAATATACCCATCAGTTTGAAAGCGGAAGGGGTATTATGGAAAGTGCCCGTTTAATGCCCTTGGCCAGAGTGCGCAAAGTAGGTGAAGAAAACATCACATTAGGTGGGAACTTAATTCTTGACCTGCCTAAATTAGGCTGGGTGCAAGCAGGGTACGACGACTTTTATGGGGCATCGGCAGGACTTGGTTTTAATCTTACCAAAAACATATCTCTGGGTTATACCGTGGAAAAAGGCCTCTCCAACGAATTTGAAAATTTTGGTGTTACCCACGAAATATCATTGGCATACTCCTTTACGCCCAATCTTACAGAAGATCGTGTAATGCTCGAAACAGAGGGGGAAGAATTGGTTTCCAATGATGAAGAAGTACCACAGGACAGTCTTAATATTACCGATAAGGATCTTGAAATTGCCCAGCTAAAAGACAAACTGGCCGAAAACGACGCCATACTGGATGAGTTGTTGATGCGTCAAGATTCCATAGAATCAACGCGCAAACAAGACTTGGAAAGACGTTTTGAGACCGTAATGAAAATGGTCCAACGCGAAACCCGGGGTCAAAACCCCGCCTTGGAGCAAAAAGCCAAAGAAGTATACTTTGCCAATATGGACAGCGCCGATATCGTGACCCAAAGAAAACAACCTTTGGCCAACCACGGACTATCCAACAACACCTCAACCAAAAAGGTCATCAAGATCAACGAAACAAAAGGAAATGCCAGGGCAACTTATGCATCAAACTCAAGTGCAAAAAAGGATAATACCTATAGGCCTTCAAAAAGCAAAAAAACCGGTTTCAAGTCCCATGCCGTACCCAATGTGGAAAGCGGTCATTATTTGATTGCCAATGTTTTTAGAGACCCCAACAACCTAAATGCTTTTATTGAAAAACTAAGGGCTCAGGGAATTGATGCTGACTATTTCCAAAACCCAAAAAACGGTCTTAACTACGTTTACATTGGGGACTTTGGCAACAAAACGGATGTTTTGGAAGCTTACCACAGCAAAATGAACGGCACATACCAAGGTGATGCCTGGGTAATGAACGTGAACAATGGTAACTCTCAAATAGCGGGGTATTCGGGAGTGGTCAACAAACGCAGCTCCAAATACGGAAACAATCTATTGTCCAAAAATGTGGCCAACAGTTCCCGAGGAAAGGGCAGTGTTGTGATCAGATCCCAATCCGTTGACGGACTACCAGAAGGCTTTTACATCATTGCCAATGTTTTTGAAAGTTCATCAAGCGCCAAGGAATTTGTAAAAGAACTGAATTCCAGGGGATTGCATGCAAGTTATTTTATAAACCCAGAGGACAAGCACAGGTACGTGTATTTGAAAAAGCACAAAACTTGGAATAACGCCTTAACATCTTACTATACCAAACTAAACGCTTCGTATAACGACGATATGTGGATTATGCGAATCAAGTCAAACACAACCATTTAAAAACCACCATACTATGAAAAAATCACTACTCAGGTGGGGCACATTGATCTGTATACTCTTGTTTTCGTATACAGGTATTTCACAAATTAAAAACACCTTTGATGTTCGTTATGAAAACAGACTCAAAGGTGACATAACGTTTATCGCGAACAATATAGTAAATAGGGATACCTCTTCAGAAGACCCTGAAGACCCCTATAACCTTACAGGGTCAAGTTCCGAGTACAACGATAGGCTGAACATGCAGTACATTGATATTGATGCTGATCCTTCAACATTCAGCTCCAGTAGTGCAACATTGGCCGTTCCAGACCCCAGCTGTTCACAAATCAGGTATGCCGGGCTGTATTGGTCCGCCGTATATACGGATAGTGATCGAAGTGATTTCAACCAAGTAAAATTTAGGGTTCCCGGTGGTTCCTATGTTGATTTGACCGCGGACGAAATCCTATTTGATGGTTATAATGATGGCGATTTTGGGTATTATGCCCCTTACGCCTGTTATAAGGATGTGACTTCCATTGTTAGTGGACTCACCAATCCACAAGGTGATTATTTTGTGGGCAACGTAAGGGCCAGTTCCGGCAGCTCCATCCAAGGTGGTGTTTCTGGAGGATGGACCATGGTCGTCGTCTATGAAAACCCGACCTATCCAGGAAAATTCATCACTACTTTTGATGGTTATGCGGGTGTTAAGTCCGGAGAAACCGTGGACATTCCCTTTAGTGGGTTTACCACATTGCCCCCTCCTTTTCCCGTTAATGCCAAATTGGGCGTGGCAACTTTGGAGGGCGACAATAGAATTAGCGGGGATCAACTCGCCTTTAAGGCGGATAGCAATGGTTCTTTTACAACATTGTCCAACAGCGCAAACCCCTCCAATAACTTTTTCAACAGTAATATTACCAACGAAGGAAGTATTGTTACCACCCGAAACCCCAATAGTGAAAACACTTTAGGATGGGATGTGGATATGTTTACCATTCCCAACCCGAGCAATTCCGTTATTCCCAATGATGAAACGGGAGCCACATTTAGGGCTTCGTCCACGCAAGATAAGTACGACATTTTCTTCACCTCAATGGATGTAGAGATTATAGAGCCCAAGATAAACTTGGCCAAAACGGTCGAGGATATTGCGGGCAACGATATTACCGGACAAGGGGTACATCTTGGACAATTTTTGGATTATGTGCTTGCGTTTGAAAATGTGGGCAACGATGATGCAGTCGGCTATACCATCAGGGACGTACTGCCTATCAATGTAACCCTCGACGAGTCCAGTATAACCATGCCAACAGGCACAACCTATACTTTTGACCCGGCAACCCGAACCATTGTTTTTACTATCCCCGATAATATTGTTGAAGAGGATGATCCAGCTGCCTCCATTCGCATGCGGGTACAAGTGGCCGAAAACTGTTTTGACTTCATCGATGCCTGTACCGATATCATCGAAAACTTGGCTTATTCAACTTATAGTGGTGCAATAAATACGGCTTCTATAACCGACGACCCCAGTGTGTACGATTTTGACGGCTGCGGTTTTCCCTATCCCGGGGCCACCAATTTCCTTTTGGACGACCTTAGTGCCTGTAATTTTACACGGACCGTTCAGCTCTGCGGCGAAAACGTACTTTTAGATGCAGGTGACAATTTCGACAACTATATCTGGTACCGCGACGAAAACGGGAACAACACTATTGATATTGGTACCGATACGGTGATCACGGACAGTGATTCCGACAACGACCCGAGCACCATATTGGTTGATGAAACCGGAACTTACATTGTTGATAAGCAAGTTGCCGACCCCTGTAAGGATTTTGCCGAAATAATCGTTGTGGAGCTTTTTGGCGAAACACAGAGCAATCCCATTACGGCTTTGATCAACGATACCTCCAACACCATAGACGGGGATATTCTGGTATGTCCCAACGATGGTAGCGAACTGCCGGAAATTTTCTTGTGTGGATTAAATGACACCGAACTCATTCAAATCAACATTCCAGATGCCCAGAGCATAGTTTGGGAAAAGTTGGATGAAGCTAGCTGTACGGAAGCTACCGATGGATGTGCCAACACCAATGCCAGTTGTACTTGGAACACGGTTGATACGGGCAATGACTTTTTAGCCTCGGATTCCGGCCAGTACCGATTGGTCATCAACTATCAGAACGGATGTTTTAGTCGATTCTATTTCAATATCTTCAAAAACCCACTAGACCCGCAATACACTTCCAAGGATATTATCTGTGATACTCCCGGGAACATTACGGTAACCAATATGCCTTTGAGCTACGAGTACCAACTTGTAGACCAAACCACGGGCAATGTATTGGTTCCCTACGGACCAAGCCCAAGCTTCGATATTACGACAAATGGAGCTTATATGGTAGAAATGAGACAAGAAGGCGTAACCGATGGTTGCGTATTTGTACTCGACAATATTGGTATTCTCGAAAGGGATTTTCAAGTGGCCATTACCTCCCAAAATACAAGTTGTAACGATTTGGGTGCAATCTCCATTTCCGTTTTGGATGTGGAGCCACAATACTATTACACCATTTCCCAAGGCGGCGTAGAGGTGGATACCCATGGTCCGTCCACAGACAATAATTATACCTTTGAAAACCTAAATAGTGGGGTTTACGATGTTGCTGTTTCCACCGACGATGGATGTGCCTACACGGAACAGGTCACCATTATTGATGAATCAAACCTGGAACTGACCGCAAGGATTTCACAGCACATTACCTGTAAAGAAGGAAACATCATAATGGATTCCAAAGGGGGTAAAACCCCTCACCTTTATGCTATCTGGTCCTTTGTGGACAGAAACGGGGTCACACAAATTTCATACCCCTCAGTAGCGGATATACCTGCCTCTGAATTCCAGACAGAACAAATTTTTGACGTAGTTGGTGCTGCGGGAGCCGGTACATATACCTATGTGGTCGTGGACAGAAACAACTGTTACGACATTTCCAATCCCGTTACCATTGAGTTTAGGCCCGCTGCGGAGTATAATGCAACATCCGTTACGGATGTATCGTGTTACGGAGAGTCCACAGGTACAATTTCCTTTAATTTGGTAGACGATAATGGGTACCAACTTACTTACTATTTGTTTGATGCAACTGGTTTTGACGAAGAAAACTACGACTTTGCCAATGCCTTGGCCACCAACTCATCAGGAAACTTCCCTGGTTTGTCCAGTGGTGATTACGTAGTGGTCATCAACCAACGAAAAGGAAGTGCCGCTTGTGATTATTATGAGTATCACAGCATCGACGCACCAACAGCTGCCCTGGATTTGGATGCCGTTATAGTACAAGAGTACAGTTGTATGCAAGACGGCATTATCGAAGCCCAAAATGTAACAGGTGGCGCCGCTCCTTACCAATACAGCATAGACGGGGTGACTTTTGACAGTTCTCCTACTTTCTCCAATCTAACAGATGGCACCTATACCATAACTGTAAGGGATGCCAATGGTTGTATATTTTCCGATGCTATTACAATAGCCCCATTGGACCCACCGACAGACTTGGTCTTCAATTCCACGGTTCCAGGATGTCCCGATCAAACTTCGGATGTAACAGTAACCGTTGCTGGGGGAACAGCTGCCTTTGTTTACGAAATTATTGCCCCTTCTCCCATAGCGCCAAATACCACTTCCGGAGATACAGCCACTTTTAATGATCTAGACCCGGACACTTATACCTTCAGGGTTACCGATGCCACTGGATGTGTTTACACGGAAAGCTATACCATTGCCCCAACAACGCCAATAGGTGTTGTGGGCCAAGTAATGGCCAATATAAGCTGTATTGATGCTGAAGATGGGGAAGCCCTTTTCACGGTTTCCGGATTTAATACCTCATACGATTACACCATAACCGGGCCTTCGGCATATTCCAATATAGGAACAGCCCAAACCAATGCTTCCGTTTCAATAAGTAATTTGGAGGCCGGCACTTACAACATTGCAGTAACAGACAATGAAACCAATTGTACCGATACGGCAACCGTAACTATTGACGCTCCACCTTCACCCATTGATGCAACACCAACAATTGAACAGCCTACATGTATAATAGATGGGTCGGTGAATATTACGGCCACAGGCGGATGGGGAAGCTATACTTACGAAATTATTTCCGGCCCCACCGGTTATACTCCTCCAGCACCACAATCCAACGGCTTGTTCGGCAATTTGACCATTGGGGGCGACTATACCTTCAAAGTTACGGATGCGAACGGTTGTGAATTCACGGATATCTTCACCATTAATGAGGCTGTTGAACCCGTTCTAGAAATTGTCCCCAACGATATTTGTTATGATGATGCCACAGGTTTGACTCTGACTGCCAATGTCACTGATGGTGGCGACGGAAATTATCAGTACAGCTTAAACGGAGGTCCCTTTGGAACAAACCATGTGTTTACCGGGCTTGCACCAGGAAATTACACGATTGAGGTTAGGGACGGTAACGATTGTACCGATATCGCTTCCATAACCGTAGATCCGGAACTTAGCGTTGTGGCTTCAGCTCCAAACATTACTGCTTGTGGAACGGATACAGATATAACCATTACCGCAGCCGGTGGAGATGGAAATTATGTGTATGCCGTGGTTGGCGATGGAGCAACTCCATCTGCAGGTGATTTTTCACCAACAAACCCAATTACGGTAACAAGTGCAGGAGATTACGATGTATATGTTAGAGATAATGGCGGAGCTTCAGGATATTGCCAGGCCACTTATGATATCACTATTACACAAGACGATTCATTGGCTCTTACACCCCATATTACTAATGTTAGTTGTAATGGGGGTTCTGATGGAAGCATTGTTTTAAATGTAATTGGTGGTGAAGCTCCCTATATGTACAGTATAGACAATGGGACAACCTATCAAACATCAAACACCTTTGTAAACCTACCGGCCGGAACATACGATATAAGTGTAACAGACGCCAACAACTGTCCTGTTACAACTCAGGCAACTATTACAGAACCCGACCCAATTGTTGCTGAAGCTGAAATCACACAAGAATACACCTGTACGCAGCTGGGCGAAATCACCGTGGGCAGTATTACACCTACCTCTGGAGGCTCAGGAAACTTTGAATACAGTTTGAATGGCGGAACTTGGACCACTTCCACCATTTTTGCAGGATTGGAAGATGGTTCCTATAGTATTCGTGTGCGTGATGCCAATGTAATAGATTGTTTCATCACTTTACCAGAAATAATAATTCCACCTCTTCCTGTTGAACCAACACTGAGCACAACCGTTACCTATAATTGTGATGGTACTGCTGAGGTAACCGTGCTACCTTTGGATGCATCGTATACCTATAGTTTAAATGGCGGAACACCACAAATAGGGAACAATGTTTTCAGTGGAGTTGCTTCAGGAACACATACCATTGAGGTAGATTACGGAAGTGAATGTACAGTAACAACTTCTGTAAATGTAGAACCGGGATATGCTTTTGATGGAGCCATTACCGCCCACACGGACATTACTTGTAACGGCGATGCCGATGGTACCATCACTTTTGAAGCCGAAAACTTTGATTCAGGTATTGGTTTTGAATATGAAGTTGACAATAGTGGTGTGTTTACCACTTCTACCACAAGTCCAATAACCATTACTGGATTAGCAGCAGGAACACATACCATCAACATAAGAGATTTAAGAGATCCTACATGTTCCGTTGTCCTGACCCAAGATCTTACACAACCCGATGCCGTTGATGTTTCTGCTTCCGTTACTACAGAGTTAACCTGTACCAATGGAGGGGCAACCATTACCGCCACTGCTACGGGAGGTACACCGGCTTATCAATATCAATTGGAAGATACAAGTGGTACGCCCATTGTTACCTACCAATCTTCCAATGAGTTCCCTGGACTTGCCGCAGGCGATTATGTGGTAAGGGTACAGGATGCCAATATGTGTGAGGATGTAACCGGAACCATAACCGTAGTACCCCCTGCCGATATTGTGTTTAATGTAACACCAACCTTATGTTATAGTGGCAACAACGATGGGAGCATCCAAGTAGATGTAACCAGCGGGAACGGAAACTATCAGTTTAGTATAAATGGTGGCGCTTGGATGACACCTTCTATCCCAACTGATACAACCTATACTTTTGAAAACTTAACAGCAGGAACTTACACCATTGATGTAAGGGATAATTATGGTTGTTCTGCTACGGATACTGCCATTATCAATCCTGCTTTGACTGCTTCGGCCTTCCTCGATAGCGATTTGACTTGTTTGGACGATGCAAGTATTACCATAACTGCAAATGGAGGTGCATCTCCTTACTCCTATGAATGGTCCAACGATGGCGGAACTACTTATAATTCATCTGGATTTACTGGCAACGTGTTCAATACAAACACAGATGGAACCTATACCTTCCTTGTAACCGATTCTGCTGGTTGTACAACAACGACCAACAGTATTATAGTAACGCCTGCCACACAACCCGTGATAAGCAGTGTTACACCAACCGACATATTGTGTAATGGGGAAAGCACCGGTGCTTTGGATGTTGTTATTGACACTTCCGTGGGGGTTCCGCCTTATACCATAAATGTATACGAAACAATTACTGGTACAGACTATTTAACACAAACCACAGGATTACCTGCCGGTTCTTACGAAGTAACTGTAACCGATGACAAAGGTTGTGTATCAGATCCATTCCCAGTAGTTATTTCCGAGCCGACAGCAATCGTTCCAAACACAACACATACAAATTTAACCTGTGCGGCAAGTGGTACAGAATTAGGAACCATTACGGTAGATGCCTCGGGAGGAACACCAACTTATATATACGAGGTATTTAATAATGATCATAGTGTAAACTTAACCTATGATACATCTGCAGGAACCAATGACCACACATTCACTGGATTGGATTTTGGTGATTATACTGTTGTAGTCACTGATTCCAATGGATGTCAAAATATATCAACGGTGACCATAACCACAGGGCCCGATGTGTTGATAACTACACAAGCAACTCCAGGTTGTGCTCCTGGCAGTGGTGAAATGTTAGTGGAGGCAGACGCTCAGAATGGGACATTGGGAACAGGAGTTTTTTATTTTGCCATTTACCCCGCTCCTACATTTAATGCGTCCGACCCTGCTTGGTTTCCAGAGGATCCAACTCCAGCCCCTGACAATTCACACTTGTTCACAGGCTTGACACCGGGTGTTACTTATACCTTTATAGTCTATGATGAGGATACCGCATGTGAATATATTCAGGAGGCCACTGTTCCTGTATCCGCAACTTCTACCTTGGCGTCATCCATTGACACAGTCACCGATATTACCTGTACGGGAGCTACAGATGGTAGTGTCGATTTTACGATTTGGGGATACGGAGGAACCAATGTTAATTTTGAGATCTTTACCTATATAACCAATAACACAACTGGAATAACCGGAACAATATCTGGTGCAGTTGGCGGCCCTGAAACAGGCACAGCAACTGGGCTAAGCCCTGGAGAATATTATATTCTTTATGAAGATGAAAATGGTTGTGTTTCGGCATCTGATTCCTTTGTAATACAACAATCACCAACATTGCTTGAGGTAATCGCTGATTCCCCAACCAATGACAATTGCAACCCAAATGCTGGGGTAATAACAGCAAATGCTCAATTTGGTACCGCTCCCTACGAATTCCAATATATTTTGGCTTCTTCGGGGTTTGTACCAACAGCTGCCGACAGTGGCTGGACCAGCAATACAAGCGTAAATGTTGAGGCGGGCGATTACATTGTATATGTGAAAGATGCCAACAACTGTATTCAAAGTGACCCTGTAACCGTACTTCTCGACCCTAGTCCAGAAATATCCATTGCCGTTGTAAATGAATGTGTGGATGAAGGCTTGTTCGAGGTAATGGTCACTTTGGATAATCCATCTGTAGCCATGACGCCTTTCCAAATCAGTGTAAACGGAGCAGCGTTCCAAAACTTTACATTTGATGGAAGCAACCAGTATCTGATTTCCGGATTGAGTTCAGGATTGGGTCAAACTGTTGAGGTAAGAGACTTAAACGGTTGTATTGATTCCGAAACATTCGATATACACCCACCACTTGAATTCAACGTAATTCAAACCGTGGCTTTGGATTGCGAGTCTGGCACCAATGCTTATGCAGAATTGGAAATCGAAGTAATTTCTGGATCAGGAAATTATGAATTTATCATAGATGGACCGGGAACGGCATACGATATGCCCCAAAGCACCTTGACCCTTGACGCTTCCAACAAGTTTGTTTGGGACGGTGCAGGAGCTGCTGGAAGATATGACGTTATCGTCTTTGATATGGGCACAGCACCGCCAAACTGTCCAAAAACAGTTACCATAGATGTGCCCGAAGCTCCCTATCCATCATTTACTTACACTTATACAGATGTTACTTGTTATGAGGCCGCCGATGGCACCATTTCCGTACAAGCTGTGGACAATGGGATAGGTCCCTATACCTTTGAGATCATTGCGGCATCCGATGGTTCCATCAGTACACCAATTGCTCCTTCAATCTCAACGGCTACCACGGCTACTTTTACCAACCTTGAAGGTTCCGCAACAGGTATTACCTATGACATTCAGGTTACCGCGTCAAATAATTGTACCGATACTCAAACCGTAACCATTACCGAACCAGACCCCATTGCTTTGACTGCCAATGTGGTCGAGTTTGCCTGTGCTGTAGGTAACAACACAGACAACGCCAGTATTACTGTAAATACAATAACGGGAGGTAGTGGCAACTATGTGACTTATGAGTTTATTAATGATGCAGGTTCCGTAGTGGTTCAATCCGGTAGTAATCCTACTTACATTGAAACCGATACAAATGGAGGAAACTATACCATTAATGTATATGATGACAATGGTTGTCTGGGGACAACAACAGCGGTTATTGCTCCTTATGATCAAATAACCGATGCCGTAGCTGCCATTACAAACCCATTAAGCTGTACACCAGGCATGGATGGGGAAATTACCATATCGGTTACTTCAACTTTAGGCGATCCATCCCGTTTTGAATACAGTGACGACAATGGCAGTACTTGGAAAGATTCCAATGTGTTCGCTGGTTTGGATGCGGGTACCCACAATTTCTTGGTACGCCATAAGGATACAGGTTGTATGGTTTCAACTTCAGAAACCATTACCGATCCCAACACATTCGATATAGATCTAAATGTGGTAAGCAATGTCATCTGTTATGGCACAGCTACCGGCGAAGTATCCTTTGAACTTGTGGATGCCACATACACGGGCGGATTTAACTGGACCATTTTTGATACAAATGGTACACCTGTCAATACAGCTGATGATATTCCTGTAACCAACGGTATTTCAGCGACCACTGGCCCTGAAACATATAGTGGCCTGCCCACAGGCAGTTACCGCTTGGTCATTTCACAAGATGCATTCCCGGAATGTACCAATGAGGAAGCCTTCAACATTGCAGGACCTAATGCGGCAATCACCGGTTATAGAACTGTTACGGACATTACGTGTAATCCTGGAAACGATGGTATTATTGAAATTACAGCTTCTGGTGGATGGGGTGGATACTCCTACTACGTAGACACAACACCAAACCCCGATCCAAACGATTCGTCCAACTATGTTTCCACGCCTAGGTTCGAAAACCTTACAGCAAGTACTTATGAGGTTTGGATCATAGATCAGGAAGGATGTGCTACACAGTTACCCGATGTTGTATTGAGCGTTCCAGACCCTATTACGGCCACACTGCAAGTCAACCAGTCCAATTGTGTGGATTTACAAGGAGAAATCCAAGTAGTAGGTACTACTGGTGGACAAGGAAGCAACTATAGCTATCAATTGATCAAGGATGGAAGCAACTTTGGGTCTCCACAATCAAGTACCATTTTCTCTGGATTGGGCGCAGGCTCTTATACGGTTGAAATTACCGATCAATGGGGCTGTTCCGTAATACTTCCAGATACCGTGGAACTGACCAATGCCATGACAGCCAATGCTACCGTGGTTAAACCTATTGATTGTACAATGAATCCAGGTGGACAAATCACCATTAATGTATCAGGTGGCTCCTCTAACTTGGAATACACTGCCACTCATTCTGTTTTAGGGTTTATAGCAACCAATAATGATGGAATTTTTACCAATCTGACTGATCCGGGTGAATATATTTTCACAGTCACCGATTTGGATACTTCCGAACCTTGTACCTATGAAGTACGCCAAACATTGGATGATAAGGTTGATCCCGTTCTAGAGGATGCAACTATTGTAGATGTAAGTTGTGCTGGAGGCAGTGATGGCAGTATCTTGGTCAATCTAGATCCATCCACTGCACTGAATCCACCATACCAATACGAATTGATTGGCTTGAGTCCTGGTGCACCGAACAGACCACTTCAAGATGAACCATTGTTCGAAAATCTACCAGAAGGAGATTACCAAGTGCGTGTGGTTTCCGAAAGGGAGTGTGAGGATACAATTGATGCCCGTGTGGACGAACCCACACAGCTTAGCGCTGGAGTTACCGATGTTTCTCAATTAACCTGTAATGCTACAAATGGAACGCAACAGGCCGAAATAGAAGTAACCATCGACCCAACTAGTGGTACACCAAACTACTTCTACAGTGTAAATGGTGGTGCCTTTATGCCAACCGGCGGAAATGTCTTCACTTATTACACTTCCGTGGCCGATGATTATGATATAGTTATAAGGGACAGCAATGGATGTACCTATGCATTGCCTACTCAAACAATAGATCCATTACCTCAAATGGATTTGGACATAACCAATGTGGTTGATATAACTTGTGCAAATAGTGGAGAAGAAATCACGGTAATTGCGAGCGGACAATCATCTCCCTATAATCTGACTTTTGAGGTTTTGGAAACCGGGGATATACAAACAGTTTCAACTGATAGATATACATTTACGCTTCCTAACCATGGAAACTATACCATTCAGGTAACGGATAATGGTACTGGATGCTACGAGTTTATCACCCATACCGTCGAACCTTACGACCTTATCAATGTAACGGCCACCGCCACATCACCGGCAGTTTGTTTTGATGATGCCGGAGAATTGACAATTGATGTAACGGGCTATACAGGAGCTTACAATTATGAAGTGTTCAGAAATGATGGTACCCCAATTGTATCAGGTAATGCAAACACGTCAACAGGATCATTGGCAATAACCCATCCTGATTTGGTAGGTGGTAACTATTATGTTGAAGTAGAAGCTACCCAAGCGCCATTCTGTGATGCTAGATCTGGTTCCGTTACCATTATATCACCAAGCAGTGAATTGGCGGTTGTCCCAGAGCAGGTGGCCAGCGTTACCTGTAACGATGATATGGGCGAAGTACTTATTGCTCCGACAGGTGGTTATGCTCCTTACGATATAGTATTGACCAATATTACCACAACACAATCCTACACTATGAACGATGTACATAGTTATGTGTTCACTGGTCTTTCCGCTGGTTCTTATGAAGTAAGGGTAACCGATAGTGAAGGTTGTGAAATTATCGATAATACTTCATTAACCTTAGATCCTGTAGATCCAATTACTGCAGACATTGATGCTGCTCCAATTGACCTATTGTGCTTTGGGGATGAAAGTGCATCCGTATGGGCGTACAATGTTGCTGGAGGTGAAGGTTCTTACAACTACCTGTTGAACTATTATGATGAAACCGGAACAAACATTGTGTTTACTTCTGGTGAACAAGGAAGCCCAAGATTCAATAATCTGGGTGCCGGAACCTACAGCATCACCATTACCGATGGTTGGAACTGTAGTTTTACAACAGATCCAGTAACCATAACTGAACCATCCGAAGTAATGGCTTCTTTGGTACAATTGAGCGGAATGACCTGCAACGATGATGCTCAACTGGAATTAACGGCATCAGGAGGTACTGCACCTTATTTTTATAGTACCGATGGTGTTACGTTTAACCCCATGAGCGGTGGGGACACCCATACATTCAATGTTGGTGCAGGTACTTATCAATATTATGTGCGTGATGCCAATGGTTGTGATGCCATGATATCAAACCAAATAACTGTTGAGGAAGTTCCGGAATTGATGCTGGAAATCGACGAGTCTGCGGCCATTATCAACTGTATGGGGGAGGCATCCGCTACCATTATTGCACAAGCAACAGGTGGTTTGGGCAATTACAGATATGAGTTGTTCACCGATGCAGCCTTGACCAACTTGCTAGATGGCCCGCAAACCAATGGAACATTCAACGAATTGACCGCTGGTGAATACTACATAAGGGTAACCAGTGAGGATTGTGTTGAGGTATCTTCTGTAATTACTATAGTTGATCCAGCACCACTACAGGTAGATAGAGAAGAATTTACCAATATTACATGTTCGGGAATGAACGACGGTACAATTACTGTTGAAGTGTCGGGGGGAACAGGTGAAATCCAATACGCCATTTCACCTAATCTAGATCAGTTTGATACGACGAACACATTTACTGATCTAGAACCCGGCATCTATGATGTAATCGCTCAGGATGCGAATGGATGTTTCATTACCTTCCAGTTTGAGATTACACAACCGGAACCTGTCGTGGCCGAAGCCATAAACGTTATGGATGAGGTATGTTTTGAAAGTGGGGATGGTTCGTTCGAAATTCAAATATCCGGAGGTACTGCCCCCTACCAAACAAGCCTGAATTCCAGTGCCGATGCAAACTTTGTTCAAGATCAGGTCTTGTTCCAAGATCTGCCCGCAGGAACCCATGTAGTATTTGTAAGGGATGCCCAAGGTTGCGAAACCAACGTAATTGTGGAAATTGATCCAGGAGTAAACTTGGCGGCTACCGTAACGCCCGTTTACGAGTGTACCGAAAATATTCCTGATAATTACTTGGACATCGTACTGGAAGATGAATCCATTGCAGGAGACCTAATGTATGCCCTGGATTCGACAGATCCAGCAGATATGCAACTATCCGCTGATTTTACCAACATGGCACCGGGCGACCATTACATCACCATTGCACATGCCAATGGATGTATGACCACTTATGACTTTACCATTGAAACATTCGAACCACTTGTCCTAAGCTTGGAGAACAACACCATTAACCAAATTACAGCAATTGCAGAAGGTGGTGTGGAGGATTATACCTTCTACTTCAACGGCATTGATAACGGAACCGATAATACGTTCTATATCAACAGGACCGGTACCTATACCGTTACCGTGGTAGATCAAAACGGTTGTGAGGCCACGGCTGAGATTTTTATGGAATTCATAGATATCGAGTTCCCCAACTTCTTTACCCCGGATGGCGATGGCCGTAATGATATTTGGATACCTGACAACATTGAAGGTTTCCCAGATGTACTAATTAAGATTTATGATCGTTATGGTAGAGTAGTGGAAGAGATGACCCGAAACGTTAAAGGTTGGGACGGTAATTACGATGGAAAACCATTGCCGACCGGAGATTACTGGTATGTTGTTAAACTTGAAGGAGAACAAGACTTCAGAGAGTTTGTGGGCCACTTTACATTATATAGGGAATAACAAACCTATTACTTAGACCCCATGCTAAAAAAAGTATACTCAACTTTATTATTTGTTTCCTTGGCACTTTGTGCCAAGGGACAAGAGTTGACCGTACCACAATTATCCCAGTATATCGCGGACAATCCCTTTTTAATGTCCCCGACATATGCAGGTATAGGAGATCATATAAAAGTGCGTTTAAACGGCTTAACACAATGGGTGGGCATCGAAGACGCCCCGGATACCCAGACCTTGGCCGCTGACGCCAGAATTGGGAACAGGTCCGGGATAGGTATGCTTCTTTATAACGATAGTAACGGTTATACAAGGCAAAGAGGAGCCAAGGTTGCCTTTGCCCACCATTTAACATTGGACAGATATGACGATATATTCCTTTCCTTCGGTATCTCTTACAACTTTAACCAATTTCGGATAGATGTAGAACAGTTTGAAGAAAACAACGGTCAATTGCCAGCGGATGATAAAGCCACTACCAACCATAACTTTGATCTGGGCGTGCTTTATAGGTACGACAAGTTCTTTTTTAGTTTGAACGCAGGTAATGTACTTAACAAGGACCTATCCAATTTTAATACCGATATCATCCGTATTGAACCCAACAAACTAAGAAACTATTATGCTTATACGGGCTACAGTTTTTCCAAGAGCAAAAACAGCAAATTGGAAATAGAACCTTCCGTATTCTTTCAATGGTTCGAGAGCGATGGCCGTTCCGTTACCGATCTTAACACCAAGTTCCGTTTTCGCGACTTTGAAGATTACTATTACGTAGGCCTTACCTATCGTTTTTTGAACGACCAATTGGGAGAACCTCTATACATAGCCCCTATTGCAGGTTTTAAAAAGAGTAACTTCTATTTTGGGTATTCCTATCAGGTAATTACCAACGAAATTTTGGGATACAGCACAGGAACTCATGTGCTTACCGTGGGAATGGATCTCTTTCAGGGTATAAGTAACTGTCGATGTATGTATTGATTTTATACGTTTTGTCCTATTTTTGCCCTTTCGTAATATAAGGCTTTGGGAAAAATCAGGTTAAAAAACGTTAGAATACATTCCAATCATGGATGTTTAAGGGAAGAAATGCTCATTGGCAGCGATTACAGGGTTGACCTTGAAATCACGGCCGACCTTTCCCAACCCGCGGCTTCCGATCAACTTACCGAAACGGTGGACTATGTCCATCTCAACAACATCATAAAGGAAGAAATGACGGTACGTTCCAATTTATTGGAACATGTGGCCAAAAGGATTATTGATCGTATATTCGGAGAAATTAAAGAAGTGACCGAGGTGGAAGTCGAAGTTTCCAAAATAAACCCGCCCATTGGTGGCGATGTGGAGAGTGTTTCGGTAAAACTCAGGATTACTCGTTGAACAGTTGATGCCAAAGGACCTATACTGTTAATCTTTTTTTAAATTTGTCCATAACAACATGGCATTGTGGTCGAATTGGTTAGACAAAGTCCCGCAAGGATTTTTATGGTGGTTCGAGTCCACCCGATGCCTCAATAATTTTGCTTGATATTTAGATTATCATAAAAACTGAATATTCGCAAAATATTTTTAGCTTTGCGATCCAATTGGCATCGTGGCCGAGTGGCTAGGCAGAGCTCTGCAAAAGCTTGTACAGCGGTTCGAATCCGCTCGATGCCTCAAAACCCAGCACCAAGTGCTGGGTTTTTTTCTTTACAGGTCTTCAAGTTCCTCTATTTTTTCTTGGATATCAAACCTATCCTTGGGCAAAAAACCTTTGGTAATCAGCACAGCGCCACAGATAATCAAAATTATGCCCAACCCTTTTTTTATGAGCACAATACGTTCTTGGGTCAAATAGCGCCTAAGTTGTTTCGCTAAAAGTATTTTGATCAGATCCGTTATAAAGTAAACAAGCAACACGGTACTGAAAAAAACCATCATCCTATCGGGGTTGTTCTCCAAACTGGGTCCCACTACAATAATAAGCCCCAACCAAAAAGCGAGTACGCCTATGTTGATAAAGTTTAAAAGAAAGCCTTTTACCAATAATCCCAGATATGTTCCCTTGGAGGCCTTTACATTGGATTTTTTCTTTGCCTTCTTCACAAATAAAAATATCCCGTAAACCAACAAGATCATTCCCCCGAATACAAAAAGACCTGGTTCGTTGCTCAGGTTCTCCAACAACTGAAAACTACTGAAATAGGCAATCAACAAAAAAACTATGTCGGCGAAAATCACTCCAATATCCAAACTTACTCCAGCCCTAAAGCCTTTGGTAGCACTTGTTTCCAACAAAACAAAGAAAACAGGTCCGATCATAAAGCTCAATAAAAATCCCAAAGGGATGGCAGCTTGGATATCGTCAATCATTTTTTAGTTTGCTCTTTTTATTTTTCCACCGAAAAGGGTGTGTTCGTCCATTGTTTTTGGGTCTCCATATACCAAGACCTCGCCTCCGGCCTTCACATTGGCCTTAACGTAGTCCGTTGCATGTATTTCGGCATTTCCCCCTGCGTTTACACTTATGGTTGTAAATTTTGTTTTAAAGGTTCTTCCATTATATGCCCCTCCCGTATTTATAATCACATCCTGGGTATTGGAAAATCCACCTGCAAAGATCTTTCCTCCGGAAACCGCCTTTATCAACAACTGGTCCACTTCGCAATTTATCTCCAGTTCACCACCTTCCTGTGCCTTAAGTTCCAAAATATCTTGTACATAGATATCATCGGATGATATTCGGGCATCCTCATTAACATCTATAACCACTAACTTTTCGGAGTGATATAAATCTACATACGTTCTGTAGCCACTGAATATTTTGACGATTTCCATCCGGATTTTCAATACCCCATTATTATTGACAATGGCAACATTTGTGGTATTTTCCCCGGTGATCACCGCTTTGTTTTCGTTGGATTTGATAAGATTGATGGCAATACCATCAAATCCCTTTACTTCGGAAAACTTTTGTAGGTCTTGGGTTACGGTTGCATCCTGGGCCTCAAGTAATTGAAGCGATAGGAACATAAGAACAATCGTAATTACTTTCATGTTATAAAAATTTGGTTCTCAATAGGATAACAAATTTTATTCCAAAATAGTATTATTCCTTTTTACCGATCAACGAAAAGTCCAAATGGCGTTTGATCAAATCAGTGCTCTTAACCATTACACAAACTTCATCGCCCAATTGGTACATCCGTTTTGTTCTTTCCCCTACAATGGCATACTGGCGTTCATCAAACACATAGTAATCATCCTTAATATCGCGGATACGGATCATACCCTCGCATTTGTTCTCGATAATCTCTACATAAATGCCCCATTCGGTAACCCCGGAAATCACGCCCAAGAACTCTTGGTCCTTGTGGTCTTCCATAAATTTTATCTGCATGTATTTAATGGAATCCCGTTCTGCATTGGCCGCCAATAGTTCCATATCCGAAGAATGTTTGCACTTTTCTTCGTACAAGGTGGCCTTTGGTGTTTTTTCCTTATCCAAATAATGCTGCAGCAATCGGTGCACCATCACATCGGGATAACGACGTATGGGAGAGGTAAAATGTGTGTAATATTCAAATCCCAACCCATAGTGACCGATGTTCTCCGTGGTATAAATCGCCTTGCTCATACTTCGTATGGCCAGGGTATCCACTAAATTCTGTTCTTTTTTGCCCTTTACATCTTCCAATAACTTGTTTAGGGACTGATTGATGGACTTTGGATCCTTAAGATTGATACTATGTCCAAATCTGGAAATAACGCCGTTCAAGGCCATCAATTTATCCTCATCGGGCTTGTCGTGCACTCGGTACACAAATGTTTTCTTTTGTTTTCCGATAAACTCTGCCACTTTTCTATTGGCCAAGAGCATAAACTCCTCGATCAGCTTATTGGCGTCCTTGGCCTCTTTAAAATAAACGCCAACGGGTTCGTTGTTTTCGGACAGGTGGAACTTCACCTCAATTTTATCAAATGAGATGGCACCGGCATCCATACGGGCCTGCCGCATAATCTTGGCCAATCTATCAAAAGTGAGTACGGCTTCGACCACATCATCCGAAACGGAATACGCTTTATCCCTGATGGATATTTCCTTGGGAATCTTGTTTTGCTGGGTCTCGATAATATGCTGTGCCTCTTCGTAGGCAAATCGCTCGTTGGAATTAATGGCTGTCCTACCGAACCACTGCTTTACCAATCGGGCGTTATGATCCATTTCAAAAACGGCGGAAAAGGTATATTTTTCTTCATTTGGGCGCAGTGAACACGCTTTATTGGATAGTACTTCGGGCAACATGGGAACCACACGGTCCACCAAATACACCGAAGTGGCCCTATTATAGGCTTCTTCTTCCAGAATGCTATCGGGTTGCACATAATGAGATACATCCGCTATATGAATACCTATTTCATAGTTGCCATTTTCCAATTTTTGAAAGGAAAGCGCATCATCAAAATCCTTGGCATCTTTTGGGTCTATGGTAAAAGTGAGTACATCGCGCATATCCCTGCGCTTCGCAATTTCCGATTCCTTTATACTGGTATCCAAGGTTTTGGCAAACTGTTCCACTTCATAGGGGAACTCATGCGGCAATCCGTATTCGGCCAATATGGCGTGTATTTCGGTATGGTGTTCACCTGGTCTCCCCAGTACCTCGATCACTTCACCATAGGGGGAATCGGCATCGCCCGGCCAATCACCAAGGCTTACCAATACCTTATCACCATCATTCGCTTTCTTAAGCTTTTCCAAGGGCACAAAAATATCGGTGTACATTCTGGAATCCGTGGGCCGAACAAATGCAAACCGAGCTTGCTTGTCCACTATGCCAACATAAGATGTTTTTTTTCTTTCAAGTACTTTGGAAACCTCGCCCTCCATTTTCTTGCTCTTACGCCTTGGTTTGAGAAATACTTCGACCGTATCACCATGGAAGGCCCTGTTCAAATTATTGTTCTGAACAAAGATGTCATCCTCCAGCTCATCCACCACAATATAGGCATTGCCACTTGTGGTAAGATCTACCCTTCCTGTAAAATACGTATGGAGCGATGGTTTTTTTTGATACTTGCCCCTTTCGGGCTCAACAATTCGTTCGCTGGCCTTTAACTGCCCCAAACGCTTGATCAAAAGGTTTCTATCTTGGGTATCGGAAATACCTAATTTTGAAGCTATTTGCTTGTAATTGAAGGTTTTTGATGGCTCTTTTTCAAGTACGGTAAAAATGCCCTTCGTAATTTCATTCTTTCGCTGACTCCCAGCTCTCTTCTTTTTCTTTGACATCAACGTCCTTATTTTTTTGAAAAATACGAATTATAATCCTTGAGCAACAAGGAAAGGAAGAGTAATCCAAAACAATGTCAACTTTATCAACAATTATCAATATTATATTTTTTCTTCTTTTTTAAATTTAATTAAAATGATGATTATGATTGATCGTTGAAATGTGGAATAAAATATTAGGGAAAAAGTTGCTTTGAACTATTAAAATATGTTGTTCACAATTTGTCAGAATACAAGAAAATTAAGAATCAACCATTTATATTTTTTATCCACGGTTTTTAACAACCCTTATCAACATCGATTTATTGAAAAGTTAATGTGTCCTTAATGTTAATTACCCACAAAAAAAGGTTTATAACGGTTGATTAATTTTTAATGGAATATTACCTCAACATTAAATAATTATTCCTACTGATCTATTTTATTGAAAAACAAAATTTCGTTACCAATAGTTTTATGCAAATAGTTAACAAAACGGGCTTATTGTTAATTGATTGTATGTGAACCCAATGAAAATATCTCCTCAATTTTATGAACAGCACAACATTAAAAGATATTGTACCTTTGTTACGTACCCATTTTAATACAAATACCATGAAAATTGCCATAGGAAACGACCACGCTGGAACCGATTATAAACTTGCTATTATAGGTCTTTTGAAATCCAAAGGAATTGAAATTATAAATTACGGCACTGACGGCACCGATAGTGTGGATTATCCAGATTTCACACATCCCGTAGCCACCGACGTGGCCGAAGGAAAAGTAGATTTTGGCATAGTGCTTTGTGGTAGTGGCAATGGTGCCACTATGACCATTAACAAACACAAAAATATTCGTGGCGCACTTTGCTGGAACAAGGAAATAACCCAATTGGCCAGAGAACATAACGACGCCAATATTTTGAGCTTGCCAGCGCGATTTATATCGCTTCCCCAAGCTTTGGATATGGTAGAAACCTTTTTAAGCACAAAGTTTCAGGGCGGAAGGCACGAACGTAGGATCGAAAAAATTCCTTGTAGATAAACCCTATGGGTCACCACCATCATCACAATCATGGACATTCGCATGCGCATCCCGACCTTAAAGGGGTAAACTTGCTCATATCCATCGTTCTTAACATAGGCATTACATTGGCCCAAATCATTGGGGGATTGCTCTCGGGTAGTTTGGCACTCTTGTCCGATGCACTTCACAACTTTAGCGATGTACTCTCTTTAATGATTAGTTATGGTGCCAGGAGATTGGGACAACGGAAAGCATCCAGCCACAAAACCTTTGGGTATAAACGAGCCGAGATTTTGGCGGCCTTCATTAATGCGGCAACCCTAGTGGTCGTGGCCATTATTTTAATGAAAGAAGCCATAGAACGATTGTTAGAGCCCCAAGTAATTGAATCCAATCTGGTAATTTGGCTGGCTTTGATTGCCATTTTGGGTAACGGTTTTAGCGTGTTGTTATTGAAAAAGGATTCCGAGCACAACATGAACATGAAATCCGCCTATTTGCATTTACTTACGGATATGATGGCGTCCGTAGCGGTATTGATTGGTGGTATTTTGATGAAATATTTTCAGATTTTTTGGGTAGATGCCCTATTGACCATGATTATCGGCGTTTACTTAATTTATATGGGATATGACCTTTTGAAGGAATCGACCAAAGTATTGATGCTTTTTACCCCTAAATCGGTGGTCATACAAGATATTGTAGAATCCATTTGTACCATAGAACCGGTAAAAAACGTACACCATGTGCACATTTGGCAGCTCAATGAAGACGAAGTCCACATGGAGGCCCACATCGACTTTAAAAACGATATTCGTCTTTCCGAGTTCGATGTGATTTTAGAAAAAATAGAGGAGCACGTCTATCACAAACACGGTATCAACCATGTAAATATTCAACCCGAATTTGATAAGTGCGATTCCAAAAATGTAATAGTTCAGGATTAATGGAAGTATTGGTAAAAACCTTTGAAGAGCTCTCCACCAAAGAACTCTATCAAATTCTACGCCTTCGCAGCGAGGTTTTTGTGGTGGAACAGGACTGTGTGTACCAAGATGTGGACAACAAAGATCAAAAAGCCCTACATGTAATAGGTATCAAAAATGATGGAGTAGTGGCTTACACACGGATTTTTAAACCTGGGGATTATTTTGATAATGTAAGCATAGGCCGGGTAGTTGTGAGCAAAAATCAACGCAAATTTGGATTGGGCAAGCAGATCATGCAAGCCTCCTTGGCCACTATTGATCAAAGATTTCCGCACAAAGCCATCGAAATTTCCGCACAATCCTATCTGTTAAAGTTCTACACGGAACTAGGTTTTAATGCCTTTGGCGAAGAATATTTGGAAGACGGTATTCCGCATAGGAGAATGTTGAGGGAATGACAAATGTTTGCAGTCATCTTATTCAAACCAACCTCTTCGCCACACCGATCTGTTCCAAATAATCCAACGTAAGAAAAAGGTTTACAGGCTTTTCCGCTTTGTTTTTTGTGGAAAACAACAGATATCCTTCAGTTTTGGTATCTAGTTGATTCACATTTATTTTGCCTTGCTTTTTGCGATTCACAAAAGTGATGTTGCAAGAGGTATATACACCATCCTCATCCGAATACATGCTGGTGACCAAAGCATAAAATTGTGTGTTTTTGGTAATAAGCATCCAGTAAAGGGGCCAATTGTTTTCCTTGGATAGATCAGCTTTGAACTTGCTTTTCAAATTCAGAAATTTTCCGGAAAAGCGAAGCACCGAGTTGTTCCACAATGCCCACCACAAGAGCGTTGCCCATAAAAAAGGCACGTTTGGCATCCGAAATGCCATCTAATTGGGTGTGATTATCCGGAAACATGTTCAACCGTTCCAATTCAACAGGTAAAAGTCTTCGTAGTCCCTTGGAGGTTTGGACCACGTGCTTAAACCGGGATGGGGATTTACCGCCCTCGCCGGTTATTATGGTTCTGGAAGGTTGATCCAGCGCATCGGGAAAAACCATGCTTCCCTCGCTGTAATTGTACTGAAAACCAGCTTTGGTCTTGCGTATTTCTTTTTTGCCGCCCTTTAAATATTCCCATTTGGGCAAATCGGCAGCATCAATATAATATTCTGGAGGAATGGAGCCCTTTTCCAAAATTTCGGAGAGTACCGTTCTTTTTCCATCGTAAGAAGGAGCCGTTTTTAGGGTAGATACTTTTCCATTAACACAAATCCCGGAGTTTAAAAATGGGGAAAGGCCTTTTTCTGGGTTGAAGTTATGGGACAAGGCCACTACATCTTCCTCCAAATCAAAGGAAACCAAATTTTGTGCTGTTTGGTCGACCGGAAAAGCAGCAGAAATAGTTCCTTCTTTCAAAATCCAGTCTTTTGGGCGGGACTTTAGGAGTTTTTTAAAAATAGGGGTTCCCTTAAAATACGCCATAAAAAAAACGCGCCTTCGGCGCTGTGGCATTCCATATTCGGCCGCATTTATTACGCGCCATTCCACAGCATAGCCCAAATCCGATAAACTGCGGAGCATCACGGCAAAATCCCGGCCTCTTTGGGAAGAAGGGGATTTTAACAGGCGATCCACATTTTCCAAAAAAAGATATTTTGGTTTGTTCGTTTTCTCGGAAAGAATTCGATGGATGGACCACCACAGCACACCCTTTTTACCAATAAGGCCCTTGGAGTTTTTCAAAGATGTGGCCACGGAATAATCTTGACAGGGAAACCCGCCAACAAGCATGTCGTGGTCGGGAATTTCGGAGGTTTCCACATTTTCAATATTGGTGTTGGAGTGATTTTCTGTTCCAAACCGTGCCTCATAAACCAAAGAAGCATGCTGTATTTTGGTAGAGGGCTCCCATTGATTGCTCCACACAACGGAATAGTGTCCTGTATTTTCCAATCCCAACCGAAAACCGCCAACTCCGGCAAAAAGTTCACACACTTTGAGTTTTTGCATGCCCAAAAATAGGATTTATTCTATCTTTTTTAGGGTATCGTCATATAAACCTATAAAGATGCTGTTTCCTTCTGCATCTATCTTTAGGCCGCCGTATTTGGCGTTTTCACACTTTTCCGCTTCCCCTTCTTGAAAAAAACAGGATGCTGCACCAATATGTATGCCCCACCATTTTTTTGGATATGGGAACAAGCCCGTTTTTGCCAATGGCAACAAGACCAAAAAACAAAACAATAAGCGCCTCGATAAGGCCCAGACCCAGGAACAGCGCGATAAAAAACGCTTACAAGCGGTCTTATCGGCATGAATATGGTGGAGCAAGGCCTTTGAAATCCCGCTTTTTGACCAATTACTTAGCTGGCTTATGGTCTGTATTTCTTCCCGATCAATTTTTGCCATAGGCATTATTTGCTAAAAAGAGCTGTAAAGCTATCCAAAGGAAAATTAGTGAATACCGGACGATTAATGTCAAGTCATTTGATAATTGCCGTATTTGGTTCGATGAATGCGGTATATGGATTGAAAGAAGAACCGAAGAAACAACACCCTACTTTAAAATTGCAGCGTATTTGGAATTATTGGACAACAATTCTTTTGCGGTCAATATGGCATCGTCATGATCCAAATAGTATTTGTAAAGCCCATCCCGGTAAAAGTATCGGGTTATGATCTCATCTTCCAACTTCTTTTGGATTTCCTTTTTAAAGGTGTCCAAAGCGGTTATTTTACCTTTATTTACGGCCAAAAGAAGGTCTTTGTACTTTTCTTGGACATCGCCCCCCAATAAGATGTTGTCACCATTAATGGATTCTTCCAAAAGCTTTTCCGTTTTGGTCTGATAGGAGAAGTTCTTTTCTTGGGCATAGGTTTTAAATGCATTATAATCACCATCGGAAAAATTAAACCCATCCACCGAATCAAAATTGTGGTCGTAGAAATAATCCGTGGCAAAATCAAAAATGATATTGTTTTCCTCCAACGCATCAATAAGGGAGTTGGTTTTTAAGGATTCAATGGTAATGTCTGGCATTACTCCTCCACCATCCCATACTTTTCGCCCGTTTCTGGTGGTGAATTCTTTAAAATTGGTGTTTCGAACTGCATTGCCCTGTGCATCACGGTTCCAATAGTCCAACGACTGGATACATCTGCCGGAAGGGGTGTAATATCTTGATATGGTTACTTTTAATTGTGTCCCGTAAGTAAGTTTTAAGGGGCGTTGCACCAAACCTTTTCCAAAACTTCGGGCCCCAACAATTACGGCACGGTCCAAATCCTGAAGTCCGCCCGAAACAATTTCACTGGCCGAAGCACTTTTTCCATCTATCAGGACAACAAGGGGAATCTCTTCATCTTCTGGCTTGTTTTTGGTTCTGTATTCCTGATTGAACTTTTTTACCTTGGATTTCGTGGTCACGATCAACTCTCCCTTGGGCACAAAAAGGTTGGTTACATTGATGGCTTCGGATAATAGTCCTCCGGGGTTTCCCCTAAGGTCCAACACCAATTTTTCTGCACCCCGGCCTTTTAGGTCCTGCATGGCCAATTGGGTTTGTTTGGAAGCTTTCCTGTTAAAGCGTGACAATACGATATAGCCCGTTTTGTCATCGATCATATCGTAAAAGGGAACGGCATCTACCTCTACACCTTCGCGGGTAATGGTTGCGGTCTTGGTTTCCCCTTGTCTTAAAAAGGTGACGTCAACCGAAGAGTTGTTGGCCCCTTTTAGGAGCTCTCCGGCATTATCATCAAAATCGGCAACCAAGGTCTCCCCAATTTTAATAATTTCATCCCCGGCCTTTAGGCCGGCCTTATCGGCGGCATACCCTTGATAGGGCTCAACCACCACCAATTTGTTTTCGTAAGAGCGAACAAGGGCACCAATGCCCGAATACTCTCCCGAATTGTTGATTTTGTAGGATTCAACATCCTGCTCGTTCAAAAACTGGGTATAGGGATCCAGTTCATTCAACATGTTTTTTATAGCGGAATCCATCAGCTCTGCAGGGTTGGTCTCATCCACATAGTTCATGTTGAGTTCCTTAAAGAGCGTAGTAAAGATTTCTATTTGTTTGGCAATCTCAAAAAAGTCACTTTTAAAACTGCTGGCACCAACCAAAACGGCAAGTGCCAAAACGGGAATCAAAACCTGTTTTTTAATCAATCTTTTCATGGAATTCTTTTTTTATAAAGGCCTCTAACAGCTTTTTCATGGCTGCATCAACTTCATTAAAACTTGGGGTCTTCTTGCCAAGGTATAAAAATATGAACGCATAATTTCCCTCAATGTTGTTAAAAATGAGGGGCTTGTTGCGCCGGTAAGCCTCTCTTAAAAGCCGCTTGATGCGGTTGCGGTCCACTGCGGATTTGAATTGCCTTTTGGGGGCGACCACAGCAACTTTTACAGGCACCTCATCTTTAACATGGGTGTTGAGGTAAACCAACTTTAAAGGGAATTCACGCAGATTTTTACCTTCCGTAAAAAGCGCTTCGAACATTTTTTTGTTGGTGAGCTTTTCTTTTTTGGAAAAGGAAGTGTCCCCTTGAGGGGGCCTTAGGGGAGTTTTTTCTTTTTTTGAATAAGGTTTTTCACTTTGCATATCAGATACGACTTCTTGTAAGGTCATCAAAACACCAAACATATTGTTTTTAACCTCACTATCCTGTAAGCGAGCCAAATGTACGCCTACTTTTTCTAGTTGTTGCCCTCTTTGTGCACCCTTATCATACTTAAATTCATGGGAAACCCCATCAATTTCAATCGCGAGTAGCAATTTGTGGCAATAAAAATCCACAATATACTCAAGCAATGGAACTTGCCGATGGAATTGTACACCCAAAGCTCGCTGCTTTGTTTTTTGCCATAGCAGAACTTCAGAAAGTGTGCTGTGTTTACGTAGTTGTTTTGCAAACGCTTTCAACTTTGGGTTATCTGGAATAATCTTGTTTTTCAAAGCGATTGAGGACCTAAATATATCAAGAATATTTGGAGGAGAAGCCCCCCTAAGGCCCTCTCAAGGGGACAATCATAAAAAGAAAATAGATTTTTGATGTGAACCAAAAAGGGCGGCACAATCGGCCACCCTTAATTATGGTTAATATGAAAGAGGAGCTTATTCCTCTGCCTGATATACGTTGTTTTCCCCATCCACATCGGCCATCAATTGCGAAGGGTCTATCATAATGGCCTGAACATCATCCAAAGGCATATCCAACGTAAACTCGTAAGTTGGGTAAGCCCAGGGCCAATCCTCCAAAACAGTGCGATTTAGGTTGGGGTAAGGGTTATCTTTTTCCCCATACGTCATACGCAATGGCACATAGTAAGTTTCTTGTGTTCCATCGGCGCCCACGACCAAAATATCCAAAGGCATGGGCATTTCACCGATGCGCTCCATGGTTACCTTGGTCTTGTCCCCATCGGCCTCAACACTTTTAATTCCGTAATCAATGGTATTGGTTGTCTGTGTCCAATCGGTCAAGTACCAATCAAGTTCCATTCCCGATACTTTTTCTGCTGTTCTTTTAATGTCGTTGGGCACAGGGTGCTTAAACTTAAAGTCTTCGAAATATTTTTGAATGGTCTCCATTAGTTTATCTTGACCAATTATGTACCCCAGTTGAGAAAGGAATATGGATCCTTTGCTGTAAGCTGAAACGCCATAAGCAAAATTCGTAGTGTATCTATCGGCATGGGTGGACTGTGGCATTTCCAAACCGGAGTTGACCAAGGCATAATAGCCCCTATACGACCCCTCGAAAGGATTTTGCTTGTTCTGCTCCATAATTTGGTTCATGCACAGGCTACTGATAAAGGAAGTGAAGCCCTCGTCCATCCACTCGTGTTTGGACTCGTTGGTCGCCAGTACATGTTGGAACCAAGAATGTGCCAATTCGTGCACCATTACCCCGACCAAACTGCCAAATTCGCGTTCGCCGGTAATCAAAGTGCTCATGGCATACTCCATTCCACCATCACCGCCTTGAACCACGGAATATTGTTCATAAGGGTATTTGCCGATATTTTTACTAAAAAACGTCATGGCTTCCGCCGTTTTAGGCTGAAGTTTTTCCCAGTTTTCATTGAATTCTGGGTTGTCCTTGTACAAGAAATGAAGGGTTGGGCCGCCTTCCATTTTATAAACATCGTGGATATATTCCGGGTCGGCCGCCCACATAAAATCGTGTACTTTGGGTGCTTTAAAGTGCCATGTCAATGTTTTGCCTTTGGTTTTTACTTTGGTACCGGGCGTTTCATAACCATGTCCAATTTCTTGTGGGTTTTGAAGATATCCAGAGCCTCCGACCGTGTAATCTTTGTCCAAAGTGATTTTTACATCAAAATCGCCCCACACGCCATGGAATTCACGGGCTATATAAGGGTTTGGGTGCCACCCTTCAAAATCGTATTCCGAAAGTTTGGGGTACCATTGGCTCATGGAAAGCGCAACACCTTCTTTACTGTTTCTTCCCGAACGCCTTATTTGAAGGGGAACTTGACCTTCAAAGGACATTTCCAAGGTCGTTTTTCCTCCTGGGGGAATAGGTTTCGCCAAATCCACCACAAGAATGGTTCCTTCTTCGGTAAAAGTAACGGGTTGACCGTCCTGTGCTAGGGATTTGGCATGCAAATACCCCATTTCATCTTCAGAAAGCGATGCGATCCTGCTTTTCCCGTCTTCCATCATCCTTTTATCCGGGTCTTTGATGTTTTGGAGCCTGATATCCATTTCACTGCCGGGCTGAAAGGCATTGTAGTACAAATGATAAAAAACACGGCTCAATTCATCCGGAGAGTTATTGGTGTAAACCAATTTTTGGGTACCGGTGTACTGGTATGTTTTCACATCCATTTGTACGTCCATGGTATAATCCACATGCTGTTGCCAACTGCTCGAATTTTGTGCACTTAAAAAAAGAGTGGCCCCGAAAAAGGCTGTAAAAAAGAGGGATTGTAAACGCTTCATATATTATTTTGAATTACTTTCCAAGGTCATTTTACCTTTTGAGATGTTGTTTGCCAAAATTAAGGCATTATAGGCATTGACCATTTTGCCGGATTTAGAAATTTTATCGAAAGTGGTGGTTTTGGTCTCGTCACCCGCTACAATAACCGGTCTTTTTGTTCTAAGACCAGACTGCATGATGATGTTTTTTACCTGCGATGCGGACAAATCTGGGTGAAAAGAACGGATCAGCGCTGCAACACCGGCAACTGCCGGGGCAGCCATTGAAGTTCCGCCTTGAAACTCATATTCACTATTGGGCATGGTAGAGTAAATCTCGGCACCAGGAGCGAATACATCAACACGCTGGTTTCCATAATTGGAAAAAGAGGCCACCATCTCGGACCCATAGCTGCTGGAAAGTGCCCCAACAGTAATCATATTGTCCACAAACTCCTGACTTTCATCCATATCATCGTTTGGATAATTTCTATTTTCAGGGCTTTCCAAGTCTTCACCGTCGTTACCTGCGGCGTGAACAATAAGAACATCTTTGGAAGCTGCATATTTTATGGCATCGTAAACCCATTCCGCTTTAGGGGAAAAGGACTTTCCAAAGCTACAGTTGATGATGGATGCCCCATTGTCCACAGCATAGCGAATGCCGAGCGCAATGTCCTTATCGTATTCATCGCCATTGGGAACGGCCCTAATACTCATAATCTCCACATTCTGGGCCACTCCGTCGACACCAATTCCGTTGTTACGCTTGGCAGCGATAATTCCAGCTACGTGGGTTCCGTGGCTTTCGGTATCCACTATGTTTTTTGGGTTGCCATTACCGTAGGGAACGTCCGTAATATCATAAGGGTCATCGCCCACAGGGGTTCTACCATTGAAATCTTTGTTGAGGTTGTAATTGGCTTGTTCGGAAAAGTACTTAATGCCTTCTTGGAGTTCGTCCAATACTTCAGGAATACTATCGCCATAGGTGAACATTTGGGTCAACACCGCAACACTCTGTTCCATTTGCGTGGTTTTGGGCTCAATGGAAAGCAAGTCTTCCTTCGTGTAGGTTTCTTTCCCAAGTTCGTTCCTTACAAGTTCGTCCGCACCTTTTACCACCTGAAATATTTGTTCGTACTGTTGTTTGTTCTGAACCGCTTCGGGATATTCCTTGTCCAATAAAAGCCTGGCCTCCGCTCTTTCGGATGCATCACCAATGTTCAATCGAAGCATGCGGACGTATTCCAGTTGTTCATTATAGGACTCTCCTAAAAAGTTATAGCCGTGTATATCGTCCACATAACCATTGCCATCATCATCCTTGTTGTTGTTGGGGATTTCATCGGTGTTTGTCCAAAGAACACTCTTTAGATCTTCGTGCTCCAAATCCATGCCCGAATCCAAAACGGCCACTACAACGGTTTTCCCCTTTTTGTTCTTTATGATTTCGTTATAGGCTTTGTCCACGCTCATGCCGGGAATGGTGTCCGCAATAAGGTCGAGGTGGCCCCAATTTTTTTTCTCCGCTTCGGTAAGCTCAGAAATTTTTAAGGGAACGGCATCAATGTTCTCCACAGGGGTAGAGACCAATGCGGTAGATCCGCAACCCATTAAAAATAGGGCGGCAGATAGGGATAAGAATGATAGTTTGTTATATGTGCGATTCATAGAATGTATTTGTAAAAAGTGAAAGGTTATTGCATTTTGAATAGTTCGTCATAGGAAAACAGCTGATCCAAACGAGCTCCTTTTTCGGTTTGTTTAAGAGTACATATTTGGTTGTGGGCATCGTGCTCAAAGAGCAAGAGCCAATTGTTTTCCACGGCAGCATTTAAAAAATCAGATTTTTCTTTTAAGGTCAGTAAAGGTCGGGTATCGTACCCCATTACATAAGGCAGGGGAATATGGCCCACGGTCGGAATTAGGTCGGCCACAAAAACCAAGGATTTGCCCTTGTAGTTTAGGTGAGGGAGCATTTGCTTATCGGTATGACCATCCACGAAGTGGATACCGAAACCGAGTTCGGACTTTTCCACAAAGGAACCTTCTTTTCTGTCCACAAAATGAAGCTGTCCGCTTTCCTGCATGGGCAATAGGTTCTCTTTTAAAAATGAAGCTTTTTCCCGGGCATTGGGTTTGGTGGCCCATTCCCAGTGGTCTTTGTTGGTCCAAAAACGGGCATTTTTAAAGGCCGGCTCATACCCGGTGCGGTCTTTGTTCCACTGGATACTGCCTCCACAATGATCAAAGTGCAGATGGGTCAAAAACACATCGGTAACATCATCACGATGAAATCCGAGGTTTTTTAAGGATTTGTCCAAGGAGTGATCGCCCCAGAGGTAGTAATAGCTAAAAAACCTTTCGGATTGTTTGTTGCCCAGACCATTATCAATCAAAATAAGCCTGTCCCCATCTTCGATCAAAAGGCAACGGGCTGCAAGATCGATCATGTTATTGCCATCTGCAGGATTGGTTCTGTTCCAAATAGACTTGGGAACCACGCCGAACATGGCGCCTCCATCCAACTTAAAATTACCGGTCTCTATGGGATAAATTGTCATTTAGAAAATAAAATGGCCTGCAAAATAACAAAAGCACAGTCCAAATGCGGAAAAAATAAGGACATATTGGCCGTATTTTAACAAAAATGGGATGAGTACTGTTAAATATGGCAAGGTTTCCACCCTTAAGGCTTCTCCAATCTGGTTGGTGACCCCGGAGAAGAACGATTATCTAAAAGAAAAACATTAAATTTCCACAAAACTTGGAACATGGTCGAACTCGCCGGAATTATAATTCTAGGTATTATTGCCCAATGGGTGGCTTGGCGGTTTAAATTACCCGCAATTTTGCCTTTGATTTTGATAGGATTGTTGGTGGGCCCCATCGCAACCTTATACACAGAAGATGGGTCAAAATTAATAGAGCCCATCTGGAACGGCGAAAAAGGGCTGTTCCCGGGAGAAGGGCTTTATTATTTTGTGTCCTTGGCCATTAGCGTTATTCTTTTTGAGGGCGGCCTTACCCTTAAACGGGCAGAAATATCCAACGTAGGGCCCGTAATCACCAAATTGATCACCATTGGAACCATAGTCACATTTTTTGGGGCCGGTGTTGCGGCACACTATATTTTTGGGCTTTCGTGGCAAATTTCATTTTTGTTCTCTGGGCTGATCATTGTTACCGGACCTACGGTTATTACACCTATTTTAAGAAACATTCCCCTTAAAAAAGACGTGTCGGCCGTGCTAAAATGGGAGGGAATCCTGATTGATCCCATCGGAGCACTGGTTGCCGTATTGGTTTTTGAATTCATCAGTGTAGGGGAAGGACAGGCGTTTACGCAAACAGCGCTCATCGAGTTTGGTAAAATCATTCTGTTCGGGACCACTTTTGGGTTTACGTTCGCCCACGCCCTGGCTTTTGCCATAAAAAAGAATTTTATTCCACATTATTTGTTGAACGTGGTTTCCTTGTCTACCGTACTCCTTGTTTATGTGGAGTCGGACCTGTTTGCCCACGAATCCGGTCTGTTGGCCGTGGTGGTCATGGGTATGGTCATGGGAAATATGAATCTTCCCAATCTTAAAGAACTGCTTTACTTTAAGGAATCCCTTAGTGTGTTGTTGATTTCGATTCTATTTATCCTATTGGCGGCCAACATCAATATTAGCGACATGGAGCTGATCTACAACTGGAACACGGTCGCTCTTTTTGCAGTGATCGTATTTATAATACGGCCCTTGGGGGTGTTTTTAAGTTCGCAGGGATCCAACTTAAAACTCAACGAGAAACTTTTTATTGGCTGGGTCGGTCCACGAGGGATCGTTGCTGCGGGTATTGCTTCGCTTTTTGGCTCTAAATTGATGTTAAGGGGAGAGCCGGGGGCCGAATACATTACCCCTTTGGTTTTTATGATTGTTTTGGGCACGGTACTATTAAATGCTACCACGGCACGTTTGTTTGCCAAGCTAGTTGGTGTGTTCTTAAAAAAATCCGAAGGCATTTTAATTATTGGCGCATCCAAACTATCCCGACTCATCGGTAATTATTTGAGGAAAAACAATAGGCACGTAGTGCTCATAGACAACAACCAAAACAATGTTGATAAAGCAAAAAAGCTAGGTTTGGAGGCTATTTCGGCCAATATTTTTTCCGATACGCTTGCAGACAATATTGAGTTGAACGACATGGGGTATTTAATGGCGCTTACAGGAAACTCTGATATTAACAAGTTTGCGATCAACAAATTCCAAAAACAATTTGGTGAAAACGGAGCGTTTCGTTTGGTAAATACCGAAGAGGTAAATGATCCAGAGAACAACCCAAAGGAAGGGCTCTTTTCCCATACGGATGATTTTATCCAACTGATGGACACTGTACGAAAACATCCGGTCATCCACGAAATTGAATTGGAGGATAAGGAGCACTACGACAAGTTGATCGATATTACCTACGAAGAACGCGACATTGTTCCATTGTTCACCAAATCGCCCGATGGAAGCATTGAAATCATTCCGGCGAACAGCAAGGACTTTACTCCAGAGGGTGAAGGCTACAAGCTAGTTTATTTAGGCAAAGAGATAGAAGTGGCAAAAAAGGAAGAGAATCCCAAAACGGATTAAGATAGTTTTCTGTAGAAGAGGCGAAATTGGTTTAGTTTACGGTTTTACTCATCATTGACCGAATCGGAACAGAAAAAGGGTGGCCAAACAACGAACAGAATTGTAAATTAGGGACACCATGGACAGCGATTTGATCATTACCATTGTAATCATCTGCATAGGGATTGTCCTTTTTGTAAAGGACTATTTTTCTATAGACACCACTTCCATTATCATTATGGCCCTGTTCATAGTGGCGGGCGTCCTTAGTCCCAAAGAAGGTTTTTCGGGCTTTAACCACCCGGCCACCTTAACACTCGGGTGCATGTTCGTGGTAAGTGCAGGGGTCTTCAATTCAGGAATCTTGGACGGTCTTAGCCATAGGATCATAAAGCTGGCCAAAATACATTACAGTATTGCCCTGATCACATTTTGTCTTATTGCGGGTATGTTTTCCGCTTTTGTGAACGATTCCGCAGTAGTGGCCTTGCTTTTGCCCATTGCCCTTACCGTTTGTAGGGAAACCAAAATAACCCCGGGCATGTTGTTGATCCCAATATCTTTTTCGGCACTTTTTGGCGGTACCTGTACCTTGATCGGGACTTCCACTAATATTTTAGTGAGTAGTTATGCCGAAGAATATGGAGTGGAGGGTTTTGGGATGTTCGAATTTAGTTTGGCGGCACTTTGTTTGGCCGTAATTGGTTTTGCCTACATCTTTTTTGTGGCACCCCTTCTGTTGCCCAAGGCAGAAAAGGAGCAGAACCCACTTACCAAAGAAGCGGAAAAGTACATTACCGAATTACTGGTGGAAATGGATTGCCCCGACAGCAAAAAACCGTTGCACATGTCCAAATTGGTCAATGATCATAATGTGCAGGTATTGACCATATTGAGGGAGGGGTCGCACAAGCAAAGTATTGGCCCTGAAACATTTATATTGGAGGGGGATGTAATGAAAGTTATGATTCCCCCGAAAGCACTCAACGGCATCCGAAGCCTAAAAGGATATAAGATCACGGGGGACAAAAAGTTGGACGAAGCAGAACTTGAGAAACACATTTATGAGGTTATTGTTCCCTTTGGCTCCAAACTGACGGAGGGCTCCCTTCGCTCCCTTAACTTTAGGAGACAATACAATGGCTCGGTCTTGGCCATAAGGCAACGTGGGGAGATTTTGTATGAAAAGCTCGCCGATGTAAAGCTGACCGAAGGAGACATGTTACTGATTTTGGGCACCGAGGCCGATGTGGATGCATTGGTTGCCCAGAACTTGGTGGTGGCCCTTTCCGAGCACAAGCACGGGAAAGTCAATTTAAAAAAAGCCATTCCTGCCCTTGTTATTGCCGTGGGAGTAGTGCTTGCGGCATCACTTAACCTCACCTCTATTTTGATCAGCAGTATGGTTGGCGCTCTGTTATTGGTGGCCACTTCTACCTTAAAACCAAAGGAAGCTTACGAAGCAGTGGAATGGAAGGTTATTTTTATGATGGCAGGCGTGCTTTCCATGGGAACGGCCCTTGAAAAAACCGGAGGGGCCGAAAAAATAGCCCTTTTTATAGAGCAGACTCTGGGAAGCTATGATGCCCAAGTTACCCTGAGCATTTTGTACTTGGTCACTTTTTTGAGCACCAACGTACTCTCCAGCAAGGCCACAGCGGCCCTTATGACCCCGATAGTAATCAGTCTTGCCTCGGCAATGGAGGTGAGTGAACGGCCTTTTTTGGTAGCGGTGATGTTCGCCTGCTCCCTTACTTTTATGACGCCCGTAAGCTATCCCACCAATACCATGGTCTATGCGCCGGGAAACTACAGGTTCAATGATTTTTTAAAGGTAGGGACACCGCTTAATATCGTTATTTGGATTGCCGCCACTTTTGTAATCCCTTACTTTTTTCCTTTTAAATAATTAAGAAGGACACGCTTTTTTTCGCATCCGTCAATTGAAGAGCAAATAAATGATGGAGTACAAGTACTTTGGTATTTATTAACCAAATAAATCATTTTGATGAAAATACTTTTGCTTACGGTAGTTGCTGCTGCCGCATTAATGACCGCCTGTTCCAAAGATGACGGACCAACCAATGAATGTGAATCCTGTACCCTTGAGGGAGGAAAAGTGGAAGTTTGTGATAACGGGGATGGTACTTGGACAGTATCAACTGCCGGGTCTATAAAAACTATGGATGCAAAGTTTTTTGGCGGAGAGGATTTAATGCCTAAACAATTTGCAGAATCATTATGTGCAGCTGGAGATGCATCATTATAATCCGCAAAAGGCAGAGAAAACTATTTTCTTGGCTTTTTTAGTCATTCAACTTGAGCACGGCCATAAAGGCTTGCTGCGGAATTTCCACATTCCCCACTTGGCGCATCCGCTTTTTACCCTTTTTCTGCTTTTCCAACAATTTACGCTTACGTGAAATATCCCCACCATAACATTTGGCGGTAACGTCTTTCCGAAGCGCTTTTATGGTTTCCCTGGAAATAATTTTGGAACCAATAGCGGCCTGGATCGGAATATCGAACTGCTGCCTTGGGATAAGCTCTTTTAGCTTTTCACACATTTTTTTACCGATATGGTAAGCATTGTCAAAGTGTACCAGGGCAGAAAGTGCATCAACAGGCTGGGCATTTAAAAGGATGTCCACACGAACCAGTTTTGAGGTGCGCATTCCTATTGGGGAATAATCAAAAGAGGCGTATCCTTTGGAAACGGTTTTTAAACGATCGTAAAAGTCAAAAACAATTTCCGCCAAAGGCATATCAAAAACCAGCTCCACCCGCTCCGTGGTCAAATACGTCTGGTTTACGATTTGTCCACGCTTTTCAATACAGAGCGACATTACGTTGCCCACAAAATCTGCTTTTGTGATGATCGTCGCCTTAATATAAGGTTCCTCAACCCGGTCTATAGTGGAAGGATCTGGTAAATCCGTTGGGTTATTGACAATTATAGGGTCTGGGTCGCCTTTGGTAGTATATGCGTGGTAACTCACGTTGGGCACCGTGGTGATCACGGTCATGTCAAACTCACGCTCCAAACGTTCTTGGATGATTTCCATATGCAACATTCCCAAAAAACCACATCGAAACCCAAAGCCCAATGCAGCACTGCTTTCTGGTGTAAATACCAAGGAAGCATCGTTGAGTTGCAATTTTTCCATCGAAGAACGTAAATCCTCAAAATCTTCCGTGTCAACAGGGTAAATACCTGCAAAAACCATAGGTTTTACATCCTCGAAACCGCCAATGGGGTTTTTGGTCGGGTTTGCAGAATCTGTGATGGTATCCCCTACTTTTACCTCACGGGCATCTTTTATTCCGGTGATCAAATAGCCCACATCGCCCGTAGAAATCTTGTTTTTAGGGAACTGGGTCAATTTTAAGGTACCAATTTCATCGGCATAGTAAGACTTTCCGGTGGCCACGAATTTTATTTTTTGCCCTTTTTTGATTTCTCCATTTACCACCCTAAAATAGGTTTCAACACCTCTAAATGGATTATATACCGAATCAAAAACAAGAGCTTGGAGAGACTCATCGGGATTCCCTTTAGGGGGAGGTATGCGCTCAATAATCGCAGTAAGGATCTCTTCGATACCAATTCCCGTTTTAGCACTTGCCGGGATTACCTCTTCCGGTTTACAGCCCAATAGGTCCACAATATCGTCGGTAACCTCTTCTGGGTTTGCACTCGGAAGGTCCACTTTGTTGAGCACGGGAATAATTTCCAAATCGTTTTCCAATGCCAGATACAAGTTGGATATGGTCTGCGCCTGAATGCTCTGTGCGGCATCCACTACCAAAAGGGCACCCTCACAAGCAGCAATGGAACGCGATACTTCGTATGAAAAATCAACATGTCCGGGAGTATCGATCAGGTTGAGCACATACTTTTCGCCCTTGTGAACGTAGTCCATTTGAATGGCATGGCTCTTAATGGTAATGCCCCGTTCACGCTCCAAGTCCATATTGTCCAGCAACTGATCCTGCTTTTCGCGCTCGGTAACCGAACCGGTAAAATCCAACAAACGGTCTGCCAAAGTGCTTTTACCGTGGTCTATATGTGCAATAATGCAAAAATTCCTGATCTTCTCCATATCAACTATAACATACCCTTAAAAAGGGACATAATCAACTGCAAATATAATTGTTTTAAATACCCGCAAATGGTTTTTTCTCAATAAGAAAATCACCGCCCATCCCGCTCAAAAATTATTTCATAGATTTGACAATCAACCCAAACCTCTAATGAAGAACCTCTCCGCTACTTTTTTATTGGTGTTTTTTGCAATATGCGGCGCATACAGCCAAACCTTTACAATTTCTGGCAAGGTGGTGGACGAACAGAATCAGGTTATTCCCTACGCCAACATTTTGCTGCTTCAGGCCACCGATTCCACTTTTGTTCAAGGGGCATCTGCCGACGAAAAAGGCCTTTTTGTCCTGTCCGAAGTGAAACCGGACCTCTATTTGTTACAGGCAAGCTATGTGGGCAGGGGCTCCGAACCCAGACCTTTGGATATTGCCAAGGATGTTTCCTTGGGCGCTTTGATTATTCCCTTGGAAAACAACGAACTGGATGAGGTAGTGGTATCGGCTCAACGTCCTAAATTGGAAAGATTACCAGACAGACTGGTCTTTTCCGTGGCAAACACAGTGGTTTCCCAAGGAACCTCATGGGATATTCTAAAAAGCACCCCCGGTGTAATCGTAAACCAAGATGATTTATTGATTCGTGGCCAAAACGCCACAGTTTACCTTAATGATCGAAAGGTCCAATTGTCCGGACAAGAAGTTCGGGATTTGTTGCAGGGACTTTCGGGCACCAATATTAAATCTGTTGAAGTGATTGCAAATCCTCCCGCAAGTTATGATGCCGAAGGAGGCCCTATTTTGAACATCGTCACCAGCAAAAACATTGTTCCGGGATATAAGGGAAGCATCAATGGGACATTTACCCAAGCTGTTTTTCCAAAATTCAGTATGGGTACCAGTCATTATTATAAAACGGACAAACTCAACCTGTTTGCCAACTATACCATCAGTCCAAAGAAGGACGTGAACAAAACGAAAAAAGGCATCAATTTTATGGATGATACCAATGATGTTTTTTCCGTTTGGGATACGGATTATAATCAAACGGATAGGTCACAGTCGCAAAATGCAAGTTTTATTCTGGATTATGATTTTGATGACAAAAACAGTTTGAATGTGACCTCCAACCTGCTTTTTAATTTAGATCAAGAGCAGCAAACATTGCTCAGCAACGAAATGAGGAATGCCCAAGCCCAATTGGACTCCACATTTACCACCGAGAACAACGCCAATATGGACAACACCAACTTGGCGTTTGACCTCACCTATGTTCACAAGCTGAAAAAGGAAGGGGCACAGATACGAGCCAATGGGCATTACACCTATTTTAACGGCAAGACGTTCCAACGCCTTGCATCCGATTATTTTGATGCGGACGGCACTTTTTTACGGGACTTTGGGTTTGATTCCGATACCGATCAAGAAATTGGAATTTTTACAGGGCAGTTGGATTATTCCACACCAATTGGCAATGCATCTTTTGAAACGGGAGCAAAAATATCCTCGATCACTTCTGAAAACAAGGTGAACTTTTTCAACTTTAATGGTTCTAGCAATACGGTTGATTCTTCCTTATCGGATTTGTACACCTATGATGAAAATGTGTATGCAGCTTATATGAGCTTTGTGAAGAATTGGGAGAAATGGTCCATGAAGTTAGGAGTTCGTGGTGAGCTTACGGAGGCCGAGGGAAGGTCATTGACCTTGAACCAGACCAATACGCAGGACTTTTTTGAACCGTTCCCATCGTTTTATTTGCTCTATTCACTATCGGAGAAGCATAGCTTTTCCTTTGATTATGGAAGGAACATCAATCGTCCCAAATACAATGATTTGAACCCATTCCGGTTTTTCTATAATGAAAATGATTATGAGGAAGGAAATCCAGGGTTACGACCAAGCTTTAGCAATAACCTTAACTTTAATTATACCCATAACAGCGAATATTTCTTCGACGTTTACTATCGGGACAACGGCAGCAACATTGCGTACCTGGTCTTTCAGGACAATGACAATCAAACCTTGGTGGAGCTTAAACAGAATGTGTTGGAGAGTAAATCCTACGGCTTGGACTTTACCTTGAGCAAATCCATTTTGCCCCCGTGGTACTTGTACGCTTACACATCTGTTTTTCACGAAGAAGAGACTTTTTTGGCCGAGGAAAGCGGGAATGTACCTTTTACCAACGAAGTGAACGGGGTATATGCCTATGTGGGCAATTATTTGACCTTGTCCAGTGACGGAACCTTTACTGGAGAGGTTGCAGGAACTTATATCTCCAAATTTCTTTTTGGATCGTATGTGTCCGACGAGCAGTTTAATTTAACGATCGGGCTCCGAAAAACCCTTTTTGATAATAAAATAACCCTATCGCTTGCAGCGGAGGATATCTTGGAGCAATATGTGCCCACCTACCGTTCGCAGTACCTTAACCAAGATAACTTTTATCGCAGACGTCCCGAAACACAGTTTATCCGCTTTGGTTTCACCTATAATTTTGGGAATTTCCGATTGGAGGACAATGAGCGAGGAATCGATAAAAATGAGCGTGATCGACTTCAATCGCAAAACTAGCTTTTAGGTTGTCGCCTATTTTGTACTTTTGCAATCCAAAAAACTATAGGATTTGCCAAAAATTGGAAACATAGAACTCCCTGATTTTCCGCTTCTTCTAGCTCCAATGGAAGATGTGAGCGACCCTCCTTTCCGCAAATTGTGCAAGGAGCAGGGCGCTGATGTGGTGTATACCGAGTTTATTTCTTCCGAAGGATTGATTAGGGATGCCGCCAAAAGTGTCATCAAACTGGATATTTATGAAAAGGAACGTCCTGTGGGCATCCAGATTTTTGGTGCCGAACTGGATTCTATGCTTCAGGCGGTGGATATAGTGGAGAAATCCAATCCTGATATCATTGACATCAATTTTGGCTGTCCCGTTAAAAAGGTGGTCTGCAAAAATGCAGGGGCAGGTATTTTGCGGGATATTCCGTTGATGGTAAAGCTTACCGAAGAAATTGTAAAACGCACCAAATTGCCCGTTACCGTTAAAACGCGTTTGGGCTGGGACAACAATTCCATTAAAATAGTCGAGGTGGCAGAGCGATTACAGGATGTTGGGATTGAGGCCATTTCCATACATGGCCGCACCCGTGTACAGATGTACAAAGGCGAAGCTGACTGGAAACCCATTGCTGAGGTAAAGAACAATCAGCGGATGCGTATTCCCGTATTTGGAAACGGCGATGTGGACACGCCAGAAGCTGCCGTAAAAATGCGTGACGAATACGGATTGGACGGAGCCATGATCGGAAGGGCAAGCATTGGTTACCCTTGGTTTTTTAAGGAAGTAAAACACTATTTTAAAACAGGGGAGCATTTGGCGCCTCCCACCATGCAAGAACGCGTGGAGGCCGCCCGTAGGCATTTGCAAATGGCCATTGATTGGAAAGGTGAAAAACTGGGCGTTTTTGAAACCCGGAGACATTACACCAATTACTTTAAGGGCATTCCGCACTTTAAGGAATACCGTATGAAAATGGTCACCAGCGATGATGCTGCGGATGTTTTTGCCGCTTTTGATGAGGTAGAGGAAAAATTCGGGGATTACCAGTTCGCTTAGGCGGAAATCAATTTTTGGGAGATACGGCTACTTGCAATTTTTGAAGAAATAAAGCCCAAAACCACAATCGTTCCAATCACAATCAGCAAATTGATGACATTGAATTCCACGGGGTAGGCCAGTGATGGTGTTATCTTCAACCAACCAAACGCTAATTGGGAGCCAATCAACAAGGAACCGATCAATACACCAATCAACCCACCAAAAGAAGTGACCAATATACCTTGTATAAAGTAAATACGGCGCAATTCTTTGATGGTCGTGCCCAAACTGTACAGCGTTTTGGAGTTCTGCTGCTTGTCCAAAATCATCATAATAATGGCCCCAACCACATTAAACAGGGCAATGATCAACACCAAGGTGAAAATCAAATAGGTCGCCAAATTTTCCGTGTTTAGCATACGGTAGAGCGAGGTGTTTTGCTCACGACGCGTCAAAACCGACACTTTATCGCCCAAAACATTTGCAATAGAGCTTCTAACCTGATCGGGAGAGGCGTTTTCGGTCAACTTAAAATTGATGCCAGAGACTTCGGTACTATCTTTCTGCAACAATTCTTGTACCAAAGGAAGCCGGGCAAACACGTATTTTTTATCCAAACTTTCTTCAACCGCATAAACGCCGCTTACGACCAAAGCGAGTTCATCATAGGGTTTGGCATTAAATCCTTGTTGCGAAAAAGACCCCTCACCAGGTTTGGGCACCAAAACCTCCATGGGTGTTCTATTGTTCATGGGCACACCAAGCAAATTGTATATCCCGATGCCGATGACCCCATTGTATTGATCAGATCCCCAATTGCCAAAAATTAGCGTGCTGTCCACTCCCGTAACAGCCCGGTAGTTTTCATCCACCCCTTTTATATAGGCAATGGTGCTTTTTTCTTTATAGGTAAGGTAGGCCCGCTCTTCCAATTCTTTGGAAAAATTGGCCAGCCCCTCTATGTTGCCAAGCGCTGATTCTTCATCCGGAGAAATGGTAAAATGCTTCCCAATGGTGGGCGAAGCCTTCAAATCGGGGTCAAACGTATTGGAAAAAGAAAGGCTGAACGTTTTTAGACCTGCAAAAGCAGAAAGTACGATAAAAAGCGCAGCAGAACCTATCACAATCACCAAAAAAGTAATGAAATTGATAATATTTACCGCATTTTGGCTGCTTTTGGACCGTAAGTAACGTTTTGCGATATAAAGCGGAAAGTTCAAAATCAGGATTTCTTACGTTTGTCGAGCAGGTCCCTGTTCTCAATAGGGTTTTCCTCTCTTTTCAATGATTTTTCAATCCCTTCGATGTATTCCAAGGAATCATCCAAATAAAAATTAAGCTCCGGCACTCGCCTTAATTGGTGTTTGGTGCGTTGGGCCAATTCATACCGAATGGCAACTTGGTTTTCCTTGATGCCTTCCAACAGTTCTTTCGCTCCTTTGTTCGGAAAAATGCTCACATACACCTTGGCCAAGGACAGGTCAACGGTTACGGAAACTTTGGACACAGAGATCAAAGTTCCCTTAAGGCCTCCATCGGTAGCGGCACGTTGTAAGATATCGGCCAGGTCTTTTTGAATGATTCCAGCTATTTTTTTCTGTCTTTGTGTTTCCTCCATACTGCAAAAATAAGTGAATTAATGACTAACCTCACACTATTAACCATTTACAGTGTGTAATTTTGAAAAAAGGTGAACATTTAACACATATTACATCTCCTATGGATAAAATTGAACACATTGGAATCGCGGTAAAAAATTTGGAGGCGTCCAATGCTTTGTTTGAAAAGCTGTTGGGCGTGCGGCACTATAAAGTCGAGGAAGTGGCCTCGGAAGGGGTAAAGACCTCATTCTTTAAATCGGGGCCCAATAAAATTGAATTGTTGGAGCCGACAAATCCGGATGGTCCCATTGCCAAATTTTTGGAAAGGAAGGGGGAGGGCATCCATCACGTTGCTTTTGCGGTGGAGAATATTGTTTCGGAAATAAAACGATTAAAAGACGAAGGCTTTGTTGTTTTGAACGAAACGCCAAAAAAAGGGGCGGACAACAAACTGGTGGCATTTTTACACCCAAAGGGTACCAATGGCGTGCTGGTGGAGCTTTGCCAAGAAATAAAAGAAGGGAAGGGGCGTTAAAACCTTGCGCTGAAGAAAAATAAACACTAATATTGCATCCGCAAAATGCGGGTCCTATAGCTCAGCTGGTTAGAGCACCTGACTCATAATCAGGGGGTCCCTGGTTCGAGCCCAGGTGGGACCACCTCAACAAAGATAAGCCTTTCAAGCAATTGGGAGGTTTTTCTTTTTTATGTGGGTACAACATTTCAAAAACACCATTAAACCATTTCCTGACCATAGCTTACCTTCCAGAACCGGATCTTCTAAAGCTAACAAGCTTTCTATGGGAAGACTGCTGGCATCAGCTTTACTGTAATGCGGTTAAAATTGTTTTTGTAATGTTTTTTAAGTATTATTGTAATGAAAAGAAACCACTTTACATTACAAAAAATATAAAATAAATAGATGGCGAGTATAGAAGAACAAATACTAGCTCAAATTAAAAATAATGAAGAGGGCACAATATTCCTTACAGAAGATTTTGCCCAAATAGCAAATGCCAATGCACTACGTGTAGCTTTATATCGATTGGTAAAAAGAGGTGTTTTGTACAGGTTGGCAAGTGGCATCTATGTAAAACCTAAAACGAGCCAATTACTAAACCAAATAGTACTACCAAGTTTGAACGATATAGCGCAAGCCATAGCCAAACGCGATAAGGCACGTATTATCCCAACAGGCAGTTTTGCTATGCACGCTTTGGGGCTAAGCGAACAAATACCATTAAATGTAGTGTACTACACCGACGGTAAGGCCCGAAAAATTAAAATAGATAATAGAAATATTACGTTTAAAAAAGTTAGCCCCAAAAAGTTAGCTCTAAAGGGTAAAATAAGCAAATTGGCAGTATTGGCATTAACGGAAATAGGTAAAAACAGCGTAGCCAAAAGCGAGGAAGATAAAATTGTAAAACTTTTAAAAGAAGAAAATATTGAAGATTTAAGACATGATTTGCAGTTAGCACCTCAATGGATAGCAGAAATTATGGCAAAAGCATTATGATCAATGAGTAGTCTATTATTTTATAAAGCAAGTGCTGAAGAAAAACGATTGATTTTTCAAGAAGTAGCGAAACAAAAAAAGATTCAAGACTTTGCTGTAGAAAAAGATTGGTGGGTAACACAAACCCTCGATATTATCTTTTCGGATATGGACATTGCAGAACACCTGTTATTTAAGGGAGGTACATCATTAAGTAAGGCATGGCACTTAATACAACGTTTTTCAGAAGATATAGACTTGGCCCTAAACAGGGAGTATTTAGGCTTTGATGGCGGCTTAATCAGCAAATCTCAGGTAAAAAAGTTGCGAGAGAAATCCTTCGAGTTTGTAACCACCACATTTTATGAAGCCTTAAAAAAAGCATTTAAGGATAGAGGTTATACAGGCATAACCTTCGATTTTGAAAATTTAGGCGATGGCGATCAAGACCCAGTATCTATTTTAATTTATTACCCTGCTGTTACAAAACATTCAGAATATGTATTGCCACGAGTAAAAGTAGAATTAGGAAGTCGCTCCTTAAAAGATCCATTTACCAATTGCGAAATAATATCATTTGTGGGCAAGCAGTTTCCAGAACGTCCATTTGCAGATTCGGCGATTACCATACCCTGTGTAAATCCGGAACGTACCTATTTGGAAAAATTGTTTTTACTACATGAAGAGTTTAAAAAGCCGAAAGATAAAATACGTGTAGAGCGCTTAAGTAGACATTTGTATGACATTACAAAAATTTACAAAAGTGGGTATAAAGACAAAGCCTATAACCAAGAGCTTATAGTTTCAATTATAGAACATAGAGAAAGATTTAATGGTATAAGAGGTATAAACTATAGTGCACTATATCCGCCAAATTTAAATCCTCTGCCACCAGAAACATTTATAAAAAATTGGGGAGACGATTATAAATCGATGCAAACCAATATGATTCCTGAAGACAGTCCAAATTATAAGGATCTATTGGAAACCGTTAAACAGGCCGCCAAAGAATACAATACATTGAAGTTTGAATAAATGGGTATGTAGTTGCCAAGCAACCTATTGGCAATTAAGTATCTAATGGAAAAAGGACATGAGACGTATTAAATTTCAATATCTATTGATTTTGCTTGTTCTGTTCACTATTGGATGTAATTCCGATGACGACTCCCTTCCTACTTTGGGGGAGAACACCTTTGTTGCCCAAAAGGATGAGAACCTTTGGGAGGGCAGTACTGAACTTCAGTTGATGGAGAACGATACGTTGGTCTTTTTCGCCGTTGGGGAAGGGCTGGACAATGGAGTGTTAATGGTAAAGGCAAAGTTTAAAGGTGTGGGAAGCTATACATTAGAAAAGGAAAAGACACTCTATTACGATACAGTCGGCGGGGATGTCATCGTGGCACAATACACATTGCAAGAACCTGAAAATGCCGCTTTTGTAGTGGAGTCTTATAATGAATCTAATGGATCAGTGACCGGCAACTTTGCATTCGAGCTGTTTCCAAAGCCCCGGGGAGAAAAGAGCATTGAATATTTTTTACAGATTACCGAAGGCAGGTTTCGTGGAACTCTAATGGAATTTGACTAAGTGCCTTGTACCCTGGGTAACTGAACCTAAAGAATGATATACCCCGTAGTTATTCCTTCACCTATTTCTGTGACTCGAAAAATCCTTGGAAAATGAAGTATATTCAAATACTTTATAAAAGAACCTCTATTGCCTTATCCACCACAGAGGTGTCCAGTTCTTTTTGAATAGGCCTGAGTAATAGCCATGTTTTGATGCCCCTATGATTCGCTGATTACATCTGTTGCAATACCTTTTTGCTTAAGGCAATTGGCAAAGCTGTGACGAGCCACATAACTGGTAACAGATTTTTCAATTTAGGCCAATTCTGCAATAGTCTTTAAATCCTTGTTATAGTTTTTGAGCACTTTGGTCTTGCGGTTTTCAATCTGGTTTGGGGTAAGCTCGTCATGGAGCAAAATGGGAAAGACATATTTCGTGCCCAATGAATTTTTACGATAAATTATTCAACCTTTAGTCTCTCACCATCGGAATGTCCAGAAAACTCAGGGGCATACATGCTTTGCAAAGTCGCTATTCCTGTACCAAAGTTCCCACTGTTATTGACCCTCAATTGATACTCAAGAATATATGTCCCCTTCGGGAGACGGTCGAAGAAAAAATGGGTCGCGACATCTTTTGTGGATTGATAATACCCTAGTCCATCTTGCCATTTGTATTCAGAGAGTACATCAATGGGCTCTAAACCAGAAGCTCTGAGATCCTTGAGGTGAACAAATTCCAGTTCCTCATTGGAAGTAATTTCCAATCGAACCGTGAGTAGGTCGCCAAGATTTAATTTTAATTCTGGACCTATGGGCCTCAACTTTTCTCCATCTGTGGTTATTTCGGTGAGGAATATGTTTTTTCCAATCATCAAAGGACCATTTTCAGATTCAACAGTCTTGTCCAAATCCTCGAAGTATTGCCAATATATTCCTCCAAAGCCAGAAACTTTGCTCTTGTTTTGAATTTTGACCTCTGCCATTTCCGGTGATATCTCCTCCTCGGACCAAACAATTTTCATATAACCGGTCCCTGCTTCTTTCTCGGTCTGATTCATTTTTTTGGTTTGGATCTTTTGGTCCCCTATCAAGATCGAGGTGTTATCGGCTACCGATAACCAATCATTTCCTTGGATGAGCAATGCGTAGATGGCTTCCGTGGTTGCCTTTGTGGTATCCCACTGATGCGTTCTTTTGTTTTTTAATAGCCATAACTTTAAGCCATCAATGGTTTCATTGGTTGCCCCTATTTCGGTAAATGCCTCTATGAGCAACGCCTGGGTTTCAATGGGGGCTTGAAACCAATACCAACCTGATTTATTTGCCTTCCAATACATGCCGTTCTCTTCACTGTGCACTGCTTGTTCGTCGAGAGCCTCCAGAATTTTTTTTGCAATGTCCTTCTTGCCATACCTGTTCATGATGAGCGCAGTTAATCCTTTCTCATAAAGCGGTTTGGTCAACCATTTTTCCTCGCACAACGCTACGTACTTTGCTTGTATGGTTTTTAGTTCTCCGGTTACTGGATGACTTTCCAAAAAGAAACTTCTGGTATAGAGGTAATGGATATCGGCATTGGTCAAAGCAATTTGGGTGGAATCCATGGCCTCTTTCATCTTTTGCCTATAGTTCTTGACAAACTCCATGTCCAAATACTTCAAAGCGCTCTCTATAAGTTCTTTGGTATGGGAACTATTTTCACTCGTGACGTTCATCTTTTTCAAGTGTCCAAATCCGGCCACTATGTGCCTGGTGATAAAATTGCTTTCACGGCCTCCGGCGAACCATGGGAAACCTCCAGAAGCCAACTGTAGCTGTTTCAATTTGTTCATGGCTTGGGTTTGATGGTCAGTTAGGGCATTCTTTTCAAAAAGTCTACCCAGTCTGGCTTTGTTTTCACTTTCATTTTTAGCATCCCTTGCCCAAGGGGTTTCAGCAATTAAAATGGATTGTAATTCTTTATTTTTCTCCAAGGCACTTTTCTCTTGGCCAGTATCTGCCCAACCCTGAAACACTTCGGCTATTTTGGGATTGCTGTTTACAATGTGTTCCGCAATGGCATTGGCATAAAATCTTGAAAAGGTCTGTTCTGCACATTCGTAGGGGAATTCCATAAGGTAAGGCAGTGATTTTATGGCCGTCCATGCCGGATTTGAAGTGTATTCCAATGTAAATCGATGATGTTGGAGCGATGTGGAATTTTGTGTTTTCAATGGCTCCAGAACAACCTCTTTAGTACTATTGGGCAGGACCCAAATGGGTTTGGATTCGGTTATCAATATCCTGTTGGACAAAACAGGAATTACCATACTTTCCCCATCACTTTTATTTCCTGATTTAGCCAGCACTTTGAGCTGAACTGCGTTTGTGTTTTCAGGGATATGTAGCTTCCAAGAAACGTTTACATCGCTGTTGGGGGAAATATTGAAGTTTTGGGTTTGATCATTTCCGAAGACTTTCTGGTGCAATGGTTTCATGGTTGCCGCATCGAACAGTTGCAGGATGGCAACACCGGATTGTGGATCGGAGGTGAGATTGCTGATTTTGGAGGAAAATACCAAGGTGTCCTTTTCCCTTAAAAAACGGGGATAGTTTGGAACAATGCTCAGGTCTTTCTGGGTTATGGCTGTTTTTTCCAATTGGCCAAGCTCCAAATCCTTGGTATGGGCAAGCATCATAAACCGCCATTTGGTCAGGGCCTGTGGGGAATCAAAATTGATGTTGATGGCACCATTGGAATCCGTTGTGAGATTGGGCAAGAAAAATGCCGTCTCCTTCAGGTTAGTTCTGGCCTCTACCTGCAGGGCATTTTCAATACCTTTTTTGGTCGTTATGATGACCACACCATTGACTCCTATTGAACCATAATTTGCCGTGGCAGAATCGCCCTTTAACACGGTGATGTCCTCAATATTGGAAGGAAGAATGGTCACTTTGTTCAATCCATCCGAACCAAATTCGACGGGAACACCATCAATGACAAAGAGGGGCCTATTTTTAGAGTTCAAGGAGGTCATTCCCCGAATGATGACTTGAGTTCCTGCACCTGTATTTCCAGCAGCCTCAGTAATTTGCACTCCGGCCACTTTACCGGCAAGTTTGTTTTCAATATCAGCACTTATACTGTAGGCATTGATATAAACTGCACCGGTCAAATCTTTTTTGCGCTGAACCCCCAGAGCTGTGATAACGACTTCATCCAAAGCTTGGGAATCCTCTTCCAAAGCTATGTTCACGGAGTTTGATTGCGTTATGGGAACAAGCTCACTTTTAAAACCGATATAGCTGAAAACCAATTCGGAACCCATGGGGGCTTCGATGGAATAAAAGCCATCAAAATCGGTCTGTGTCCCTGTGGAGGCACCATTTACAATGACGTTCACACCAGGTAGCGGTATCCCGTCCGAATCCATCACAATACCACTGATGTTGCCTTCTGCCTTTGGGGGTTGAAATGTCTTGAGCTTGAGTTTTTGGAGATAACGATCATTATCATATTGCGTGCTTCCAAAATCGAGTCCAAACCAGTTGAGCTGATGATAGTTTTTAAGAAAAGTAAGTGAGTTTAGTGGTGGTGTGTAATGGAACTTTCTAAAATTCGTGGTGGTAAAGGAATAGCCATCATCTATTCTCGGTGCATAGGCACTACGGTAATATTGATGTCCTAATCGGTTGTCCCAATCGTGCTGCTTAAATTGGTCCAGAGAAGTATCGTACATACTTGCCAAGACTTCCGCATTGGCACCCTTATTATCTGAATTGGTAATCCTGAAGCTCCATGTTTCTTTTACATCGGGATCAAGTTTGTTTCTAAAGCTTATCGTTTCGACGGTAAGCCCTTTAGTCACTTCAGGAAAGTTTACCGCAAATTGTTTGGAGTAAAGACTATTGAATTTTACAAAATACAAATTGAACTCCAATTTGTCCTTATAGTCTTTTTCAACAGGAACCTTTATAAATGAAGTTCCTTTTTTAATGTCAATTTCATTGCTGTACACCTTCTTTTCATTACAATATCCTTCCAAGAAAAACTTTAGGTTCTCTGCTGCGGTACTAATTTGAAGGTGTACGAAGCCATCTCTTTTATAGGCACTATTGACAAGTTTGTAATCAAAAAGCTGACTTTTGGATGCGAACGCCTCGTTGTTGCCATATACATCAAACCCTTGTTCAATTTTCACCGTGTCCTTTAATTGGTCCACAGCCGTAAGCGTGATAGTATAGGATCCGGCTTGCCATCCCTTCATGTCTCCCAGAACTATATTTTCCTCACCATTGGTTTCGATTTGTTTTCTGAGTACCATTTCTTCTTTGGGCCAATGTTCCTTTAGGTCGAGGCTATCAAATGGTTCATGGGGAAAAAGCTGTCGATACCTTTCTTTTTCCATTATCTGGCCTTCTGGTAAACCCCAAGGTTTTTTTCGGAATACGTGATCAGGTTCTTTAAGGCGAAATATCTCTATCTCCAATTGGGCAGGTATGGGTTGGGAATTCAGGTTTTGAGCAGTTACACTTATACTGTTCGATTCTTCCTTGTTCAATGTAGCGGCCATCTTGAGATTGGCCTGTAGATTATGATAGCCTACCCGGACAGTTGTTTCGGCGGTCCTTGTTTCTCCATTGATATCAGTGACATCCGCCTTGACATCATAGGAATAAATGGGCCTGTGCGTTTTGGAAATGGTGGAATCGGGAATGGATACAAATGGAATTTCAAAGCCTCCTTTCCCCTTTGTTTCAACCTCACCTTGGGCTATGATCTGTGGCTCACCTTGATAATACAGACTACCACGCAATGAGGTCAAATTTCGTTTTATGGTGTATTGGACCTTCGCATTTTTAATGGCCGTACCAAGCAGTGCATTGGCATTGCCCTTGACAACAACGGAATCCCCGACCAGAAGGTTTTCCTTTACCTTTTCAAAATTCACTTCAAATCGTGGTCTTTTGTACTCCTCCACCGAGAAATAGACTTCGGCCATTTCAAAATCATCGATTTTGTACCAGTAGGGGTCCTCATCCTCTTCATCGGTTCCGTAATCTTCATCCATTTCGATTAAGAACTCACCTGTAAGTACATTGCTGGGTATTTCATATTGGCCATGGACAGAACCAAAGTCATTGGTCTTTAATCGTATTTCTTTGATTTCCTCATTATTGGCGTCATAGATGAACAAGGTCACCCAAGTGTTCGGCACAACCTTGGTTTTCCCCTTTTTTTGTTCCGTTAGGATTCCCTTGAAATAAAGGGTTTGTCCCGGGCGATATATACTTCTATCCAAAAAGAGTGACATTTTGGCCAGGCGCTTATCCTCATTATTGGAATAGTTGCTTTTTGAATACAGCCTTTGGTCGTAGTTTACAATGGTGTCATGCTCTTTGATGGCCACGACTTTTAAATTATAGAAATCTTTTTTTGGTCGTTTTACCGAGAAAGAGCCCCTAGCATCGGTCTCTCCCGTTTTAACGTAGTCCTCGTCATCGGTCAAGGTAAGTTTGGCTCCGGGAATTGGGTGTCCGTTTGACCGGTCCAGTAATTTAAAATCGAGACTGTTCTCGGCCATGGTGGAGAGCAACACCAAGTTTGTGGCTTGGACTTTTTCATACGCATATATTTCATTGAGGGCTATTGGATTCTCAACTTTGGATGCAATGATTAAGTGGCTGCCCAAAGGAAGTTCAGGAAAGTCAATCTCTATGTCGTGACTATAGAAATCCTTTTTCTTTTGTAGGCTGTAAAACCTATCGGCCATGTGTTTCGTGTTTTTGATCACGTTCAGGGCAAGACTGTCACGCTTATACGAGTAGGAGTCCGTAAAATATTCGTTAGGGATGGGGTATATGGAGATATAAAGGGAATCTACATTTTTAAAAGTGACCTTTCCAAGAAATGGTCTATTGGGGATGATATTTTTCTCCATCTCAATATCCAATTCTTGTTTTTCAATCTTGGTCTTTAAAATTTTGCAGAGCAGACCACCATCCGAGTTTGGATATTTATCGATTACTTCTTTGCACAAGTTATAGGCCCTTACCCTTTGTTCCGCAAGTAGCGGGTCATTTTTTGCATTGTTGCTATTGGTCGCATTGAACAAGCTTTCCGCGATTTCATAGGCTATGATTCCAGAGACTCTGTGGTCAGGATATTTGTCATTTAACCTTTGCAACCCATTCAGGTACAATCTATCTCTATCTTCCAGGGGTGAGTTATCCCTTGAAAACTTCAACCTTTGGATCACCACATCCACATACGCAATGGTATCCTTGCTTTTGTGAAAGGTTTCCAGTTCTTGGAACAGCTTTAAGGCCCTTTGATTCGAAAAAATACTGTCAACGGTTTTGAAGGGTTCTTTGACAAACTCTTCCGTGGATTCAAAAATCAAGGGGTCGTTAAGGAAAAACCGTTCTTCAAGCCTATTTACATACCATCGGTCGATTTTATGGAAGGACAGGGCCCTGTGCATCAAAAAATCGTAGAGGGTAGGCCTATACTTTTTGGAGGTATTGCTCTCCGTTAGAATGGCCTCGAACTTTTCAATTGGTATTTCTTTCAACTCATTGGAATGCTGCAATGATTGTTTGTGGAGTTCTCCAATATGGGCTACCAAGGTATTGGCATCCCACTTTTCAAAATCATCGGTTTCATCACTATTTAAAGTTTCCGTTCTATTTCGGATTTTATATTGATTATGAACGAGATATTGCTCCAAAAAACCTGCATACATGGATGTAAGAAGTGCATCGGTCGGAAATTTGGAAGTGTTGATATGCTCCTGTATTTCTTTGACGACCTGTTGCTGAGCATTTTCCTCAAGCAAAAGTGCGAACTTGGATTTGTAGGTAAAGCTCTTAACGATTTGATCACTATCGTTGGCTCTGTTACTCTTTTTAAGAATCTTATCTACAACTTCGGAGGCACTTTTAAACTTCCCTTCGAGTTCAAGCTGTTCAACCTCCTTCCAAAGATTATTGTATTTGGTTTGTGCTGTGGTACATTGGAGTCCTATAATTAGGAATAAAAGAAGTAATGGTTTTTTCATGGTGGTCAATTTTCCTGAAAGAACTAAAGTTACACTCTTAAGTTCAAGTGCCAATGAGTGTACCTATCATATGGGTTAGGTAAGGGAACAAAACCATCGATTTATGGCAACTGATTCAATGTCAACTGGAAATTATTAAAACTTCACTGAATTTCCTCTACCGTTTAATTGATTGTGTCGTTTACAATTTCCCTATTGACATCCAACTCTTTCTCCAAATAATATAATCCATCCAGATACGGGGTATATTGTGTGATTGCAACCCCAGTCTTAGAGCGGGTATAATAAATGTTCCTACCTTTGATGTCCTTCCATTTCAATTTCATCATATCGGCAAAGTTCATTCCACGAGTATAAAAGCTAAAAACAAAATAGTTCTTGCTGTTCAGAAGCTCTGGATTTTCAGAAAGGTCAACATTGATTATTTGTTTTACCTCTTCAAAGGTAAGGGCGCATTTGGCGCCCCTTCCTTTCAATCTCGACACTTTATATGCCCGAAAAAGATAAAGGGATTCCTTTACGATGTTTCTTCTGATGGCATGGTTGTACAATGCCCTTATGGAGCGCATCCTCACGCCAATACCGCCATCTGTGCCACCTTGTGAACGCAGATAGGCCTCATACTTTTCAAGAAAGGCCGAGGTAATGTCCGTAAAAGAAAGGTCTTTGTCAAACTTTAAATATCTCTGGACGGATTTACTGGTATCGTTGTGAAAGCGGGCATTGCCCATACTACCAGCTAGTTTCAACTCCTCCACTATTTCATCCCAAGTATAGGCAGAACTTCGGAAAAGGCTTCATTTTTTAACCCCAAATCTTTATTGTAACATTTTGTAACAATAAAGAAAAATACCATATCTTAGTGATATCATTCGCAGTGATAATTTGATCTTTATAAGGGTAACCGTAACCTATGTAAGGTTTCAACCTTTTGAAAATCAAACACTGACAGTAATGCATAAAAACAACTAAACAGAATTAGAATGAAAAAAATGTTAAAAAAACTAAGTAAGTTCCGCATTAAATTGATGCTTGTGGTCTTGACCTTGCCCTTAGCGGGAATCGGTCAAGAAGTTGGTTCAATGGAGCGACTGGTCTCTCCTGAAATTGCCGATGACAACACGGTAACTTTTAGAATTAAGGCACCAAAGGCAGAAAAGGTAGCCTTATCCGGCAATTGGATGCCAATGGTACCCAGTAAGGGAGTGGGAATGACCCGAAAGACCGTAGCGCTGAGCAAAGATGAAAATGGAGTTTGGTCCACTACGGTTGGCCCACTGGAACCAGAACTTTATGGGTACACTTTTGTCGTAGATGATGTTAACACTTTGGATACCGCCAATTTATTGGTTGCTCGCGACGGAGCATTTAGGACAGAAAATGTGCTGTACATTCCAGGTGAAGCCTCTGAACTCTATTGGGCCAAAACAGGACCAAAAGGGACCGTTCACAAAATTTGGTACGAGTCTCCGACCTTGGACTTAACCCGTAGAATGTATGTATACACACCACCGGGGTATGCCGATAACAATAAAAACTATCCTGTTTTGTATCTATTGCATGGTGGAGGTGGAGACGAAGAGGCATGGCCAACCCTTGGGGTTGCAAACCATATCTTGGACAATCTTATTAATTCAGGAAAAGCCAAACCCATGATCGTGGTAATGACCAATGGTAATCCAGGTCAAGCCGCCGCTTTAACGGTAAGCCCCAAACTGGAACCTTCAACACAACCCGTAGGGGGCATGGCAAATATGTTGTTCGAAAAAAGTTTGGTCAATGACGTGATTCCTTACATTGAATCACATTTTCGAGTGAAAGCCAACAAAGAGAATCGTGCTTTGACCGGCTTGAGCATGGGCGGCCTACAGACCATGAACACCTCTTTTGAAAACCCCGAGCTGTTCGATTATATTGGGGTTATGAGTATGGGATTTGCCGACCTCAGTCGTTTTGGAATTGAGGTGGACCATTCTAAAAGAGGTGAGCAAATAGAAGCTTTAAAAGCTGCCGACCCTGAACTTTATTGGATTGCTTGCGGAACGGACGATTTCTTGTACCAAAGTGTAGTTGATATGCGAAATGAACTGGACAAACACGATTTTGACTACACCTATCGCGAAAGCACCGGCGGACATACATGGTCCAATTGGAGAATCTATCTATCGGAATTCGCGCCGATGTTGTTTAAATAATAGGGTAAAAGGTATCTTGTATTCCCACTAAAACAAAATATAGATCTTTTTACTTTTTAAACCCTTTCAAGTCTTGGATTTGGAAGGGTTTTTTAATGAATTGAACATTTATCAAGAAACAGCACCTTTTTTCCGACATCAATTGAATCCCCAGAATTCACTAATTTGCTACAAAGGATAATTCTATGCTCACTGCCGAACAAAAACTCAAGGAGCGTATCAAGGAACTTACCTGTTTGTATGAGGTAACCTCCCTGATCGTCAACTGCGATTATGACGATATGGAAACCGCATTGCTTGGCATTGTGCAATGTTTGGAGCGCGCTTGGCAATTCGACAAGGAAACTTATGTGGTCCTTTCCACCTCCGATTATTCAATAAAAACAGAGGAAAAGGGCGATGCCTATGTTTTTTTGGAATCCGTCATTACCGTGTTCAATAAGCCCAAGGGTGAGATTAAGGTTGGGTATCCGTTCCCCAAATACCAGCTAAAGGATTTTTTAGAAGAAGAACAGCAACTGTTGGACAATGTGTGCCTAAAAGTGGGCAATTTGTTGGAACGTAAGGAAATCAAAGAAAAGGAAGAACATATCCGCAGACAGGTGGAGCAATCCGACAGGCTCCGAATCTTGGGAGAAATCACAGCGGGTATTGCTCACGAGCTCAATACACCACTGGCTAACATATTAGGTTTTACCGAACTCTTAAAAGAGCGGATAAGTAATGATGAACAGGCGCTCAAAGATTTGGACAAAATTATTACCAACACCATATTTTCACGGGAAGTAGTAAAAAAACTGATGTTCTTTGCCTGCGAAATGCCAGAGACCCGGGAAGTCATCAATGTGGTCGAGGTGATGGAGGAGGCCATCAATATGCTGCGGACCACCTTGAGGCAGAATGATGTCTCTTGCGAATTTGAGCATTCCGAAGACACCATTGAACTTCGTATTGATAAAATCCAGTTGACCCAAGTGGTCTTCAACCTTATTGTAAACGCCATCTATTTTGCACCGCCCAAAAGCACTATTTCCGTTTTTCTTGGAATCGAAAAGGAAAACATCATCCTAAAAATTGCCGATCAAGGCCCTGGCATTCCCGAAGAATCCATAGCGCACATTTTCGACCCTTTTTTTACGACCAAACCCGTTGGCGAGGGATCAGGATTGGGACTTAGTGTGGTGCACGGTATTGTTCAGAGCCATCAAGGAAGCATCGCGGTTAGGCCAAATACTCCAACAGGCACTATCTTTACATTGAAATTCCCAAAAAAGTAAACGCCTTGTTGAAAAACGAGAACATATTGCTGGTCGATGATGACATCGATATTCTTGAACTGTTGCAACGGCATTTAAAGTCGATGGACTACCATACCTACAAAGCCGTTTCGGTAAAAGAAGCGCTTTACATTTTAAAAGATACCGAGATAGATTTATTGGTAACGGACATCAATATGCCGGAGATAGATGGCTTTGAATTGGTAAAGTATGCTGCCGAACATTACCCAGATATGCCCAAATTGGTGGTAACGGGCTTTCCTTCGGTGGAAGATGCATCAAAAGTTATTCAGCATGGTGTAACGGACTACCTTACCAAACCCTTTACCAAAGTAGAGCTGGAAGATGCCGTAAAAAAAGCCTTTGCCAGCAAAGATGCCAAGGAGACCATTAAAACATCATCCAAAGAAAATATTGCCAAGGGCTATGCGGACATGATAGGAACCTCCGAAGCGTTCCAAAAGGTCACGGAAATTATAGACCGGGTAAAGGATAACCGAGCCACAGTTTTGGTTCGCGGGGAAAGCGGAACTGGAAAGGAACTTGTGGCAAGGGCTGTCCATTATTCGGGCAAGTTTGCCCGGGCTCCTTTTATTGCGGTAAACTGTGGTGCCATCCCAGAGAACCTTTTGGAAGCAGAGCTTTTCGGTTACACCAAAGGTGCCTTTACGGGGGCCAACGAAAATCGCAATGGTTTTTTTCAGGCAGCGCACAAGGGAACTATTTTTTTGGATGAAATAGGAAACGCCCCCTTGCCTGTTCAAAATAGATTGCTGCGGGTGCTTCAGGAAAAAGAAGTGACCAAAATAGGCTCGCAAAAACCTGAAAAATTGGATGTGAGGGTTATAGCTGCCACCAATAGTGATTTGGAAGAACTAATTCAAAAGAAAACATTTAGGGAAGACCTTTATTACCGCCTTTCCGTGGTTACGGTAGATGTGCCCCCCCTTAGGGAACGCTCCTCCGACATTCCTTTGTTGGTCGACAAGTTTATGCAGAAGTATGGCATTGAATATAAAGATCGCTTTGTTCGCATTGCTGATGACGCCCTTGACGTTTTGGAACGATATTCTTGGCCAGGCAATATCCGTGAACTGGAAAATGTTGTGCAACGCGCCGTTATTATGTGCGATGGCAAAATTACTTTGGAGCATTTGCCCGATGAATTAAAGTATAAAATAGACTTCCCAAAAAAAGGTTTTAAAACGCTTCAAGAAAAGGAAAAAGAGTATATTCAAGAAGTGCTCCTGTCCACCCAAGGAAACAAAACCAAAGCAGCTGAAATTTTAGGAATCAACCGGAAAACGCTTCGCGAAAAATTGAAATAACTACTGGGGCATTTTACCCCGACCGGGTAAAAAGTACCCGCCTTTGTTTTTCTTTCACGGAACTAAATAAAAGTTAAACATCTTATAATCATATATTTATGATTTATGATATGCCCGTATTACTGTAAATGGCACAAGGGTTGCATTTATATGGGCAAAATGCTGGGATGCTGTTGAGGTGTCCCGTCCGTTAAGAACTGGAAATGAAATACGGAAGCCTGATCATGGAGAAAAAGGATTATGTAACGCTTAAACGAATACTGAACTTTCATAGGTATTATGAGGACTATGCCCACAAAGATGCCTTGGAAAAGTTGAGCGACAGAATTGACAAGGCTTTGGTGGAGGATGAGTCGGATATTCCAGATGATGTGGTTCGGTTAAACTCAAAAGTTACGGTCGAATTTGTAAATGGAGCACGTCAAATGTTTCAATTGGTTCCATCGACACGGGGTAATCTTAAAAACAATATGATATCTGTTGTGAGTGCCATGGGAGCAAGTTTGGTCGGGCTTGCAGTTGATGATACTGTTCAAATCGGTACTCCTTCGGATTCGAGATCCTTTAGGATAGTGGACGTGGAGCAATCACACCAATTATCGTCCAGTTTTGATTTTTAAAATGCAGTACAAAATAATTTGTAAACCTTAAATATATATAGTTATGAGAATAATAGTTTTAGCACTTCTGTTCGTGGTAGCAACCACAAATATCAACGCACAAAATGTAACCCCTCAAGAAGTAAAAGTTGGTGATATATTGGAGATTGGCCGTCCCGATGCACCCCAGTACAAGCACATTGATTTCCCCCGTGCCAACTTCATTATTAAAAAAGGAGGCATTGCCAATTATAAAAGAGTAGAGGGAAACAAAGTGGTGGTAACCGCCATAAAGGAAAAAAGGGATGGCACCGTGGAAGTGAGAATAAAAAAGACCGACGGTAAAAGATTCTTTAACAGCCACCCTGTGGTTAAGGCAGATTTGAAAAATGCACTTGAGTCGGGAGAGTTAAGTGTACTGTAGTTGATTGATGATTTCCGCTCAGCTCAAAGCATTTAGGTTTGCTCAATTAGATGGTTAGCTAATGGCTGGGCGGATTTATTCAAATAAATCCAAGTTCAATTCTATAGAAACAACAAAAAAAGCAAAGAATGCCCAAAAAAATGTCCATAAAACAGCGAATAAACGCAGGTTTCATACTGGCTGCGGCATTTATATTGGTGCTTGCTTCCAACCGATTGAACCAACGTAATTTTTCTACCGTAGAACAAAGTGTAAACTCAGTTTTTGAAGATCGTTTGGTGGTTCAGGAATACATTTATAGGCTCAATAATCTATTTCATAAGAAAGAACTGGCCTTGGCCAAAAATGAGTTAAACACGAACATGCTTGCGGAATCTTCCGATATAGAAAAAATACTTTCAGATTTTGCAAAAACAGAATTAACGGTCAAGGAATCGAGGTACTTATCGGACTTGAGAAGCAGCTATTCCGAGCTTCAAGAGATGGAGAAAAACCTATCGGTCAAGAATGCATCCGGAAGCGCAGAAATGAAGCGTGATATCTCATCAAAGCTGACCAGGATTAACAATGACCTTGATGAACTTTCCGAGGTCCAACTTTCAGAGGGAAGACAATTGACCCAACGATCCCAGAGGTCTCTTGGCATGAACCAATTATTATCACGTTTGGAAATAGTGTTCTTGGTCATTATCGGAATACTTTTTCTTCTTATTGTATTCCATCGTGAAAAACGAGGTATGCAACTGGTGGAAAAGGATTCTTAGGGTTTTCCAAGCTTCAAATAACCTCCAAAATGGATTGGGCATTCCCATTAAAAACAAAGTTTTCACCCTTTTCCTTTCCTAGCAACAATCTGGCTATGGGAGCGTTGGCCGAAATACAGTAAACAACACCATCGGTATACTTAAAAGCACCTGCGGAGATGGCTATAAAATAATCGGCCACACTTGTTTTTACCAGAGAGCCCAAACATATTTTAGCTGACAACTTATCAATATTGATTTTATTCAAGATGCTTCGGGTTGCATCGAGTTCCAGCAATTGTTGACCCAGCTTTTCCTGTTCCAATTGCACCATGGCCCTTCCTGTTTCATGCTTGTCACCTGCCGAACTTTTGGTTTCGGAACCCAAGGATTCCCGGAGTTCATCGCCCTGTTTTTTGAGACGTTCGGTTCGCTCGTCCAAATGGCTCCAGCAGAAGTCTAAAAGTGCTTTTTTCATAATTTGATTAGGCAAAGGTAAGTCGGAAAACGGTTTCAACATTAGGAACAGAACGTACCTGAATACCTCCTCCGTGAAGTTGCATCACCCTTTTGGAAAGACTTAGGCCAATACCCGTTCCTTCGCTTTTGGTGGTAAAAAAGGGAACAAATATTTCGTCCATTACCTCGGGGGATATCCCAGGACCGTTGTCCTTAATATCAATATATTTTGAGCCGTTTTCATCGACTCCAGCAACCATTTGCACTTTTCCGCCGCTGGTGGACTCAACAGATTGCAGTCCGTTTTTTGCCAAATTGATCAACACTTGGGAGATTTGTTTTTCATCAATATAAAACTCCAAATCCTCTGGGTGGCAAAGTATATTGAACTCGCTTTCGCCTTCAAGCAGCCGGGCAGACATGAGCACATCTATCTTTTCCAGTAAGTCCTTTCCTTTCACAAGGGTTTTGTTCGGGTCCGGTACGTGCAATAGGCTTCGGTAAGATTGCACAAAGTCCATTAAATCTCCACCCTGTTCTTTGATGACCTCCAATCCTTTCAACGTATTTTTTATCTGGCTTTCCTCCAGCTCTTCCATTGGGGTGATTTTGCCTCCTTTTCGGTAGTATTTAATAATGGAATCCGATATGGAAGCAATGGGGGTAATGGTATTCATAATTTCATGTGTAAGCACACGGATGAGTCGTACCCAAGACTCGGTTTCTTTTTCGTCCAGTTCCTTATGGATGTCTTGGACTACCACTAGCAGTAAAGATTGACCGTCCAACCTTAAAGGGGTGGACTTTAGGGCCAATTGTGTTTGTTCGCGCTCATTGGACAATTGGAACAACTTGCGTTGAAAAGGCCGAAAGTCTTTAAAGATTTCGTACAGATTTTCATCCACTTGCTTTAACTGTTTGATGTGGTTCAAGGGTGTATAATCCAACAACTGCTCTAAAGTGGGATTGGCGAAAAGAATATGCCCCTTCTCATTGTAGGTCATGATGCCGATACTGGCCTGTTTCAAAATTTCTTGATAGTACTGCTCCCGTATCTGGAGTTGCATGTGGACTTCTTGGATAAGGCCATTTACACGGTTTAGGCTCTTGTTCAGTTCTTTAAAAGATTCAATCGTAACACCTTCTGGAAAGCGTAGGGTAAAATCCTCATTTTTAATGGCATCAAAAAAGTATGAGATTTTTCTATTGGTCCGATTTATAAAGGTAATTAGTGAGAATACTTGGACAATCATTAAAATGGTACAAAACCCAGAGGTAAAATACCATTTATAGGCCAATGAAAAGGCCATTGCAATGGCTGTTAGGGTGAGGAGAACTACCCGGACAATAAGCTGAATATAAAAGTTTCTGCTTGCCATCAGTCGTTCCTTTTCTTCAACTTGTTATAAAGCGTTTGTCGGGAAATGCCCAATTGTTCGGCTGCGGCACTGTAATTGCCCTCATTCTGTTCCAAAGCCCTAAAGATCATTTGTTGTTCCATTTCGTTGAGGGTCATGGGCTCGCTGTCAAAAGAATGCATGGGCTTGGCATGCAACAGAAAATCGGAGGGTTTTAAAACATTGCCATCAGAAAGGATAACGGCTCGTTCCATGGTATGCTGCAACTCCCTAATATTGCCCGGCCACGGGTATTCCATCAGTTTTTCCTGTGCCAACTGATTGATTCGCAAGCCGCTCTTATCATATTTATGGGCAAATTTTTTGAGAAAAAAATCCGCCAGCACCAGAATGTCCTCATCCCGTTCCCTTAGCGGAGGTACTTCAATATGGATAGTGTTGATGCGGTACAGGAGATCTTCCCGAAACAATCCATCCGCGACCATTTGCTCCAAATTGCAATTGGTGGCACATATTAACCGAATATCTACATCAATGGATTTATTGGAACCCACCCGAACTACGGATTTGTTTTGGATGGAAGACAATAATTTGGCCTGCATTTGAAGCGAAAGATTCCCGATTTCATCCAAAAACAGGCTTCCTTGATGTGCGGCCTCAAACTTGCCGGCCCTATCTTCTTTGGCATCGGTAAAGGCACCTTTGGTGTGTCCAAAAAGTTCACTTTCGAACAGGTTTTCGGCAATGGACCCCATATCCACCCCAATAAAAACCTCATTTTTTCGAGTGGATAATCGATGCAGCTCCCGGGCAATCAATTCTTTTCCGGTACCATTTTCTCCTGTGATGAGGACGTTAACATCGGTTTTGGCCACTTTGGCCACGAGGTTCAGAACAGAAGTCAATGCCTTGGACTGGCCAATGATATAATTTCGTCCTTCGTTGATGACCTGCTTTAGGTTGTTCTCTTTTTTCTTTAGGTTGTGTATTTCTTGTTTCGATTTTCTCAACTCGTAGGCCGATTTCACCGTGGTCATCAACCGTTCGTTGTTCCAAGGCTTCAGCACAAAGTCGGATGCCCCTTGCTTGAGTGCCCTAACCGCTAAATCCACGGCACCGTATGCCGTCATCATGATCACCGAGGTATTGGGCGATTTCTTTTTGATCTCGTTGAGCCAATATAATCCTTCGTTGCCCGTGTTTACCCCAGCGGAAAAGTTCATGTCCAAGAGCACAATGTCAATATCATGTAAGTTAGGGAAAGAGGAAATCTGGTTGGGATTAAAAATGGTTTGGACGCTTTTGTACTCAAACTGCAAAAGAATTTCCAAAGCACTCAACACGCTCTTGTTGTCGTCAACCACTAAAATTCTGGCATCAACCATAGGGCTTTAGGTTCATATTGAAAGCTAAAGCTACTAATTGCTTCGATATGTTTTATATACCTGTAAAACATTTGGACATTTTTTGTACAAAATTTTTACACTTACTTAATGATAATTGTTCAATTTTGATTGTAAATATCTGATAATCAGATTAAAAATATTTTGGCACAAGAATAGACGGTAATTTGGCACAGGATAAAACTATGAGCCTAAAAACATACATTACAACTTTATTATTATTTACATCCTTGATCGGGTTTTCGCAAGAGGTTTGGACGCTGGAGGAGTGTGTGGACTATGCCATTGAACACAATCTTCAGGTTAAGAATACGTCTTTTGGCAACGAATCCAGCAGGGAATCTTATAGACAGTCCATCAGGGACTTATTGCCGACCGTAAGTGGTTCCACCAATTATACCATTAGATATGGTAGGTCTGCCGACCCACAGACCAACGATTATGTGAACACGGATTTCTTCAGTAACAATTATTCGCTCAATGCCAATTTGGACCTGTTCCGTGGTTTTCAAAAATTGAATACCATAAGAGCCTCCAAATTTATTTATAAGGCAACCCAAGAAGATATTCTGCAAGAAAAGTTCTTATTGGCCTTTAGGGTAATGAGTGCTTTCTACGACATCAAATTTTACGAAGGTTTAGTGGCCAACTCCTTGGAGCAACTTGAAATTTCCCAAGGAAACTACGATTTGGTTGAAAAACAGGTGGAACTTGGGTTAATGGCGGGTGCCGATCTTTATGAAGCGGAATCCAATCTTTTGGGCGACAAACTTTTATTGACCCAGAACAGAAACCTGCTTACCAACGCCAAACTGATTTTGATTCAGGAAATGAATTTAACCGAAGCTTCGGATATAAAACTACAGGAAAACCTGGAACAAGCTTCGGTGAACCAAACTGTTGCTTTGGACTCCCTGTACCAATCTGCAAGAGGATTTGTGCCTTTGGTAAAATCGCAAGAGCATAGGGTAACAGCGGCCAAAAAGCAGTTACAGGCCACAAGGGGAACCCTATTTCCCTCTTTATCACTTGTCGCAGGGTACGGAACCAGCTATTTTGAGACCAATGTGGATGAAAACGGCAATGTTATCCCGTTTAAAACACAGTTCAACGACAACTCTTCAAAGTTTGTGGGTGCACAATTGAACATCCCCATAAGCAACGGATGGGCGAACCACTCTCAAGTAAAACAGCAAAAAATTGCCTATATGCAGGCCAAGAACAACTTGGAGATCCAGGAGCAGGAACTCTTTAAGCTATTGCAGCAATTGGTTCAGGATAATCGGGCACTAATTGCTGAATATGAACAAAGCACCAAAAAGGTAGAAGCCCAGCAACTGGCCTTCACCATAGCCCAAAAAAGATATGAGAAAGGACTGATCAATGCCTTGGAGCTATTTCAGGCAAAGAACCTTTACGGTGTTGCACAGAACGAAAATTTGCAGGTAGGTCTAAGATTAAAAGTCAACCAAAGCACCATAGATTTTTATAGCGGGCTGCCCATTTTTAATATCAACTAAAAACAACCATGGATATACAATTAGAAAAAAAGAAAGGACTTAAACTAAAACACTACGGTTATATCGCATTGGGGATATTACTCTTGTTTGTTGGCTATAAATTGATTTTTGCCAGTTCCATGTCCACCTTTAGAACAGAAAAGGAACGTTTGTCCATTGCCACTGTGACCAACGGTAAGTTTGATGACTATATTACCATAAATGGTAACGTTGCCCCCATCGCTACAATTTATATGGATGCTTATGAAGGAGGACGTGTTTCCGAAAAGTTGATTGAGGAAGGATCCATGGTCAAGAAAGGGGACATTATCCTAAAACTGGAAAACATGGCCCTGTACGAGCAGATTTTGGCCAGTGAAAGCAACTTGGCATTAAAGCAAAACGACCTGCGTTCCACCAAACTCACCTTCGACTCCAGACAGGTTGAAGGCAAAAAATCCTTGGCCACTGCACAATACGATGTACAGCGATTGAAACGCGCGTACGAGCAAAACAAGGAATTGTACGAGGAAGAATTGATTTCCAAGGAAGTTTTTCTAAAAGCAAAGGAAGATTACGAACTGGCACAAAAGCAATATGAAATTGTAAAACTACAAACAGAACAGGATGATGAATTGCGTGAAACATCCCTAAAAGGTTTGGATGCCGACCTTGAACGTATGCAAAAAACACTTTCCATGGTTTACGAACGTTTGGACCACCTTAATGTGCGGGCTCCTGCGGACGGACAATTGGGATTTTTGGACGCAGAAATTGGCCAGAATATTTCACAGGGACAACGTATAGGACAAATTAACGTGCTTACCGATTTTAAGATTGAAGCAGATATTGACGAGCACTATATTGATAGAGTAAAAAGAGACCTTTCCGCCACTCTGGAACGTAACGGCAACGAATACAAACTGCGTTTGCGCAAGGTGTATCCAGAGGTTAGGAACGGTAGGTTCCGTGTGGATTTGGTTTTTGTTGATGACAGACCGGAAACCATACGTGCCGGACAGAGCTATAACATACGGTTGCAGTTGGGCGAATCCAATGATGCTTTGTTGTTGCCAAAAGGGGGGTTCTTCCAGAGCACTGGCGGACAATGGGTATTTGTGATAAACCCCGATGGAAACGAAGCAATTAAGCGCAATGTGCGATTGGGAAAACAAAACTCAAGATACTATGAGGTCCTCGAGGGGCTTCAACCAGGAGAACAGGTCATTACCAGTAACTACGATAGTTTTGGCGATGCGGAACGGATTGTGTTAAAGTAATCCGTGGAAATGTAACAATCATCAAAAACGAACAGTCTCTATAATAAAACAAAAAACAACCATCAAAAATGATAAAGATAACAGACCTTAAAAAAAGCTTCCGAACAGAGGAAGTGGAAACCTTGGCCTTGAACGGAGTGAACTTAAAAGTAGAGGAAGGGGAATTTGTAGCGATCATGGGCCCATCCGGATGTGGAAAATCCACTTTGCTGAACATCATCGGGATGCTGGACAACCCAACCGAGGGCAGCTACAATTTTGCAGGGCACGAAGTAGGTGGACTAAAGGAAAGCCAACGCACCCAGCTTAGAAAAGGGAATCTTGGATTTGTGTTCCAGAGCTTCAACTTGATTGACGAACTTACAGTTTTTGAAAATGTGGAACTTCCCTTGATCTATCTTAAAATGAACAAGGCCGAGCGCAAGGAAAAAGTGTTAAAGGTATTGGAGCGTATGAAGATTGCGCACCGGGAAAAACACTTTCCACAGCAATTATCTGGTGGTCAGCAGCAGCGGGTGGCCATTGCTCGGGCCGTAGTGACCAATCCAAAATTGATCTTGGCGGATGAGCCGACGGGTAACCTGGATTCCAAAAACGGTATCGAGGTCATGAACCTGTTGACGGAACTCAACCAAGAAGGAACCACTATTGTTATGGTAACGCACTCCGACCGGGATTCACATTACGCACACAGGGTCATTAACCTTTTCGATGGCCAAATTGTGACCGAAAGCCAGAACAAGCCAATGAAAAGTATGGTATAGGAGTTTATTCACTTGCCCTGAGCGAGTTTATGCTGAGCGTAGTCGAAGCAATGGGTCAATCAAAAAACGAAAAGTCATGTTTAAAAATCACTTAAATATTGCCTGGAGAACCATCAAAAAAGATAAACTCTTTACTTTTATCAAAATAGGTGGTTTTGCCGTAGGTATAGCCGCCTGCCTATTAATTGCGCTATTTATTCGTAACGAGGTCAGCTACGACCAGCATTATGCCAAGAAAAATCAAATTTACAGAGTAGTTTTTCAAGGAGAGATCCAAGGCGAGGTAATGAAAAGCACGCACTTCCAATTGCCTTTTGCCGATGCGCTTCAATCCGATTTTCCCGAAATAATCAAAGCGGGAAAAGTAAACACCATAGAGATATTTGGTGCTGGCAAACGTGGGTTTAGGTTAACCGGAAAAAAAGAGAATACCTTTGAGGAGAACTTTATTCTTGCCGATCAAGAAGCATTCGATATTTTGGAAATACAACTGGAGCAGGGAGACCCTGCAACAGTTTTAACGGAACCCAAAAGCATTGTTCTTTCCAAATCCAAGGCCGAGAAGTACTTTCCTAATGGCAATGCTTTGGAGCAAACCATATTTTTGGACAACGACACTTCGACCCCGTATACCGTAACAGGGGTAATGGAGGATGTGCCCGAGAGTTCCCATCTTGATTTCGATTTTCTTCTTCCCATTGAAGACACCAACCAAAGCTGGACCAACCAGAATTATTTCACTTATGTATTGGTAAACCCCAATACCAATATTCAAGAGTTGGAACAAAAAATGACTTTGATCGTTGAAAAATACATCATTCCAGCTCAAATGAAACGAGGACGTTCGGCCAATTTTATAGATGTTTTGAGAACGGCCGAATATAAACTCCAACCGATAACGGACATCTATTTAAAATCGGACCTAAAAATGCAGGACGGACTCAAGCATGGCGATGTTAAGTTTGTTTGGCTTTTTGCTGCCATTGCCATTTTTGTACTGCTCTTGGCCATTATTAATTTTATCAATCTTTCCACGGCCAAATCGGCCAATAGGGCCAAAGAGGTTGGGCTTAGAAAAACCATTGGGGCGTTCAGGAACAATCTGGTAAACCAATTCCTAACAGAATCAGTGGTTTTTAGCATTATCTCCTTTGTTCTGGGAGTTGTACTAGCTTGGGTGTTGTTACCTACTTTTAATGAAATTGCTTCCAAAAACATGGAGCTTCCCTGGTCCGCATGGTGGTTTGCCCCTATGTTGTTGGTGTCAGCTTTACTGGTCGGAGTTTTGGCAGGGTTATATCCAGCGTTCTATTTATCAGCTTTTAGACCTGCGAATGTCTTAAAAGGAAAATTGAGTGTAGGAAGTAAAAGCGGAAAGTTAAGGAGCGGATTGGTGATCTTTCAATTTACAACTTCGGTGATTTTGATTATCGGGACTTTGATCATTTACCGTCAGATGGATTTTATCGTAAGCAAGGAATTGGGGTATGACAAGGAACGTGTTGTAGTGCTTGAAGGAACCAATATCCTGGGAAACAAAATAGAATCTTTTAAAGAACAGCTCGCGTCATTATCACAAGTAAAGAGCGTAACCTCCACTAACTATTTACCCATTGATGGCGGCAGTAGAAACGGAAACACCTTTAACGTAGATGGGCAAGATGACGGCGGAAGGGGTGTTCCCGCCCAAATTTGGAGAGTGGATTACGATTATATCAAAACGCTGGGTATTCAACTCGAAAAAGGAAGGGATTTTTCCAAGGACTTTGCCTACGACTCCATCAATTCCATTATTATCAATACCAAAATGGCCTCGGAATTGGGCCTGCAGGACCCAATCGGCAAAACATTGGATAATAGTGGTCAAGTTTTTGAAATCATCGGGGTTATAGAGAATTTCCATTTCAAATCCCTGAAAGAGGATATCTCTTCACTTTCGTTGGTCATAGGAGAGGATGTTGGTGCCGTTTCCGTAAAATTGGAAAAAGGAGACCCGACAGAAGCCTTGGCCTCCATTGAACAAGTTTGGAACAGAAATGTACCAAATCAAGCACTCAATTATTCTTTTCTGGAACAGGAGTTTGCCCAAATGCACGAAGATGTTCAACGCATGGGTAAAATATTCAACAGTTTTGCCATTTTTGCCATCCTTGTGGCCTGTCTGGGTCTGTTTGCCCTTTCAGCCTTTATGGTGGAGCAGCGTAGAAAGGAAATAAGTATTCGCCGTGTTCTGGGAGCTCCCTTCAAAAACATTTACAAACTGCTCACACTCGACTTTTTAAAATTGATCATCATTTCTATATGTATTGCCATCCCTATTGGTTGGTATTTGATGAATAGATGGCTGGAAGGTTTTGCTTACCGCATCAGTATTGGCTGGGAAATATTTTTAACCGCAGGGCTCATAGCGCTTGGCATTGCAATAGTTACCATCAGTTATCAATCTATTGGAGCTGCCTTGTTAAAACCCACCAAAGGTTTACGTTCAGAATAATCAATCAAAAACCCAAGAAATCATGTTCAAGAATTATCTAAAAATAGCCTGGAGGAACCTTACCAAGAACAAGGCTTATACTATTATCAACGTAGGGGGGCTTGCCCTAGGTATGGCCGTGGCCCTTATCATTGGGTTGTGGATTACGGACGAATTGAGCCATAACAGCTATTTTGTCAATAAAGAGCGAATAGCACAGGTTTTTCAATCGCAGACCATGAATGGGGAAACAGGGACCGGACCCGCTATTCCCCGCCCGTTGGAAAAAGCCTTCAGGGATGGGTATATGGATAATTTCAAGCATTTGGTAATGTGCTCTTGGAACACTTCCCAATATCTCAAATACAAGGAAACCAGTATATCGAGGAGTGGGAATTTCATGCAGCGCGAAGCCCCCGAAATGTTGGGCCTGAAAATATTGAAAGGTGAAAAGGACGGGGTTCGTGAAATCAATTCCATTATGTTGAACGAATCGACAGCCAATGCGCTTTTTGGCGATGAAGACCCTATTGGAAAGACCATAGAGGTCAATAGTCAATACGACATGATGGTAACCGCGGTATACGAGGATATTCCTTTTAACAATTCCTTCAACGATACTGAATTTATTATGCCTTGGGACAAGTATGTTTCCATAAACCAATGGATTAAAAATGCTGAGGATCAATGGGGGAACAACTCCTTTCAGATGTTTGTCCAAATTGCCGATAATACCACCATGGAATCCGTCACCTCCAAAATCGGTGAGGTAAAACAAGAACTCAATGAAAATTCAAGGGAATTCAACACGCAATTGTTTTTGTTCCCGATGAAGGATTGGCACTTACGATCGCGCTTTGAAAACGGGAAACAAGTGGGCGGTAGAATCAAATACGTATGGCTATTTGGGATTATCGGAGCTTTTGTTCTTTTGCTGGCGTGCATCAATTTTATGAATTTGAGTACGGCCCGTTCCGAAAAGAGAGCCAAAGAAGTTGGCATTAGAAAATCCATTGGGTCGCAACGTGGCCAACTGATCAATCAATTTTTAGGAGAATCCTTTTTAGTGGTTTTATTTGCCTATGCACTGTCCATCTTTATTGTAGTCCTATCCTTGAGCGGGTTCAATGATCTAGCTAGAAAGGAAATCGACTTCCCTTGGTCATCTATAGGTTTTTGGCTTGCCTCATTGACCTTTATTTTGTTCACAGCACTTTTGGCGGGCAGCTATCCGGCACTTTACTTATCTTCATTTAGGCCGGTAGATGTTTTAAAGGGCACCTTTAAATCAGGAAAACATTCAGGCCTGCCTCGTAAGATATTGGTGGTGGTACAATTTACGGTTTCAGTGGCCTTCATCATCGGAACGGTGATCGTGATGCAACAGATTAATCATGCCAAAAACAGACCTGTGGGTTACGATAAGGAAGGCTTGGTACAAGTGCCGACCATGAGTCAAGATTTTACCGGAAAGTTTGAATTGATGCGGGAAGAATTTATCAATTCGGGAGCGGTCATCGAAATGTCGACCTCTAGCAGCCCAACAACAAATATATGGTCCAACCGCAGCGGTTGGACATGGGAAGGCAAACCCGAAGGCTTTCAAGAAGACATGGCCTGGACCGAAGTATCACCGGAATACGCCAAAAGCCTCAATTTAAAGATTGTGGCCGGAAGGGATTTTTCCAGAGAGTTTGCTTCCGATTCAACAGCTGTGCTTCTTAATGAAACTGCTGTAAAATATATGGGTCTAAAAGATCCCATTGGGAAACTCCTTATAGATGAGGACAATGAAAACCCAAGTGATCCCTTGAAAATCATTGGAGTGGTTCAGGATATGATTGCCCAATCTCCATATGAGCCCGTTAAACAAGGCATGTATGTATTCGACAGATATGGTAACGGCTCCTATTACAATATGAGATTGAACCCAGAGCAAAGTGCGAGCCAGAATATCGCTGTCATCGAAAAAGTTTTTAAAGAGCATTTTCCAAGCATCCCTTTTCAATACGACTTTGTGGACGATGAATACGGTGAAAAATTTGCGGCCGAAGAACGCATTGGCCGATTGTCGGGAATTTTTACGGCACTGGCCATTCTGATCAGTTGTTTGGGGCTATTTGGGTTGACTTCCTTTGTGGCAGAACAGCGTACCAAGGAAATAGGGGTGCGCAAAGTACTTGGAGCTTCGGTGTTCAATGTATGGAACATGTTGTCCAAGGACTTTTTAAAACTCGTCATTATCTCCTGTTTTATTGCCGTACCCATTGCCTATTATGTAATGAACGGATGGTTACAGGAGTATCCCTATCGTGTGATACTTAAATGGTGGATTTTTGCCCTTGCCATGCTGGGAGCTCTGGCCGTAACCATTCTCACCGTGAGCTTTCAGGCAATCAAAGCAGCACGGACCGACCCTGCCCGGAGTTTGCGTACAGAATAAATATGAAAAAATGAACGACTATGCTCAAGAACAACATCAAAATAGCCTGGAGAAGCCTTAAAAAACAGCCATTCTTCACTTTTATCAACACCTTTGGATTAGCTATAGGAATGGCTGGAGGGCTTTTGCTCGGGCTCTATATCTATGACGAACTGAATCATGACACGATGTTTGCCGATGCAGATCGTATCCATAGGGTCAACGCAGACCTTAAATTTGGCGGAGTCGAAAACCAGTTTGCCGAGGTGTCCGCTCCTATGGCCCAAGCCATGCTCAATGACATTCCCGAAGTGGAACTTACCACAAGGTTCAGGAACGTTGGGAGTGTCTTTATTAGACCTCAGGGAACTGAAAGCAATGTAAAGGAACTTTCGGTTGCCTATGTAGACTCCACTTTCTTTAAAATGTTTGGGTTAAAGCTTTTATACGGCGATGAACGTTCTGCCTTGAAAGAACCAAATACCTTGGTCATGACCAAGACAGCTGCCGAAAAACATTTTTCCACAAATAAGGCCATTGGGCAAACAGTGTTGTTGAACGACAATGAAGTATATCGGGTAACCGGGGTGATAGACGATATGCCCAAGAACTCGTTCCTAAAAGATCGTGGCCTTTTCCTGGCTATGTCAGGGTATGAAGATGCACAATTGGCTGAATGGGGAAGCCACAATTACTACACATTCATCAAGTTGTTGCCTGGAACAAAAGCTGGGGACATTCAGGATAGACTGCAAAGTATGGTCGGGAAATACTTGATTCCCTATGTCCAGACATTCTTCCCCGGAATTACGGAACAAGAGTTCATCGATTCTGGTAACTACATGTACTACACCACCATACCCTTGACAGATATCCATTTGTATTCGGGAAGAAACCCAGAGTTCAGTGCTGTGAGCGACATCAAGAACGTTTACATTCTTTCGGCCATCGCGCTGATTCTCCTAGTTTTGGCCAGTGTCAACTTTATGAACCTTTCCACTGCACATTCCCTCAAAAGGGCCAAGGAAGTGGGCATTCGGAAGACCCTGGGTTCCCAAAGAATTGGGTTGATAAGACAGTTTTTGACCGAGTCGGGGCTTATTTCATTAGCTTCTATGTGCTTGGCGCTACTGATGGCCATGGCAATTCTTCCTTTGTTCAATGAATTGTCCGGAAAAGAATTGGCCCTTCCCTTGCACCATGTTGGTTTTTGGGCTGTACTAGTATTGGCTGCAATGCTTCTAGGGCTTGTTTCAGGGACTTACCCCGCTTTTTTTATGTCTCGTTTTGTGGCCGCCAAGGTGCTCAAAGGACAGGGGGGTAACGCCATTGGTGGGGAAGGGGTAAGAAATGCACTGGTCGTCCTCCAGTTCTCCATTTCCGTGTTCTTGATACTGGGCACTTTGGTCGTTTTTCAGCAATTGCAGTATATACAGGGCAAAAACTTGGGGTATGGCAAAAACCAAGTGTTGGTTATCAATGGCGTTAATGCCCTTGACATGAAAAAGAAGGCCTTCAAGGAAGAAGTGATGCAGCTCAGTCAGGTTAACAATGCCACACTGAGCAGTTTTTTGCCCACTCCTTCCGCACGCACCAACAGCTCATTCATGAGAGCCGAGGACCGCAGCCAGGAAAAGACCATCAACATGCAACAGTGGAACGTGGACGAAGATTATCTCTCAACCATTGACATTTCATTGATTTCGGGAAGAAATTTTGACATCGGTCGTTTTGCCAGTGATTCCACAAGCATCATCGTTAATGAAAAAGCAGTGGCCGTTATGGGAATGACAGCTCAAAACGTGTTGGGCACCCAACTTGTTAATGATTTTGATGATGGTACCCTTCTCACCGTAATCGGGGTGGTCAAAGACTTTCATTTTGAATCGCTCCGCAACGAAGTCGAGGCCCTTGGGTTTTTCTATGGAGCTGGTGGGGCGAGCAGATTGGCCATAAAGCTCAGTGAAGGCGACGTGTCCCGTACCCTTTCCGAAATTGAGGAGATTTGGTCGAAATTGGCCCCTTCCCAACCTTTTGAGCATTATTTCATGGACGATTCCTTCAATACCAGTTATGAAGCGGAGCAACGTTTGGGCAAAATATTCATGGTATTCACCGTTTTATCCATCTTTATCGCCTGTTTGGGACTGCTCGGGCTCGCAGCATTCAATGCACAAAAACGTGTAAAGGAAATTGGGGTTCGCAAAGTACTGGGGGCTGGTGTTGGACAAATTGTCTATCGCTTGTCCGTCGACTTTTTAAAGCTTGTTGGACTTGCAGTGATTATTGCCTTACCATTAGGCTGGTATGCCATGGATCGGTGGTTACAAGACTTCTCCTATCGCATCGTTATTCCGTGGTGGATTTTTGCCCTCTCGGCATTGTTGGCTGTAGGAGTGGCCTTGTTGACCGTGAGCTACCAAAGTATAAAAGCGGCTGTTGTAAATCCGGTCAAAAGTTTAAGAAACGAATAAAATCAGGACATGCTTTTACAACTCAACAACATATTCAAATGGGTCACCACGGGCGGCCAACGTATTTTTCTATTGAAAGACATCAATCTCCAAGTAGAGCAAGGAGAGTTCATATCCATTATGGGACCATCAGGTTCGGGGAAATCAACCTTGCTCAACGTTATCGGGATGCTGGATACTTTTGATGAGGGCGAGTACAATTTTTTGGATGAATCCGTTCATTCCCTTAAAGAAAAGCACCGTTCCAATCTGTACAAACAATACATCGGCTTCGTGTTCCAATCCTACCATTTGTTGGATGAACTTACCGTAAGAGAAAACTTGGAAATGCCCTTGATCTATAAAAAAATCAAAGGCTCGGAGCGTAAGGCCATGGTCGCCGATATGTTGGACCGTTTTAACATTGTGGGCAAAAAGGATCTTTTTCCAGCTCAACTAAGCGGTGGACAACAGCAATTGGTAGGGGTGGCAAGAGCTTTGATCGCCAATCCAAAATTGATTTTGGCCGATGAGCCCACTGGCAATCTAAACTCCAAACAGGGAGAGGAAATCATGGAGCTGTTCAAACAGTTAAATGAAGAGGGGGTAACCATCATTCAAGTGACACACTCGGAAAAAAATGCGGAGTATGGTTCCAGAATCATCAATTTGTTGGATGGCAGGATGGTTTGACCGTTAAATCTCCCCCTAAGCTTTGCATCTATAACCAAAAAAACATGACCGATTCGCTTTTAGAATCAAGAAACTAGACTCAACATCGATTGTTTTCGGAGACAGGTAACATTCCAGCGGCAGACGGGCGTGTAAAAAGGGTTTTGGAAGTCAGTTTGCACTAGCTAGTCGACAGTGACTCTTATCTTTGAGTTTGAACTTGATGCTTGAGCTTGTTCGGTGCTTTAAGAGTCCAAAAATCAGGTTCAAAAGGTATTTGTGGAGATTGGAGGAATTCGTGTCAAAAGGATATCGGGAGTCCGAAGTCAGTAGCTCCCTGTGTTGTTTGGTCTTGGGTCTTTGCTCTTGAACTTGGTGCTTGTACTTGAAAATCAATCAGCCAATTCGGCCAGTTCCTTGCCCACAAGACTGCCGAGGGCAACCCCCATTCCTCCAAGACGCACCCCACAATAAATAGAGTTGGAAACTTGCTTGACAATAGGCGATTTTTGGGCGCCCACACCCATGATGCCGCTCCATCTGCGTTCAATTTTTAGGGGATGATCAGGTAAAATCATATTACGGAGCAATGTTTCAAGCTTATCTTGAATGATTTGGGTTTCTCCGAATTCAGTGGTTTCCTCGGTTTTAAAATCGAGGTTTCTGCCACCGCCAAATAGAATTCTACCATCAATATTGCGGAAATAATAATACCCTTCATCAAAATGGAAGGTGCCCTTTATATGCAAATTTTTGATGGGTTCCGTAACCAAAACTTGCGCCCGGGCAGGTCTCACCATTTCTAATTTCGATAGTTTCGAAGCAAAACCATTCGTGGCCACAAACACTTTTTTGGACACAAATTCAAAGTCAGTTGTCTTGATGGTCGCTTTTCCGTTGGATTCGACCACCTCTTCGACCATCACCCCATTTAAAATGGGGATTCCCATGGACAAACATTTTTGAATCAAAGAACGCATCATTTTGCCCGTGTCCAGTTGCCCTTCCAGCCGGTGCGTGATATATTTTTCTTGAATATTGGCAAAGTTGAAGCAATTATTGCTGGTATCGAAAGGTTTTTGTCCGAATATGGGCTCCATCAAACTGTTTAGATATGGAATGGATTCCAAGCAATTTTTATAAAGCTGGGGTTTTTCCAAAGGAAAAAGTTCGTGACTTCCATGTAATTCAAAACCGATGGCTTCATCGCCCAATAGATTGCGTAATCTTTGAATCCCATCCCACCGCTTTTGAACGAGTTGCACCACTTCTTCCTCGGTATGACGGTCTAGGTCCGATAAAATTTCCGAGGCGCTCCCAAAACACGCAAAACCGGCATTTTTGGTGCTTGCGCCTTGGGGCAGACTGCCTTTTTCCAAAATTAAAATGTGCCTATTGGGATATTTTTCCTTCAACCGGATAGCACAATTGATTCCTACTATACCACTGCCAACAATGGTAAAATCAACATTAGAAAACCAGCTTTTATGTTCCCAATAACTTAATTCCATAAAAGAAAAGAGGCTGTCCAAAAAGCAAATTATCTGTCAGTTCGAGCGCAGTCGAGAACCTAAAGAAGTTTGATAATCAATAGGTTTCGACTGCGCTCAACCTGACAAAGTCTAAACTTTATTGCTTTTTAGACAACCTTCTATATTAATGATGGTCTTGATATTTTGGATCCATTTCAAAATCCTCCATGAATTTGGTGGTGTAATTGCCTGCCAAATAATCTGGATGATCCATCAGTTGACGATGGAATGGAATGGTGGTTTTAACGCCCTCAATTACAAATTCGTCCAAGGCCCTTCTCATTTTGTTAATGGCCTCTTCCCTTGTTTGTGCTGTGGTTATCAACTTGGCAATCATCGAATCGTAATTCGGAGGAATCATATAGCCACTGTACACATGTGTGTCCAAACGAACACCGTGTCCGCCGGGAGTATGAAGTGTTGTGATTTTCCCAGGGGAAGGCCTAAAGTCGTTATAGGGATCTTCTGCATTGATCCGGCACTCAATGGAATGCAATTTGGGATAATAGTTTTTTCCCGAGATCGGTACCCCACCGGCCACCAAAATTTGCTCCCGGATCAAATCGTAGTCCACCACCTGTTCTGTAATCGGATGCTCTACTTGGATACGGGTGTTCATTTCCATAAAGTAGAAATTTCGGTGTTTGTCCACCAAAAACTCAATGGTACCCGCTCCTTCGTATTTTATGTACTCGGCTGCTTTTACGGCCGCTTTCCCCATGTCTTCACGGAGTTTGTCCGTCATAAAAGGGGAAGGCGTCTCTTCGGTAAGCTTTTGGTGCCTACGCTGTACGGAACAATCCCTTTCGGACAAGTGACAGGCTTTGCCATACTGGTCGCCCACGATTTGGATTTCGATATGCCGGGGTTCTTCAATCAACTTTTCCATGTACATACCGCCATTGCCAAAGGCAGCGGTTGCTTCGTTTACGGCACTGTTGAAATTTTTCTCCATTTGGTCCTCGGACCAAATGGCGCGCATTCCTTTACCACCACCACCGGCAGTAGCTTTGATCATTACCGGATAGCCCATTTTTTTGGCTTCTTTTCTGGCATGATCTACATCTTTCAACAAACCTTCGGAACCGGGAACCGTGGGAACACCTGCTTTTTTCATGGTTTCCTTGGCGGTTGCCTTATCTCCCATTTTCTCAATTTGCTCACCCGAAGCACCGATGAATTTGATATCGTGCTCGGCACATATTTTGGAGAATTTGGCATTTTCGGAAAGGAATCCGTAACCAGGGTGAATGGCATCGGCGTTGGTGATTTCCGCTGCGGCTATAATATTTGGAATCTTTAAATAGGATTCGCTACTGGGCGCTGGCCCAATACAAACAGCTTCGTCGGCAAAGCGGACATGAAGGCTTTCCTCGTCGGCCTTGGAGTAAACGGCAACGGTCTTGATGCCCATTTCCTTACAGGTTCTTATGATCCGCAAGGCAATTTCACCCCTATTTGCAATCAATATTTTTTTAAACATAGAACACAATCTTAAATTCTGAATTCTAAATCTTAAATGGTTTTAGGTGACGAAACGCCCCCAAAATTTATCATTTAAAACTCACTACGATGGGTCTACCAAGAACAAAGGTTGGTCAAACTCAACAGGAGAGGAATCATCAACCAATATCTTAACTATTTTACCTGAAACCTCCGATTCAATATCGTTAAAAAGTTTCATTGCTTCGATCACACATAGAACATCTCCTTTATTGATGGAACTGCCAACCTCAACGAATGGCGGTTTGTCCGGGGATGGTTTTCTATAGAATGTTCCTATGATGGGTGATTTGATGGTTATGTATTTTGAGTCATCATCTCCTTTTTTAGAATCCGATGGTGATGGCGACGCAGCTTCTTGGGTTGTTGCAGGTGCTTGCGCAGCTGGGGCAGCGGCGCTCGGCGCTTGGGCTACGGGTATTTGCTGAACAATGGTGGTCTCTGGTGTGCTGGAGCTAGTGCTTCCCGTTCGAATGGTAATCTTAATGTCCTCCATTTCCAGCTTCACCTCGCTGGCACCCGATTTGGCGACAAACTTGATTAAACTTTGAATTTCCTTAATGTCCATGGAATATAATTTAGTTAGTTGTGTGATTAAGAATTATAGGCCCACTTCAAGTAAATGGAACCCCATGTAAAACCTCCTCCAAAGGCGGCAAAAATAATATTATCTCCTTTTTTCAACTGCTTCTCGAAGTCATAGAGCAACAAGGGCAGTGTGGCGGATGTCGTGTTTCCGTACCGGTCAATGTTAATAAGAACCTTCTCGGCCTCAAGACCCATTCTGTTGGCCGTAGCATCAATAATACGTTTGTTGGCTTGGTGTGGCGCCAACCATTGTACATCGTCTTTTGTTAGGTTGTTCCGCTCCATGATCAAAGCTGAAACATCGGCCATGTTAGAGACTGCAAATTTAAAAACAGACTTCCCATCTTGAAAGACGTAGTGCTGTTTGTTTTTTACCGTTTCCTCTGATGCCGGCAAAATGGAACCTCCTGCATCAATCTTTAAAAATTGACGGCCAATCCCATCCGAGCGCAAAAACTCATCTTGTAAACCTAAGCCTTCTTCATTGGGTTCAAAAAGAACCGCTCCAGCCCCATCCCCAAAAATAATACAAGTTGTTCTATCGGTATAATCTATTATGGACGACATCTTATCGGCCCCAATGACCAATACTTTTTTATATCTGCCGGATTCTATATAACTGGCCGCGGTGGACATCCCGTACAAAAAACTGGAACATGCAGCTTGTAGATCGTAAGCAAAAGCGTTTACCGCACCAATTTCTGAAGCCACATAGGCCGCAGTGGAAGCGACAGGCATATCGGGGGTGGCGGTGGCAACGAGTACAAAGTCTATTTCCGAGGCTTCGATGCCCCTTTTTTGGAGCAAATCTTCCGCAGCTCTGATTGCCATGAAAGATGTTCCCGCATTAGCTTCTTTTAAGATTCTTCGTTCCTTGATCCCTGTTCTTGTGGTAATCCATTCATCGTTGGTATCTACCATGGTTTCCAAAATCTTATTGGAAAGAACAAAATCTGGAACGTACCCTCCTACAGCTGTTATTGCTGCTGTTGTTTTTTTCATTTTAGCCTCTCTTTACTGTCAAAAAGATTGAAATTTGACCCAAAAGCGGTGAAAATTAGTCATTTTATATGACTTTATTGGTAAAATTAACCGTTTTTGGATGTTAAGACGGGTCCATAAAAAAACTCCCGTCAAAAATTCAACGGGAGTTGCTTTATTACAAGGGATTTGCGGTTAGGCCGCAGTTTCCTCTTCTGTTTTGTCAATCAAAACCTGACCTCTGTAGTACAATTTGCCTTCGTGCCAGTGAGCTCTGTGGAACAAGTGCATTTCACCTGTAGTAGAGTCCTTGGCAATCGTTGGCGCAACTGCTTTGTAGTGGGTTCTTCTTTTGTCCCTTCTGGTTTTTGATGTTTTTCTTTTAGGATGTGCCATTATAAACCTATTTATCCGTTAGTAACTTTTTTAAATCGTCCCATCTGGGATCTGTTTTTTCTGATGATTTCGTATGCTCTTTTGGCTGTAATTCTTCCAGCTTGTCCAAGATGTCCGATTGCAACGTTCCGTCCTCAACTCCGGGATGAACCCTTTTTTGGGGAACGGCAAGCACCAACATTTCGTATATGTACTGTGCTATATTGAACTGGTGCTCTCCATGTGGTATGATCAAGATTTCATCGTCTTCATCGTTGTACTCTTCGCCAAACTTGACGACTAGTTTTAAACCGGAATCGATAGGTTGGTCAAAAGGCTCGCCTGTCAAATCACAATCCACATTTATGGTACCCTTCGCTTCAATCTGGAGTTCCATCATGGTGCTCATTTTTTCCAAAACGGCACTTATTTGAACGGAAGCTCCGTTAAATTCTTGGTAGTCAAAAGATTCAAAGAACGCATCATCAATCTCGTACACAAATTTATGTTTCCCCAACTTCAGACCTGAAAAAGGGATAAAAAACTCTTTCAGCTTCATCATTTCTACACTTAAGGTTTGTGTACCAGCCTTTAAAGGCGGGTGCAAAGATACTACTAATTTACAAAACTGCAATTCTAGCCACAACAAATATCCAAAATGCAGTCAACTTTTTATCCCCCGCGCTTAATTTTCTGCTTTTGCAGGGGGTTTTTGGTCAATTCCAGATACTCCGTTCTGTTCTTGAACACTTGCATTGCGGTAAACACGGCTTCTTTAAAAGAACTCTCGTCCGCTTTGCCCTTTCCTGCGATTTCGTAAGCGGTTCCGTGGTCGGGAGATGTGCGTACTTTGTTCAATCCTGCCGTATAATTTACCCCTTTTCCAAAGGAAAGGGTCTTGAATGGAATAAGGCCTTGATCGTGATAGGCCGCCAAGATGGCATCAAAATTCTGATGACTGTTGGAACCAAAAAAGCTATCTGCCGAATAAGGTCCATATACCAAAGTGCCCTTGTTGAACAGTTCTTCTATGGTAGGTTTTAGAATTTTATCATCCTCTTCGCCAATGGTGCCACTGTCACCACTATGGGGATTAATTCCCAGCATGGCAATTTTGGGCCTACGGATACCAAAATCCATTTTAAGGGATTTTTCCATGGTGGCGACCTTGTTCCGAATCAATTTGGGGGTAATGGCCTTGGCCACATCTTTTACGGCGATATGGTCGGTGAGCAATCCAACACGCAAGGAATTGGTTACCATAAACATCAAGCTTTCACCCTCCAGTTCTTGGGCAAGGAAATCGGTATGGCCGGGAAATTTAAAATTTTCGGACTGTATATTGTTTTTGTTGATGGGTGCAGTGACCAAGACATCAATTTTGTCTTCTTTTAATGCAGAAACTGCAGCCCTCAGGGAGCGAATAGCAAAATCGCCTCCTTCTTTGGTGGCGTGACCGTATTCAATTTTCGGTGTTTCTTTCCATACATTCACAATATTAACCTTGCCTTCCAGAGCCTGGCCCGCATCCCGAACACCATTGAATTTGAGGTCAATCCCCAAATCTTTTATTTGTTGTGAAATGATTTTGTTCGATGCAAATATCACTGGAGTACAAAACTCCAACATTCTTGGGTCTTCGAATGTTTTGAGCGCTACCTCGCACCCAATGCCGTTAATGTCCCCTATGGAAATCCCTAACTTTATTTTTTGATTTTCCTTCATAAAATGAATGCCGTTATGGCTACTTTTGCATTACAAATCTAGTCAATTAATAAGATACATGTTCACAGGGATTATAGAGACCTTGGGTAAGGTTGAAAAGCTGGAAAAAGAGGGCGGAAATCTACACATTACCGTTGCTTCCGATATTACTTCTGAATTGAAAATTGACCAGAGTGTTTCGCATAATGGGGTATGCTTAACTGTGGTTTCTCTTGATGGTGACAACTATACCGTCACGGCCATTGAGGAAACCCTGAACAAAACCAACTTGAGCGATTTGGAGTTGGGGGATGTAGTGAACTTGGAACGTGCCATGGTTTTGGGTGCCCGTTTGGACGGTCACATTGTTCAAGGGCACGTGGACCAAACCGCTACCTGCAAATCCATCGAGGAAAAAGACGGCAGTTGGATCTATAGTTTTGAATACGACCCCAAACTCAATAATGTAACCATTGAAAAAGGCTCCATTACAGTGGATGGGGTGAGCTTGACCGTGGTTGACTCACAAAAAAACAGCTTCAGTGTAGCGATTATTCCCTACACTTACGAACATACTCGTTTCCACACCTACAAAGTAGGAACTGCTGTAAACTTGGAGTTTGATGTGGTCGGGAAATATGTTTCCAGGTTATTGGAATTGAGGGGTTAAGACCCATCAAAGCACACTCCGCATTCCGCGCCATATTTTTATCAAGAAAAATGTTGCGACCAACACCAAACCAGTGAGCCCTATGGCCAACGGATAATTGCCATAAATCCAGTTTCCTGTGGCAAAAAGGCAACCGTATACCAAAATACAGCCCACGATCATGGCCAATACACCCGATGGAACCGTCCATTTTTCATTACCGTCGTCCAAAGAAACCCCTTCGGCTTTAGCTTCTTCATGAATCTTTTTCCAACCAGGACCTCCCGGTTTTGTGATTTTGTAGAATCGGTACAATACCTTGTTTTCTTCAGGCTTGGTTAAAAAGGTCGTTGCCAACCAAAGTATCGTGGTTATAAGCACGACCAGTGGAAATTTGCTCCAACCTGGAAATGGTGCTGCTTCCGACAAAAAGAGCGCATCTTCGTATTGCCAGAACAAAATGGAAATGATTCCTGATGAGAACATGGCAACGATTTCACTCCATGCATTGATTCGCCACCAGAACCATCGCAATAAAAAGATAAGCCCGGTTCCCGCTCCAAACATGATAATGATGTCGAACAATTGCGTCGCATTGTTAAGTTCCAAAGCAAACAAGCTACTCAAGACCATCAAAATAACAGTGGAAATCCTTCCCACGTTGACCAATTCTTTTTCTGAAGCGTTTTTGTTGATTTGTTGTTTGTAAAAATCATTCACAATATATGAGGAACCCCAGTTAAGATGGGTCGATATGGTTGACATGTAGGCCGCTCCCAAAGAAGCCATTACCAGACCCAATAGGCCAGTGGGCAACATGGTTAGCATGGCGGAATAGGCCAAATCGTTTTTAAGGATGTTTTCGGGCACATTGGGAAATGCTTGGCGAATACTCTCCAAATCCGGGAATACGACGATGGACGCCAATGCCACCAAAATCCAAGGCCAAGGCCTTAGCGCATAGTGCAAAATATTAAAGAAAAACGTGGCCCCGATGGCATGATTTTCATTTTTGGCTGCCAGCATTCGTTGGGCGATGTAGCCTCCACCGCCTGGCTCGCCGCCCGGGTACCAAGCACTCCACCATTGTACGGCCAAGGGAATAATCAAAAGGCCAATCAACGCCTCAGTATCTGAAAAATCGGGAAGAATGGACATTTTTTCCTGCACTTGTGCATTGGCCAAAATATTGTCCAAACCACCAACTTCGGGCATATTTACCAAATAGACCGCTGCTCCAATAGCACCGCCCATGGCAACAAAAAACAGCAGGAAATCGGTATAAACTACCCCCCTAAAACCACCTACGGCGCTAAATATTACAGTAATGGTACCACCTAGAAGCACAGTTTCAACAGGTTCCAGCCCCAGCATTACCTGTCCGATTTTAATGGCTGCCAAAGTTACGGCCGACATGGCCATTACATTAAAGACAACACCCAAATATAAAGACCGGAACCCTCTTAGGAAATGTGCAGGCTTTCCGCCATATCTTAGGTCATAAAACTCCATATCGGTGGAGACGTTGGATTTCCTCCAAAGTTTCGCGTAGACAAATACCGTAAGCAAACCTGTGAGCAAAAAGGCCCACCAACCCCAGTTTCCGGAAACTCCGTCGGTACGTACAAAATCCGTGACCAAATTGGGGGTGTCGGTAGAGAATGTGGTGGCCACCATGGAGAATCCCAAAAGCCACCAAGGCATGCTACGGCCAGATAAAAAGTATTCTGCTGTGTTTTTTCCTGATTTTTTGGATACGTAGATTCCAATGAAAAGGACTATGGCGAAGAATCCAAAAATGATGATGTAATCTAAAAGTTCTAGTTTCATTTGTTTAGTTTGGCTGGAGCTAAAGATAGGTTTTTTGAGTTAATTTTGTAAACCAGAAAAAAGTCTTCATGTTTCTTTCCACATTCTCAGATATTTCCGTTGCTGCATGGATAATGGCCGCTACTGCTGTTTTCTTAATGGGAGTTTCCAAAGCAGGGCTCAAGGGAATGTCCATTTTTAATGTAACGCTCATGGCATTGGCATTTGGTTCCAAGGCATCCACCGGGCTTTTTATTCCCTTGTTGATCGTGGGGGATACGTTTGCCGTGATTTATTACAATCGACATACCCAATGGAAGTATATTATAAAATTTCTTCCCTGGATGATTTTGGGTATTCTTATTGGTGTTCTGATTGGAAAAGACCTGCCCGAACGGGAATTTAAATGGGCTATGGTTGTGGTGATATTTATTAGTTTGGGCATGTTGGTTTTTTGGGACCGTAGAAAGTCCAAAACGGTGCCCACCCAATGGTTGTTTTCTGGCTCCATGGGAGTATTCGCAGGTATTTGCACGATGATTGGAAATTTGGCCGGGGCTTTTACCAATATTTTCTTTTTGGCGATGCGATTGCCCAAAAATGAATTTGTGGGCACGGCAGCCTGGTTATTTTTTATCACCAATCTGTTTAAAATGCCTTTTCATGTTTTTGTTTGGAAAACCATTACGGTGGAAAGTCTTTTAATCAATTTAAGATTGCTCCCAGCTATTTTTGTTGGTTTGGTTTTGGGTGTTTTTTTGGTGAAGAAAATCAACGAAAAAAACTACAAACGCTTTATTTTGATTGTGACGGCGATTGGTGCCGTGGCGATTTTGTTTAGGTAGAAGATCGAGTACCATAAATAAAAAGAAGGTGTCTAAAAAAGCTTGTTGCCTGTCAGTTCGAGCCCTTCGGCTACGCTCAGGATAAACAAAAGTCGAGAACTTGAATTTATGTTGATAATCAATGGGTTTCGACTGCGCTCAACCTGACAAATCCAAACTTTTGTTGCTTTTTAGACACCCGCTTCCTTCTATTCAATTACATAAACTTGCTATTCCGAAGCACCTTCGTAAATGGCGTTAAAGATTAATTTGTAAGTTCCGCGAGGTTGCGCCCTAAACTGCGGACGGAACGCAAACAAAATGGCCGATCCTTTTCCGTATTTAGCTTTAACCATTGCAGGCTTTTTGGCAATATATTTATCTTCTCCCATGGCCCAACCGCTCATTAATAGATCTTTGGCGGCATAGGTTGCGATTACTTCGACATCGGGTGCGGGTGCGTCTTTTATATCTTCTACACCACCTTCACCTTTTTTGCTTTGTTTGTTAATGGTGAAGGCCCTACTTCGGTTAAATGAAACGGCAACCGTGTCTTTCATGCCAAAAGCCAATGGGTGCGAAGTATCCACACCGGCTTTGATCAAAGATCCCGGGATAAAGAAATCTTTGCTGTCGGTACCCGCTACGGCATCGCGCAATGGCAATCCGAATTGTTCGATCACAAAATTGCTGGCAGCATCAAAAGCGATTAACGTTCCACCTTCTTCCACATAGTCACTAAGGGCCACTGATCCTTTAAGGCCGATTCCGCCCGTGAATTTTTCGGGCATGCTCAAGTTACTGTGCCCGTGCAAAATGGAGCTTGGCCTTTGCGACGGAATAATGATGGCATCATACTGGGAAAGGTCTTTGGTTTTAATATCGGCATCGTGCAGGGTGTCCATATCAAACTCATATTCGTCCATTACAAAACGCGTCCATCCTTCATCCATATTGGCTACCCAAGACTTGTACAAACCTACTTTGGGCAGATGGATTTTTTTCAATTGCACCTCTGGTTTGGCGGACAATCCTGTAAACTCAAGCCCGTATTCGTCGGCCAAGGATTCCATCATCTCTTTTTCTCCAGAAACAATATAGGATCCTGCGGGGAAAGTTTGCTTGCCAGCTTTGAACTCGGTCATGCTTTTGTATGCGGTTCCCCCGGCTTTCAGCACTTTGTTTGTGGCCACTACCGAGGCGTTGGTGTTAACGCTAAGGGCATATCCAAATGCACCATTTCTGTTTACGTCACCTTCGTAATAGTTTACAAGATCTGTGACTTTTTCGGTGGGTGCGCTGAACGATTCGGAAATTTTGTCCACATCAATCCCCATTTGCATGGGCAAGGTCCATCCGGCCAAATCGTATGGTGTGTCCGGAGGTCCTCCTGGATATTGAAAACGCGTTGGATAATTTTGTTTTTCCATGAGGTCCATCAAGTAAGGTCTAAAGGCTTGTGCCGTGTAGATTATATAAGATCCCTCTTCGTATTCTTTACCGTTAACCGTAAAATCTCTGGTCGCTTTTTCAATTTCGATGCCACCTCGGAGCAACACATTTACCAAGTTTACGGCCTCAAAAGAATCCCATTGTTTTTTACTGATGATGTAGGCAAATAAACCTTCGGTTTTGCCTTTTTCAACAGAAGATTTACCCATTTTATAAATATTGTGCAGGTAGTTGCTCTTTCGGTCGGCGGCTAGGTCCAATGTGGCCCAAGTTGCCGTTAACATATAATCTACGGCATCCCTAAAATGGGATTCGCCCCCTTTCCATGGGTCTGGGTACATAATATCGGTTCCATCGGTTGGTGTGCCACCGGCAACGGTTTTGGGCAATTTTTCGGGGTCGTAGAACCTAGGGGTGGGAGTGGTGTGGCCTGTTTCGGTTAAAATACCGATCATGTTGTGGTAATAGGGTACGGTACGTCCTCCACCGTTCCAGAACATGGTATAAAAGTTATCGGCAATGGCGCCGGGCATATTTTCAAGGGAAAAACGCTTGGTCATGGCGGAACCCACCTCGCTTACGCCAGCTGTGATTGCCGGATGAATTCTCGGGTTTACCGGGTCAGCGTATGGAGGGAGCGAAATCTTTGTCCAAGAAGGAGAAGATTGGTGATGGTTGTACACAATTTGTGGATACCACTCGTTGTACAGTATTTTGGTAACATTATAGGTTTCCGGCATAATGTTCATAAACCAGTCCCTGTTGTTGTCGTGGCCCATATAGTAATGGTACAAAATCGGGGGACGTGAAGTCTCATAAGCAGTGCCTTGGTTTTTTCGGTACCAATCCACAACAATATCCAATCCATCGGGGTTCATTACCGGCATTAAAAGGGTAATCACATTTTCCCTGATTTTTTGCATTTCTGCTGTTTCAGATGTCGCTAGGGTATAAGCCAGTTCGGATGTCATTTGTCCGTGGGCCAGCTCCGTGGAGTGCATTCCACCATCTACCCAAACAATGGCTTTTCCTTCTTGTGAAAGTTTAACGGCCTCTTCGTCGTCAACTTGAACGCGGGCAAGTTTGGTGCTGATATCCTTCCACTTATCAAGCTGGGCTAAGTTTTCTTCCGTGGAGATGAACAATAGGTACATTTTACGACCTAGAACGGTTTCTCCAATTTCGATTTTTTTCACCCTATTGGAGGCAGCGTCCAATTGGGACAAATAATCTTCAATTTGGGAATAATCGGCCAGTTTGTAATCGGCTCCTACCCTAAATCCATATACATCTTCGGGGGAGGGGACTGTTTGTGCTACGGAAAAAGCAGCACAAGACAAAGCCATTGCCGCGGAGAGCAGCAATGTTTTGAGGTTTGTAGTTTTAGAAATCATTTTTTTGAGTTAGTTATAATTTGACTGAAATTTAAGCATTTGTAGCGAGGATATTAAATTCAGTCAATTAGAATTGTTGTGGATGAGGTTTTTTGATGGGTTTATAATCTAGCGTTGGTAAAACCGACAAATCTTTATTTCCCCAAATCAGGTTTTTTACGGGTTGTCTTTTTTTCTGCAGTTTTCTTTTTGGACCGCAATCGTTTTTCTATGGAGGATTTGGTGCGTTTGGTGGGCTTTCGCTTTTTGGGTATGGTGAGTGCTTTTTTCAAAAGTTCAAAAAAACGTTTTACCACTAAGTCTTTGTTTCTGTGCTGGCTTCGGGCTTCATCACATTGAAGAACCAAAGTACCGTCATTAGTGAGTCGAGAATGGAGCTTTAGTTGAATCCGTTGTTTTTCTCTGTCGGAAAGTCCTTCGGAAGCAGGAATATTGAAAGTAAGTTCCACTTTGGAGGAAACCTTGTTTACATGTTGCCCTCCGGCCCCGCTGCTGCGCATGGCCTTAAACTGTAACTCCCTATGTATTTGTTTTTTGTCCAACCTGAAGTCTCATGTTGATGGTGTCCAAAGATACATTAAGAAAAATAGGAACGCCATTCGCTTGTTTTTTCTGTGTATTGAAAAAAATAACGGTTCCGTCTTCTGTTTTACCTTCGTTAAGGTAGTGGCTTCCTTTAAAAAACGAGTTTGTAACCTCAACTTTTAGCCCAGAGGCATCGGAAAATTTGAACTCGTGGGGATACACCAGTACCGACCTATCGATTTGTGCGTAGGACTTTAAAAGTTTCATGGGAACTTTATTTACTTGTCCAAACAATGAGGCCGTGTAGTAATTGGGCGGGTTTTTATATAAATCTTGGGTGTTCTGGTTGGCAATAATGTTGCCTTTTTCCAAAATTAGGGTGCGTTCTGCAAAGGGCAGCACATCATTTGGGTCGTGACTTGCGGTTAGTACAGTTATCCCCTGTTTTTTGAGGTACAAAAAGAGATTTCTTCGGAGGGAATTGCGCTTAAAGTTATCAATATGGCCAAAAGGCTCGTCCAAAAGGAGAATCTCGGGTTCCTGCGCTAAAACCCGAGCTAGGGCCACCCGTTGTTGCTGTCCACCGCTAAGGTATTTTACCTTGGTCTTTGCATAGGGCTTCATTTCAATCAACTCCAAAAGTTCGTTGATGCGTTCTTCATGTGTTTCGCGTTCGAACACGGAAAGGAACTGACCAATGTTCTCCTCAACAGAAATGAAAGGCATCAGGTCAAAATCCTGAGCCAGATATTTCATGTACGGTTCACCGGGAACCAGATTAAAGTTGGGCCCCAATGCTTCTATATCGCCCCAAAAAACCGAACCTTCCTCTACATGAAGCAATCCGTAGATAATTTTTAATATGGTGCTTTTTCCAGAACCACTTTCGCCCATCAAGGCAACATGTTCCCCTGGGGCCACTTCAAAAGAAATGTCCTTTAAAATATTTTGGTCGTTATAACCGAAGGAATCTACTTGGACTTTTAACATAAATATAAAGGGCGTGTATATCTAAAATATGTCAGGTTGAGCGCAGTCGAAACCTAAATTGGTTTACACGTGTTTTGTTCTCGACTGCGCTCGAACTGACATTATGGTGTTTGAGCAATTGTTTATGGATTTGATCAATCTTTAAACTCCTTGAGCACGGCCTGGTTGGGCAATTCATCGTATCCCATATTATAAAAAGTAAACCCAAAGATATCAGCATATTGCTCAATGGTTTTACTTACGGGCGTTCCCGCTCCGTGGCCGGCATTGGTCTCGATTCGGATAAGGGTAGGTTGATCACCAGCTTGTTTTTCCTGTAATTCTGCAGCAAATTTAAAGCTGTGCGCAGGAACCACACGGTCGTCGTGGTCTCCGGTTGTCACCAAAGTAGCCGGATATGCTGTTCCTTCTTTTACGTTGTGCACTGGGGAATAGCCTTTAATATATTTAAACATTTCCTCGCTGTCCTCGGAAGTTCCATAATCGTAGGCCCATCCTGCTCCTGCGGTAAAGGTATGATAGCGCAGCATATCCAATACACCCACGGCTGGCAATGCCACTTGCATTAGGTCGGGACGCTGGGTCATGGTGGCACCTACCAATAAACCTCCATTGGAACCACCTCGGATGGCCAAATATTCTTTGGAAGTGTACTTGTTGTCAATCAAATATTCAGCAGCGGTAATAAAGTCATCAAAAACGTTCTGCTTTTGAAGTTTGGTGCCTGCAATGTGCCATTTTTTACCGTATTCTCCACCTCCCCTAAGGTTGGGAACGGCATATACACCGCCTTGCTCCATCCAAACGGCATTTACAATGCTAAAGGACGGTGTTAAACTAACATTGAAACCGCCATAACCATAAAGGATGGTGGGGTTTTTACCGTTAAGCTCGGTTCCTTTTTTATAAGTGATGATCATGGGCACTTTGGTGCCATCTTTTGAGGTATAAAAAACTTGTTCTGATTCATAATCATCTGGATTAAAATCAATTTGAGGTTTCCAGTATTGCTCGTATTCGCCAGTCTCTACATTGTATTTGTACAACGAGCCGGGCGTGTTATAATTGGTAAAGGAGAAATAAAATTCTTTGTCTTCTTTCTTGCCACCAAAACCTCCTGCGCTTCCTACGCCGGGCAACGCTACTTCGCGGACCAAGTTGCCCTCATAATCATATTGAAGCACTTTGGAAATGGCATCCACCATATACTCGGTAAAGAGATAACCTCCGCCCGTTCCAGCGGTCAATACGTTTTCGGTCTCTGGAATCAAATCTTCCCAATTATCCGGGGTTGGGTTTGCAGCATCAACTACCACTACTTTTTTGTTGGGAGCCTCTCGGTTGGTTACCAAATAAAGCTTGGACCCTTCGTTGTCGATAACGTAAGTGTCGGAATCGGTATCATCCAAAATGGTGATGAGTTCAGGATTGGTTTTGGAAAGATCCATCATAAATAATTTGTTCCCAGAAGTGGAAACGGATGCCGAGATGAACAAGTATTTTTGATCCTCGGAAACGGAACCACCTACGTAACGGTGTTTTTCTTCTGGAGTGCCGCCAAAAATGATGCTATCTTCGGATTGAGGTGTGCCCAGTTTGTGGTAATACAATTTATGCTGGTCCGTTTTTGCGGAAAGTTCGCTTCCCTCCGGTTTATCGTAGCTTGAATAGAAAAAACCATCATTTCCCTTCCAAGAAATTCCACTGAACTTGATATCGACCAAGGTGTCCTCTACAATTTCTTTGGATTTGGCATCGATAACGATGCCCTTGCGCCAATCACTTCCGCCTTCGGAGATAAGATATGCGGCTTTGGAACCGTCTTTGGTGAAACTAAGGCCCATTAAAGATGTGGTGCCGTCTTCGGAAAAAGTATTGGGGTCCAAAAAGACTTCTTCTTCACCATCACCCTTTTTTCGGTAAACCACATATTGGTTTTGCAGGCCGTTGTTTTTGTAGTAATAGGTATAGTCACCTTCCTTGAACGGGGAACCCACTTTTTCGTAGTTCCACAGCTTTTCCAGTCGGTTTTTTAAATCTTCCCGGAACGGGATTTTGTCCAAATACCCAAAAGTGACCGTATTTTGCTCTTTTACCCAAGCTTCAGTTTCTTTGCTTCGATCATCTTCCAACCAACGGTAGGGGTCGGGGACTTCGGTTCCAAAATAATTATCAACGGTGTCAACTTTTTTGGTTGTAGGGTAGTTCACGGTTATGGGCTCTCTTTTTTTAGTTTCTATTTGGCAGGCTGCAAATAAAACCAGTACAGCCAACAGACTTATGTTCTTCATGTTTTATCGGATTGATTCCGATAAAAATACCATAAAAGACACAAACCAATTGGCTGTAATCGCTGCTTTAACGTATTTTATGAAATTGCCTCGGGAGTGTTGTTGGAAACCAAATTGTTCTCCACCAAATACTCCGCAATCTGCACAGCATTGGTAGCGGCCCCTTTTCTTAGGTTATCCGCCACAATCCACATGTTCAGCGTATTGGGCTGGGTTTCGTCCCTGCGGATACGGCCTACAAAAACATCGTCCTTACCATTGGCAAAAACGGGCATGGGGTAGGTATTGGTGTCCGGGTTGTCCTGAACCACAATTCCTGGAGTTTCACTTAGCAGTTTTCGAACTTCGGCCAAATCAAAATCGTTGTGGAATTCCACGTTCACGGATTCCGAGTGTCCACCAGCCGTTGGAATACGAACTGCGGTAGCAGTTACGGAAAACGTACGGTCGTCCAATATTTTTTGTGGCTCACGGGCCAGTTTCATTTCTTCTTTGGTGTAGCCATTCTCCAAAAACACATCGCAATGGGGTAATGCATTGCGGTTGATGGGATAAGGATATGCCATTTCGCCTTCGATTCCGGCAGCTTCGTTCTCCATTTGCTCCACGGCCTTAACCCCCGTTCCCGAAACGGATTGATAGGTAGAAACCACCACACGTTTCATCTGATACTTTTTGTGCAGCGGGTCCAACGCCAATACCATTTGAATGGTGGAACAGTTGGGATTTGCTATAATTTTGTCCTCTGCGGTAAGTTCACTTGCATTGATTTCGGGCACCACCAATTTTTTGGTCGGATCCATGCGCCAAGCGGAGGAGTTATCGATTACCGTGGTCCCCGCTTCGGCAAATTTTGGCGCCCATTCCAACGAGGTGTCGCCACCTGCCGAGAAAATGGCAATATCGGGTTGGGCCGCAACGGCATCAGCCAAACCGATTACGGTATGCTCTTCATTTTTATAAACCAGTTTTTTGCCCACGGAACGCTCCGAGGCAACCAACAATAATTCTGAAATAGGGAAGTTGCGTTCTTCCAATACTTTCAACATGACCTCGCCTACCATTCCGGTGGCTCCAACTACTGCTACTTTCATCGTAAAATTATTTCTTGTCGCAAAGGTACTTTAGTCAGCGGTTTAAACAAGTTTTTTCTTTATGAACAATCAAAAAATAACAAAGTGTTACAAATAAAACAACCATCAACATGCTAGCGAAACACATTGATGGTTTTTAAAGGTTATTGTGATGTAGCGGGGATACCGAAATGTTCGGTACCAACGATTTTTATTTCTTCAACAAATCGCGGATTTCTGCCAAAAGCTCCTCTTGGGTTGGTCCCTTTGGAGGTTCTGGGGCAGGCTCCTCTTTTTTCTTCATTTTGTTTACGCCTTTTACAACAAGGAACATGACAAAGGCAACGATTATAAAGTCGATGACATTGGTAAGGAATGCACCGTAGAGCACGGCTATTTCCCCAACGATTTCCCCAGCATCATTGGGCGTACCTTCGGTAATCACATATTTCAAATCGTTGAAATTTGAATTGAACAACAATCCGATCAAAGGGGAAACAATGCCTCCCGTGAACGAAGAAACCACTTCTTTGAAAGCGGCACCCATGACGAAACCTACGGCGATATCCACCAGGTTCCCCTTCATGGCAAATTCTTTAAACTCTTTTAAAAATCCCATTTTATAGTTGAGTATTGGTTAATCGTAAACAAATTAAGCAAAAAAGATAATATTAAGCCCCGATAAGAACTCTTTTTACCCGTTGGGATATGGCGGTGAGAATCTCGTATGATATGGTGTTTGCCGACGAAGCAAAGCTTTCCGCAGAATTGTTTGGACCGAATACAATAACCTCGTCCCCTTCTTGGCAGTCTATTTTTGTTACATCTACCATGATCATGTCCATACAAACATTTCCAATGATGGTTGCTTTTTCACCATTGATCACAACAAAACCTTTACCTTTTCCATATTGTCGCCCAATGCCATCTGCATGGCCTATGGGGAGTGTGGCACTTTTTATGGGTCGTTTGGATTTATAGGCCCGGTTGTACCCTACGGATTCGTGGGCATCAATTTGATGGATTTGTGAGATGGTGGTTTTGAGTGTGGCCACAGGTTTTAATTGTGCATCCACTTTGGCTTGATTGCCATAACCGTATAGGCCGATTCCGCTGCGTACCATTTCAAACTGCGCTTCGGGATAATTGATGATGCCCGAAGTGTTCAACATATGCCGCATTGGGGCATATCCCAGTATTGAACTTAGGGTATCGCTTACTATTTTGAAGGAGTTGATTTGCTTCAAACTAAAATCACGTTCATTGGTGTCTTCAGAAGCGGCCAAATGTGAAAAAGCCGAAACTATTTTGATGCATCCGTTGCGCTTCGTTTCCTTGGCAATAAAATCAACATCATCCTCAGAAAAACCCAAACGGTTCAATCCTGTATTGAATTTAATGTGGATAGGATAATCGTTTTGTTGCTTTTCTTTGGCGGCTTCAAGAAATTGATTCAAAATATTCTTGGAATAAATGCTGGGCTCCAAGTGGTGTACAATTAAATCTTCAAAGTTTGAAGCAAGAGGATGCAACACCAAAATAGGTGTTTTAATTCCTGCTTTGCGTAATAAAACACCTTCGCTTACATAGGCAACGGCCAAATAATCGACACCCATTTGTTCCAGTTTTTGGGCAATGGCAATCATATCGCTTCCGTAGGCAAAAGCTTTAACCACCCCTAAAAATTTGGTTTTTGGTTTTGTTTTGGATCGCAAATAGTTGTAGTTGTGTTCCAAGGCCGAAAGATCTAAAACCAAGGTAGTTTCTCCGACCTTACTCATTGGATTTCTTTTTTTGGGTGCCCACTTCTTCCGATTCCACATCCATTTCCTTTATTTTTTCGCGCAGCATGGCCTTGTAGAATGCGGCCCTGCTCAAGGGCTCGTATTCCTCAGTTTCGCCCAGTAGCACCAAATTGTCGTTAAGGGATTTTCTAAAACTGTAGTTCGCCAAATTCCCGGTTCGGGTACATACGGCATGTACCTTGGTCACATATTCTGCCGTTGCCATTAATGCGGGCATGGGGCCAAATGGATTTCCTTTAAAATCCATGTCCAGACCAGCGACCACCACACGGACCCCACGGTTGGCCAAGTCGTTGCATACGGTCACGATTTCATCGTCAAAAAACTGGGCCTCGTCAATGCCTATTACATCGCAATCGTCCGCCAATAGACGAATGTTGGCTGCGGCCGGGACGGGGGTGGACCTGATTTCGTTGGAATCGTGGGATACGACCATATCTTCATGGTAGCGGGTATCCACAATGGGCTTGAATATTTCCACTTTTTGTTTGGCGAATTGAGCCCGTTTCAGTCGTCGGATCAATTCTTCGGTCTTTCCCGAAAACATGGAACCGCAGATAACCTCAATCCATCCAAACTGTTCTTTAGGGTTTACTGTGTTTTCGAGAAACATACCGTATTTTTGAAAGAAATTGTTTGTTTTCCCGTTATATTGGGACGACCACAAAGCTACTAAAAAATTGCCCCCCTGTTTTCAATAAGATTTTAACCTTTTGTTGATAGGGTTTTTGCAAAATCATTATATTTTTATAATAAAGAAGAAAAGCTATGATACGGAAATTGAGGGAAGAGTTGATTAAGTTGTCCACTGAAATAATCACAGCAAGGGAGGATACCGATCTTGCGGCACTTTATAAAAAATCGAGAGAGATTTACGAAAAGCTGGCCGTGTTGAAGTTTATTGATGAAAAATTGAGCGATGTTGAGGTAGATGTTTCCCAAAACGTGATAGCCTCAAGGTTTGAAAAAATGGCCAATGCCGTTTTGAGCGGTAACACATCGGTGCCCGAGAGCAATCCACACAAGGAAGATATTATGACTCCAGGCATGGATACCATTAAGGACATGGTTTCCGAAATGCCCTCCAATGCAGATTTGGAACAGGTGTTTGCCGAGTTCGTGGCCAAGCCCGACCTTATGAAAAACGACAAAGATGAGGTGACACCCAATAAGGGTGCCAGTGCATCTTCTAAATCAATCAAGCCCAAATCCTTAAATGATCGACTTGGCAAAGATTTTCAGGTAGGGCTCAACGATAAACTAGCATTTGTAAAACATCTGTTCAATAACGACATGGAAGACTATACCCGTGTTCTCTCTCAACTCACAACAATAGATTCGGAGGAACGTTCCATCGCGTTTATCAACAATATGGTAAAACCCGAGTATAATAATTGGGAGGGCAAAGAAGAATACGAAGCCCGATTCTTGGCACTTATCGAGAGAAGATTCGCATAAATCCGATTTTCAATTTTATTTTAATAGGAAGAAGACCGTAACTTTGGTGTATGGGAAAGCTATACTTGGTTCCAACACCAATAGGAAATTTGGATGACATGACACTTCGCGCCATTAAGGTGCTCAAGGAAGCGGATGTGGTTTTGGCGGAAGATACCCGAACCAGCGGCAAATTGCTCAAGCATTTTGAGATCAATACCCCTTTGCAGAGCCACCACATGCACAACGAACATAAACAGATTGATGGCTTGGTGCAAAAAATGAAAGAGGGTACTACCTACGCCCTAATCTCTGATGCGGGTACCCCCGCCATTTCCGACCCCGGGTTTTTATTGACCCGCGCTTGTGTTGAAAATGATATTGAGGTAGAATGTTTACCGGGAGCCACCGCTTTTGTGCCCGCTTTGGTAAATAGCGGTCTGCCCAACGATCGCTTTGTTTTTGAAGGGTTTCTCCCAATAAAAAAAGGTCGCCAGACCCGGCTTTTGGAACTCGCCGAAGAAACCCGAACCATGGTTTTTTATGAATCTCCCCACAAGCTACTTAAAACCTTGACCCATTTCGCTGAGTATTTTGGAGAGGACAGACCTGTTTCTGTATCTCGTGAATTGACAAAGTTGTACGAGGAGACCGTTCGGGGAACCGCAAGCGAAGTGCTGGAGCATTTTACCGATAAACCACCCAAGGGTGAGCTTGTTATTGTGGTTGGAGGCAAAAAATAGTTGTTAACTTCAACAAAACTTTACGACCCATTATATAAAAATGGATCATCTACTTTCTCAAATCCGAAACTGTTCCGTTTGCCAAGAGCACCTGCCCTTGGGTCCCCGCCCCATTGTTGCTGCCCACCCCAAATCCAAGATTGCCATTATTGGGCAAGCACCCGGTACCAGGGTGCACCAAACAGGTGTTCCGTGGGACGATCCCAGTGGAAAGCAACTCAGAAAATGGTTGAATGTCGCGGACGAGCAATTTTATGACGAACAACTTTTTGCTTTAGTTCCCATGGGTTTTTGCTACCCGGGAAAGGGAAAATCTGGGGATTTGCCCCCGAGACCGGAATGTGCCCCGTTGTGGCATAAAGCTTTGGTTAATCAAATGCCTGACCTAAAACTTACTATTTTGATAGGCCAATACGCCCAAAAATATTATTTGGGCAATACCATGAAAAGAAACTTGACGGAAACGGTGAATAACTATCAGGAATATTTGCCCGATTGCTTTGTGTTGCCCCACCCATCGCCCAGAAATCGGTTTTGGTTGAGTAAAAACCCTTGGTTCGGTAAAGATGTACTACCGGATTTAAAGAAAAGGGTTTCAACTAGCCTTATTTCTTGAGCATAGTCTAATATTTAGATCCATCGTGCTTTCCTTTTTCCCAACCCACTTCGCCTAAATATTTCTGAGCACTTTCCACGGCGCCATCTTCAATGGTTGTGCCCATGGAGTCGTTCCAGCGGTTAAGAAACCCAAAAAGAGAGATAACCCCCATCATTTCAACTATTTCACCGTCATCCCAAAACTGATGCAAGCGTTTTTTTATATTCCCATTAACGGTGTTTGGTACCTGCGAGGCAGCCAAAGCAAAGTCCAAGGCTACCCTTTCTGCTTCAGAAAAGGCTTCATGTGTTCTGTACTCCCAAATATTGTCCAGTTGTTCTTGTTTGGCACCGTACCTTTCTGCCGCTCGAATAGCATGGGCCTGGCAATACCTACACCCTGTTGCGTTACTGCTTACCCAGGCAATCATCCGTTTTAGTGCTGAAGTCACCCTGCCCTCATTGGCCATCACCGCTTTGTTAAGGTTAATAAACGCCTTGGAAATCGCCGGCCTGTGCTGCATGGTCAAAACGGAATTGGGACAAAACCCAAGGGTTTCGTTAAAGAATTCCGCCAGTTGTTTGGTTTCTGGGTCGTGATTAGGGGCAAGGGGGGATACTAAAGCCATGGTTGAGTTATAAATTGTATTTTTGAACTCCACAAGAAACAAAAATTAAACTTCATGACAAATCACATAACTACCAAATGGTTGGGTGAAATGGCTTTTGAGAGCAACAACCCATCCGGACATACTGTACGAATCGACGCCGGGGAAGAAAGTGGTGGCTCTGCTGCAGGATTGCGCCCCAAAGCCCTAATGTTATCCAGTTTGGCCGGTTGTTCCGGTCTTGATGTGGCGTCACTAATTAAAAAAATGAAATTGGATGTGGATGATTTTAAGATTGAGACCATAGCCAACCTTACCGATGAACATCCAAAACATTACGATTCCGTTGTTGTTGAATATCACTTTACGGGTTCCAACCTCAATGAGGACAAACTCCAAAAAGCTGTGGACCTTTCCGTGGAAAAATATTGCGGGGTCATGGAAATGTTCCGAAAATTTGCCAAATTGGACATCAAGACGATTTTTCATCATAAATAATTCGTCACTTCGAGTGATTCTGATGCAATCGGAACTGTATCGAGAAGTGATTCAATAAATGAAATTGTCTTATGTTTACATCTTAAATGGTTCAGATGGAACATATTATACCGGCATTACCTCCAATCTTGAAAAACGAATGTTTGGGCATACAAATGGTAAGCACAAAGGGAGTTATACTTTTTCAAGAAGGCCTGTAGAATTGGTTTTCTATGCAAAGCTCACCAATATTGCTTTGGCAACCCAAAAAGAAAAACAGATAAAGAAATGGTCAACAGCCAAAAAGGAAGCCCTCATAAACGGTAAATATGATGCATTGCCCAATCTTGCCAAAAAGAAGTTTCAATAAGCCGTTCTCGATACGTTACGAAAATTTTTCGAAACACTCGAACTGACGGTGCTCAAAAAATTGAAAAACCATGCGCTGGACCATAAAACCAAAACATGCACAAGAGGCCATAGACCATCTTTCCGATGCATTGAAAGTAGAAGACCTAATAGCACAGCTATTGCTTCAAAGGGGCATCACCGATTATGAAGGAGCCAAAGCATTCTTTCGGCCAGAGCTGTCCCATTTGCACGACCCTTTTTTGATGAAGGGTATGGGCAAGGCCGTGGAACGGATTCAACAAGCTATGGCCAATGAAGAAAACATATTGGTGTATGGAGATTACGATGTGGATGGAACCACTTCGGTGGCCTTGATGAGCTCCTTTCTGATGGAAACATACCCGAATGTGGCCACGTACATTCCCGATCGTTACTTGGAAGGGTATGGAATATCCTTTCAGGGAATTGACTTTGCCGCGGACAACGATATAAGCCTTATTATTGCCTTGGATTGTGGAATTAAGGCAATCGACCAGATAAAATATGCCAAGGAGAAAGGAATAGATGTGATTGTGTGCGATCACCACAGACCGGGAGGGATATTGCCCGATGCCGTGGCGATTTTGGATCCAAAGCAAGATGATTGTGCATATCCATACAAAGAACTCTGTGGATGCGGGGTCGGTTTGAAATTGATTCAGGCTTTGGGATCTAAACAAGGCAAAACTATTGATGATCTTTTACTTTATCTGGATTTGGTAGCCACTGCCATTGCTGCCGATATTGTGCCCATTACGGGAGAAAATCGTGTGCTGGCTTATTATGGATTGCTCGTGATCAACGAAAACCCAAGAACAGGTATAAAAGCGCTGATCGATCAGACCAAAAAAAGGGAACTCACCATTACCGATGTGGTCTTCATCATTGCGCCACGAATCAATGCTGCCGGACGTATGAAGCACGGTCAGCATGCCGTTACTTTACTTACCGAGACCAACTTTGCCCAAGCAAAGCAGTTTGCTTCCGAGATAGAACTGTTTAATACCGAGCGACGAAGTTTGGACCAAGAGATTACACAAGAAGCCCTAATTCAAATTCAACAAAACCAGGAAGAGGATAAATTTACCTCTGTGGTTTATAATGAAAATTGGCATAAAGGGGTAATAGGCATTGTGGCTTCACGCCTTACCGAAACCTATTACAGGCCCACGCTGGTCTTTACCAAAAGTGGGGACAAATTAACGGCTTCGGCCCGTTCCATAAAAGGTTTTGATATTTATAATGCACTCGAAGGCTGTTCCGATTGTCTGGAACAGTTCGGAGGGCACATGTACGCAGCAGGTTTGACGCTCTTGGAAGAACAGTATGAAGCGTTTAAAGCACAGTTTGAAAAAGTGGTGTCGGAAACTATCGACCCACAACTTCTACAACCTGAAATTTCAGTGGATGCCAAAATTGGAATGCATCAAATTACGCCAAAATTAATGCGCATCTTAAAACAATTTGCCCCTTTTGGCCCCGGAAACATGATGCCAATTTTTATGGCAGAAGGACTAAAGGACACAGGGTATGCCCGCTGTGTAGGTGAAGGGGGGAAACATTTAAAATGCAGTGTATATCAGTCCGGTTCCAATCCAATTGGTGGCATTGGATTTAATTTGGGCAATAAAATAGACAAAGTTAAGGGCGTACAATCTTTTGATGCCGTATTTTCGTTGGATGAAAATGAATGGAAAGGAACGGTGAGCCCTCAACTTAAACTAAGAGATATTCGCTAGCTATTTATGGATCCCTACGCTGCCCTCCGCTTTAAGGAATTCAATATATTTTTGATTGTGCGTTTTGCCATGGTATTTGCGTGGTCCATGCAATTTATTGTGATTGAATGGCAGGTGTATTCTTTGACCAAAGACCCATTGTCCTTGGGAATTATTGGGTTGATGGAGGTAATACCAGCGGTGAGCATGGCACTCTTTGCCGGACACATTGTGGATCAAAAAGAAAAGCGAAACCTTTTGATTACCTGTATCGCGGGATTTTCGGTGATAAGTCTTGGACTGTTTTTGTTGAGTTGGCCTGGACTTGAAGATGCTTGGGAATCCAAAACAATCCTGTATTCCATTTATGCTTTGGTGTTTTTGGGAGGCTTTGTACGGTCTTTTTTGGGACCGACCATTTTTTCCCTGATTGCATTGATCGTTCCAAAAAAAATATACCCCAATGCAGCTACGTGGAGCAGTTCCACATGGCAATTGGCATCTGTTTTAGGTCCGGCTTTGGCAGGATTTTCCATTAGTTGGATAGGAGTGCACTGGAGCATGTGCGTTATTTTTGGTTTCTCTTTGATGGCATTGATTTTTCTTTTCCAGATTCCTAGAAAACCCATTATGAACCCGAAACTTGGAGAACCCGTTTTTCAAAGTTTACGGGATGGACTCAAATTTGTTTTTGGAAACAAGGCGATATTTGGAGCGCTTACTTTGGATATGATTGCGGTGCTTTTTGGAGGTGCCGTAGCACTTTTGCCCGTTTATGCCCAAGATATTTTGCATGTAGGCTCCCAAGGATTTGGAATTTTACGGGCAGCACCTGCTGTGGGAGCTTCCATTACCATGTTGGGTTCTACCCGATTTCCATTGCACAAAAATGCGGGCAAAAAATTATTGATGGCGGTTTTCGCCTTTGGAGTCTGTATTATCGTGTTTGGACTGTCGGAACTATTTTGGTTATCCGTAATCGCTCTGTTCCTAAGTGGTGCCGTAGATGGTGTTTCCATGATCATACGCCAGACGATACTACAGTTAAAAACTCCTGACAACATGCGGGGTAGGGTAGCTTCGGTAAACTCAATGTTTGTAGGTTCATCTAACGAGTTGGGAGCTTTTGAAAGCGGAGTGGCCGCTAAACTATTGGGAACGGTCACTGCGGTAGTGTTTGGAGGATGTATGACACTTTTAACGGCAGGAACAACAGCCATTGTTTCACCAACCTTTAGGCGATTGGACCTCCAAAAAGATATTGATGAGCACGAGAAGGAAGATTAGTCGTCCAGTTTCTCCAAGGTCAATTTTTCCCCATCAAAAACAGCATAGGTAAAATAGGAAATCCAGTCTCCGAGATTGGTATAGGTGGATTTTTCATTGAGTTTGACTTCCATCGGCAGATGACGGTGACCAAAAATGAAATGGTCGTAATGCTGCTCCTCCAGCTTGCGTTTGGCGTATAAAATGAGCCATTCCTTGTCCTCTCCCAAGAATTTGGCATCGGCCTCGCCGGAAATCATTTTGTTGTTCACGGACAGATGTTGCCCCAAACGAACCCCCAAATCAGGATGCAACCATTTAAAAAACCATTGGGCAACGGGGTTGGTAAAAACCTTTTTCATCCGTTTAAAACCTTTGTCGTGCGGACCCAATCCATCACCATGGCCAATAAAAAAAGAGGTATCGTTGATCAGGAACTGCTGAGGTTTATGATAAACTGGGATGTTGAGTTCTTCTTCAAAATAACCGTTCATCCAAAGATCATGGTTGCCCACAAAGTAGTTGATGTGGATGCCCATATCGGAGAGTTCCGCCAACTTGCCCAGGGTGCGCGTAAAGCCTTTTGGGACTACGGTTTTGTACTCGAACCAAAAGTCGAAAAGGTCGCCCATCAAAAAAATAGCAGCGGCATCTTTCTTTATGGAATCGAGCCAGGCCACAAATTTTTTCTCACGGGGCAGACTATCCTTTCGGGTGGGGGCACCAAGGTGGTTGTCGCTCGCGAAATAGACTTTTTTGCCTTTGGGAAGTGATATATTGTCCAATGGGTCTAAGGAAAAAGTTTATAAATGTCATTTCGTTTTACAAAACGAGACAATATTAAGGTATTGTTTTCGTAATAAAAACCTAGGCGGTATAAACCTATCCTCATTCTGAAAGCGTTGGGATGCCCTGCTAATTTCTTTACAGACTTAAGTTCATCCAAAACCTCGGTCTCTTTCATTTCGAGAATGATAAGCTTTAACTTTTGTTTTATCTTTTTATCATTAATCTTTCTTAAATCTTTTTCAAGTGATTTATGATACTTGATATTCATTCATCCAGAATTTTAAAGACATCGTCTTCGCTAACAAAGTCTTCTTTGTCTGCTTGTTGCATCAAAAGTAAAAGCCCAAGATCTTCTTTTTCCTCTTCTGAAAGCTTTTCGAAACGTTCTAGTTCTTTGTTCTTAACATATTCAACCACAGCTTTTTCCATCAAGGCCTTGACGCTCATATTTTCAAAAGCGGAAAGCACTTTTAATTTTACCACAAGGGATTTATCGACTTCAATAAGCTTTTTTACATGATGTTCCATAAAACGTGGTCTTTCAAACTCTACATTAACAAATGTATAAAATATATATTATATATATTATTTTTTATAGCGTCTGTTGCTTCGTATTCTGTTGACCACATAGACCACAATTACGAAAAGGGCCAATATGGGGAAAACCAAATCTTTCATAACTAAATTTATTTTTTAAATTTTTCCAATGCTTTTTTGGTATTTGGCGAAAGCGCCAACCTTCCGGAAGCTTCTGCTCGTTCCAACAATAGTTGGTCCCAATGCTCCGTTCCTTCCCAAAGTACTTTTTTCATTTCGGCAAGTGCCTCTGGGTTGTAGGTTGCCAATTTTTGGAGGTGTATGTCCAGTTCTTTGTCCATTTCGGAAATGGAATCGTATACTTTGGAGTAGAGCCCCTGTTCTTTGGCCCAGTAGGCGTTTTTCCACTCCGAGGGATACAATGTGAGCTCCGCCAGAGCGGCTTTTCCCATTTTGCGTTCTACAGCGGGCGCAATCACAAAGGGCCCAATTCCTATGGAAATTTCGGAGAGTTTAATGGCAGCTTCGACCGTTGCGTGTACATAATCACAGGCCGAGGCCAATCCGACCCCGCCACCTACGGTTTTGCCCTGAACCCGACCGATAATCGGTTTGGGACATTTGCGCATGGCGTTGATGACATTGGCGAACCCGCTGAAAAACTCTTTGCCTTCTTCCAAATTGGAAACGGCCACCAATTCATCAAAAGAGGCGCCGGCACAAAAGGCTCTTTCCCCTTCGGATTTTAAAACAATGACGGAAACCTCGTCGTTTTCCCCTAACTTGTCAAACTCCTTTGCTAGTCGGGCCAAAAGCTCGGAAACAAAGGAATTACTGGCAGGGTGACCAAATTCGACCGTGGCAATCCTGTTTTCTATTTTAGTGTATAAACTTCCGTTGGTTCTATCTGTTGTCATTAAAATTGATTATCAGATGTCTTTGAGCACTAAATTAAGGGTTTTGCACCAAGGGTCGGAACTTTCTCCTAAATTTCCAGACCAGAGAGAATCCGCGAATCATCATCCAAACTACAAAGGCTATCCAAATGGCATAAAAACCGAGCCCCAAATACATGCCCAAATACAGACATGGGATAAATCCTAAAAAGGTAGCAGCCAAGAGTACATTTCTAAGATATTTCATTTCCCCCATCCCTTTAAAAATCCCATCAAAAATGAAAGCCAAGGTGTTCATGGGCAGCCCAAGAATCACAATATAAAAAATGCTGTAAAAAGTGTTGAGCACAATTTCCTCATTCGAAAAAAGGTGGCCGATGGGCCGATAAAAAATAAACCCAAAACACATGAGAGCAAGGCTTACGGCCATCCCGTATTTAAATATGGTCTTGGCCAATTTCCATAAGCCATCGTAATCGGCGGCGCCCAAGAGTTTTCCGCCCATACTATTGCCCGCTGCGGCGTAGCCATCAATAAAAAATGCGGCAAACAACCAAAGGTTTACGGCAATGGTGTGTGCCCCGATAAAGCGGTCGCCCAAGGTAGTGGCTTCGCGAACGGCCAGCATCAGCGCGGCATTGAGTGCCAAGGTCCTTACAAAAAGGTTAAGGCTCATAAAAATCAACCGTTTGATTTCCTTGTTCAGCGGAAGGGTCAATTTCATACTGATGTCCGTCTTTTTAACCAATAAAATAAGAGCCAAGATGGCCATGATGGCTTGGGCAATCAAACTGGCCCATGCGGCACCTTCCAAATAAAGTGCTGGAATGAATCCATCAATTCCATAGACCAGAATAAAGTCCAAAAGAATGTTGAGCCCGGCCCCCAGCATGGCGATTACCATGGGGTAGAAGGTATTTTGCAATCCACGAAAGATACCAAAAACGGCAAATGTGAAAAGGGTTAGTGGAAACCCCCAAACCCGAATGGAATAGTAGGAAACACAATATTCCAAAATTTTACCAGATGCATTGAAGAGCGTAAAAATTTCTTTGATTACAAAGATGGTGGTGAGCAGCACTACAATGCTCAGAAGAATGTTCAGGAAAATGGCCTGTGCAGGCATATTTTTTACCTCGTCCAGTCTTCCAGCTCCCAGATACTGGGAAATAATGGCAGAAATGGAGCTACGCGTCTGGCCCAGCACCCAAATGAGCATGGACAAAAACGATCCCACGATGCCTGCCGCCGCTAAAGATTCCAGTCCGTCCACGGGAATGTTGCCCACTATGGCCGTATCCGTAATGGAGAGGATGGGCTCTGCAATCCCAGAAATAGTTGCTGGGATTGCCAATTGGTTAATGCTCTTAAAATTTACCTGTGTGCTCAAATCGGCCGCAAGTTACAGCACTAATTCATAACAATGAAAAGGATGCTCGCTTTGTTTGGGAAAGAAAATATCCCCGAGTTTTTGGTAGCCACGTTGTTCGTAAAAGCGTTGGTTTCTTTTGTTCTGTGAAAAGGTGTCCAAGCGAACTGAGACAAAACCGTTTTCTCTGGTAAATGCTTCGGCAAAATCCATCATTTTTTGGGCCAGTCCCTTGCCCTGAAGGTTTGGATGTACTGAAAGCCGATGAATGTAAGTGCTGTTTCCGTTCGGGGTCAACCATTGGATGGGCATGTATTCTTCGTCCATTAATGTGGAAATGACGATGGTACCTTGAACAGTGCTATTTTCTTCAGCCACAAAAAGTTCTTGGCGCTCAATGTCTTTTATAAAAGCTTCTTTGGAAGGATAATGCTCGTTCCACTGGAAGATGCCGTTCTCCTGCATTTTTTGGGCACAGGCCCGGGTTATGGTCAAGATATCGGGTATTTCGGATATCTTTGCGTGTCTTATCATTGATTCGTTTCAATTTAATTGTAAATTTAAGGTTTAATCGTAATCACCAAACCATGAACAACATACTTGTACCCATTGGGACTTCACCAGATTCTTTTCAAACATTGCAATATGCCGTTGATTTTGCCTCGGAATTTGGGGCCAAAGTTTATGTAATGGATGTGTTCTCCGTAACTACCGCAGTGGGCAGCTTGGCCAATGTGGAAGAAAAGGTTGCCAAGAGCAGCAAAGAACATTTAAAAGAAGTGATAGACCAGGTGGACACCAAAGGTGTAGAGGTAAAAATGGCCACTTATAATGGTGATATTATTGATGGTTTAAAGAGCATCAACAAAGAGTTGGGGATTGATTTGATCATTATTGCCCCAAAAAGTAATGATATCCAAGAAGAACTTTATTTGGGAAATACCTCTGGAAGAATCATTAAGCAGATAGAAATACCCACGCTAATTGTGCCTAAAGGGACAATTTTTAAACCAATGAAAAAAATACTGACTGCTTTTGGGTCCGGTATTTTAAAGAGAAGCAGTATTCTGGCCCCATTGGTGATGATCAAGAATAAATTTAGGTCTGAAGTAAGCCTGTTGTTGGTGAAAAGACCTGGGTATACCGAGGATGACCTTAAAGTGAACACAGCTTTGATGGACTTGAGCACCCAATTGACGATTACCGAAAATGGAACCACCTATTTGGGGGTGACGGAGTATTTCCAGAAGGAGCACCCCGACATGTTATGTGTGTTTAGAAGAAAGCGTGGATTCTTTAAAAAACTATGGGAAAAGAACACCATACCTAAGTCGGAGTTCTTTGCAAAGATACCTGTACTGGTTCTCAGCGTTAAAAAAGATTAAGGAAACGGCGCAATTTTTGATACTTTCGGAAAAAAGTATTTCCTTTGCGCTCTCTTTGGGGGATTAGCTCAGTTGGCTAGAGCGCTTGCCTGGCAGGCAAGAGGTCACCGGTTCGAATCCGGTATTCTCCACTCAGCCGTCACGCGAGAACATTTTTCGCCTGACGGCTTTCTTTTTGAGGTAAACTCCTGTATTTCAATACTTAAGATTCATTTTTGACTCTATGATCGAAACTGGTCAACTTAATATGTTCAAAAGGTGGATTTCTCTATCATTTTATCGTTAAGAATCTAAATGTCAGTTGCTTGAACACCTAAAACTGACTCAAAGCCTGTTTTAGGTTCGATAAAATCGGAAGGTTAGCAATCTGGAATCGAACCGCCCTATGGTACTGGTGAACAGAATTCTAAGCATCTAAAAAGGTTTTTACTCCCTGAAAATCAACAATTTGGAGAGTTTTCGCAAGAAGACAGGAACACATCGAACCACTTCCGGTGAAACGTCCCTCCCCTTCTTTCGCTCGCCCTCCCAGATCATTTTAAAGTACAGGTCTGATTCTTCCGGTTCATTCAATAACATTGGTTGGTTAGTGGCAAAAGGAATGAGATGTGCAGTAGGCGACTATTGTCGTACAGCATCGAAAATGGAAAAACTGGGAAGAGGATAACGAAACGAGCTTGTAATAGAGGCTCAAAAGTAAATCTATTTGAAAATCAGACTCAACCTTTCTATTATTAAACTTTGATGAATCCGCTCTTGCTCTAGCCTGAAGTTATTATTAAACAAATGTTCAAACACCTCTAATTCCTCATTTGAAAGATGAGAGAGAGAGTTACCTTTGGATACTGTACCTGAAACAATAAACTCTTTATACATTTCCAAAACTTTTATATCCATCAAAAAGGATTTGGTCTGTGGAAAATATGATCTTAGCTGAGATAGCATTTGAAAACCTTGGACATCCAAATCGCTCCAATAGAAAATCTGTTTGTTCTTTAACCATTGAATATTTTTCAGAGATTCAATAGCAAAGCCTTTTCCCCAAATGGCTAATGAGTGAGGTACTTCAGGAAAGGATAGAAAGTTCATTTTGTTTTCAATAATGAATACCCGTAAACATTTTAGCTCTGTTAACATAAACTGTTCTATAGGGACGGTTATATCATCATAGCCACCCTCAATCCAACAAGCCTTATCCAGAGATCGTAATCTAACAAGAGGTTGATCATATTTCAGACAAAATCGCCTTTCAAAGTGGTTTTCAGAGATATTCACCAGATTCGGAACCAACTCATCCAGTAAAACTCTTAAGACTCCTTTATTTTCTTCAATAAACTTTGTGTGAACGGCAATGGGCAATTCTCTGATATAGTACTTATCTGGTTCGAAATTAAGAAGAAACCATTGACAAACTTTGACCAGACCAGCCCACACATTGACATTATTGATGATTGCTTTGGGGTTTTCTTTCAACCATGGTTCAAGTTGGGGGAGTTCAGACTTGATGAAAGTGTAATTTTCCATCATCACATGAAACTCTTTTTCCTTTTTGATAAATTTTAAATAATCGTCTAATGTTTCATACACGATTGACTTTGGGATATCTTGAATTCCATGCTGTCGGGTTTTAATCGTTTCTGAAACTACCGAGTAGCCAAAACCCTTTCTATCCTTTGACCCACCTAGCACTTCAGCAATTTCCCGGCTCATTTGAATGAAATCTTTAGAAAGCACCTTATTGGACCTTATCTCCAGAGGAAAACAGCTCTCTCCATTCAAAGAATCACGAAGGACTTCTTCATATTTTCTTTCAGACTTTTTCTGTATTTCAGCTGCTGTTATCATGGACCTATCCTGCGGATTGTAAATACTCTTCCCTGTGTTCTTGCAATTGCTTAATAGGCATATCATAAACGACTGAATGACGATTATCCTTTCTTTGGACAAAATGCACTCGGGCAATGTAGGGCTCAACAATAGCTACCTCTTCTGCTTTAGCAGGAGACACCACCATTACTTGCAGATGTAGTTGCTTACACAGTTCCATTAGGAACCGTGCTTTTTCATCATCTTGCTTACTAAAAGCTTCGTCCACACAAATAAACCGGAAGGAATTGGTGTTGAGTCCTTCGCTGTGTATCCCAAATTGATAAGCTATGGCGGAACCCAAAATTGTATAGGTCAATTGTGCACCTTCGCCACCTGAGAGTTTTGCTGTACCCGTATAACTGCGGAAGATTTTTGACGGATCCTCCCGATGGTGTTCTACTGCTTTGAATTTTAGCCAATTCCTTACATCCAAGACCTCTTTCCTTTGATTTTCATCATCGGTCAAATCATCTAGAAGTGCTTTGATCTTGTTAAAACTTTCTTCCAGAATACGATCATCCTTTGTTCTTTCAAACTCAACCAGGTTAGGTTTCCATTCATTGAGTCGAAACCTGAAATCTTTCACCTTTGGAGCATAGTCATTTTCTACATGAAGCTTGACAAATGTGGGTGGATTACTTTTAAAGTTAATTTTTTCAAGGGACTGGTTTAGTGTATCGATATTTTCCTCAATATCTTCTTCCTGCCGCTCTAACCAAGTCTGAAAATCAGACATTTTTGTTATCATTTCTTCATTGAGGTAGTTTTTAAATTGTTGCTTATACTCTGCCAATTCCTCCTTTTCGATTCTATCAAGCAGTGCTACATATTCATCTATAAATTCTGCACTTTCACTTAAACGATGCGTATCAGAGTTCCAATCCATGAATTTCTCTGCAATTTCTTTATCCGGATTTTTGAAAACCCGCATAAGGCTTTCCGCTGCACTTTCTTCCTTGCGAATGTTATCCCTAAACCGCTCAATAGCTGAATTGATTTCTCCTTGAACTTTGCTTTGAATCTTTTCTATGGAATCAATATCGTATTCATAGTCATACATATAATGCTCTTCAAATGCTTTCAATTTTTCGTTAGAATCGTGAAAAGAATACCTATTAATGACATCTTCAGCCTCTCTTAGCTTTTGTCTCTGTATATTCAGATTTGATTCAATAATATTGATTTCCTTTTCAAGAAGCCTTTCCTTTTCCTGTTTAGATTTGATTTGTTGAAGAATCTCCTCACGCTGCTTTTTGAGCGTATTAACTCTGTCATTGGTTTTTTCAAGCTCCTCAATTCTTTGTTTATTTTCCTGTATTTGAGCTGCTATAGACCACCAATCAATTTTTTTATGTGATTTAAAGGCAATGAATTGAGCCAGGTCTTGTTCTTCGTTTCGAATCCTGTATTGATGATTTTTTAAGTATTTAAGCCTATTATCTAACTCCTTAATTTTCTGATCAAGTTGATGAGCTTCTTCTTTCAATACTGCTATTTTCTCTTTGTTATCCCAGCCCAGTACATATTTTTGGCGATTTTTAATTTCAGGCCGGTCATCCTTTTCATGTCGGTTTGCATTCTTAACAAGTCCTTCTTTGGTAACAGCTTTGTTTGCTAATCGAAATGTTTCCAAATCCTCTACACACAAATAATTGAATTTAGTACTGATCTCGTTTTTGATCCATTCAGAATAGGCCGAAGGTTTAAAGGCTAACTTGTGAATAAGTTCATTCTCATCTTGCTGCTGAAATATCTGCGGAGCAACTTCTTTCTTATTGAACCGATGATAGATAATCCTCCCTCTTAGATCATTTTCCTTGACATACCGGTTTACTTCCTGGTAATATTCTTCCGGCACGATCAGTCTGAGGGCGAAATTATGAAGTAAACGTTCAATAGCAGGCTCCCATTCACGGGCATCTTCCCCAACTTTAACCAGTTCGCCAATAAAGGGGATTTCTTTTTCTGTAGCACCAACTGCATCAAGAATTTCGTTTCGAATACGAGCTGGATGCCCCGTGATATTATTTTTTTGAGAACGAAGAACGCTGAGTTGATCTGAAAGAGCATTGAACTCTTTGTCTAAATTGTATTTATCGATTTTTAGTTGATCCAGTTCATTTTCATTCTGTTCCAGCACTTCCCTGGTTTTCTTCTTTTTTTCTACCGCTGCCTTTCGTTGTTCATCAAAAAGCTCTTTGGATTGCGGGTTGGGCTGGAATTCAAGGCTCTCAGCCAATTGATTATAGGTTTTGAGTTCATCCTCACGCTCTTGCCTGGATTCGTCCAGTTCTTTATTTCTTCTTTCCAGTGTACTGATTTGTGAACCAACTTTGTCACTTTTAATTTGGATATCGAGATCTCGTTCCCGGTTGGATAATTCGTCAATTTCACTGGAGTATTCAGCAATGTTTTGCGATAAGGATTCCAGCCTTGCATTTTGTTCTTCATTATAGTCCGAAATCAGTTCTTTCTGTTTTTCTGCAAACCAAAGTGGTGCAGTCTGCTGGAAACTTTCCTGATAGATCAGATCTGCTTTTAGAACCGAAAGGTTTTGTGCCTTATCCCTTATAGGAAACAGTAATTCTATCTGTTTATGAGCTTTTTCGATAGCACGGTGAGCATCATTGAGAGTCTTAAAGTAGGTTTTTATCTTCTGAAATTCGGTTTCAGCATCTCGCTCTTCCAGCATCTGAAGACGTACAAATTCATCCAAATTGCCAAGTACCTTTAATCCTATGGTCTGGCTAAATAAAGTATGTCCTTTCTCTGAACGCATGCCAAATAATTTCCGCATGAGACGGCCATACTCTCCCGGACTATAGGTAAACTGTATAAGTTCCCGGTTTCCTTGTTTTGGATACCTTTTTTTGAGCCGTTTTTTCCACTCACCTGTATTATCAAATGGCATAAAGTCGTCACGGATAGAGAGTTTTTTATGAGCTACAATAAAGTTCCTTTTGAGTTCCGATCCCGAGAACCAGCGTGTTTGTGCCAATGTGACAAACTGTGATTCGTTTTGAAATACGGCCAATAATATCGATTGTGCTTTTGATTTATTCTCTCTTAGTTTTTTGACCTCTTTTGTATTGGTATCCGAATTTTCCGTTTCTCCATATTCTCCTACGACATAACTATCTTCTGTGCGTTCACCTTTAGACCCGGCTGTCTGGTTATAAAAACGCATCCTCTTTTCGGGAACAAGTAAAGTAAGTAACCCATCCACAAGTGTCGTTTTCCCGGAAGCATTGGCACCAGTCAATAAAGAGGTCTCACCCTCCGGGTGGATCGACCATATATTTTGGTCAAAGGTTCCCCAATTCAGTACTTCGTAAGCATACAAGCGGAAGCCCGATTCGCTGGGTTTGGTACTAAATAGACTTAGGTTGTTCATCTTCTAATTGTTTCTTGAATCTTGACAACTCTTCTGTTGTGACCCGTGCTTTGATGATACGTTTTACTTCGTAGCGATTTTCATCCGACTTAGCAGCATCTTTATGGACCAATTTTAAAAAGCCCATTTCCACACATTGATCAAGGTGACGATTGAGGTCTCTGATAAATTTTAGCTCATTTGCTTTCTCTTTAAAAAACATTTCCATGCGATCCCGAAACTGTTTTGGTGTGATATATAGATTCGTAGTTTCAAGATCATTCGATTCAAACTCTAACAACCATTCTCTCAGTAAGACGCATACTAATGTAAGGTCATAGGTTAATGGCATCCTACGAACCAGTCCAATCGTACTGCCGGATTCATCCAGTTCAATTTGCTTGAGGTAAGCATATCCATCTCTTTTATCTATGATTAATTCAAGTGAGATCTTCTCAAAGTATTGAATTAGTTCTACCTGATATTGAATGATTTCATTCCAAACATCTGGTTGGTCCTCAAAAACAGGACCCTGCAGCAACTTGACTGCTGATCGGGCGTAAGGGGCTATCTTATCGTTTTGGTATTCCATATCGCTTATTTGGTGAAAATGATTTGTGGTAAATCAAGGTATTTCCCATTCTTCTGACTAAAAAGGATAGTTTCCCTCACATCCTCATTGATAAAAAACTTAGTACTTGTATTCACCAAAGTGACATAGGCTAACAATTCTGCTAATCCCTTATTCAGTCCTTTGGCATTAACCACTTCCTGAAGGGAAATTTGAGTTTTGGATTGTAGTAAGTCGTTAATATTGGCTACTAACTGTTGTTTATCTATCAAATCAGCATTGTAAATTTTTGAAAGGTCTTCCAGGTCCTGAATAGAGATATTGGCCAGTTCCGCTTTGGTTGTATATGAATCTGTCTCTGGTTTTTCCCCGAGTTTTCTTTCTAGTGGGAGATTAATATCAGGATTTCCCTGAATTTCAAGGTAATGTTCTTGTGTAGGTGGACGGTCAATTTGTTGAATAGCCAATTGCCGAATACTTGCAATAAGTTCTCTTGCCTTTCTGGATTCCAGTTGGTCTTTGGCGACTATCTCTCTGCTCAATTTATCAGCTAAGACGCCATTTTTGTCCAGGACTTTTCTGGCAGCCAGATGAAGCATCGTCTTTAATTTTCGCAGTGATCGAGATGAAACTTTAATTCCCCGGTCCTCCAGCACATCGTAAACTTCTTTGGTCAGTTTTTGAAAATCAGATTGGCTGATATCATCCAGCATAAATTGCCAGAAAGCATAGAAGCTTTTTCCTTGATCAGTACTTCGCAATTCGTAAAGTGCATCAAACGTTTCTGCCAGCAGTTTTCCTTTGGATAGATCTGCCTGTTGCTGACGTTCATAAATCCTGCGGGTAATTTCCTTAAAATTGTCCTCAACTTCTTTAAAGTCTCCAATCAGCTCATTGGCTAATCGATTTACTTCTTCATAGCGTGACTTAACCTGGTAATCTTGATAAGTAGATACATAACCATCAATTTTGATCTTTCGTATTTCTTCATCAATGGCCTGTTTTCTCTTTTCCAGTTCAGCCAACCTCTTTTCTTTATCAGGATTGGCATTTTCGATAATGTCCCGAAGCTTGGTGAAAATATCCTTGAACTTAGATTCTGTTCCAACAAATTCACGGTCTTTCAGAAGCTCAAAAACTTGAAAAGCTTTTTCTACATGTTTGGACAGAAAGACCAAAGGCTCTTTTTGAGCATCGTCAATTACATTCCGCAGGTAATGAGTGTCAATCCAACGATCTATGTACAGCTTAGCTTTCTCGTCAAAAGCCAAAACCAAACGATCAGACTTGATTTCATCATCTTCATCCTGATATTCAATTTCTTCCAGAAAGTCGGCTAGTCTCTGAACTAAAAATTGATAAGGCACAGAGATTTGTTCATTTACTTTGTATTCACGATACAAGAATGTAATGATCAAGGGTAAGTTCCTTGCCCTTAGAAGTTTCAATGTTACTGCGGAATCCACCAGTGACCGAACTTTCAATATGGATGTGAGGGAGTCAAGCATTGACCTTGTAGTTAATATTGACAAATATGTGATATAGGTTCAGCTCATCCTCATGTTTAGATCTAGCTATTCTAACTGCTGACTTTTTACCATGCCCAAAATCACTTGAGACATCTTCACAATTGATAAGCTCATATCCTTTTGGAAAATCAGTTTTCAGTAAGATTGATTTTAGATAATTATTCCAATTTTTAGCTGCTTTTGTTGGCTCATTTAAATCATAAATCAATATTATGAGATTCTCTCTTTTAGGGTGGTAATCAAATATCTTTTTCAAATGCTTCTTAGCGGGTGCAGGAGTTCTATAGATAAAGGCTTCACAAATCCCGAAAGTACCTTTCCCATCAAAGATTTTAAAATCTCTTTCTCCAGGCTGTTTCTTTTTGGATTTGTTTTCTGAATCAGAGTGGCCACCTCTTGATTGGTCGGTAACGAACCACCCCCATGGATTTATTTTAGAGTTCAGCAATATCTCAATTACATCATTGTACTTATCTTCATCTTTAATATCTGAAATAGAAACCACCTTATCCAACATGTTTATTGCGGCACTACCAAATTCGGTCACCAAAAAGCTCTGCAATTGTCTTTGACCATTCAAATTCGGTGGGAATATTTCTATTAGTTTCTCTGGTGAGCTATTGAAAACCCTTGTATAGTATGCACTGAGTAGTAGAACATCGTCAATGCCTCCAACTTTGACTTTTAGGGCTTTAATGAATTCCGTTCCCTCACCTCCAGAAAACTGGTGATAATTCTCAGCTTCCTCCAGAAGCATAGATGCTTCTTCAATCCTTTTTCTCTCTATAAGACTTTCAATCTTGACTTCAAGGATATCAGGCAACATTTTATAAGGCTTTTCAAGATCATTAAAAACCCTATCCAGTTCATCTAATTCGCCAAGTTTGAGTAGTATGTACAACTTATTGGCGAGGAATGTTGATCCCAAAGCCTCTTCGTCCAAATCTTTTTGCTGGGAGGAATAAGCTTTCCACTCTTCCAGGGCTTCTTTATAGATTTTTAGATCATCACTGGCTTTAGCTATGCTAATTTTAGCTGCCATTTGATTTAGTGCAAAAACAGGATATTGAAGGTATTGCGAACTCAACTCCTTGAATATGGTGTACGAGGATTCCGGATTCTTTTCCAGTCTAATGAGTGCCCTGTAAAACTGCTTGTGGTCACGATAAGATAGCTCACGTACCACATGAATAGGTGAAGCCGGTTCTTTAATGCTATTCAGTTCCTGTTCATCATCATGAAAGTAAGCCAACAGCATCTTGGTTTGATAGAGCTGAACTTCATATTCCCGGTTCTTTTTTGACACCCTCTTTTCCCAAAACTCAACCACCTGATTGATCTCTTTCTCTAATTTTGGATATTGCCTGATATCAAGCAATACTTGTTGAACTTCCGGTGTCCAGCGTTTCTTCTCTAAAAAAGCTTTAATATCTGATTGCTGTATCCTTTCTATGAGTTTTTGTTTAACCCCTACCGAAGTTACCCATTCGGCAATAGTCAATATTTTGACAATATCTTGCGTCTCAATAATGGCCTCAATAATCTGTTCTTTTTTCGAGAACCAATTTAGAGCTCTGGCAACTTGCGGAAGCAATGCTTCTTTTTCGGAGTTTTTAAATGCCCATTCCTTATTATAGTCAAACAGATCAACGCATCCTTCTTCCGGTACATCCTTGATATGCCTTTTTAAATAATCAATAATCTGCTGTTCAACTCTCGATTTAATTTGCTGAATTTTATCTTTTTCAAAACCATAAGGAATACTTGGCAATACCAATTGACGTAGAACCTGAAGCAATACCCCAATATGTGTTCTTAATTTATCTGCGGTGAAATGATTCTCCTTATGGTAGAATTCCGAAGTGGAATCAAAATAAAAACGTGGTTCCAGAAAACTATTCAGCTTCTGTTGTTTGTAAATGAAGTAAATCGGATAAATCCATTCTATGTACTCCAACCTTTCAATTTTCTCACTCCAAAGCGGCCGTCCTTTTTCCTCCTTCTTCTCGAAGAAATTATATTTTTTAACTTCTGTAACCTCTACACGATCAATGTATAGTTTGAAGAAGGAATTAGTAAGCATATTAATACCTGGAGGTGTAATCTCAAACTGTCTTTTATATTTCCAGTAAGTCGAACATTTCATCAGCCAAGTTAATCCATCCCACTGAAGCATTGGGAAACTTACTGTTCCACTATTATACAGTTGCTTGGATGGCAGGTTGATAAAAAGCTTTACCAACCCGTTGAATAGCTTGGGGAGTAAAAATTGGCTACTTCCTCCATGTACTTTATGATTTTGTAGGGAACTATCTTCAATTAATGAGAGAACTGCCGTTTCCTTTTCCTCTTTCTGTTTTCGGCTTAATTTTTCTGTATAAGGCTGCCGACTGTATGGGATGTCATATTTATTTGAATTAAGCTTTCGGTATATCTGAAAAATCAGTTTAGAGGCAACATCTTCCTGACCGACTGAGCGAATGGAAAAAAGAGCCAATTCCATCGACTTTACCCAGAGCTTATTATGAATTGTTTCTTTATCCTCATGTAATAGATATTCTCCAATTCTATCAATAAACTGAAATGCCAAAGTGGTATATTTGGAGTCTTCTACTAGGTAGGGTATAAATTCCCTCCGGCACATAATAATGAAACATTTTAATTCCCAAAGCAGGGTTGGTTTGGTTATTGATTTTTCCAGAAGAACAAAAACTCTTTTGTAATGATGGATTATGGGATTATTCTGATCTTCTGTCTCTTCTCTTTCAAATTCATAGTCATGGGCAACTATGAGTTTAATCAAAAAAGAAAGTTCATCTCGGGAACTCTGCCCATGCAAATAGATAGTATGAGCTTTTTGCTCCCAATTGTCTAGGCTTTCCAGTAGCTCAAAGTGATCCAAGTTGTTCAATGAAAAATCATCAAACTCTTCACGACTATGGAAAAGCGATTGAACTTCACGTGAACCAATATCTCCATCAATGCTAACCTTTTTGAACTCCGATTCTATACCATCCAAATCGGTTTCATTAATTACCAAGTCACTAGCCGCATCTAAAAATCGCTTTTTTGATTCATCAAGAGAGCAGGATAAAAAATCAGAAGGCCAACCCCAATAAAGTATTTGTTGAAGAAGCATCTTCACTCTTTCCTTGTCATCAGAAAAGCTTTCATTCTCGACTAATAATTGCCAATAAAAGGCGGTGATTTGATCACCCAATATTGACCAGTAACTGACCTCAACATTGTAGAAATTTAAATAATAGAATTCTTCCTTTTCACAAAGAAGATTTTGTTTGATCAGATCCGCAATTGAAGGTGTTTGGGTATAGAATTTTTTGAAGGATTCGTGTAGTTGTACTAAATCTCTTTTAGCAATCTTGAGCCCTTTATCTTCATCATTTGATATTTGCTCTTTATAAGCCGATAAGAATTCGAATTCTTTCCACCGATCGAGGTAAGGCTTGAAGTAAATATTGATATTAGAGATTGTAATGCCATCATCTGATTTTGATAACCATGAGGGTTTATTTAAACCTTCATCATTTAATATCAAATTATGTTCACTCTCATACTTACTTTTAATTTGATCAAATTCTGCTTTAGGTAGCTTTTCTTTGCCTTTTATTCCTTCAGGGAATTTTTCTAACAGAAACTTTAATTCATTCCTGAAGCTTGATATTCCACTAAATGTGTGACAAGCTGACGATACAGTTCCTGCGATTTTTATTTTTCCTAGGACATTTCTCAGCCAATATTTTTGAAAAAGGGAGTCAGTATCTATTTGACCATTTCGATCTTCGTAATCTTTTCTAAACTGGTCAAATTCTGCCAGTGTAAATCCCTGTTCCCTGGACTTTGCCAAATGAATAGCCTTTGCAAAGAACAATGAAGCATTCCACTTGAGGTTTTCTTCAATGGCCTTTTGATCAACACGATTGATGCTTCTATCAATGGTATGGGTTGATATAAAGCTTATTAGTTCCTTGAACTTTTCCTGCTGATCGTAAATCATGTTTTAAGTCATTTTCATTGTTAATGATTGTTCCAACCATCCAAAAGCCTCCTTCTGGTTGTATTCCAAATTAGGACTTAGAAGCCCCTGCATGTCGCCTGAGAATTGTACTGATTTTTTCTTTAGCTCCATGTTGAGTAGAAACTCCTTTTGAGTGGGGGGCTTGCCCACCACGAATTTCATATACTCATTATAGCAGTGAATGATCCTGTCATAATCGAGCTTTGCGTGTTGATCGGCATAGTAGAGATCAAACAGATCTCTTCCTTTCTTGCGTTGGTATAATGCCCGGAGTTTAGTTCCTAAGAGTTCGTCCAGATGGTAAGTAGTAATATCACATTGGCCTGTAAACCATTCACTTTTTACAGAAAATGGAAATGAATTCCATCCCAGCAAATTGAAATGCTCCCGGCAATTAATCTCGATTTTTAATCTTAGACGTATCTCTGGTGAATATTCTGAGTTGAAGCGGTACAGCAGTGTGTTATTATTTGCCTTGACCTTGACTACTCTTGCTTCTTCAAAGAAGGTAATGACTTCATCTATTCGTTTTAAAATAGGTTTGATAGGCCCTTCTTTAATCTGGACCAGATCAATATCTTCTGAGTATCGCGGGGCTGGATTCAGATAGAGTTTGTGCAGTGCAGTACCTCCACGAAAAGCCAGATTTTCACTAAGGTATTCATCAGAGAAAAGAGCTACCAATGCTCTACAAATGATCAGGTCTTGCTCTACCTGTTCATTGGTAGTCCAAGGAGCATTGTCTTTCCATTTTGCTATGTAAGGTTTAGAAATCATAAATCACTATCTAATTCTATATTCATATCTACTTTCCAGGGATTCTTCGCCCTGCCTGGTTTTTCATCTTTTTGGGGGCTTAACAATACCGGGAAAAACTTCTTATCACGAAAATAATCTTGCAATGGATCCAAAAGGGTTTGATCTATTTGTAGTTCTTGAAAGAGAAAAGCTAATCTTTGGATGGAGCTTATATGCGGGTACCATTGAAGTAAATCCTTTATATCCTCGGGAGTTATAGATTCAGCTAACTCCTCCAAAATCGCGAGGATCCTATTCACACCACCCATTTTAGATTGATAGTGGATCAAATCAATGGCTGTTAAAGCCGGAGATGAAATGCTATACAAGCCAGCATCTGACTTTCTTTTTAGAATATTCTTTTCCGGCCAATTACTCGTGGCTGAAATATTCAGATAGTTATTCCCCTTTTTTATATCTCTTATGTTCGGGATTTTTGTCATAAGATAACTTTGCTGAACCTGTTGGTGACTTGCCCCATGAAAAGCCGCTGCTGAAAAAAATGCGATGTAGTAGGGTTTTCCTATATAACTAAAGAGTCTCTCTGCGTAAAGTTCTAATGGAAGTCTTCCATACTGCTTGTAACGTGGAGGTAGAATTAAATAAAATCCTTGACGGAGCGTAATAATCTCTTTCTTTCTGGAAAGTCGCACGATCTCGTGCCGTAAAGCCACATCTGTTTTAGGGACTTCACTTTTTAATTCATCCCAGGAAAATGCGTATTGTTCATACGACAAACATTTACCCACAAAATCAGCAACGCTCTGCATTTTTTTAGTATTTTTATGCGAAAGATAGTAAAAAGTGGCGATAGATGCATATAAAGACTGATTTACCTTTCCATTGTGAATGCAAAAACAAAATGGTTAGAAAAGGTCTTTGCTTGGTCTAAAATCAGACTTGACCTCGTTGAAATCTTCGAGGATAGAATTATTGAGTGACACATTTATTTATTTTTTGAACACTCACCGCAGGAATGATGTTTTCAGTTTTGCTCTAACGGAAAAATCCGTTGCCTATAGATCAATAACTAATTCTCTCGCTCATAGGCATATTATCAAACTATGTATGAAAGATTCGCCAAAAGCATCAACTCCTCCACAAATTGCTTCGACAATAGTCCGGGGAGCTCCACCAGTTTTTACAAGGCTTCAAGAGTTTTTGACTTTTGAAGCTTTTTTTATTTGCACGCAAATCTGGTTTTAAATTAACCATGGTATTATTTGATACAAATCGCCCTATTTCAATACCTTTTAATCTTTTGTAGAATAATCTTTTGAAAAAGTATCACATCTATTACATGCGTTAGCTTCAATATTATATTTAGGAATCTAAGTCCCATAAAAGGTCAATTAACGAAACAAATAAAAGAGACCACAAATGTGACCGAATGACAACAGAATTTTTGAGAGACATTCAGGAGTAAGCCTGCTTTTTCATGAACATTAAACTAAATGCCACTGAACCATATTGGTTTTAGTGGCATTTTTCATTTATATGTTGTGCTCTTGATGCTTTTGAACGAAGATGCGTCCGTTTTCAAGGATTTTGTTGACAATGGGGCATAGGATCCCCTGGGGCATCTTGCCGCCTTACATCCCTTAGGCCGCCTTTTGCAGTGCTTCTCTGGCCATGCGCCTGCCGATCTCCAGGGCATTGGCAGTATGGATGCCAAAGAAGATGCAGAGGATCTCTGTCGCCTTGGTACGGGCCTTGATCTTTTTCAGGTGGTAGTGTTCTTTCTCCTTGCCAAAGCTGCCCTCCAGGCGGCTGGCCCTTTCCTTGGTGATGGCATTTGCCAGTTGCCTGCGCTGTTTCTCGTGTTTGCCGGCCCTTCCCTTGCGCTTGAAGTCGGTACGGATGTTATAGCGGGTAGCGAAGGTGCGGTTCTTGTTGGTGGCATAGATGGCATCGGCCCCGGCCAATCGGGTCTTGACCTTGGTCAGGCGTTGGGCCTTAAATACCGTATCCTGGAAGCGATTGCCCTCATGGAAGGCCTCGAAGCTCAGGTGCTCGATAAAACCAATGCCGTCGATCTGGAACTTGTTGACCTTGGCCCCGAACTCTACCGCTTTGGTTTCCTTGCCCCGTACAATGGGCCGGATATAGTCTTTGTCCAGGCTCACAATGCGGGCCTTGGGTTTTATGCCCCTGTAAAAGTATGCGTGTTGCTGGCCATAGATCTTTTTGGCCGTGGCCCTTCGCCGGTACTGGTCTTTGGTCATTACTATCCCGTATTGGGCTTCCAGGCGGTCAAGTTCATCGCTAAACTTGCTCAGTAGCAGAAGCAGGCTCCGGGTCAG